>NZ_JBIYDP010000010.1:0-162330 GCF_044908765.1 Bacillus sp. RC251 | reverse complement strand
CCAATTAGCATCAAATTTTCAAATTAAATAAGGGGATAATTATATGATCGATTTTATGGGAGAAATTAAAAAGATAGAAAAACAAATCGAAAATGTAGAATGAAATTAAAGTCAAAAAACACATTTAGGAGGTTATCATGACATTTGATGAATTGAAAAAAAACAAACCAACAACCTCATGGGTTGAGTATGATGAAGATGGGGAATTTTTCACTGAAGAAAATATAAGTGCAGCAAATACAGTTCTTGACACTTACATTAACCATTTAGAGCGATTAGGTGAGAATCCAACCGAAGTCGAAGTAATGCAAGTTGTTAAAGAGGTAGTTATTAAAATAAATGAACTAAATATCGAACATGACCATTTTATCGAAACAATGGAAAGAGAAGATCTCTATGAATTTATCGATACAGCAGCACGATTAGCTGGCTTAGAATCTGAAGAAGATATAACTGAAGAATGGCGGGAATGGTAAAAAGCTGCATTTACTCCTCCATAAAAATTTGTCCCTTATTCTCCAATTGGAAAATAAGGGACAAACAAGGACAATCTACTCAGCTACCCTAAGATTTTAATGGTTTAATATTTTGATTTTCAAGTTTGCCTTCACAAATTCCTGTTAACACTGATAATAAGAAAAACAGGCCGTAACGGGCGATCAATTTGATCATAAAGGTCATACGCTTCGCCAAGTGGAACATCCGAATCATGTGATTGTTCACCCTGTAACAATTACTAACAGCAAGTAGAAAACGTTTGGATAAATAAAAAGCAAATAAATTATTAAAAGATTGTAACCCCTACTATAAGAAATACTATTATTACTAAAGGAAGAATGATAATCATAAAGGATATTATTATTGTTAATAATGCTTTCCATGCTGAAAATTGGTGTGCTTCTCCTAAACATTTTAAGGAAATAATGATTGTCCAAATTCCAATAACTATATCAATTATGGCAAAAATAAGAAACAAAATCGTTAAAGTTATGCTATTATCCATTTCCGGTGTCTCACTCGTAAAGTTTTCTATCCCAAACAAGAAAAATGAAGGCACCCAAACTAATATAAGAGAATAAACGTAAGGGATATAAGAATAGGCAACTGAGTAACGTGTTTTTTCAAAGGTACCTTGTCCACCAAGTTTTTTTGCCACCCAATTAAATAACGCTGGTAGCAAAAAATAATAAATTAAGAAAGCAACGAAGGTACCGAATATAACCATTGAGATTATTGAAACTGGACTACTTATTGAATCCGCCATATTTTTAGAAGATGCTCGATCTAAAGTCTGTACGAATGAGCCTAGTAAAATGAGTAAAAACACATTCTTAGGTTTGGATATAAAAATTTCTTTCATTGTATCACGTGGTTTTGTCCAAATGGAGAACCAAGGATTAAGCGCACGTTTAAATTGATTTTCTGGAGTTTCCATATAAAAAACATTCCCCTTTCTTAAAACATATTAAATATAAATCCCTAATTATCCCAATTATGTACATATAAATATTAAAGCATAAATAGTCGATTATTTAAATATAAATATTCAATCATTTAATTTCATCTGAAACTTAAGGGGAGTGCTTCTTAGCAATTACCTCTATATTGTCTTGCATTTTTAACTATGGGCTGAGTAGTTACTTTCATTTTTGAGCACCTCACATTCTTTAATACATTGGATAAAGTGAAACTTTAATCAGTGGGGGGGGTTCTTCATCCCCCACTGTGCCGAATGTTTGAATTTACTAAACACAAAGCATTAATGAATTTCTTCTTTTAAAATAAAATTGTTAAACAAATGTTGAGAAATATCAAAATTTAATTTCCATTATATTCTATTCTTGCTATCATTTAATGTAAGACTATTCAGAAAAGGAAGGGATTATATGCGTGTTCCAGTGAAGGAGAATGAACAGATTTCAAAATTATTTAATGACTGGTATCAAGCTATACTACAACATTAAAATGTACAAGCAACAAACTTAAAACAAAAAGTTGAAGATAGGCTTTCCAGTATAAAAGAAGATAAAAATTTATTATTATACTATTCATTGTTAGATTTTAGATATAAAGTACTAACCGATGGACTTAACATTACAAAAGATAGCTTTAATGAAATTAACTCCTTTGATATACCTGATAGTAGTTTTTTATCCTATTATTATCACTTCTTCAAAGCTATTCACAGCACAATTCTTGCAGACTATAATGAAGCAAAAGAATATTTTGAGAAGGCGAAAAAACTTTTAATGTACGCAATGAATGAAGTAGAAGGAGCTGAATTTAATTACCGTTTAGCTTCATTTTATTATCAAATCTATAAACCGCTTTTAGCTATTGATTACATACGAATAGCTAAAGATATTTTCTCTAAACACACAGGCTATAAAATTAATGTAGCATTATGTGACAATGTTTTTGGATTAGCTTGTATAGATTTAAGGCAATTTGAACAAGCCGAAGAAAGTTTTAACACTGCCATAGATATTCTAAAAAGTAAAAATGAAAGAACATTGTTACTACGTGTTAGAAATAACATCGGACTATTATATGCAAATCAAAATCTATCCTCTTTAGCAATTCGTCACTTATCAGAGGTTACAGAAAATATACCAAATCACTTTAAAGCCCTATATTTACAAGCAGATGAAAATTTAAAATTAGGCGAAACGGCAGTAGCATCTCAACTCATCGAAAAAGGCTTAAACATTTGCAATGAATTAGCAAATAAAGAATATCAATATCGCTTTAAAATCTTAGAAAAATTGAACAACACGTCTAACACTACAGAATTAGAAACTGTTTTATTAGCAGGAGTTTCATACTTTAAAAAAGAAGAGTTATGGGATTGCATTGAAGAATATGCAGAACGATTAGCGAATAAATTTTATGCAGAGGAACATCATGTGAAGGCTAGTAAATATTTTTATATGAGTAATGAAGCAAAGAAAAAACTATTAGCTAAAGGGGCGTTAAAGTAATGAAAAAGTTTAGATTAACAATAGCAGGTTTAACGTTAGCTGGAATTATGACTTTTGGTATAAGTAACAACTTAGAATTTTCGGCATTAAACAAAGGTGACACACCTGCACCACAAAGACCTGATTTAGTATTTAGTGATGGGCATATTGGTACTTCTCCAGAATATACACATGGAGAAGGGTGGTCTTCATCTTACACACACGGGGAGCCTTGGGGTATAGCTGATGGTAATACTGGTGCACCTGCTTACGACCACGGAAGATCGCCTGCGCCAAAAGCTTAATTGTTTCATAAAGAAAGTCATACTAATGGTCCCTTACATTTCATACAGTACATTTTAATTACTATAAAAACAATAAAAACTTCTTCTTAACTTGGGGATAATATTAAAAAGACTTATGCGTAATTCACATAAGTCTTACTTTTGTTACTCATAATTATTCGTCCTCGTCTTCAAACTCATATAAGCTATCAAGTAATTCTGCAAAAGATGAACAAACAGGATAGATTGATTCTTCCATTTCTTCTTCCTCATGGTCCCAAAATACGACTGTTGGTGACTGAGGATTATTTCGGTAATCAAAGCATAGAAGGTTACCAAACGGGTCTCTAGCAAAAGGATATACTTTATCTACCAATCTATCTTTTATACCATTATATGTTTGCAGCATAGAAATTTTTCTCTCAGAGTCTAAGGTTAAAAGATTATTAAGTGAATCTTCATCCTGATTAGGAATATTGAATGTATCTGGAGTAGGATAGCCACCATCATATTTCTTTACACACTCAATAAAATCATTAGGAAATTTAATACCAAAGTACTCTTCTAATTGTTCAATTTGTTCATCTGTAACTTTTTTCTCACTTACATTAATCCATGTAATGTTGTTCATAATTATAAACCTCCCTATTTATCACTATCTTTTCCCCAAATTTTATATCCAACTGTATGACCAGTATCGTGATGTATCTGATAATCTACAAGTTGTATTCGACCAGGTTCCTGATTATGAAAGATTTAAAATTAATTCTGCTAAACTATCACAGATCACTTCGAAGCTTCCGCTTTCATAACCTTCTAACTTTACTTGTCCATTTTCATTATCTACAACTACCAAGAGACCATTAAATTTCATACCAATAGGAATATTATTCAGTTGATTATCATGTGCGCCTTGGTATCCTTGTAAAGATACATAGAAATCATGCAGTTCAATTCCTGGTATAACAGGATTTAATTCAAAATCATAACCTAAATAATTACCTCCTAAGTCTAAAAACCAATAAGAATTATAATATTCTTTAATTGAATTATGTAATTGTATCCTCAAATCTTTTTCTATATTAGAAAAATCATGAATTATATTTTTTTCTAAAGGTTTCCAGAATACATACCCCTCTATATCTGGTTCTCCTTCATAGATAAAAGTCTCTGCTTCTTCTATCCATAAAGATTTTGGCAATGAATTATTACACTCTTTCCACTCTCTAATTATTTTATCAAAACAATTTTCCATTTCATTTTTCATTTTTTTATTTACCGCCTAATGTATGATGTTCAATACATTTCTGAAGCATTTCTACATATACTGCATCTTTTCTCCCATGCTCCAATCGCTTTTTCTGCGTTATGAATCCCTCCAAGACCAGGATGTAGTGGCAGCGGAACACCAACAGCTTGACCACCACCAATATAGTGATGAACTAATTTAGTTCCACGTAATCCGGTAAAATCATATTATGGAAATTCCCCTCTAAATCCTTAATGATTTAGAGGGGAATTTCCATATCACATAAGTAATATCATTTCTTATCAAATTTACTGTGTATCAGTTCAAAGAATTTATTTGCACCAAGTGAAATTGCGCCAATAATAAGAACACCAATAATAAAATAAATCTTTTTAAATAAGTTGTAAGGAGATAAAATAGCAACCACAAGAAGTATTATAATTGCAACGAATGTGACTAATTTCCCAACTTTAAATGCTTGCATATCAGCTTTCCTCTTTCTGGATAAAAACAGCCAATATAGTCATATATCACAGGTTCTTTAACCATAAGTTTTTGTTTCCTTCCATAAATCACAATACTTACAATTCAATAAACCTCTTTAAAAGGTTTCATGTGTTCTACCTCCATCTTCTATATGCTTCCTTAAATAATAATACCTATGGAGTTCCATAATGAAATGAAACAGAATAAATGAAAGCATGGAGTATACACACATTAATACAATTGCTACCATCTTTTGTGTTGCAAAACCAAGACTGATATTAGCAACGAGTTGACCCAATCCTACAAAAGCCACTACTCCGAAACCAGAGTTTTTTTTCGATGATTTTGATTTTTTGATTGGTTCCTGAAGTTTTTTAATATGATTTTTATAATAATGATTCAAAGCAAAAATATACAAACCAACTGAAAAAACAAAATAGATGGGAGTTTGTAATCCTAACATTTCATATGCAAACTTTTGGGTTATAACTAATAATCCTACTGAACATACGATGCCAAATACCCCACGAAATAGAGTGTATTGTAATTGCCGCTTCCTAGGATTTATAACAATCCATATTGCCCATACATTTAAAAAAGCAATTGGTGGAACTATTATGTACATATATATCGGTTGAACAGGATTCGCAAAAGCAGGCAAAAGCACAAATATATCTGCTATCCCAATCACAAGAGTAATTATAGTCGATCTTATATCATTTACAGCATAAAGAGCCATATAATATTCAAAAACTTTTTTATTAAAATCTGTATTTTTTTTCATGTTAATTAAACCACCCTGCTACTGTTGACCAAGTTTTTTTCATTTCCCCTTTAATACATAATGAGTAAAATATGAATCGGTTAATTTCACTAAACATATTATGCGATTTTGTTGCGAATTTTCAAACATCAAATCTTTCTATTGAATATTAGCATATAATCAATTCTAATCATGAAACATTCTACCTTTTATAATGATTTTGGGTAAGTTATAAATAGTCTCTACCTATTAATATTGTATAATTCAATAAATTTGTTAAGACTGTCTTCTAACCTCTTAATTGTGTTTGGATACTTTTTTGAATAATCCTCACACATTTTTTTAAATAATGATAAAGTGTTTGATAATCAATTATTACCTCATCACCACTGTATAATGCAAATTCTACACCTTCAAATGAATCTCCATTGGCAATATCATACTCATCCAAATCTCCTGGAAAAGTACATGCGCCATATTCCTCTCCAAATCCTACTCCTTCACAAACTGAATTGATTACCTTTAAAAATCTTTCATCATCTACCATATTAAACACTGCTTGTATAGGGAAATGAGTTAAATCTAGTAAATCCTCATCTTTTAATCTAAATTCTCTTTGCATACATATCTCTCCTCGTATATCTTTAATTTATTCTGGAAAAAAAGAAGAAATTTCTCCATCTTTATGGTATCCTCTCCAAGTTATCTCTTTACTGTCAACACCTGTCCATTCTCTTGAAAGAACTCCATCACTAGTTTTTAATTTAGCGTCATTAGCTGCTTCAATTCCACGGTTAATAAATTCCTTATCACTTATAATTTTAGGATCATAAATGTTGTTTGTGAATACTTTATTTCCATACTCTCCTGTAGGGGTGCCATCCATATTTAACTTAGGCATATTGTATTCTACTGTTTTTACACCTAGAATTTTTGAAGGTGATTCACTGACTATTTTTAATATCGTTTTTAAAGAACTCTTCACTGTTGTGTGCTCCATCAATACCTCTCCTTCTTGGAACAGAGGGATCTATATCTTTAATATGATTTTCTAATTTAGGAGTCGCTTTAAACTTTCAAGTGATTTAATGGTGAATGTTTTTGATACTTTTTACCTATTATGGACATTAAAAAAGCTTATGCAGGTTATACATAAGCTTTTTTACTCATGATTAGATATTTTTCAAATGCTACACCTTAATGCAAGTCTTAAAAAGATTAAATATAATAGTCAGGATTTTCATCCATTTTAATTAAAAATTCTTCTAGAGAATCCGCTATTTTCTCATCTTCAGAGTAAGTAGGACATTGACCTAATTCATTTTCCTCTTTAAATTTAATTGTTAAAAAGTTAAGTTCTGTTACTTCAAAAAACACTAATGAATCATCATCATCATCTACATCATCTAGGTTTGGATTATATTCATAAATATCTTGCCTTAAACAGAAATCTGCAACTGAAATCGGGTCCATAAATCTGTTGAAAAACGTTCTTTTATCAGACTTTAAAAACCCACAACCTATTTCTTGATAAAAGCGTTTTAGTTCTTTTGGGAGTTCCATTTGTAATAAACTTTCTGCCTCATCTATCTCATCTTGATATATAGGATAGAAAATAGGTTTCTGTTTAGAACGGACACTTCTGTCTGCTACAACATATTCTTTCAAAAAATTAAACATAATTTTTAATACCTCCTATTAAAGAAGGGCAGTTTTCAATGCTTCCTCAAGCATTGTGTTGCAATCATTATATGTATTCATCACTGTACCAGATGGTTTATCAAGTTCTAAATAAGTACCATCAGATAAGTTTTTACAGAACCATGCTATATTGGAATCTCCAAGGAAAAGATACTCTTTTTGAAATTCATTTTCATACCAAATCTCATTGGTTTCTATAAACCCGCAAATTGATTCGTCCCTTTCTGTATCCAACAAATAAGAGTCAACTCCATAAAGTACTAGCCCGTTAAAATCTAATCCATTTACAGTTTTAAGAAACTCCTCATATTCACTCGGTAGGTCAACATTAAAACTCTTTTTCATGCGTTCTCTTAATTTCTTAACTTCACTATCTGTTGCTGGTGTATTCAGTTTATCATTAAAACTTTTCTCTATTTTTTCAATTTCTAAAATCAGATTTTTCCACATATAAAAATCCCTTTCTAAGTTTATTTATTATCCCTTAGGGTAGATGTTATATTTTGGTATAGGCCAGCTTACGTCTACACTATCTCCATCTTGTAAGTGTCTAGTTAACGTACGTTGTGTATTAGTTATAGCTTTATGATATGGATGATTTTGTATTAATGTTAAATTTCCAAAGTCGTTTGTTCCTCCATCATCTAAAGGGAGGTTATGATGTACTTGCCACCCTTTTGGATTGTTTCCTCTTTTCATCCTTTCTATATCAGCATCTGTTATTCCCGCTTTTTTGAGTTCTTTCAGTTTAACAGGATCATTTACCAATGCATTAAGAAAATCTTTTCTCACACTCCTATCAAATTCCTTCCGAAGTTGTTCAGCTTCTTCTCGAGTTCTCTTAGAGTAAGTAATTTCATCAACTTTAACATCTTTAAGAATTACATCTTCTCCATATAATTTACCAACAAAAATGTCACCATCCGTAGTCCTCTTAGTATATTGATAAGGTGATAGCTTATCCTTAGCTGTTTGATAAGTATCAATAAAGCTAGATTTTAAAGAACTTCCCCCAATACCAGCATAAGCAAAACGGTTTCCAATGTTTAAATTAAAATTATTTAATACGTTTATTGCATTTCTATATTTAGCAGAATTAGTTACTCTGGACATACCTTTTGTTAGATTTGCAGTAGTTGCTACCTTCGATACTTTACTTAATCCTTTATCACCAATAAGTCCTAATCCAACTTGTGTTAAAGCATAACTTCCCCATTTAGCACGACTTTCAGCATCTCCATTTATTACATCATTAATAAATGAATCTGACAATGCATTATACATGGTACTAAGGGTATCAATAGGGTGCAAAGCAGCGTTCCCCATGTTTTCCCACGTTTCCCAATCTCCTAAAGCTTTTATTCCGTCTATTGTATCGCTAACTGCTTGTCCCGTACCATCTACAATACCGTCCCAAATTTTTTCACCAGTAGATTTTTCCGGTAGCTTACCACACATTTCACCTTCTTCAATTGAATTGGCAGCTTGTCGTGCCCTCTCTTCTGTAATCGCTTGAATTGAAGTTGTCCATTCCATATTCAAACCTTGTGTACTAAACGTACCACTTACCGGACTAAACCCTTTCCCACTTTGAACTTCCGCAAGACCTGCAGCAATACTAGTTGCTAATTGAATTGCTGTACTATAATTATTACTAGAGGTCTGATTGAATTGATACAAATGATCCAGCTTTTCTTGCAGTTTTTGCCTCATAACAATAAAAAGATTCGCCATAGCATCCATACCCGGCATTGGCATAGCTTGATTGATAGCTTCCATACTTGTTTTCATTCGGTCAATTTCTCGAATTTGTTCTAATATCTCATGTTCAATTACATCTGTCGAAGCTACTTGTGATTGAAAGTCACTTGGAAAGGCATTATTCTGACGGATTAATTCTTCACACAAATAAATGATTCCTTGTGCCAAAGGTCGAGAGGTTTGTACAAAAAATGCTTTTGCACTGCTATATGTTTGCCCCTGTAACACAGTATCAGTTGCAAAAGCGTCAATCGACTGAATTGCTTGTTCCATACCTTGAATGGTGGCCGTACATACAGCATTCATAATTTGAGTTTGGTTTTGTACTTCTCCCAAATACATATTTAAACTCATGCATTGACCTCCCTTGTTAATTGTTGTTGTTGAAAGGAAAGGTCGTTTTCTAAATCACTAAGTTCTCGTCTTTCTTTAAGCAACGTTTCTTTTTTGTTTTCCAATTCAAATGTGACTTTTCGTTCAATATGTTGTGCATCTTGATACGTATTCATAAAAAACTGAGACATTTCTCTATCACCATGCCAAGTTCCTAAAATTCGATCAAACAAACGACGATTTCGACTTCTACATTCATAAAAATCTGCTTCCGCTTGTTCTTGAGCTTGAATTGCGAATTGATTTCGGTCCTGTTCTTCAAATACATTTCGTAACTTTAAATTTAACTCTTTAATTTGGTTTTCAATATCTCGATCCATCTTTTTCCTCCTACTATTTTACTTTACGTAGGTTGTCACATTAGCGAAAAGTATTGTGAAGTTCGTTATCTATTCTCTCAAATTCATTAGATACCAAATGAATATTATCAACCGCTCGTTGAAAGGCAGCGGAAAATTGTTTCGTCAAGTCTAAAACTTGCTGATTCGCTTCTTGTGATTTGAAATTAACAGACAACGTTGTACGCGTCGCCTTTGTTATAGAATGACTGGTTGCACTTTGAATCCTATCAGAGGCTAATCCCATTTTCGTAGCAATTTGCGTTGCTGTTTGTAAATTACTTTGAAATTGTCCCATTCTTTCAAACCCTTTCATTAAATTTTCCAAACGCATCAAAGAAACCTCAATAAATATATATCCCTATCAATATCACTCGCTGGGCATGCAATCAAATGAGCCATACAATATAATCTGTATGGCTCATTTGAAATGCTTGTTATATAGAATAAAGCGTTTTTAATTCAAACCGAAATTACGTGATAATTCTTCATCATGAGAAGCAACAGCCTCTGCAGTTTTATTAAGCTGCATATTAATTTCTTGTAATAACTGTGCGAAGTTTTGTACTTTTGGCTTTAATTGATTGAACTGTTGATCAAAACCATCGAAAGCACGACCTTCCCATTCTCCTCTTAATTCATTTTGTAAGTTTTGTAATTGACTTAAAATGTCCTCAATTTGATTTGCACCTTGTCCATATCGAGTCGCTTTTGATTTAAGCTCCTCTGGTGACATACGAATTTGTCCAGCCATTTTCATTTCCCCTTTAATACATAATGAGCAACATATAAATTGGTTATTTTTACTAAATAAAATTATAATATTTTATTATGAATTTTTAAACACTTTATCTTTCTATTGAATATTAGAATATTGATATTCAATTTTCCTTGCTTTACAAAATTTCATGCAAAAAAGACCACCAAAAGGCAGTCCCTCAAAACTCAATCCTATTCCCTACCCCGCGCTCCACCGCTTTCTCATACAAATACTTCCCAACGATAATATCTACTACTGCCAAACCAACTGATTTGAAAATAGTAATCTCTTCGTCGTTTTCGCGGCCGGCTTTTTCTCCACTTATAATTTAACCAAGTTCGGCGTGGAGATTGCTAGTTTTATCGGAATTTGGAGGTCACCTGTTTCTAGATCACATTCAATTAAGCAATCCTACAAATGCCTCTTCTTCCTCATCTATAAAACCTACAAATATAATTTCTTCAATAGCATCATGATTAAATACAAATGTATAATCAGGATCAATATATCCTTCTGGATAAAAACAGCCTATGTAGTCATACATAACCGGTTCTTCAACCATAAGTAGTTGTTTTCTTCCGTAAATTACAACCTTTTTTGTCCCACCTTTTAACAGAACAATAGAGCCATTTGGTAACAGCTTTTCTTTAGAAAATTGCATAATTCTCCGCCCTTTCTTATACGGCTTATATATTTTTCAAAGATTATTTGAATAGCGCAGAATCTCACTTGCACCATCCTGCCGTTTTCGATTAAGTATTATTTATCCCTATCACCCAAAATAGAAAAAAGATATCTCTGCTATCTAAATGTAATTCCACATTCATGAGATTAACTCTCCCTCCTATTTTTTCTATCCTTTAACCAACTATAAGAAGAATGCGATTATATACTTGAAATGCAACAAATCCTCTTTAAAAGCCTATACGTATTTTCCCTCCATCTTCTATATGCTTCCGTAAATAATAATACTTATGGAGTTCTATAATCATATAAAACAAAACAAACGAAAACACTGTGCATGCAGACATAAATACAATTGCCCCCATCTGTTGTGTTGCAATGCTAAGAATTATATTAGCAATTAACTGCCCCGATCCCGCTGCAATAGCTGCTACTTTTACACCACCAGTTCCTTTCGATGATTTTGATTTTTTTCTTGGTTCCTGAAGTTTTTCAATATGATTTTTATAAAAATAATACAAAGCAAAGCCATACAAACCAAATGAAAGAATAAAATAGATGGGAGTTTGCAATTGTAACACTTCATAAGCATATTTTTGAGTTATAACCAATAATCCGACTGAACATATGGCGCCATATACTCCTCGGAATAGGGTGTATTGTAATTGTCGTTTCCGAGGATTGATAGCAATCCATATCGCCCACAAATTTAAAAAAACAACTGGAGGAGTTACTATATATACATAGAGTAATCGAAAAGGATTCGCAAAAGCGGGCAACAGAATAAATATGTCCGCTCCCACAAGAACAAGGGCAATTATTTGGAATCTTATTTCATTTACAGGATAAAGAGCCATATAATGTGCAAAAGCTCTCTTATTAAAATCTATAATTTTTTTCATATTAATTAAACCACCCCGCTACTGTTGACCAAGTTTTTTTCGCACCCGTTTTCACCATATCCTTAATACTATCATCTTCACCATCACCATCTAAATCAACATCCCATTTTACACCTTCTGTGAAATATTATTCCCTTCTCGAAAAGAAGATCAACCCATTAATAAGATCTAGGCTTATCAAAAATTTCAAAAAGCCAAAGATTTTGCTGGTATCGAATCTATTGGGACTCACACCATGAGCAAAATCTTCGGCTATTGGTTCTATAAACAAACTAAAGATGTATACATGTTGCAAGACATACTCAATCACAGCACACCACAAATTACACTTAAATACATTGGTATCAATAAAGAAGAAAAAGATAATGTCCTTGATACATTCCTTATTTAATCCAAAAATATTAAAATATGAATACTATAAAAATTAACTATCTACTTCCCATCAAAATTATGGTAATCCTATTAAGCCTGGGGTTACCCCTTCTACCTTTGCCCATTCAAACGAGCACTCAACTAACATTTGATTCTTACACTTAATTTTTAATAAACCTTCTTCTTCTATCGTATTTATTTCAAAATAATCAATTATATTTTCTGTTCCTAAACCTTTTATTGTTAAATTATGAATAGTAAAGAAAGATATCTCTACATAAATTACATCCCACTTATTCCATCGTTTTGGCTTGTTTTCAACATTTTCCTTTGTCATCAATTGAATAACTAAAGTAGGACCATCTCTTTTAAGACGCACATCTAATAACTCTGATTCTTCAAACTTTGGTATTTTCCCAAAAATACTAATTAACGCTTGTGGATTTAAAAATTTAAATTGATCAATCATTTTTATACTCCCTATTTTTTATTTCTCTTCTCAAAATAATAATGATCCTCCATACCATCTACCTGTCCTGTTCGTGTATTGTATTCAGGTCTTACATTATGATGCGGTGGCTGATCTCCAATTCCACCTTCTCCAAACTTATGACCCTCTGAATGATCTTGAATTATAATTTTTTGACCTTTTACTTCATATGTTAATTCTCGAGTCATAATAGGCTGTTTATTATCATTTAATATCCTTTTACCATTACTATCTGTTAATGGTACCATTTTTTGACTAATCGGGTGTTGAAATCTAGGTATATTTAATTGTCTTTTAATTTCTTTTAAACTAGCTCCCCTAGATTCATGAGAATTTTTCCCCTCAATCTTCTTAACTCCAAAGGTTTGATTTATATTATCATTTAATCCTTTACTTTTTTCTCTACTTGCATATACAAATAAATCTTCAACTTTAGGCAATTCATTTTTGAATGTACCCATACCTGCAAAAGCAAAGCGATCTCCCATTTGTAAATTACTTGTAATATGCGAAAAAGTTTGCGGAATCTCGTTTTTTGCTAGTTTGGTCACTTTACCCGCTTGACCTAATTTACTTGCTTTACTTAATCCTTTATCACCAATAAGTCCTAATCCAACTTGTGTTAAAGCATAACTTCCCCATTTAGCACGACTTTCAGCATCTCCATTTATTACATCATTAATAAATGAATCTGACAATACATTATACATCGTACTGAGGGTATCAATAGGATGCAACGCAGCATTCCCCATGTTTTCCCATGTTTCCCATTTACCAAGTGCCTTAAATCCTTCTATAGTATCTTCAACTGCCTGTCCTGCACCTTCTATAGTACCGTCAACCACTTTTCGGAAAGTAGATTTTTCAGGTGGCTTACCACACATTGCACCTTCTTCAATTGAATTGGCAACTTGACGTGCCCTCTCTTCTCCAATCGCCTGAATAGAAGTTGTCCACTCCATATTCAACCCTTGCGTACTAAATGTACCACTTGCAGGACTAAAGCCTTTTCCACTTTGAACTTCCGCCAAACCCGTCGCAATGCTAGCGGCTAGTTGGAGTGCCGTATCATAATTACTACTAGAAGTATAATTAAATTCATATAGATGTTCTAATTTTTCTTGCAGTTTTTTCCTCATGACAGTAAAAAGATTTACCATAGCATCCATACCAGGGATTGGCATAGCTTGATTGATAGCTTCCATACTTGTTTTCATTCGGTCAATTTCTCGAATTTGTTCCAATAATTCTTGTTCAATAACATCAGTTGAAGCTACCTGTGATTGAAATTGACTTGGAAAGGCATCATTCTGACGGATTAATTCTTCACATAAATAAATGATTCCTTGCGCTAAAGGACGAAAGGTTTGTACAAAAAATGATTTTGCACTACTATATGTTTGCCCTTGTAAAACAGTATCAACTGCAAAAGCATCAATCGACTGAATCGCTTGTTCCATGCCTTGAATAGTAGCGTTACATACAGCATTCATGCTTTGAGTTTGGCCTTGTACTTCTCCTAAATACATATTTAAACTCATGCATTGACCTCCCTCGCTAATTGTTGTTGTTGATAGGAAAGGTCGTTTTCTAAATCACTAAGGTTTCGTCTTTCTTTAAGCAACGTTTCTTTTTGGTTTTCCAATTCAAATGTGACTTTTCGTTCAATATGTTGTGCCTCTTGATATGTATTCATAAAAAACTGAGACATTTCTCTATCACCATGCCAAGTTCCTAAAATTCGATCAAACAAACGATGGTTTCGACCTCTCCATTCATAAAAATCTGCTTCCGCTTGCTCATGAATGTGAATCGCGGATTGATTTCGGTCTTGTTCTTCAAATACACTTCTTAACTTTTGATTTACTTGATTAATTTGTTTTTCAATATCTTGACTCATCATATTCCTCCTACCATTTTACCTTTACGTAGGTTGTCACATTAGCGAAAAGTGTTGTGAAGTTCGTTATCCATTCTCTCAAACTCTTGGGCTACTGAATGAATATTATCGACCGCTTGTTGAAAGGCAGTGGAAAATTGTTTCGTAAAATCTAACATTTGTTGATTCGCTTCTTGTGCTTTGAAGTTAACAGATAGTGTTGTACGCGTCGCCTTTGTTATAGGACGATTTGTTGCACTTTGGATTATATCCGAAGCTGTTCTCATCTGCGTAGCAATTTGTTGTGCCTTTTGAAAATTACTTTGAAATTGTCCCATCACTCAAATCCTTTCTCTAATTTTCAGAACATGCCAAAGAAATCCCAATAAATATATGAAATTTCTCTATCAATATCACTCTTTTTAAACGTGTGTCCAGCTAAGCTGGGCACGCAATCAAATGAGCCATACAATATAAGCTGTATGGCTCATTTGAAATGCTTGTTATATAGAGTAAAGCAATTTTTATTTCAAACCGAAATTACGTGATAATTCTTCATCATGAGAAGCAACAGCCTCTGCAGTTTTATTCAGCTGCATATTAATTTCTTGCAATAGCTGTGCGAAGTTTTGTACTTTTGGCTTTAATTCATTGAACTGTTGGTCAAAACCTTCAAAAGCACGGCCTTCCCATTCTCCTCTTAATTCATTTTGTAAGTTTTGTAGTTGACTTAAAATGTCCTCAATTTGATTTGCACCTTGTCCATATCGAGCAGCTTTCGATTTAAGCTCCTCTGGTGACATGCGAATTTGTCCAGCCATTTTCATTTCCCCTTTAATACATAATAAGCAAAATATATTTTGGTTAATTTTACTAAATATATTATAAAGTATTATTCTGAACTTTTAAACATTTTATCTTTCTATTGAATATTAGAATATTAACATTCTATTTTTCTTGCTTTACAAAATTTCATGCAAAAAAAGAGGAGCCACCTCCTCTTAATAAATAAACACTATTTAATTTGTTCCTTATACTCACGGTTAACAATTACATACCATTTTCCTGTATCAAACTTTTCTTTATTAATCACGTAAACTTTATTTTCTCTCCTTACCTCCCCTGGTTTTAATTCCTTAGTAATACTAGAGGTCTCACCTTTTTCAACCTCATAACTACTAGCTGCCCACACATCACTTTGGTAAGCATTATCATTTTCATCCACTAAATCCACTGATGGTAAAACGGCTAATTTCATCGGTTCGTTTGTGATATTTTTCCCTTCTGCTTCTACAACAATAAAGACATGTCCATCTTCAGGTTTTTGGAATCCTATACTCTCTTTACCAACCTTATCTCTTTCTACAACTCTTTTTACAGTTACATCAAATTTAGGTGTATGAAAATCCTTGTTTACAGCATACTCTTTTTCTTTTATTTTTGATTTCTCTTTTGTTTGTTCTGTATTTTTCTGCTTTGTATTCTCTTTCGTTTTCGCCTCATCAGTTGTTTGCACTTTCTTTTCTTCTTGTTTAGAATTGGTTTCTTTAGATTCTGAAGAAGTTTTGTCAGATGTATTGCCGCAACCAGATAAATTGAATACTAAAGCGCCACCTAAAATACATGTAGTAAATTTTTTCAACATCTCTTTTTATCCCCCAATAACACAATATGTAAATTTCTTACTTATCATAGCAAAAAACACGATCTTAAATTGTTGCATTGTGTCGAATAATTAAGAATAATCAATTGTTTTTACATGAAATGAGTTAAAAAACTAGCAACCAAACCCCAAACAAAAAAAGACCACCAAAAGGCAGTCTCTCAAAACTCAATCCTATTCCCCACTCCGCACTCCACCGCTTTCTCATACAAATACTTCGCAACGATAATATCCACTACTGCCAAACCAACCGATTTAAAAACAGTAATCTCTTCATCGTTCTCTCTACCAGCTCTTTCACCACTTATAATTTGACCAAGCTCGGCGTAAATGTTGCTTGCCTCAAATAAACCTTCTTTTATCGGAACTAGAAGATCCCCTGTCTCTTCTAATGCTGCTTCTTTTGATTCGACTACTACTTTATTTGCGCTCGTAATAGCGTGAGATGGTAATTCTTGCATGTTTGGCCTGAATGAGCCGACGGCGTTTATGTGGACGCCTTTTTGTAGTTTTTTTAAGAAGACTGGTGTGGATGCGTTCGTAGTTGTGACGATAATGTCTGCTTCGTTTATTGCTTCATTTGCATTTGTGTGAACATATGCAGGTTTATTGAATCTTTCTTGTATATATTGCGCAAATGCATACGCTTTTTCTTCTGTTCGATTGTATAAAATGACTTTGTCGATATCTCTTACCGCAAATACAGCTTCAGCAATTCCCTTCGCCTGTTCTCCGGTCCCGATTATGCATAAAGTTTTTGCGTTATGACGAGCTAAATGTTTTGTCGCTACTCCGGATAGAGCCCCTGTTCGAATCATCGTTAAGTAGGATCCTTCTAAAAGTGCGAGCGGTTCTCCCGTTTGAAAGTCTGATAGCATCACAATTCCGTTTATCGTTTTCTTTCCTATCTTTTTGTTCTCGGGGACTACTGTTACTACTTTTAAGCCAAGTGCCTCAAGTCCCTCCGCTACTGAAGGCATAATTAATGCCGTATTTTTCTCGTTCGCAAACGGTAATGAGCCGCGAATTGGTGTGATCGTTCTTTCTGCGGAAAATTCTTTTAAAGCAAGCGCCGCGTATTCAATGACTTCGTTCATATTTACTAAGTTTCGTTGTTCATTCGCGCTTATGACTAGCATATCTTTCCACCTCCTCCTTCTATCCTAACAAAAATCCCCGATTCAAATCATCTCTCGGGTCTACAACGAACTGATGAAATCCTGTAATAAATGCATGACCCGTTACTTTCGGAACGACAGCTTCATATGTATCTACTGCGGTTACCGACAATACTTCCCCCTCGAATTTCCCGTCAGTAATGCATTCGTGGATGAAAATTTCTCCCTTTTGTAAAGCATCTTTTTCAAAAAGAGTTGCGATTCTTGCGGAAGTTCCTGTGCCGCAAGGAGAACGATCTACTTGCCCATCAGCAAAGATCGTTACATTTCGTAAAGTTGCATCTTTTTCTTTCGGTTCATCTGAGAAAATAACGCCATATATTCCTTTTAACCCTTCTTCAAGTGGATGCTTTACTTCCATTTTGCTCTCGATGTAGTGCTTAATTTTACCGCCCCACGTTTGAATAGCAGCTAAGTCTTTGAAATCAACCTTCAAACCAAGTTCTTTACTATCTACTACCGCGTAGAATGCTCCACCAAACGCGATATCTACTTGAAATTCATAGTTATCTATTTTAATAGGAACATCTTTTTTGTATACAAATGAAGGGACATTTTCAAATGATACAGACTCTACTTCGCTCCCAATATATTTTGCGTACGCAATCACTTCCCCAGCAGGGCTATCAATAATGAACTTTTGTTCCTCACCTGTCACTTCAAACATACCTGTTTCAATTCCTACTGTAATAACAGCGACAATGCCATGACCACACATCGTACTCCAGCCTTCATTGTGCATAAATAATACGCCAAAATCAGCGTGATCACTCGCAGGCGGAGTAATGATACAACCGTACATACCGTGATGTCCTCTTGGTTCATACATAAGAACCTCGCGAAGATGGTCCAAATTCTCCATACAGTACGTGCGTCTTTCTAACTGCGTTTCTCCTTTTATTTCTGGCACGCCGCCTGTAATAATTCGAAGCGGTTCCCCAGCTACGTGAGCATCAATTGTCGTGTACACTTTACTAACCTTCATTTCTATCTCTCCCCTATATGTTGATACTATTTTTATTGCAAATATCATGCCAACGCATAGGGTATAAATTTGTATACATTGTAAAAAAAAGCATACACTACTGTCTATTTTTTTATACAGTAGACAGTTAGTGATTATTAACCAGCACAAAACAAAAAAGCCATAACGTCACTACTTGAGCAAAGTTATGGTTCCTTTTTAAATTATTTTGCGGGATTTGAGCCAATATCAAATTTATATTTCACTCGGTAATTTTTCCCACTCACTTAAATACATGACATCTTGTTTTACGTTTTTCTTTTCAGGAAGTAAGCATAGAAACTCTAAAGAATTACCGTCAGGATCATAAAAATAAAGATTCGCAGTAGGTGTCCACGTCTGGACCATAGGCTCGGAAGGTTCAAGACCGAAAGCGGCTCTTGGTTTTATTCCTTTATTAAGAAGCCATTCTCTTGCATGAATGATTTCTTCATAATTAACCTTGAATGCAAAGTGACTTTTATTGAATTCCTCTTCTGATACCTCCCAAATGCCCAGCATTTGTTCCTTCTTATTATCTTTATCAAACCAAAAGAATGCTACACGTCGTTCTTCAATTGTGCGAGCATGAAATAATCCAAGTTTAGTATAAAATTCTTTTGCTACTTCTAAATTTCTTGTTTTAACATGTGTTTCATATAAAGTACC
Organism: Bacillus sp. RC251; assembly: GCF_044908765.1. NCBI lineage: Bacteria > Bacillati > Bacillota > Bacilli > Caryophanales > Bacillaceae > Bacillus > Bacillus sp. RC251. The sequence continues at coordinate 142,795 of NZ_JBIYDP010000010.1, read as the reverse complement.
TGGAAACAAAGCATATTCCCCCTTTATATTTTTAGAAATTCTTACTATAAAGCCTATTTTTATAAACTAAAAATAGAAGTGATATCATATTCTTCTTACATGTTTTTCAAATTTGTAGCACTAATGCTGAATAAAATAGAAAATTCTCTCCCCCCGCCACATATACTGTTCAAAAGCAAAAAGGAAGTGATCCAATGTACTACGGAACAAAAGGCTGGTACGTAGCCGAACTAAAAAAATTAGGCGTGCGTTACCACGAAGGGCGAAAACTAGAAAGTTACCGCGGACACGTATTACGCAATTTATTACTTGCACAACAAGAGAAATTAAAAGAACAGTAATATGCTAATGTAGCGATATCGGTGATTCTCGGAATATATCAACGATTTTTTAAATATATCAGCGATTCAGTACAATATATCAACGATTTTTTAAATATATCGACTTACCGACAAATTACGTCAAATCACTCCTCCATTCCACCAACCAATCACACATCAATATCAAACAAAAAAGGTCACCCAAACGGGTGACCTTCCTTTCTTATTCACAAACAAGAATTTGTCTAGTAAATGATCCTTTTCTTGTAATACAGCGATCTGTAATTTCAAATCCTGCTTCATGAATCATGTCGTCCATTGTTTCCATCGTGACAACGACTACCTTTTTAGCGATGCGGCGCGCACTTGAAAGAATAGAGAACTGGTCTTCTGGTGTTGCATGCGTAAATAAGTCGTACGGCATATCGATAATTGCAACGTCGTAGTTCTCAGTAATTTCTTCAATTGGGCCTTTTGTTACTGTTCCTTCAAATCCGAAGTGTGCGATATTTTTTCTCGTTCCAAGAACTACAAGTGGGTTTATATCTCTACCAACGATGTTAATTCCCATAGAAAGTGCTTCTACTACTACTGTTCCAATACCGCAGCACGGGTCAATTGCTCTTACTCCATCTGGATTTGGTACAGCGATATTGGCAACCGATCTCGCAACACGTGTGCTAAGAGATGTCGAATAACTATGCGGTTTTTTTATGTGATGATACCAAACTGGTTCACTTTCTACATAGTGTCCGAAGTACCAGCGTCCTCCAAGAGGAACAATCCCGAATACACGCTCTGGATTACGAACATCCGCTTCTCCTTCAATATGCATGCCGAGGTCTCGTTCAATGAGACGTCTTTCCCCATATTCAATTTTATTTTCTCCAACCAGGTCATTGATTTTAACGAAGATAACTTTAAACGACGCTCCCGCCAAATCAATTTGTTCCACTTGTTTTAAAATACTTTCTAAGTCGTCTCCTTCATACATAACCTCAACGCGCTCTTTAATAAATGCACTTCTACTCGGGGCAATTTTGACATCACTTTTCAAAATATTAACGTGAGACTCCATTCCAAAGAACGAGCGCATTTCCAAATAACATAAAGCACGCTCCTCCTCACGAAATGCATACGTATATATACATGCAGGTGTTGTACTATGATTACTCAATCTATTATCATCCTTTATCGTTTAAAATTATTATGATTACAATTATTCGAATATCTTTTTTACGTAAAATTAAATGATATCACATGCCGGAAATAAAGAGAAACGTTAATAAATAAAAGAGACTGCCTATTGGCAATCTCTTTATTTTTATTAACAGAAAGAAGTTACATTCTGAACTTGTTCTTCCTAGTAATCTAGCATACCACCATCAGTTGCTTCTCCTAATGTATCATTTGAAATTGTCCTTAACGTATACATTCCCTTCCTCTAAAGGAATTTTTTTCTGATCAACCCGTTTCGCTTTTCCCGTTTCAAGATCGGTTTGGAAAGTTGAAAAATACCACATTCCTTCTCCATTATCATAATTCCCAATAAGAAACTTCCCTTTATCTAAAGCTTTAAAACAAGTTCCTGCAATACCAAAATCATCTTCATTAATTTTCACTTCGAGCACTTTCCCTTTATGAATGTAAAAAGCTTTCGCTGTTGAAAAATTAGAAGACTCACGTTGCAGTGCTACGAAAAAATCTGGTGTACCTTTACTTACAAATCCATTTTTTCTAGACGTATTAAATACAAACTCTCCAATTTTCGCCTCTTGCAAATATAATGTCGCGCTTGTAGATTGTAAGGCAAGCTGATATTCACCTTTATATATTTGATCCCCTTCTTGTGCACCAACCCAAGGCTCTTTTTGCGTTTCATGTTGTTCATTATTCGAAAAAACATGCAAAGTATACGCTTCTCCCTCAGTAGAATTCATTGAAACAGTGTAGCGACTTTGCACTTGTGGATTTATTTGTGATCCTTGTATTTTTCTACTCTCTTTTTTATTCCCCTCGGTATCCTCTACCTTCGTCACTACTTTTTCATCTGAACCTTCTTGAGCACATCCACTTAACGCTAAACTTACGACGATACTACCCATCAATAATTTCTTCATCTTGCCCCCCTAAATGAAAAGCTGATTAAAAATAATATTTTTAATCAGCTCTCTCTATTTTCTATGAAATTATTCTTCAATTAAATGAGACATTACATATGCATATACTAACGCTTCTGTATGTGCAATCGAACTTTCATGTGTACGCTCAAATGCATGAGAAGAATCAATACCCGCTCCAATTAATGCATGTTTCACATCAAATCCAGCGTGAATCGCAGCTGATGCATCCGATCCATAGTAAGGATAAATATCTACTTTATATTCAATATTGTTCGTTTTCGCAAGCTCTACTAAATGTTTACGCAGTGCATAATGATACGGACCGCTAGAGTCTTTTGCACAAATAGATACTGTATATTCGTCAGATGCTTGACCATCACCTAACGCTCCCATATCAACCGCTAAATACTCAACCGTTTCTTCTGGAATGTTAGAGTTACCACCGTATCCAATCTCTTCATTATTAGAAATTAAGAAATGCGTTGTATATGGTAATGTTACGTTTTCGTCTTGTAATCTCTTAATTAATTTTAATAAAATCGCAACACTTACTTTGTCATCTAAATGACGTGATTTTATGTATCCACTCTCTGTAATTTGAACGCGCGGATCGAATGAAACGAAGTCTCCTACTTCAATTCCTAATTCACGTACTTCATCAGCTGAAAAGACACGCTCATCAATACGAACCTCAATATTTTTCTCGTCGCGTTTCGCTTCACCTGCATCTTTATATACATGCACAGATGTTTGATGCATTAAAATCGTTCCTGTATAAGTCTTACCGCTTGATGTTTCAATTTCGCAATATTCCCCCTCTACAGAGTTCCAGCGAAATCCGCCAATCATAGAAAGACTTAGACGACCGTCAGGCTTAATTTCTTTCACCATCGCCCCTAACGTATCAACGTGTGCCGTTAATAAACGGTGCTGTGCATCATTTTTCCCTTTTACCGTTAAAATAAGAGCGCCTTTATTGTTACGCTTCGTTTCTACGTTCCACTCACTTACATAGTTTTCAATAAAACGAATGATTTTCTCTGTATTTCCAGACGGACTCGGAATAGAGACAAGCTCCTTAATAAGTTCCATCGTTTCTTTCGTATGATGTGCCATTGTCGTTTCCTCCTCATTTTCTCTACTATTCAGTATACCGAATTTACTATAAATCCTCTACTAATATAGTTTAATTTTCTAAATTATATTAAAATTCACTTTTTAAAAAACATAGCGTTATTCATAAACACTATGCTTTCTATCAAACTATTCTTCTGACACATCTAATAAATAAATGCCTCTTTCAAACCCACCGCGCTCTATTTCTTTTTGCTTTCGTAGACTTTCTACATCTTCAATTGTTGCACCTTCTGCACGCGCTAAAGAGATAATTACTTCCAGTGCATCCGCAAGTGAATCTAGCGCATGTTCACGCTCTTTCATAGAAGCAAATTCACGAATTTCTTCCGTTCCAATTTTCGCTAAAGCTTGTATGTATGCTTGTCCTGTTAATTTTTGTGCTGTATATGTTTTTCCAGACCTTAAAATCTTCTCTGGAACACGATCTCTTACTAACTTGTTATATGCTGACATCATTCAACCTCCCATATTTAATAACATCCGAGCTCTGCTTTATAGAAAAACCATTTTTTCTTCACGCACGCACTAAGCATATCAATTCCTGATCCATGTGCCCTTACGTGCGGAAAGAAATAGTACTCTGATTCTTCTTCCTTACTATATAAAGTTTGGTACTCAGCTGGAATTGCTTCTTTTTTCACATCTTTTTCTTTCGTCACCTCGGCAGAAAACGCAACGCTTGGATGTCCTTCAAAAAACAATGCAGTTCGCACCGCCATAGATGGTGTACTATGTAAAGCATAATATGCTATTACAACCATGCCAATAACACCAATAATTTTCTTCATATATTACTCCTAAAAAAAAAGTGCTAACACAATTATACTAAAATGTGTTAGCACTTTCTCCCCTTTACCTTAAATTAACCGGCAGTAAAACTACCATTAATTCAAATTTCACTTTATTCCCCTTTAAATGCAGGCAAACGTTTTTCTAAAAATGCAGCAATGCCTTCTTTATGATCCGCTGTTTGTCTCATCGCATATTGGCCGCGCTTTTCAAGTTGCAATGTTTGTTCTAAATTAGAACGATTTACTTCACATAAAATTTGCTTCGTTTGAATCATCGCTTTAATCGGCTTTTGTGACCATTCACTAATTTTTTGCTTCACAGCCGTTTGGAAATCCTCACCGATTACTTCATCAATTAAACCGATATCAAGCGCTTCTGTTGCTGATAATTTCTTTCCTTCCCAAATAATTTGCTTCGTCATATTTTCACCGACGCGCTTTTGAAGGAAGAAATGGCCGCCACCATCTGGAATTAAAGCGATTCCAATAAAGTTCATCGCAATAACGGATGATATATCTGCCATCACATAGTCAGCTGTTAACGCAATACTTAACCCAAGACCAGCAGTCGGTCCATGAATCGCACTAATCACAAGCTTAGGCATCGTATATAAAGTTACAACAACTTCAGAAATAGTATTCATAATGCCATCAAACTTGCTTTCATCATTACTTGAAAGCATCGATTTAATATCTCCACCCGCAGAAAAACCACGGCCGTTTCCGCATAACACAACAATGTGTGCAGAACTCTCCGCTACTTCTTTCAGTTTTTGTAATAGCTCTTTTAACGTTGGTTCATCTAATGCATTTAACACCTCTGGGCGATTGACCATAACTGTTGCAACGTGCCCTTCATATTTCACAATGACAGATTCTGTTTTACTTGTTACTTCCATTATATATACCCCTCTTTTCTACATAAAGATTATACTTATATAATTATAGAAAGCAGGTGAAAAATCCTTCTTTTTTCTTAATTTTCTGTCTAATAATCTCGTAATTTGTATATAGCCTCGTATAAAACATACAATTCCGTTAAAAAATATAGCAATTAAAGTCGGTTTATCGATACTTTCCATCTATTTACCATTTATATATAGAAGTGCTGAAATAAAGGAATGAAGAAATGGAGGCACATATGGTTACTAAGTTAAAACAGATGGATAACTACTTCCCGCATTTCCTACTGCTATTCATTGTGTTTCAACCAATTTTAGATCTATTAACATCTTTTTCAATTTATATATTACACATGAGCGCAACCGTCGGAATTGTAGTCCGTTTCGCCTTTATGCTTCTTGCATTAGGTTATCTACTTCTTCATCATAAACAACACGGTGCAAAAAAGTATATTCTCTACTTATGTCTCTTTGGCATCGTACTCGCAATCGGCCTTATAAATAATTTAATGGTCAAATCTCCAGTTTCATTTGGAGAAGAAGTGAAATTTATTTTGAAAAGTGTATATCCAATTGTACTACTGTTTGGATATATTATCGCACTAAAAGAATTAAAAAATAACGAATATGTATTTCATAAAATCATTACGTATTTCTTATATGCAACGTTAATTTTAAGTATTTCAATCATCGCGGCTATGGCAACTGGTACAGATTTCCAAAGCTATCCGAACTCAAAGATTGGTTCAAGAGGATGGTTCTTTGCTGGAAATGATTTAAGTTCCATTTTTGCAATTATGTTCCCAATCGTTGTCTTATACTCTGTTCATAAAACAACTTCTTTCTCAAAAGAAACAACAATTGAGCGTACAATCCCAATTTTCACTCCGTGTGGTAACTGTTGTACATCAATTATTCCCCTCTAGCTTAAAGCTTTTCCTTCTGAAAAAAGGAATTCTCAAAATTCATATACATTTTTATAATATTACGTTCCTAATCTAGAATGTTACTATAATGCTAAGATTAACAAACTTCAATAACCACAAAACATTGTGATATAAAGATGTTGAATACAATAAAAAAACACTCTCATACGAGAGCATTTTCTTATATAGCCTCAGCTTTTACAAACTGTAATTTATCTTTCTGCTCATTACTCGCCATCGTTACTAACGTATTTTCAATATGAGCAGGCACTTGTTCTAGCGTCACACTCGCACCTACTTTATCCGACTGCTCAACAAAGTTTAACAATGCCATCGCTCCTGATACATCCATATAGCGCACATCTTTCATACGTAAAACAACTGGAGACTTTACGTCTTGTAAAGTATGAAAAACACGATCCACTGTTAAAAATGAAAGTGGGCCTTTAATTTTATATGTCGCGTCTTTTTCTTTTACAATAGAAGCTTTACGGTCTTTACATTTCACCATGTATATCATGAACGAAAGAATAATACCGAACGCAACAGCAATCATTAAATCAAACTTCACTGTGACAACCATCGTTACAAGCATAACAATGACATCACCTTTTGGTGCTACATGCATTTTCTTCATGCTTTCCCAATCAAACATGCCAATACCAGTTAAAATTAAAATACCTGATAATACAGCAAGCGGAATGTATTGTACAACTGACCCAAGTCCCATAATGAAAATAAATAATATAACACTATGCATACTCGCTGAAAGCGCCGTTTTACCACCGCTTCTTATATTCACGATAGACCGTACAGTCGCCCCTGCGCCTGCTAATCCACCAAACAATCCGCTCATCATATTACCGATACCTTGTCCGACCAGTTCTTTATTACTTTTATGACGTGTACCCGTCACATTATCCATTACAACCGATGTTAACAACGAGTCAATCGATCCTAATAAAGCAATACTAAGCGCTGGTAAAATAAGTTCTGCGATGCCTGTTCCACTTAAAGATGGAATATGAAGCGTCGGCATTGCTTCTGGAATCGTTCCAATCTTCTCAATCACCTTATTTAATGACAAGTTTCCGATAAACGGTAACTTCACTGTAAGCCCTTCTAACGCAGAAGAAATGAAAGGAAGCATAGCTGTCACACCAACTAATGCAACTAAACTAGACGGAATAGCCTTAATCCATTTTCCAGAAACAATCATTACAATAATCGTTAATACGACGAGTAGAAAACTATTTTGCACATGCTTCATTTCACCTAAAATAATAATTAATGCGATTCCGTTCATAAATCCTGAAACGACAGAATACGGAATATATCGCACGTAAGAACCAAGCTTACATACACCGAATAAAATTTGAAACAGTCCCGCCATCATAAAGGCTATAAAACTCGCCTCTAATCCGTGCGTCGCAATAACCCCTGTTGCGATAACAGTAATCGGCCCAGTTGGCCCAGTAACTTGCCCAGGTGTACCACCAAATAACGCCGCAAATAAACCTGCAAAAATTGCACCATACAATCCAACTAGTGCTCCTTCAGACGTTCCCGTTGCAGCAATACCAAATGCAATGGCAAGTGGCAACGCAACAATTGCGACAGTAAAACCTGCTAAACATTCCTTTGCTATTTTTTGAAACATAAAAAAACCACCTTTGTATAAAGTCCATGTTCCATTGTACACCTAAAAGAATATATTCGTTAGTCCACTTTTTACAGTCTCGTGACGTAAACGTATTCAATTGCAAGCTCACACCGCATCTTTGGAAACCATTGTAACTGTGCTATAATAGATAAATTAAATCTTTTATTATATATTTGGAGGCACTATGCTAACTTTTGAAGAAAAATTATCGATTATTGAATCTTTCCCTGAATTAGAAAGAAAGAACGTATCATTAAAACGCGTGAACTTTCACTTTGAAGAAAGTCGTTTAGATAAAAAGAACGTTGTATATCATTTACATCCAAACGGAAACGGCTTTGTATATGCAAGCTTCATTAAAGGTTATAAAACAGATGATAAAGGCATGATTAACATCCGTGAGTTTTCAGAAGAAGAACTGCGTTCATTAATTGAAAAAGTAATTGAACGTCTATCACAGGAGCCAGAAGAAATTGTTACACCAATGGAACCTGCTGCAGAAGAAGAATGGAAGAACGAAGACGGCCACATCCTAACTCTTATTCAAGAGGATGATATGTGGAACGTGTACGCTGGTGTAAACTTAGACGGTACATTCAACTCTTACCCAGAAGCTGCGGAATACCTTGATGAAGAAGGATTTTCACGTAAATAAAAGTAGAAAATGGGCATCCCAACATGACCATCAAACAATGTTGCGAACCCCATTTCATTCAACAATTTTTATAACAGTAAAAACCCCTCAAGCATTCATATGCTTGAGGGGTTTTCAATTAAAAGGTAGAACAGCTAAAATTCCTTATATTAAGAACAAAGTGGAATTATTCCTAGATCAATTAATAGAGCTGCAGCAGCCGCTGGAATTGGTACAGGAATCTGGATACCTTCTACAAATAAGAAATATTGACCACTTACTATTTTAAAACAAACTAATTGTATGGCTATTCCTCCCTTCTGTTAGATTAATACGTTGTATTAATTAATCTTATTATAGATATAATTAAATTGTTTGTTTTTTAAAAGTTACTATGTTACCATCTCTTCAATATCTTCACCTTTCTTTTTGACTATATAAACTCCTTCCTCACACTGTTTCTATTAATTTACATAAAATGATCTAGAGGAGGATTAAAAATGAATACAACTGCTAGATTAGTAAATTGGAAAGAACATGGAGATATGATTATTTTGGAATGTGAATCAAATGGAAAATGCTTCGAGATATCAACGTATAAACAAAGAATATATAATGCCCACCTTTTGTCAGATGACGTATATGTTCGTTTAGATTCATCTGATAATATAATTGGAATAGATATCTATAAGAAGTAAGAAAAGCCCTCTATTTTTTGTAGGTGGGCTTTATCTTTATTACAAAACACCAAAGTATACTCTCTTTTTCTCATGAAGTTTATGTAATTATACATATTCACAAAAAATAAACTAAATGAATATTACATGTAGTAAAATATAACTTGTGGACACGTTCTATAAAGCAGATTCTTTTAAAAGGCGTAACATATCAATCATTATAGGGGATGTGGCGTTACTCCGATACTGATCTCAGATCTCTTATATTTTGTGAACTAACAATCTAGTGTATATAGACGATTCTGTTTTATAGTATGTGTTTACACTTATAACAAAGGGGTAATACGGATAGATTCGTATGAAATGAAAATGGTTCAAGTCGGAGAGAGGCACCTTAGGGTGTCTTTTCTTTTATACATTACATCCCTTTTGTTCTTTCACCTTACTTCAAATACACGAATCACTCTTCATTAAGAAAAAACGAGAATTAAGTGAAGATCAATTGACCTTCACTTAATTCTCCACCTCTACAAAAGAACAAAGATATTGCTTCGTCTATTTAAAAACAGGCGAAAATCACATAGGTATAGTGCATCCCACACTTTCTATTTTTTCGCACCTTTCAACGACTCTCTCAGCACAAACTTCTGTAATTTCCCACTCGCATTACGAGGAAGTTCATCCACAAATAAATAGTGACGTGGACGTTTATAATCTGCTAATTCATCACTTTCTTTACAATATATTTCTAAATCATTTTCTGTAATCGCTTCATCTTTCTTTACAACAACAGCCACAACACGTTCTCCCCATAATTCATCTGGCTCACCAAGCACCGCAACATCTAATACACCAGGATGACTATGTAGAAAATCTTCAATCTCACGTGGATAAATATTAACACCTCCGCTAATTACCATATCATCCACACGATCTGCGACGAATAAATAGCCATCTTTATCGAAATAACCTAAATCACCAGAGTGATACCATCCTTTATACATCGATTTTGCATTTGCTTCTTCTCGGTTATGATAACCAGCCATCATAGTTGGGCCGCGTAAAATAATCTCCCCTACTTCATAAGGAGGTAATACCTCATCTGGTTCTGCTGGTGCATCATCATTTGGTTTTACAATGCGGATTTCATGACTAAAGCACGGTGTTCCTGCTGAACCTGCTTTCGTAATTTGATCTTCTTCTACAAGAAACGCAACAACTGGTCCCATTTCTGTCATTCCGTATATTTGTACGAGATCAATATAAAGACGTTCTTTACATTCCTTCACTAATGCTGGAGCCATTGCCGCTCCTCCATATATACCAATCTTCATCGATGTTAAATCGTACTGCGTTAAATCTTTTTGCAGTAACATATTCCACATCGTCGGTGCTGCAAAAAATGTCGTAATCTTCTCTTCTTGAATCGTATGTAATACTCTATCCGTATCAAAGTGATGTAAAATAACATTCTTTCCACCAACTTGAATACGCGGAATGATTCCAGCATTTAACTCGCCGCAATGATATAAAGGTGCTACTACAAGTCCGGCACTATCTCTATTATATTTTAAGAAATACGTACAAATCATACTATGCTCAGTCATTTCACGATGACGATGCAATACGCCTTTCGGATGACCTGTCGTACCGCTCGTATACAGCATAGAACAATAATCCATTTCATCAATTTCGATATCTACTTTGTCAGAAGATGCCGCATTCACTTTTTCATGGTAAGAACTAGCATAGGAAGGTGTATCGTCTTCTACGTACCAAAAAGACGAATTTGGAAAATCTCGTTCAATGATAGCAACAGTTGATTCAACCGCTTTTTCAAAGACTACTACTTTCGAGGCTGCATCTTGAAGGATATACGATAATTCTTTTGCTTTTAAACGGAAGTTAATCGGGTTAAAGATCGCCCCAATTTTCGCACAAGCTAAGTAAACGTTTACAAATTCACGGCAATTATATAAGTAAACAGATACAGTATCTCCCTTTCTTACCCCTTCTTTCAATAGAGCTTGCGCCGTTTTATTTATTTGCTTATCCCACTGTTTATATGTCCAGCGAATATTTTTTTCCGGCTCTACTAACGCCTCTTTATTCGGATACTTACCAACAGCTAAATCAAATATTCTCCCTATCGTCATGTACATGCCAACAATTTCCCCCTTTTCTCTTTCATAAATCTATCATTTCGTCTATAAGTAGACATTGTCCTCTAATGATTTGACTAATTTTTCTGATTATTATCGACATAGTTTTACAATCAGTGCCGCTTGGCGGTAAGTGAAATTATATCGGCGGTTTTCCGAATATATCGAACACAACTTGAAATATATCAGCGATTTTTAAAATATATAGACCGCAACTCAATTTATATCAGCGATTTTTCGAATATATCAACTTATCGACAAAAACTGACAAAATAAAAAAGAGGCTGTTCCAAATGGAACAACCTCTTTCTTCTTATACAAATAGCTCTTCTAAAATTTTCAGTTTGTCTTCTGTATATTTTACGAAGCCATCGTTATATGATTTTGGATCTTTCGGATTTGCGAAGTGCGTAATTGCACCTGTCTTCGGATGAACAAATTTACTTGATGCACCACAACCAAGTCCGATAATCGATTGAACTTCTTCCATAATAACAATGTTATAAATACTTTCTTGCGTCGGCATTGCATAACCAACGTTCTCTAAGTTACCTAAAATATTCTTTTGACGATATAGGTAATATGGTACGTAATTATGCTTTTGCGTCCACTCTTCTGCTTCGTGCATCATCGCTGTAATTTCTTCGCGACCTGCTACTTTATATTTACGTTTGTTTTGCGTCATTTCAGAAGCACGTTTGAATGATAACGTATGAACTGTTAACGATTCTGGCATTAACTTTTCTGTCTCATCTAGCGTATGCTTAAAGATATCTAACCCTTCACCAGGAAGACCAATAATTAAATCCATATTAATATTGTTCATTCCCATTTCACGAGCTAAGTGATACTTCTCAATTGTTTCTTCTACAGTATGATGACGCCCAATTGCTTTTAATGTCTCTTGATGGTATGACTGCGGATTAATACTAATACGGTCAATGTTCCATTTATTTAACACTTCTAGTTTTGCTGGCGTAATTGTATCTGGGCGACCTGCCTCAACTGTTACTTCACGCACATTTTTCACATCTGGGAACGCTTCATACATTTCTTCATACAGCATATCCATCTCTTCTGCTGTAATACTTGTCGGTGTACCGCCGCCGTAATAAATCGTCGTAACTGTTACACCTTTTTCTTTTAAAAACTTACCAATTTCACGAACTTCATAATGTAAACCACCTAAGAATGAATCAACAGAGCCTTGGCGTCCGTTAATTGCATACGCCGGGAATGTACAATATGCACATTTTGTTGGGCAGAATGGAATACCGATATAAATACTTACTTCCTCTTTCAAACGGTATAAATCCGGAACTACCGCTAATTGGCAATCAACAATACGCTGAAGAAGTTCAATTTTCTCTTCATGAATTAAATAGCTTTCACGAAGTTCTTGGTGTGCTTCTTCTTTTGACATACCACTTTGAAGCATTTTATGAAGAAGTTTCGTCGGACGAACTCCTGTTAAAATGCCCCAGCTTTGTTCAAGACCAGTTAACTGCTGAAGAACAGAAAGATATACATAAGAAACAACGTGCTTCACTTGCTTCATACGCTCTTTTTCATCTGTGAAAGCAGATAAATCTTTTGCGAAAGTTTCTTCATACACATTTCCAGTAGCAACATCTGTTAAACGAGCAGATGCTTTCACATTCTCTTCAATGTGTATATCAACAATAAGATTTGCTTCCTCTTGTTCAAATCCAATCGTACTATCTTCAAAAAATAAGCCGCCAATATTTTGCAGCGGACGTAAAAAACGATCATCTTGTAGCGTTTTAATTGAAATTAACAACATTATCACCTTTTCATTTGCAAACTCTCTTTAGTTTACTTGAAGGGCGTTTGCAGGTCAATACAGAAGGTTTTACCTTATTTCTTCTATTTAAAAACTTAAAGGCAGAAGAGATGACATTTCTCTTCTGCCTTTTATAAATCTATTAGCTATTTTTAGTCATAAATCTTAAACGCATTCCTAATAACACAAGAATTACACCTATAAATGGAAGGTAATTTGTATTATGCCCTGTAGCTGGAAGTTTTTGATCATTGGAACTGCCTTGCTCTTTTTCTGGTAAGTTAGGCTTTCCTACTTCTTCACCCGGCTTCTCTGTTTCTTCACCTGGCTTTTCTGTCTCTTCACCTGGTTTCTCTGTTTCTTCGCCTGGTTTTTCTGTTTCTTCACCTGGTTTCTCTGTTTCTTCACCTGGTGTTCCTGTTTCTTCACCTGGTGTTCCTGTCTCTTCACCTGGTTTTTCTGTTTCTCCACCTGGTTTTTCTGTTTCTCCACCTGGTTTTTCTGTTTCTTCACCTGGCTTTTCTGTTTCTCCACCTGGCTTTTCTGTTTCTTCACCTGGCTTTTCTGTTTCTCCACCTGGCTTCTCTGTTTCTTCACCTGGTTTTTCTGTCTCTTCACCTGGTTTCTCTGTTTCTTCGCCTGGTTTTTCTGTTTCTTCACCTGGTTTCTCTGTTTCTTCACCTGGTTTCTCTGTTTCTTCACCTGGTTTTTCTGTTTCTTCGCCTGGTTTTTCTGTTTCTTCACCTGGTTTCTCTGTTTCTTCACCTGGTTTTTCTGTTTCTTCGCCTGGTTTTTCTGTTTCTTCGCCTGGTTTTTCTGTTTCTTCACCTGGTTTCTCTGTTTCTTCACCTGGTTTCTCTGTTTCTTCACCTGGTTTCTCTGTTTCTTCACCTGGTTTCTCTGTCTCTTCACCTGGCTTTTCTGTTTCTTCACCTGGTTTTTCTGTCTCTTCACCTGGTTTTTCTGTTTCTCCACCTGGATTCTCTGGACCTTTGCTTGTTTCTTTTTCATTTGTAATTTGAAGTTTTACTACTTCAATTTTTTGATTAGAAATCGTAAATTCAATTTCCTTATCAGATAACTCATAACCTTCTGGTGCCTGAACTTCTTTTAAAATATAATCTCCTGGCTCTAGTTCTTTCGAAGTTGCTTTACCATTTTCATCTGTTGTTAATGTGTCTATTTTTGTTCCATCTTTCCAAATTTCAAACACTGCGCCAGCTAATGTTTTACCTGTATCATTAGCATCTACTTTTATAATTTCTAATTGACCTGTAATTTCTTCTTTCACTTTTTCATTCATAACTTCTTGTTTTACTACTTCATTTGCTACTACGTTTACTTCGACTGTTACTTCTATTGCTTTATAACCTTCCGGCGCTTTCGTTTCTTCTAACGTATATTTCCCTGGTACTAAGTTTTCGAATTGTACTACACCGTCTTTATTCGTTGTTTTCGCTTCTCCAACTACTTGACCAGTTTCGTTCTTCAGTCTAAATTCTGCGTCTTCTAGAACTTTTCCACTCTCTGCATCCTTTTTGATTACTTGTAAGCTTCCTAGTTCTTTTGCGTTTTCTACTTGTACTTGTACTACTTTGTTTGCTTCCACAACGACTTCAATTTCTTCTTTTAATAATGTATACCCTTGTGGTGCTTTCGTTTCTTTTAATGTGTATGTTCCTGACTCTAATTTCTGAGAGATTACTTTACCAGTTTTATCTGTTCGTAACGTCTCTACTTTTTTACCATCTTTGTACACTTCAAATTCTGCGTCTGATAATACTTTCGCTTTATCTTCTGCATCCACTTTTACGATTTCAAATTGACCTGTAGCTTTTTCAACAATTTTTTTATTCAACACATCTACAGTCACTGTTTTATTAGCAGCTACATCAACATGAACTAAACTAGATGATAGTTCGTAACCTTTTGGTGCTTCAACTTCTTGTAATGTATATGTTCCAACTGGAAGTTGTTTTGATAAAGCTTCACCTTTACCATCTGTAATAATTGTTTCGACAACGTTCCCATCTTTATCTATAACATCAAATTTTGCACCTGGTAAAAGTTGACCAGATTCACTATCTTTTTTCAATAATTTAAATTGACCATTTTCTACTTTTTTCGTATTCTTCATAACAAATTCAATTATGTTTGTATTATCAATTGTTACTTTTACTGGTGTATCAACTTTTATATATCCCTCTGGTGCACTAATTTCTTTTACAAAATAATCACCAAATGGTAAATCTTTAACTTCCGCAATACCCTTTTCGTTTGTTGTAACAGTAGCCACAACATGATTGCCTTTGTCTATAACATCAAATTTTGCGTCTTTTAAAACAATGTTTTCATCGTTTTCATCAACTTTTTTAATTTGTAAATTTCCTTTTTCAGCTGCCGGCTTTTTCCACTTTGGCCAGTTAAATTTAAAATTATGAACCTCAAATCCATCTCTTTGGTGTAATCCACCAACATAGGCTTGTCCGTTAATAGATCCACCCTTTGTATCTACAACTGCATTAGGTGCAAATACACTTCCTACTACACCATATCCTTTAGTTGTTATCTTTTTAGCATTTGGAAACACCCAAATGACTTTACTAGCTAACTCAGTAAAAAAGGAATTAGGGTCATATGCTTGAGATGTATTAACTAATGTGAACTCGCCCTTATCTGTCGTATCATACAGGATTGCACCGCCACCAAAGTTAACTTCTTCTGCATCTGAATGAATAACAATAAAATCTTTGTTACTTACATTTGGAAGATAAACATCCTTTACATTGAATGGTTCTTGCCCTTCTAATCCTGAAGAGACATAAATATTAGGATTATTTACATCTTCACCGATTCCAAAGGTCATACCCGATTTTGGTTTATCAGTATGTAATTGGCCCGCATCCTCAATTACGCTATCAACGTCTTTTCTAAATTCTTTAAATTTAGCATCAATCTCCGCTTGCTCTTTATAAGAGATACGGTCATATGATGATTTCATTGCACCTTCTGGGTCACCATCTTTTGTCATCGCCACTGTTCCATCTTGAATAATTACTTGTCCTGTTCCCGCTTTCGTAAATTGACCACCTAGTAATAATGCTGGATATCCTTCCTCTACCCATGTTGCTCCAGCTAAGTTATGTGCTCCTGTTGCAGCCGCTAAGACTGTATAACTTGATGCGTTCATATTTTTTTGAATAGCCATCGCACCCTCAATATCCGCACTCGTTGCACTATGATCTCCAAAAATGATTGCATTGTAATAAGATACATCACCTAAACCTTTTAATTCTGGTGTAGCTGCCTCTGCTTTATATGGTAAATGGATTAGAAAATTCATACATACTAGTAACATAACTATAAAACTACTACTTAATTTTTTTATTTTTTGATTAAATGATTTCCTCAAAAAATTCATTCCCCCTTTTATGATTCCTAAATTTATGAAAAGAAGCTCATTTCATATGTACCAAGCCTTACTCACATTAACTTAAAATAATCCATTTAAATAAAACAAAGACACTCTACAACTAATTAGTAAAATTACTACAATTCATTTTTGAAATACTACGTGAACGAAACTATCATGCGGAAATATTTTTACGTATAGGAGCTCAATAAAATTAACCTGAAGAATATTTCATGTGGTGTAACTATTTTGGCAACATCACCCACTTTACAACAGTTTTCTAAATGATTCAAGTTAATTGTATGAATTTCAGACACAATTTATCCGGTAAAACGTTTTCATTTTTCGAATAAAACTAATAAAAAACGTAGCTGAAAAGCTACGTTTTTCTTTCATCGTTTCGGTGTATTTTTATGATTCTTCAAAAACGGAAGCGGGAATTGCTTGCGGAAATGTTCTTTAATCATATACTCTACACCGTTCTCACTATTTGAACGTGTAATCCAGTCTGCTGCTTGTTTTAACTCTACAGGTGCATTCCCCATCGCTACCCCGAGCCCTACATTTTCAATTACTTCTAGATCTTCTAAACTATCCCCAATCGCAACCATTTCGTTTAGCGAAATATTTAAATGCTCTCCAAGCAATTGTAATCCACGTAATTTTGATACATTTTGCGGCAAAATTTCTATTCGTTTTGAATCACAATCAATATACTCTATATCTTGGAATGCTTTTCGTAATGTATTTAGCCCTCGTTCTTTTTCACCTTTACTTTGGAAAATCACATCAATTTTCGGAGCAGCTACTGGATGATCACGAAGCGCATCACCTAACGAGTCTACAAATTGAACTGGATAAAATAACGGATCTGCGCTTGATAATACAGTACGCGCAATTAAGTTTGGTGTATTTCTCTCACGATTTCCGATTGAAAACCGTTCATGAGAAATGCGGACGTTACAATCAAAGTGCTCTAACACTTGCACAATGTTAAACGTCTTCTCTTCAGATAATCTTTTTTGAACGTACGGCTTATCTAACGTTGCTGAAACGAAAGCACCACCGTGTGTCACTAATATAGAATCTAATTTTAACGCCTTTGCTACTTTATGAGCAGACTGAAAATTGCGGCTCGTAAATAATGTAACGTATACGTCTTTTCTTTTCACAAATTCAATTGTTTCTCTTAATCCTTTTGCAATTTTTCCGTTGTTGTATAGTAGTGTCCCATCTATGTTAAGAGCTAGTAAGCGATAAATCATGTCGCACTCCCCCTCTTCGCTGTTGTACTCTATCCATAATTTATGAAATAAATGTAGCAAATAGAACGAGTTAGAATTACTACTGAAAATTTGGTTTACTATATACATATACACTCAGTAAAGGAGATAGTACAATGCAGGCACCTCCTTCCTTTTATGAAGGCGATACGTTAGAAGTCGCAAAGAAATTACTCGGACAGAAACTTGTACATATTGTAGACGGAGTAAAACGAAGCGGAATCATTGTAGAAGTAGAAGCATACAAAGGTCCCGATGATAAGGCCGCACATAGTTACGGAGGTAGACGAACGGACCGTACAGAAGTCATGTTTGGTGCACCAGGACATGCTTACGTATATTTAATTTACGGTATGTATCATTGTTTTAACGTCATTACAGCGCCAGTTGGCACCCCGCAAGGTGTTCTCATTCGAGCCCTTGAGCCAGTAGACGGGATTGAAGAAATAAAACTTGCGCGATACAACAAAACCGACATTACAAAAGCGCAGTATAAAAATTTAACGAACGGCCCTGGCAAACTATGCCGTGCCCTCGGAATTACTTTAGAAGAACGAGGTGTATCATTACAAAGTGATACATTACATATTGAACTCGTCCCAGAAGAAGAACACATATCATCACAATATAAAATAACAGCAGGACCTCGTATTAACATCGACTATGCAGAAGAAGCTGTACATTATCCGTGGCGTTTTTATTATGAGGGCCATCCGTTTGTTTCAAAGAAATAAAGTGAAACTTTAATCAGTGGGGAGGGTCTTCATCCCCCACTGATTATTAGTTGAACCAATCGGACTTTTATGGGCAGTTGATCCCCCGCCTAACTTCTTTGCTTTCGCTGAATTTGGAGGTGGGGATCTTACTGCCCATTAAAGCGGGATAAACGATATCGACAAGCAATATTAATAAAAGAAGACTGTTCCACAATGGAACAGTCTCTCCCTTTTACTCCGCGCCTTCCGCAGTCGCTATATTATCCTCTAAGTTTTCTCTCGATAATTCAGCCGCCATAAAGTCAGCTGTTTCTGGAAGTGCTAAATGCATATGAGCTTTTTGACAAATTTGGATCGTACAGTTTTCAACAACATAATCGAAAACGTGCCCGCCCCCGCTTCTTTCATCATCAATATAATGTAAGTGGAAACCAGCTACACCAATGCCTTGCGCATAATCTGGTGTCCAAAATCCAGCAAGCGTACCTTCTGTCTCTTTAAACGAAAAGATTGGTTGTGATTTCGTCACTTCAACGAGCGGTGTATACGGTTTTTCTTGTCTTGGAACAGTTCTCGTTCTTACTTCACGGAACGTACCGTCCATTCTAATAGCGTAAAATAAGTTTTTACTTGGCATTAATTCATGTAATAATGCCTCAACTTCTTCACGATTCATCGGACGCTCTACCGTATAACTCATTTCTTTTTCAAAAAACGTTACAGTCGCAAACGGTGTTGTTTCTTCCGGTTCTACTTTTTCTGCTGAACCGTCTGAACGTAAATGATAAAATTCGTTATCAAATGCAATCATTTCACCATCTAATTGATCAAATGTGCCGATGCCGAAATCACCACGTTCTTTCAATTCCTCAAAGCTAATTACACCATCATATATACCATCTAATAGCGCAAGCATTGTAGATGTTTGATATACTTCATTACTCGTTTTCGTTCTTTTTGCATCAATATCAATGAATTGTGCAACAGTCATCTCAATCATGCCTCCATTAGTTTAATTGGTTTGGTAATAATTTTTCGCTTAATTTAATGTTGTCACGGTAGTCAATTGGAATATCAATAATGACAGGACCTTCTGCTTCTAACGCTTCTCTCAATACACCTTCTAATTCATCTGGTGTATTGACACGAAGACCTAACGCCCCGAAACTTTCCGCATATTTCACAAGATCAACATCGCCAAACTCAGTAGCTGATGTTCTGCCGTATTTCATCATTTGTTGGAACGCAACCATATCGTACGTACCATCTCTCCATACGAGATGTACAATTGGAGCATTTAAACGTACCGCTGTTTCTAATTCCATCGAAGAGAATAAGAAACCACCATCACCTGACACGGAAACAACTTTCTTGCCCGGCTCAACTAAAGTAGCGGCAATTGCCCAAGGAAGTGCAACACCTAACGTCTGCATACCGTTACTAAATAATAGTCTACGTGGTTCATAAGAACGGAAACATCTTGCCATCCAAATAGAATGTGAACCGATGTCACATGTAACGGTTGTATCGTCACTAATTAAAGAACGAAGTGTACGAATGACTTGAAGTGGATGCGTAACACCTTCTGAAGCACGGTTTGGAACTTCTGCTTGTTCTGATAATTTCGCGCGTAATCGTTCTAACACTGCTTCTGATTTCGAACTTAATACAAGTTTCGGTAATTTCTCCGCGATGCTATTTACTGTTAAAGCGATATCACCAATTAATTCACGCTCTGGTTGGTAATCATGGTCGATATCCGCTTGATGATCATCAAGATGAATGATCGTTCTGTCTCCAAGTTTATTCCAGAATTTTGGATCATACTCAATTGGGTCATAACCGATAGAAATAACAAGGTCTGCTTCTTCTAGTAAAATATCACCTGGTTGGTTACGGAATAATCCAACGCGGCCAAAGAAATGATCTTCTAACTCACGCGAAATTGCACCAGCCGCTTGATATGTTTCAACGACAGGAAGTTCTGTATCCGCAATTAATTCACGAACGGCTTTCGTCACTTCATTTGTGCTCGCTCTCATACCGAGTAAAATAACTGGTAATTTCGCCGATTTTATTTTTTCTACTACATATGTAATTTCATGTGTGGGAGCGATTCCAAGCTGTGGCTTAGAAAGCGCACCGATAGACTCTACAGTCGTTTCCGCAGTCATAACGTCTTGCGGCAGACTTACTAAAGTAGCTCCTGGATTAGTGGAAGTCGCACTTCGGAATGCATTTGATAGTGCTTCTGGCACATTATCAGGATGCTCTACTTCTACGCTATATTTTGTGATTGGTTCGAATAGTGCAGCATTATCCATAGATTGATGCGTACGTTTTAATCGATCTGTACGCGGAACTGCACCAGCTAAAGCAACAACGGGATCACTCTCCGCATTCGCAGTAACAAGACCTGTCGCTAAATTCGATGTCCCTGGTCCTGAAGTTACAAGACATACGCCCGGTTTCCCTGTTAATCTACCAATAGCAGCTGCCATAAATGCTGCGTTTTGTTCATGACGACAAACAATTAACTCTGGTCCTCTTTCTTGCAGTACATCAAATACAGAGTCAATCTTCGCTCCTGGAATACCGAAAACATGTGTAACACCTTGTTTAATTAAACAATCAACAACAAGATCTGCTCCTTTTGTTTTTGTCTTCACGTCGTTTGCTTTTACACCTGTACTCAAACTAATCATTCCTTTATTTCATAATGTGTGTAATAAAGATTTTTAATTTCACCTAGTTAATTAACGTGGTGAAGTATCTTCTATCATTATATTACAAATGCATTATTTTTCCAACGATATGAATTTGACATTTTTTTGACAACCATTAAAGAATCCGCTTACAACCCTTTATTTATCCTAAAATAATAATTTTATATCTCATCTAAAAATGCACGAAAAACTTTCATCTAGTCACAGTATTAAAAACATTACAGTACCTTGCAAAGAACACTACTAAATGATATATTTGTAAATATTGGAATACCCAGCAATTGGAATACGCTTTGTAATTCATCATTTTATAAAGGAAAGTGATTGTTATGAACAAAAATGAATTTTTGGAACAACTTAATTCTTCCCTGTCGAATATGCCTAATGCAGAAAAGAAAGATATTATTTCAGAGTATGAAACTCATTTTATCAGTGATAAACAGGATGGGAAATGTGAAGAAGAAATTGCTAGAAAACTAGGAAACCCTAAAACGATCGCTAAAGAACTTACTGTTTCCTATGCAATAAGCAATGCTGACAAGAAACGCAGCTTTAAAAATATGATAACTGCACTATTTTCTGTTATGAGCTTAAGTATTTTAAACTTTGCCTTTATCATTATCGCCTTTTTCGTACTACTCTTTTTATTACCTATTATTCTAGCACTTATCATTGCCACTCCAGTATTAATCATCTCACCTATTTTATTAATAGGATTAGGATTTTTCAAAGGATTTCATCAAATTAGTTATTCCGATGTTTATAATGTGTTCATCGCTTTTTGCGGCGGTTTACTCATATCCGTCATATCTTACCAAATGGTAAAACATCTATACGCAACTTTAGTAAAGTATTTGAAATGGAATATAGCTATTTTACAAAGATAATAATGAATATAAAAGGAGATTAAAATGAAGAAGTATACTTTATATCTACTCATGTTACTTACAATTTTATTGCTACCAGCTTGTTCAAACAGTGCACAACCTAAGGAAGAAAACGATGTACAATCTATTAAAGATGTAACGATTAAAATTCCAGAAACTATATTCACTTCCTCAAAAAAAAATGAAACTATTAACGAAGACGAAATGAAACAAAATATAAAAACGTATTTAAATTATAGCGGAGAGTTATACGAAAACATCGTTCCACTTTCGTCAGCCATGTCTGACGAGAATGTCACGAAATCCGACCGAGAGAAATTAAAACAACTAGTAAATTTAGCGCAACAAAATGATGCGAACTTCCATGATTTTATTAGTAACAATACGATCCCTGATGATTACAAACAGCCTTCAAAGGAAATTCATGATTACATTTCAGCGTCTACGGCACTTTCAGTAGAACTAGAGCAAGAATTAGACAAAATCGCGCAAGATGGTAACTTATTCAAAACTGATTTTTCTTTTACAAAACGCTTTGAGAAAGTGAATGGTAGGAAGCAAAAAGAAATTGAAAAGTTTTTGAAGGCAAAGAATATTGAGACGGAGTATTTCCACAAATAAGAAACAAAAAAGACGCCCCTATACAGGAGCGTCTTCTCTCATTACGCTTGTTGTTGCGCGTTATATAATTCTTCAAGTGGCTGCATGATAATTTTGTTAACGTCAGTGATAACGATGTTTAGGCGTTGTTCAGTTTCCATTAACTTTGTGATTTTAGCATCTTGTTGAATGCGAGCTACAACTTCTTGTGCTTTTTGGTTATCTTCTTCACTGATTTCTTGACCTTGCATCATTTTTTGTTGTAGGCCAAGTTGCATTGCGCGGAACTCATCGAATAAGTTCTTTGAATTTGCATCACCTTGTACTGCTGCGTAGCTTGCTTTTAATGTTTGGAAATCTTCGTTTTCAGCGATTGCTTTTTGTAATTCATATGCAACATCATGAATGTTTTTTGTCATTTTATTTTTCCTCCTTTAGAAGGCTAGCGCTTATCATGCGCACCGCCTTTTCAGTGCATTTACATACGCACCTCTTCTTACCATATCAAACTATGCAAGAGATGTGAAGAAATTTCACTTTTATTTCTATGTACTTATCTTTACTACATAAGGAACAACAGGAATAGCCCTTGCACGAGTCCAATCATTCCGCCTAATAAGGCACCTAAATACGTAATCATTTTCAGCTCATTTTTTGTAATGGACAGAACTAAATCTTCTAGTCTCTCTGTTGAAAATGTAGACACTTCTTGTTGGACAATTTCCGCAAGGTGGAGATTGTTTAATATACTTTCTACGTTTTCTGTCCCCCACTTTAAGCCTTTCGTTACAGCACTTGGGACTAGCTTTTCCTTGATTGTTTCTCGAACTGGCTCACATACTTGCTGCACAGATTGATTTAAAAATTTACTCACTGTTTCTTCAACTTTAACCGCTGACAATATGGAGCTTACAATCATTTCTTTTTCTACAAACGTTTCTACTTCTTTTACATCTCTTCCTTTTAACTTTTCCCACTCTTTTTGCAGTACGTCAGTTAAAAGCTGCTTTGTTCCATCTTGCCCTAAAAACTTAATGACTTCTGGCTGCACACGATCCACTACACTTACATTCCCTAAAAACATTCCGACTAAGTTAAGTAGCGTTCCCCTAGAAGCAAAGAAATCATCAATCATTTTTGAAAGACGTGCTTTTCCTTCTTCACTTTCAAAGAAACTAATTCCTCGCTCTAAAATAAATGCCGAGACATTTGGGATTATATTCTCTATTTTTTCATGAACAGAATGAGGTAAAGCCTGTTCCCATGTATATGTATAATACTCTGCTAAAAATGCCTCTATTTTTTCTGTAATCACATGTTCGATTTTCCCGGTCGCCTCTTTTTCTACATACGCTACATTCCATTTTTCTAACATATGTCGTAACGACTGTTCATTCGTAATTACTTTATCCACTTCTACTTGTGTCCATTGAATTAAACCTTTTTGAAACTCTTCATTTGTTAATTTCTTTCCGATTCCTTCTGGCGTTAACAAATGTTCGACAACCATTTTTCCTAATTGAACAGCAAGTTCATCACGGCGCTTCGGAATTAACCCTGGTGTAAATGGAACTTGAAATTTCCCAATATAAATAGGGCGATGAGGACGAAATAACATTTTTATTGCTAAATGATTTGTGAATCCTCCAATAATCGCTCCGAGCCCTGTCGTCGTTAACATACTTAACCATATATTCATTACAATCAACCTTTCGCTTCTCCAAAACTATAGCATATCATCATACGGACAAAAGTATAATGGTATAAAAACGTATTTGCAATATATAGCTCTGCCTATTATGCCAACATTTTGTTAGTAAAGGAGTGATTTCGTTGGTTCTCGGTATTTTAACTTCTCACCCTCATTATGAGCAAATGTATTACACCGAAATCGCTAAACGCGCTCGGCTTTATCATAATGTCGTTGCCCAGTTTACGCCATTTGGTATTGATCCTAAAACAGACCTTGTCTCTGGTCTGATTTATGATACAGATACAGGAAAATGGAAAGAGCAAATATTCCCTATTCCTTCTTATATTTATGATCGTTCTTCTTTTAACGAGGAAACAGACTTCAATAAAGCACAATCAATTATTCACTCATTACACAACCGTCCTACCACTACCTTTTTAAATAACACACTCATTGACTTAAGCGAACTTCATGATTTATTTCTCACGAATAAAAAATTATCTCCTTATATACCAAAATTTGAAATAGCAACGATACAAAACATTTTCAAACTGTTATTAAAAACAAAAGATATTATTATACGGCCTACTAACACACATTCCAATGAAAGTCTGTACCGGATCACTTATAAAAACAAAACGTTTCATATCGATACGATAAATGATGACTATCATACTTCTACTCCAATCAAACGGACAGATGAATTTATATCTTGGTACAAATCTAACATACGATCAGCACGTTACATCACCCATACAATGCTACAACCACCAAATCAATTAACATACCCGCTCCATATTCGAACCATTTTGCAAAAAAATAAAGAACAGAAGTGGACTGCTATCGGCCAATTTATACAAAAAAGCTCATTTCCGAATCAACTTTTACTTTCGGCAACGGATGATTCCTCGCTGCATTCATTTTCAAAAATTAAATACGTACTATCTAGTACCGGTGTACAATTATTACAAGACGCTTTACATGACATTATAAATGAAGTGTTTCAAACATTAGATGAATCTTATTCTTCGTTATTCGAGCTAGAGCTTTCCACCATTATGGATCAAAAAGGGGCAATTTGGCTTATGTATGTCAACACGATTCCCCCGTACGAACATTACATTCGTCATAGTAATGCACTAGCCGAAAAAATATATCACGGACCACTAAAGTTTAGTCGCTTCACACCATAATGAAAGGAGGTAACACCATTTTGAAAGAGCACATATATACATTAAACATTTCAGATGAGCATCCAAATAGTATTACTTTACCTTATATTTTTTCCATTACACCACCAATTGCATCTCTTTCCTTCGGCGTACGCCATGTTGCAAGTGAAGAGGTGAAAATTCATTATTCCTTTACTCGCGAAATCATTATTGGAAAACAAATTGCAGAGAAACTTTTACTTCCTCATTCCACTACTATCCATGCATTCACGCAAAATGAAACCATTATTTTCGGACCGTTAATCGGGATTTTCACAACTGGTTTTAACGATGACTCTTCTAATCCTTTAGGAAACCGTTCAACTTCTCTCAGCGAGTTACTAACGCCGCCATTCACCTTGCGACCATTTGTATTCGTTTTTGGTGTGCAACATATAGACTGGGCAGACGAAACAATTGAAGGATATTTCTTTCAAGAAGGGCAATGGATTAAGAAAAAAGTCCCTTTACCGAATGTCATTTATGATCGATTACCAAATCGGAAAGCCGAAAATTATAAACCGATCGTAAGAGCAAAAAGAAAATTAGAGCATGACTATTCCATTCCGTGGTTTAACCCTGGGTTTTTCAATAAATGGGAAGTGCATCAACTTCTTATGAAAGATGAATCCATTATTCCCTTATTACCAAATACGGAAGCTTTTCAACATTTCGAACAAGTAGAACGATTTCTCGGCACGTATAAATCTGTTTACATGAAACCGATACACGGCAGCTTTGGTAGAAACATTCATCAAATATTTTACTCTCAAACAGAGAATTGCTACTACTGTCGTTATCGCGAAAATGAAGAAAATAAACTAAGAAAGTACCAATCATTAGAAACGCTTCTGAACCATGTATTAAAAGGACATGATTTAAAAAAGTTTATCGTACAACAAGGTATTTCCTTACTTCGCTTCGATGGGCAACCTGTTGATTTTCGCATTCATACAAATAAAAATCATTTCGGCCAATGGATGGTCAGTGCAATCGTTGCAAAAATTGCTGGCAAAGGTAGCTTAACAACGCATGTAAATAGCGGTGGCGATACAAAATTACTTCAAGAACTTTTTCCAGATTCAACGAAACAAGTTCAAATTGAAAATAAATTAAAACATACAGCCTTACAAATCAGTTACGCGCTCGATGAACAAGTAACCGGAAATATTGGAGAAATTGGTTTTGATATCGGTTTAGACACGCAGGAAAACCCATGGCTCTTTGAAGCAAACTCTAAACCTGGGCGAACTGTATTCCAAGATGAAAAGTTAAAAGAACAAAGTGAACTGACGCGCCAATTATTTTACGAATATGCCATCTACTTAACTGAACATTCTTTGCGCGATGCAAAAGAAAAAATGGCTCAAATAAAATCCGGAACTCCATCAAACACCGAACATATCCCATCCCCTATGATTCACTCACAAATACGAAAACAAAAACTTCCACCCCATTCATAAGGTGGAAGTTTTCTATTTACACAAGTTTCACTACAACCTCTGTTTCCACATTACACATCCCGCAATAAAAAACATGATTGCAGTACTCTTGTGAATTACTATGTGTTAAACCATCTACTACACTTAATAATTCTTGATCCATATACGCACTATAATCGTCTATGTAATCTACAGTTTTTCCATAATCTTGGAGTATACCTTGGCAATTTTGACAAGAATATGTTTGTGATTCTAATGCGTTGCAAAGCGGGCAAATTCCCATCACGATTCCTCCATACGTTATCATTTACAAGCAGATTGAAGAGAGCATCTAGCCGTGCATAGGAGCGTCCTGTCCCCCTACTTAAAATAGAACTATAAAGTTGCTACCGATTTAATTTTAGTAAGTCATAAATAAGAAGTTAATGATTTGCCCCACAATAGCGGGATACAAAAAGAAAAACATATTTCATATCGCTCTTAGTTTAGCCTTCTTTCTAAAAAATACAACGATTACTCTTATTTCATAATTTACGAAATCACTAAGATTTTTTTACAAAATTTACAAATTATTATTTCGTATATCTTTCTAGGTAACATCCATACTATGAGTACAAACTTAATTACCGATGGATTAGCGCCAAACGGGGCGATAATCTGGTTCAAATCCAGCTAGTCCAACCAAAAAAAATTTTTATAACTCTAAGGAGGATATATTCCTATGGCAAACCAAAACTCTTCAAATCAATTAGTAGTACCAGGAGCAACAGCTGCAATCGACCAAATGAAGTACGAAATCGCTCAAGAATTTGGTGTACAATTAGGAGCAGATTCTACGGCTCGTGCTAACGGTTCTGTTGGTGGAGAAATTACAAAACGTCTAGTTGCAATGGCTGAGCAAAGCCTTGGCGGATTCCAAAAATAAATATATATGGCAAAAAGGTCTCAAGGCATATGCCTTGAGACCTTCCTTCATTTATTGCAACATTTGTAAAAACTTCTTCGTACGTTCTTCTTTTGGATTTGTAAATACATCTTCTGGTGTACCTTGTTCGACAACGACACCGCCATCCATGAAAATAACGCGGTTCGCAATTTGATGCGCAAAACGCATTTCGTGCGTTACAATGACCATCGTCATGCCTTCTTTAGCAAGTTCTTTCATTACTTTCAGAACTTCTTGAACAAGTTCAGGATCAAGTGCTGACGTCGGTTCATCAAATAGTAATACTTCCGGCTCCATCGCAAGCGCGCGAGCAATTCCAACGCGCTGTTGTTGTCCGCCTGATAATTGGAACGGATATAAGTCTACTTTATCCGCAAGACCAACTTTTTCAAGGAAATAGTTTGCTTTTTTCTTCGCTTCTTCTTTCCCCATCTTTTTCACTGTAACGAGCCCTTCCATTACATTTTGAAGTGCTGTTAAATGAGGGAATAGATTATGGTGCTGGAATACCATACCTGTTTGCGTACGAAGATTGACAATATCTTTCTTCGATACTTTTTGAGAGAAGTCGAGCTCTTTATTACCGATGCGAATATTACCAGCGTTCGGCGTTTCTAACACGTTGAGGCAACGCAGGAATGTCGTTTTACCAGATCCAGATGGACCGATAATAACAACAACCTCCCCCTTCTCAACTGATAAATCTATATGTTTTAGTACGGTATTATCTCCGAAACTTTTTTGTAAATGTTGAATTGAAATCATAAAAACAAAAACTCCTTTTATGAAAGGGTTATTTTAGAGTGTAACGTTCTGAACGTTTTTCTAATATTTGTTGCACAATAGATAATAAGAAGCAAATTGCCCAATAAATTAGACCTGCTTCGAAATAAACAATTAAAAACTCATAGTTCATTGCCGCAATTTCCTGCGCTTTTCGGAACATTTCTGTTACTAAAATTAACGATGCTAATGAAGTATCCTTCACTAAACTAATAAATGTATTCGAAAGCGGCGGAATAGATACTCGCGTTGCTTGCGGTAAAATAACACGTTTTAATGCTTGCGGGTATGTCATCCCAATTGTGTAAGCTGCTTCCCACTGTCCTTTCGGGATTGAAAGGATAGAAGCACGAATAATTTCAGATGCATACGCACCAACATTTAACGAAAATCCAATAACTGCTGCTGTATATGGCTCAACTTCAATATTAAGAGTTGGAAGACCATAGAAAATAATAAATAACTGTACAAGAAGTGGTGTTCCGCGAATGATAGATACATAGATACGAGCAATCCATTGTAAAATACGACTACCTGAAATACGTGCAAGCGCTGTTAACGTCGCAAGTATAATCCCGATAATAAATGTAATAAGCGTTAATGGAATTGTCGTAAATACAGCTTCCTTCAGCATAGGCATGAAGGAAGACTGCATAATATCTATCCAAGTAGACAATCGATCTGAAACCAACGCACTACTTAGATACATTTTCACCGAACCATTTTTTCGCTATTTTATCGTACGTACCATCTTTTTTCATATCTTCTAACGCTTTATTTACTTCTTGTACTACCTTGTCGCTACCTTTACGGAATAAGAATCCACTCTGTGACGCTTCTTTTTCTGTATCTACAATTTTAATTTTTGCATCTTTTTTCGTTTCTAAATAATTTAACACTGATAATTTATCATTAATTGTGAAATCAACACGGCCAGTGTTTAATAATTCTGCAGCTTGGCTAAAGCCTTCTACATTCGTAATTTCTGCACCATTTTTCTTAGCAATATCTGCATAGTTACTTGTTAAAGATTGTGCTGCTTTTAATCCTTTTACATCAGCAAATGTAGCAGGTTTATCTTTATCCTTCGCAATAACTAATACCGCTGAAGATGAAACATATGGGCTAGAGAAGTCATATTTCTTTTGACGATCTTCACGAATACCAACTTCATTCGCAACCATGTCGAAACGTTTTGCATCTAGACCAGCAAGTAAGCTATCCCATTGTGTTTCTTTAAATACAGGTTTTACTCCTAAACGTTTTGCAACTTCTTCTGCTAATTCAACGTCAAATCCAGTTAATTTATTACTTGAATCGTGGAATGTGAACGGTGGATATGTACCTTCTGTTCCAATTACAAGTTCACCACTTTGTTTTATCTTTTGTAACGCATCTTGATTAGCTGTATCTTTTTTCTCTTCTTTACCGCAGCCCGCTACAATCCCGATTGCTAATGTAGTTACTGCAAGTACTGAAAATAATTTTTTCATGATGGTAATCCTCCAAGTATTCTGATAGGAATTTAAAAACTATATTGATTGTATGCAATCTTGAACAATTTTTCAATGAAAATGTTCTTATTTAGTTTATCCTTTTTCTTCATAATCAAACAAAAGGGGAAAATAACGCTACATACAAAAAATAAGTAACATTTTTTAATATAGCATTTATAAAGAAAAAGGTAAAACAATACTTCTTATTTAACTGCCCTGATTCACTAAAAAAGAACTTGTGAAAATCACAAGTTCTCCTCCATACATATTAAGCGCTCTGGTTTCCTTCCATTTGCGTTTTGTACATATCGTAATAACGCCCGCGCTTTTTCATTAGTTCATCATGAGAGCCTTTTTCTAAAATCGTTCCTCTATCAAGCACAATAATTTGATCTGCGCTTTTAATTGTTGAAAGACGGTGAGCGATAATAAATGTCGTTCTTCCTTTTTTCACAACTTCTAACGCTTGTTGGATCATCGCCTCTGTTTCTGTATCAATACTAGACGTTGCTTCATCTAAAATTAAAATGGCTGGATCAAAAGCGAGTGCTCTAGCAAACGAAATAAGCTGACGTTCTCCAGTGGAAAGCGTGCTTCCCTTTTCTGTAATTTCTTCATTTATATTGTTCGCAAAGCGTTCCGCACCAACATCACGCAATGCTTTTACGATGCGATCTTCTGAAATTTTTTCATTCTCTAAGCTTACATTAGAAGCGACCGTCCCGCTAAATAAAAACGGATCTTGCAGTACGATTCCCATATGTTCACGCGTTGCTTGTTTCGGCATCGCTTTTACATCGTGACCATCAATCGTAAGCTTCCCTTTTTCAAACTCATAAAACTGGAAGAGTACATTCATAATAGAACTTTTTCCTGATCCAGTATGACCGACAAGTGCCACTGTCTCTCCTTGTTTCGCTTCAAAAGAAATATTTTTTAGCACTTCATCTTTTCCATTATAAGAAAACGATACATTATCAAACTTCACATTTCCTTGTAGGCGAGGCATACGTTCCTCTTCTACTGCTTCCCCTTTTTCCTCTAACAATTCAAAAACACGTTCTGATGCAACACGCGATTGTTCTAAGTTAGCAAGCTGATTTACCATATTTGTAATTGGCGAGAACAATCGTGTTAAATAATCAACGAACGCATACAGTATCCCTAGAGAAATGACGCCTGAAGCACTTAATGAAGCACCACCGAAGTACCAAATCACACCTGTGAAAGCGATATTTCTTAATACAGACACTAAATTATGAGAAGTTGCTGCATTTAAATTCAAAATTTTATTTTGATATTTAAAATAATCGCCATTTAATTCTTCAAACTCTTTCTTCGTTTCACGCTCTTGACGAAACGCTTGAATAATCGGCATCCCTTGAATAGATTCATTCACTGTTCCGTTAATATCAGATAAACGTGAGCGCATTTTATGATTGTATACAGACGCATACTTTCTATAAAGAATCGCCCAAACAATTAAAATCGGGATGATAAGTAAACATAACGTCGCCAATTTTACATCGAGTAAAAATAGCGCAGCGAATATCCCGATAATATAAATGATACTAGAAACGAATGTCGCCAGTACCGTTACGTATAAATCACGAATGGCTTCCGTATCATTCGTAACACGTGATACAATTTTCCCTGCTGGTAAATGATCGAAATAACGAATCGGCAACGTTTGAATATGAGAAAAGACATCTTCCCTCATAATTTGAATAATTTTGTTCGCTGCCTTCTGTAGGAAAAATTGCTTTCCGTATGCAAATAATGAGACAACTACTAATAAAGCGAAATAACCACCACCAAGTAATAATAGGGGGTTTATTTCTGGTTTATAAAACGCAAACACTTCTTCTTTCGTTAATGCTTTCGCTTTATACACTTGCACTGCCTTACCATTTTGGACGGTAATCATATCATCTTTTACAGTACGTGACCCTTCAGCATTCACTTTATTCGGTACAAAGTAATATTGAAAACCGACTTGCATCACGCGTACTTCTTTTCCTTTTTTCTCACCTTCCTGGAAGCGATCACTTCGCTTATAAAAGGTGCCATTATACGAAACAGCCTCTTCACTCTTTTCTGTTTCATACCAAGGTTTCTCTATCCCGACGATATGATCGTCAATCATCGTTTTCGCGACGAAAGGACCAGCAAGTTCTGCGATAACGAAAATAAATAACATTAGCATCGCTGCAAAAATTGTCCCTTTTACTTTCATCGCATATTGAAACAATCGTTTTGAAACGCTCATATTTTCACCCCACTATCCGCACTTTCATTTTCCCCTTGTTGTCTTTCAAACTGCTCAGCATACCAGCCTCCGCTTTGAATAAGCTGTTCATGCGTACCCTCTTCCATTACTTCTCCTTCATCCATAACGAGAATCCAATCCGCATGTTGTACGGCAGATAAACGGTGCGTCGTAATAATCGTCGTTTTTCCGCTTCTTTCTGTTCTTATATTTTCAATGATCGCTGCTTCCGTACGAGCATCAACAGCTGATAAAGAATCGTCCAAAATTAAAATTTCTGGATTTTGAATGACAGCTCGCGCAATTGAAATCCTTTGTTTTTGCCCTCCTGATAAAGAAACACCCTTCTCTCCAACGAGCGTTTCTAACCCTTCTGGTAAAAACTCTAAATCCTTTGTAAACGCCGCAATTTCAATCGCTTTCTCGAGTTCTTCTTCCGTCGCTTCTCGGTTGCCGAATAAAATATTTTCCCTCGCTGTTTTTGAGAACAAAATATGTTCCTGAGGTACATACCCAATCCATCCGAGTACATTTTCATTCGTTATGTTATCTAACGTCACATCAGAGACTGCAATATCCCCATCTCCAAGTGGGTATTGACGAAGAAGCTGGCGTACGAGCGTCGTTTTTCCGCTTCCTGTTTTTCCAACAACCCCAAGCGTTTCCCCTTGTTTTAATGTAAATGAAACCTTTTTTAAATTTGTTTCAGTTGATGAAGGATATGAAAAGGTAACGTCATCGAACTGAATATAATCCGGCTCTTGTACAAGCTTTGGATTTTTCGGATCCTTGACATCCGGTTCATACGCTAACGTTTCATTCACACGGTCTAATGAAGCATTTCCTCTTTGCATAACATTAATTAATTCGCCAATTGCAAACATCGGCCAAATCATCATCCCTAAATACACGTTAAATGAAACAAGTTCACCAAGTGTTACCTTTGATTGAAATACAAGATACGCGCCATACACTAAACCAATTAAATAACTAAGACCAACAAGCATTTTCACAGTTGGCTGGAATAATGCATCGATTCTAGCTACTTTCATATTTTTTTCGTATACGTCATCTCCTAAATGATGAAATCTTTCCTGATCCGCGTTCTCTTGTACGTATGCACGAATAACGCGCACACCAGCGATCGATTCAAGTACTTTATCATTCATATCTCCAAACGCATCTTGCGCAACTGTAAATCTCTCATGCAATTTCTTTCCATATATGTTCATCGCATACGCCATAATCGGAAGCGGTATAAGTGCCGCAAATGTAAGCTCCCAACTAATTGTAAATCCCATCATAAAGACAATCGTAAGCATATATAAACTCGAATCCACGAGCGTTAATATACCGAAACCAGCTGTCATAGCAATTGCTTTTAAATCATTTGTCGCTCTCGCCATTAAATCACCAGTACGATTTTTATGATAAAACGTCGGTGTCATCTTAAGTAAATGCCCCATAAATTTAGAGCGCATCGTCTTCTCCAGTACGAATGCTCCCCCAAACAATTGATGTTGCCAAACGAAAGTAAGACCATATCCAATTACCGTAACCCCTATTAAAATAAGAATAAATTGCATAATTGCTGCATTCGTTAACGTTCCTGTTTTTATATTATCAATCGTAACCCCTAACACTTTCGGGGGAATGACTTCAACTATATTTACAATTAAAAGAGCTCCAATAGCGATACTATATCTCTTCCAATGCTCTTTAAAAAACCATTTTAACTTTAGTAATACTGATAACAATGTAACCTCTCCCTTCTCGTTCTCGTTTCACTCCCATTTCTTTACCCACTATCCAGACCCATCACATTTACATTTCGTAATCCATACAGTCTCATCACATTTTTCCACCTTCCAAATTTTTATATAGTAACGTGGAAAATAAACAAAAAAAAGCATACCGCCGCTTGACGATATGCACAAAAATGCATAAAAGCGTACGTTACGATATACGCAACGTACGCTTTTTATAAGACAAAGATGCCTTATATATCCGCACGGGTTGCGTAATGATATGAATGTTTTCTGCCATTTAACAGAGCTAAGCCCATTACATTTACGATTACAATCATTACGCACACCCCCTTCATTTATTTTCCATTTATAATCTTACAACTTTATTGAGTATTCTGTCAATTATTTTTTTACAAACCGAATAAAAATATGCGCTACATCATTTTGAAATAAGGGAATCTTCTGTAAGAAAGGGCATACAAAATAAAAAAAGAATAAGAAATCGTTTTCACAAACATTTCATTTGAAAAATGTTATCAAACACCCTACAATCACCTTATACTCACTCTTACAAGTTGCTATTTTAGGAGGACTAATCATGACAACTAGCAATACGTACAAATTTTATTTAGACGGAGAATGGAGAGAAAGCTCTTCAGGAGAAACAATCGAAATTCCATCTCCATACTTACACGAAGTAATTGGACAAGTACAAGCAATTACTCGCGGAGAAGTAGATGAAGCAATTGCATCTGCAAAAGAAGCCCAAAAATCATGGGCGGAAGCTTCTCTACAAGATCGCGCAAAATATTTATATAAATGGGCTGATGAGCTCGTAAATATGCAAGATGAAATTGCCGATATCATTATGAAAGAAGTCGGTAAAGGTTATAAAGATGCGAAGAAAGAAGTTGTTCGTACAGCTGATTTCATTCGTTACACAATCGAAGAAGCTCTTCATATGCACGGAGAAAGCATGATGGGCGATAGCTTCCCTGGCGGAACGAAATCTAAACTTGCGATCATCCAACGCGCACCACTTGGTGTTGTATTAGCAATCGCACCATTTAACTACCCAGTAAACTTATCTGCTGCAAAACTTGCACCAGCATTAATTATGGGTAACGCTGTTATTTTCAAACCAGCAACTCAAGGTGCAATTAGTGGTATTAAAATGGTTGAAGCACTTCATAAAGCTGGCCTTCCAAAAGGTCTTGTAAACGTAGCTACAGGACGCGGTTCTGTAATTGGTGACTACTTAGTAGAACACGAAGGCATCAATATGGTATCGTTCACAGGTGGTACAAACACAGGTAAACATTTAGCGAAAAAAGCTGCAATGATTCCACTTGTATTAGAACTTGGTGGTAAAGACCCTGGTATCGTTCGTGAAGATGCTGACTTACAAGATGCTGCAAACCATATCGTAAGCGGTGCATTCTCTTACTCTGGTCAACGTTGTACTGCTATTAAACGTGTACTTGTACACGAAAACGTAGCGGACGAGCTTGTTAGCTTATTAAAAGCGCAAGTAGCTGAGCTATCAGTTGGATCTCCAGAACAAGACAGCACAATCGTTCCATTAATCGACGACAAGTCTGCTGACTTCGTTCAAGGCTTAGTTGACGACGCTGTTGAAAAAGGTGCAACAATCGTTATCGGTAACAAACGTGAGCGTAACTTAATTTACCCAACATTAATCGACCACGTAACAGAAGAGATGAAAGTTGCTTGGGAAGAGCCCTTCGGCCCAATCCTTCCAATCATCCGTGTTTCTTCAGATGAACAAGCAATTGAAATTGCTAACAAATCAGAGTTCGGTCTACAAGCAAGTGTCTTCACAAAAGACATTAACAAAGCATTTGCAATTGCTAACAAAATCGAAACTGGTTCTGTTCAAATTAACGGACGCACAGAGCGCGGCCCTGACCACTTCCCATTCATCGGTGTAAAAGGTTCAGGTATGGGCGCACAAGGTATTCGTAAGAGCCTTGAGTCTATGACACGTGAAAAAGTAACAGTATTAAACTTAGTTTAATCTTATATGTAGAAGCTGATCTAGTTTTGGATCAGCTTCTTTTTATATCAAATAATTATTCATTCCTAATAACAAACTCTTCTCTATAATCTGATTATTACTATATCCATTGACGTATAAAAATTCATTTGTTACTCTTAAAGACGTTAATTTAATATTTAAATCCTCATTCGTATCTCGGTGAGGTAGAGGTTGCAGTCATTAAGAGTATCATTTCAGGAGATGTAGTGGCATTGATGAAGGAATGAGAAAGGAATGATTGCCGAAGTAAGCCCGTGTCCACCATGCACGCTTGCTGGGTCTGCATTTAATAAGTGCAGAACTGTCACAAACGTTTCGTTTGTGGAGAGCTATCGAGAGGTATGTCGTGGGTTTCTTATAAGATAGAAAGCATGTAGCGGCAAATTACGTGCTTTTTTTGTTTTGTTTGGGACTTCTCTTCTCTACTAAGAAGACATACATATCTCCTCGCTTGACTTGGTTATACTAACTTTGGAGGTATTTTCTATGCAACAAAAAAAATGGGGCTTTTGGGTATTAACAGCTTTCGTTGTCGGTAACATGGTTGGCGCTGGTATTTTCATGGTGCCAAGTACGTTGGCACAAACAGCAAGCCCTCTCGGTGTCACTTTAGCTTGGTTAACAACAGGGTTTGGTGTTTTAATGCTAGCTCTTGTTTTCGGTAATTTAGCAATTCGTCGTCCTGATTTAACGACAGGACCACAAAGTCATGCATATGCTTTATTCTCAACACCAAAAAAGAAAAAAATGGCTGGTTTCAGTATGGTATGGGGATATTGGGTAGCAAACTGGGCAAGTAACGTTGCCATCATTACATCATTTGCGGGATATTTATCACTCTTCTTCCCAATTATGAAAGATACACGACTACTATTTTCAATCGGTTCTTTTAACATAGAAGTCGGAAAACTAATTACATTTACGATTTGTTCCATCTTACTTTGGGGAACTCATATTATATTAACAAACGGTGTAAGCGGAGCTGGAAAGCTAAACTTCTTAGCAACAACAACGAAAGTAACTGGATTCCTTTTATTCATCGTCGTTACTTTATTTGCATTCGAAGCTTCTAAGTTTGGACAATGGTACACACCGATGATCGATAAATCAGGTGTATCACACGGCCTTCTTTCACAAGTAAACTTAGCTGCTCTTACAACGCTTTGGGCATTTATCGGAATTGAATCGGCAGTACTTTTATCAAACCGTGCTACCTCTCCTAAAACAGTAAAACGCGCAACAGTTGCAGGATTACTTATTACAGTTGCGATTTACTTAGGAATTACAATTTTAACAATGGGTGTACTTCACGTTGATAAATTACAAGCTTCTGAACGTCCATTAGCAGATGCATTAAACGCTGCAATGGGTCATGGCGGCGGGAAACTGATGGCATTACTTGCTCTTACTTCCCTATTCGGTTCTATATTAGGCTGGATTTTATTAAGCTCAGAAGTACCGTATCAAGCAGCAAAAGAAGGTTTCTTCCCTTCCTTCTTCACAAAAACAAATAAAAAAGGAAGTCCAATTTACTCATTACGATTAACAAACATTATGTCGCAAGTGTTCTTATTCTCAACATTATCAGGAACTATTGCGGAAGCTTATACATTCGTTATTACCGTATCAACACTGGCCTACCTCATTCCATATCTCGTTTCACCAATCTTCCAGTTAAAACTAGTCGCAACTGGTGAAACATATAAAAATGAAATGCGGGCAAGAATTACAGATGGCATAGTCGCAGTGATCGCACTTTGCTACGCACTATGGGTTATTAAAACTGGCGCATCCGATATAAAAACGTTCCTTCTCGGAATTGGTTTATTCGTAATCGGCTTTGCCTTCTATCCATTAATGAATCGTGATCAGAAAAAAAATAACGAAAAGAAAAACGAGCAAGTTGCATAACGCAATTTGCTCGTTTTTTCTTTTATAAAACATATATAATAGAACAAAGAGGTGAAAAACATGTCAATCGAATCGCTATGGAGCAGCCGCTTCCAACTACATATTCAAAATATCATTACATACTTTGCACGTATGATTAACGGTTTACTATATAGCTTTATCTTCGTTGCCTGTATAGGTGCTTACTATTATGCAAAGTTTCTTAAAACAGCTCCTTCTAAAGGACTATCTTTATTACTTATTACAATCGTCCTAACAGCGATTATAACGAGATGTCCTATCCGTACATTTATTCAAAAACCTGATGCTGTCTATTTGCTTGCATTAGAAGAGAAACTAACGTCTTATTTTAAAAAATCTCTTCTATATAATTACATCATTCAGCTTTTTCCATTATTATTTACGTTCCTTATTCTCGTTCCACTTGCAATGCAATCATTACAAGTAACGGTACCTTTCTTATGTACAATCTTTATCATTTTAATGATTACGAAAGCTTGGAATATGTACATACATTGGATGTGGCGTGATAGCCATGAAAAAAACATATGGTTCATTATTCGTATTGCTTGTAACGCACTCATTATTTACATGCTGTTTTACTCAGCACATGTTCTTATATTAGGCGGATTACTCTTACTACTTGCTTTCCTACTTCTATATACGAAAAAACAGCCTACAAAACGAGTACCGTGGGATTACATAATTGAACAAGAAGAAAAAATGAACGTTCGTTTTTATCAATTTGCTAGCATTTTCACCGATGTTCCGCAACTGAATAAGCAAGTAAATAAAAGAAAATGGCTTACAAATTGGATTGAACCTTTATTACATAAAAAACGAGCAACTTTCTTCTATTTACATACACTCGCATTTTTACGCGGGAATGATTATTTCGGTATATATATCCGCTTAGGGGTAATCGGTGCCTTCGCCTTATATTTTATACCAAACATATACGCAAAAGGTGCTATCTCTTACATCGTCCTATATATGATTTCTATGCAGCTACGTTCCTTATGGAAATATTTTTCGGGAAATATTATTGTAGCATTATATCCAATTGATACTGAAAAACGAATGAACCAATTTCTTCGCTTAATCTTTATATTGCTAAGCATTCAACTCATTGTATTTTCAATTGTTATACTCATTGCTACAAGTCAATTTTTACATAGCCTTATCATTATGATTATCGGATTACTCTGGATCAAATTTATTATTGTACCAAAAACGAAGCAACGCGTTTCTGCGTTTTAACGAAAAGAATTATCTTAAAAGCCAAGGAGAGAATAAATTCTCTCCTTGGCTTTTTTATTTTCCCTCCTCAAACAAGAATCACCAGCACAACCGATATTTTATAATTTCACATAAAAAAACGATAATACATGTTTACGTCCTAACAAAAAGGGTATGTATTAAAGTAACAGGGCAAAGAAACTGGAGGGAATGAAAAAATATGAATTAAAGTTTCACTTTATAAAAGACATTGCTCAAGGATGATTCTGAAACCGATAATATAATGTAAGGAGCGGATTAGAATGAGTAAAAAAATTGCTACTTTAATAACAGATTATTTCGAGGACACAGAATACACAGAGCCAGCAGAAGCTTTTAAACAAAAGGGATATGAATTAACAACTATTGAAGCAGAAAAAGGTAAAACGATACACGGTAAACAAGGAAAAAGTGAAGTTGTAATTGATAAAGGTATCGATGATGTTTCTCCAGAGAACTTTGATGCCCTCTTCATACCAGGCGGATTTTCCCCAGATATACTTCGTGCAGATGAACGTTTCGTTCGCTTTAGCAAAGCATTTATGGATGCGAAAAAACCTGTTTTTGCTATTTGTCACGGCCCCCAATTACTCATCACTGCCCAAACGCTTGAAGGACGTGATGTGACTGGATATAAATCCATTTCGGTCGATTTAAAAAATGCCGGTGGAAATTTCCATGATAAAGAAGTCGTCGTATGCCAAAATCAATTAGTTACAAGTAGACAACCGGAAGACATCCCCGCGTTTATTGAAGAATCGTTGCGTATATTAGGATAGCTACTTTGATTAACCTCCTTTTATTTATATGAAAAAATTTAATCAGCGGGGTTTTATTCATCCCCACTGATTATTAACCCTCACGAACTGGTCGTTTACAGGCAATTCGACCTCCACAAATAGCTTGATAAATAAAAAGAAGGGAATCCAAAAGTTCAATTTTAATAATCTTTTGGATTCCCCCCTCTTTCTCGTCCAAAAATTTCTTATCACTTTTCATAGGCAGTTCTCATATAGTGAAAATGACTATATAATTCCTATCCATAAGTTAAATAACGATTTCGCACATATATAAATACAAAAGATGGGAGCCTTATTTATGAATAACAATCCACCTTCAACGCCCCCAAATCCAACGGAAACGAATAATAATGAAGTGAGCTTACAAACGTTACGCGTCATTGGGCTGATTGTACTGATTAGTGGCTACATATTAGTCGCTCTTTCTGAAGTAGGCACATTAAAGAATCTTTTGCTACAGCCTAACACTACTCCAAATTTAGCTGAAGTAGATCCGTTCTAAAAATTATATAAAAAGCGAGTCCCAGTATAACTGGTTCGCTTTTATATAGTTTCATCCAATTTGAGAAACATTTCTCTCATCCTCATACTTCTCTTTCCCTATCGCCTTCATAAATAATAAAATACTGCTCATGCCAACGATAAAGTACAGAGCACTCATGCCCCAAGATGCAAGAAATGAGCCTATCATAACACCTAATGCCCCGTTCATTTTTGCCACTTGAAAGACCATTCCGTTAATCGCCATATAAGAACCTCTTGCCTCGTTTGGCACCATATCTGCCATTATAGATTGACGTACTGGCACATACATCATCTCTCCTACCGTTTGGAAAAGCCCTGCGATTAATAAGATCCATAAACTATTGCTCGTTCCGAGTATTGTAAAGCCAATCGTATAAATGAATAAACCTACATATAAGATTTTCAAATCATTGAAGCGTTTCAGCATTTTAATAAGAAGCGCCGAACATATCACAACTAAAATTGTATTCTCTGCTGAAATCCAGCTCATCATTCGAATACCTGTTAAATCAAACGTAACACCATTCCAAAAGAAAAAGTGCACCGTTTCAAATTCCTGCTGCAAACGTACTCCTAAATAATTATTAACCTGAAACTCTAATGATAATGTGCATATACTTGCTGCACAAAAAATTAGAAATGCTCTATCTTTCATCACGACTTTATAACTATCCGCCATATCTTTTAATACATTTTTCTTCTCTACCGTTTTTCGTGCTACATACACTTCTTCCATATATACGGCCATCACATATAATGTAATAACTGCAATAACTGTTAATCCGATAAACAATTGTAATCTATAGTTCTCAAATAGTAATCCGCCAAATATCGCTCCAATCGCAATGGATAAATTAATTGCCCAGTAGTTAATGCTGTACATCACTTTTCGGTTTTCCGGTGTACTCACATCAATTAACATCGCCTCTGTCGCAGGATTCATAAGTCCAGATCCTAAACTATTCACTAACATAAATATAAATGTTAGCCACGGTGAGTCTACATAATCCGAATTCGCAACCCCCATACAAGCGATTGAAATGACTTGTATACTTTGACCGATAATCATCACCTTTTTACGACCGAGCCGATCCCCAACATATCCACCGTATAAACCAATTACTAACGAAGCTATTACATTAATAAGTAGTAACGCACCAGCAATCGCACTACCTAACTTTATTGAAAAGTAAATCGCCATAAATGGAAAAATCATCGTGGACACAGTACGTGTTAAAAACGAAGTTATAATTCTAATTTTTATATTTCGATGCATACTCCAAAATCCCATTGTTTCCCCCTCCTTATGCTTACTTATTTTACTTTGAAAAACAGGAAGAAAAAGGTTAGAATATTCTAAAGAGTTTCCCCTTTTATTATAGAAGGAAGTGTATATATGAAAATTATGGACTATTACATTCGGTTAAGATTACATGCGCAAGATCAACAACATATGCGAAATAGCTTACAAGAGTTAGCAGATATTTTATATTGCAGTACGAAAAACGTAAAAATTTTATTAAAGAAGATGAGTGAGGAGCAATTAATTCGCTGGACTCCCGGGCGAGGCCGCGGGAATAAAACGGAAATCCTATTTATACATAATTTCGTAGAAGCGATTGAGTCCTATACAGATGAACTGTTAACGCAAGAAAAGTTAAAGGATATTTTTCTTCTTTTAAAAGAGCCCCTACCCTTTGCACTTCAAAAAAAAATAGAAAATAAACTACATCATCATTTTGGATACGAACCTTCAAATGATATGTACGACATATTAAAGATTCCTATATCGAGAAAGATATTTCCATTAGATCCGGCTTTTGTGGCTGTAACTACAGAGAGCCATCTTACGAGTCAAATTTTTGACACGTTAGTCGTCTATAACGATGTTACTGAAAAAATGGAACCACACATTGCACATACGTGGGAATTAAGTGGAGACGGACTTACGTGGACCTTTTATTTACGAAAGGATGTATATTTTCATAACGAAACAGTTTTAACTTCTAAAGATGTACAATTTTCATTTGAAAGACTAAAAGAAGTTCACTCTCCTTTCGAATGGTTAACAGAAGAAATTGTTCAAATTGAAACGCCATCACCACTGCAAATTCGATTCCATTTAGCGAAACCAAATTTATTTTTCTTACACTATGTAAGTTCAATGCAGCTCGCAATTTTACCGCGTGATACGAGTATTCAAAATCATCATTATATAGGTACTGGACCTTTCAAACTTGCTCATTACTCGGAAGATAATATCGTACTCGAAGCGTTCACTCATTATTTTAAAGAGCGCGCGTTATTAGACCGTATTGAATTTTGGGGTATTCCTGATCATGTACAAATAGATGCTGATTATGAACTGCCAAATGAAGAGGAAAATGAAAGGCATGATATACAAATAGAAGAAATAGGTTGTATTTATGCTAGCTTCAACTTTACAAAACCTGGTCCTCACCACGACATTTACTTTCGAAAAGCTTGGAGAGAACTATATGACGTTGAAACGATACTTCGTAGCATAGAGGGTAGACGAACAATTGCTGCTTCAAGCTTTTTCCCTGAAAGAAGCCGCCAAGTTCCTAAAAGGTCCTACTCTTTAGAGAAGGCAAAAGAGTATTTAAAAAAGAGCACCTATAATGGAGAAACGATACATATTTACTTCTTCGCATTTAAAGATAGTGCAAATGACGCTCATTTCCTAAAAGAACGATGTGAAAGTTTAGGTATACAAGTAGAGCTTCACCCATTTCCCGTTTCAGATTATATGGATCGCTCTATTGATAAACATGCCGATATTATTTTCATGGGAGAAGTGTTTGCTGCCGATCATGAACTTGCATTCTTAAATGTATTTAAAAATAAAAGTTGCTTCGTAAACCGGTTCATGGACCCGCACTATGAAAAACAAATTAACTGTTTACTTGATACATTTTTATTAGAAGAAAATAAAGAAAAGCGCTACGAGCTCATGTATGAGATCGAAGAATTTTTACAAACAGAACACATCATTTTATTTAACTATCACGTTTTAAAAAGAAAAACATACCCTTCTTCTTTGAAAAACGTAACAATTGATTCATTCGGTTGGGCAAATTTTGCGAAATTATGGAT
This sequence comes from Bacillus sp. RC251, assembly GCF_044908765.1. Classification (NCBI taxonomy): domain Bacteria; kingdom Bacillati; phylum Bacillota; class Bacilli; order Caryophanales; family Bacillaceae; genus Bacillus; species Bacillus sp. RC251. Next base: position 98,754 of record NZ_JBIYDP010000010.1, on the reverse strand, counting down.
ACAGCCATCCCCGCATTAAATATGGGGATGGCTGTAATTATTAAATGATTTCTTCTAAATGATTCTTCAAGTTCTCTAAATACTTATCAATTGTAGGATTCTTCACCACATCATAACAAGCAAAACTCTTTAACGGACTCATACCGAGAAACTTTTGCACGCGATGTAAATGGCTAAGCGCTGACTCTAAACTTTCTCCCTCAAAGAACTTCGTCTTATCTCCAAATGCTTTCTCAGGTGCATTCCAAGTTGTAGAAAACATATACGCTTTCTCTTTTAATAAACCGCCTGTTCCATATTCATCAGCACCTTTAAAGAACAAACCGTATTCATATACTTCATCCATATACGTTTTAAATAAGCCCGGTACACTAAACCAATAAATCGGTGTTTGATAAATCACAACATCCGCCCATAAAAACTTCTCTTGTTCTTCTTTAATACTATAGCCATCTTGAATCGTTGTTGTTTTCACATGATGCTTCTCACTTAATACCGTTACCATATAATCAACTAACGTTCTATTTAATCGTCCTTCTTTCGTACCGTATTTTTCATGTCCATTTATAATAAATATATTTTTCATTACTTTTCTCTCCCCTATATAATTTACTCTTCAGCTATTAACCCAAGTTGTTGTTTCAGCGTAAGATTATCTTCTAAATGCCAGTCTTCCGTGATCTTTCCGTCTTTCACATGTAAAATATCAATGGCAAAAAAATTGATTTTCTTATCATTGTGCGTTCCTGTAAAAGAAAGACGAGCTGTTACTTTATCACCAACGACTAATAAATCTTCAATCTCGCAATGTATATTAGGAACAACTTTACGAAAATTTTGTGCCGCAAACTTTAATCCTTCAGTGCCTTGTGGTCGCCCTTTCGGCAATGTATTATCGGAAAAATTTTCAGAAACAGTTTGCAGAATAAGTTCCTCTTTACCTGTATCCCAAAATGCATAAAAACGCTGCGCTGCATGAACCATCTCTGTCGCTTCTTTTTTACTTAGTGAGGGATCAATTGTCATTGCTTTTGGCTTTGGCATTTCTTTTAATAACTGGATTTCCGTTTTTTGTTCCACGCCGCATGCTACAAGTACAATACAAATAACAAACAAACTAAGAAATCCAAATAACTTTTTTATCCCCATGGAAATCACCACCTCCTTATATAAATCCTTTTTGTTTCGTATTGCTATTGTATATGCACTAACTTCCTTTATGGAAGTAGTGATATTTTTTTCATATAGTTACCAAAAGTATAGTTTTGTGATACTATAAAGCAAATTCATCCAAAAAAAATTTTATGGAGGCTAGTTCCATGAACGATATAAATCCAGTTGAATTAACGAAAGGTTTACCTGGCATACCTTGTCCTATCGCTAAAACACTTGATGTAATTCGTACAAAATGGACGTTTTTAATCATTCGTGACCTTCTTATCGAAGGAACATTACGCTTTAGTGATTTACAAAAATCAATGGACGGGATTAGTCCGAAAACATTATCGCTTCGACTAAAAGAATTAGAATCTCAAGGCATTATAACGAGAAAAGTATATCCAGAAGTTCCGCCTCGTGTAGAGTACACATTAACGGATAAAGGAAAGCAATTAGAGGGGATTTTCATTGAATTAAAACGGTTTGGATTAAGCTTATAAAGTGAAACTTTAATCAGTGGGGGTTTTCTTCATCCCCCACTGATTATTAGTTGAACCAATGGGACTTTACCCCCACCTAAATTCTTTGCTTTCAGTGAATTTTGAGCTGGGGGTCTTACTGCCCATTAAAGCGGGATAAAACAAAAACCCCTTACCGTCGTAAGGGGTTTTATTACTTCGCAAAACTTTCAGCTAGCTGTTTCTCTCTCCACATAAATGTAATGCCGAGACCAACTATTAAAACAACTCCTGAAAATGCATATGGATAATGAATATTCATATCAAATAATATTCCGCCCATCGCTGGTCCTGCGATATTTCCTAAACTCGTATAAGTCGAGTTCATACCAGCAACGAATCCTTGCTCTTTTCCAGCTGCTTTTGATAAAAACGTCGTTAAAGCTGGACGAAGTAAATCGAATGCTAGAAAAATGAAGCAAGTAACGAGAAGTACAATCCAATAATTAAAGACTACAGTTGAAACGAACGCTAATACTGCACCTACAATTAAACATATTTGAATTAACACTTTTTCACCGAACATGTCGACTAATTTTCCAAACATAAATACTTGCACAACTACCCCAAAGATGGAGCTAATCGTAATAATTGCCGCAATATCTTTCGGGGTGAATCCAAACTTATGATCAGAAAATAGACTAAACACAGTTTCATACGCTGATAATCCGAATGCGAGTACAAATACGATAATAAATGCAATTGCATACATTGGATGTAATGATTTCTTTAAATCACCAATAAAACTTGATTCTTTCGTGTTAGCAGAAATCTCTGCAAGTTCTTCTTTCGTTAACGGTTCTTTTAAAATAAAGATCGAAATTACACATGCTATAAAGGCAATTGCTGCTGCAACGAAAAACGGCACACGTATACCGTATTCTGCAATAAACCCACCAATTCCAGGTCCTATAATAAAACCAGTACTAATCGCTGCTGATAAATATCCCATCGCTTTTGGACGTTCCTGCATAGAGGTAATATCCGCAACATATGCCGTAACACCAGGCATAATAAACGCGGCACTAATTCCGCCTAACACCCGTGCTGCATAAAGCATCCACACATCTTTTCCTAATCCAAAAAGAAGTTCTGAAACACCAAAAATAAATAATCCAATGATGATCATTTTCTTCCTACCGTAAAGGTCAACCCACCGGCCTGTAATAGGTGACGTAATGAGCTGAGCCATTGCGAATACTGCAACGAGATATCCCATCGTCTTCCCTGTTAAACTCATGTCATTCATAAAGGACGGCATAACCGGAATGATTAATCCAATCCCTAAAAAAGCGATAAATATATTACTCAAAAGAATGACCAATACCATCTTTTGTTCTTTTATCGGTTTCTTCACTTTTTAACACCTCTTCCCGTAAGTTCCTCAAAAAAATAATGCCCAAGAAGCTTTTTCTTTATCCTGCTATTTGTGGGCTAGTCATGAGTAGAGATGCCCCCACTCATTAGAATTTCACTCTATCCTTCCACACATACATACGCATTAGGTGAATGACTATCATTCAGTTTTCCTCAAAAATGAACCTACCTTTTCAGACAGGTTCATCTTACTACTTCTTTATATGTAGTGCATGTGTTAAAAAATCTAGTACTTCTGCCTTTTGTAGCTCGACTTGCTCATCATCTTTATGGTCATATAAATAAACTTGTTCCGCTGCAGATTCAACAAGAGCGATAAATAACTTAGCCGTTCTTTCCGCGTGAACCGAATCACGAATTTCACCAGCTTCTTTCGCCGCACTTAAAAACTCGCTTAGCCACATATAAAGAGGCTCATACACAGCTTCCCATTCTTTTATATGTTCTGTAGATGCAAGACCCGCATACATTAAAGCTTGTATTTCACGATATTCCGCTATAAAGTGAAACACCGCATCTATTACTTGCGTCACTTTACTTGAGAAAGGCGCATCATTTTGCACTTTTTCTTTCACTGCAAGTATCATCTTTTCAACCATCACTTCTGCTATTGCAGGCATAACAGATAACTTAGAAGGAAAATATAAATAGAAAGTTCCTTGTGCAATGCCAGCCAATTTCACGATATCAGAAATCTTCGTTTTTTCAACGCCCTTTTCCTGAAACACTTCAATAGCTGCATAGACAATTTTTTCTTTTTTATTCATCATCTAAACCCTTTCACACACATATTGAATGACTGTCACTCATTTTATAAGATAATCGATTGTACTGTCAATGATAGTGAACTCTAAGAGGAAATCATTTTTTAATAATAAAAATCTCCTAATAAACCATTAGGAGATAAATACAATATATCTTTAAGAAAGAGCCTTCAATCCTGTCACTCCGCATACAATAAGAGCCACACTAATGATACGTGCTTTACTTTTCGACTCACCAAACAGGAACATGTTTAATAAAACGGCACCTGCTGTTCCAATACCAATCCAAACCGCATAAGCGACACTTACTTGTAAAAATAAGAAAGATGTATACAAGAATGCGAAGGATGTAGCAAATCCACCTATATAAATTGCACCATTTGCTAACGTTTTATCTTTACTATACATTTTAAGACCAATCACACCGACTATTTCACTAATTGCAGCACAAAATACGAAAAACCAACCCATCTTTAAGCAGCTCCTTCCACAGTTTCTTCTTTATTATCAGCTAACTTTAAACCGATAACGCCAGCTACAACCATCATGATAAAGAATAGTTTCCCTACGCTAAAACTCCCGCCGAAAAGGAATACATCCATTAAGAAAGTCCCTACCGTACCAGCTCCGGCAAAAACGGCATATACAGTCCCTGTCGCAAGATGTTCACACGCTTTAGAAAGAAAGTGAAAATCAACAGCGATAACCCCTAAAATAATAATCCAATGCCACCAAGTATCGGCGGTATTAAAACCAAACACCCAAAAAATTTCAAAGATACATGTTAATATGACATATAACCAAGCTCTATTTTTCATACCTCTCACCTCTTATGACTGACTATCAGTCATTTTTGTTTAAAAAAAATATACTCCTTCATCACTACTATATATAAACAACTATCATCCTCATTTACCATTTATATTTGTTCCATTGCCAAGCTAACTAAATCCTACCATACGAAAATGACTGAATGTCATTCATATGTATTGTACATGAATATTTTAAAAACTGTCAATACCGAAAGATTATTTGAAATTTCTTTCATCCGATTTGTATATTTCCTAATAACCTGTCAATACTGCTAGTAACATAATATTTTCTCCACTCCCCCTTGGAGAGATCCCTTGAATAGAGCAGTTAGCTTTTGCTAGCTGCTCTTTTTTATTTGCCGGCACACTATGAGATCAAATCCATTTTTATCATAAATAATTAAGGGTCGGATTATGTTTTCTATTTACTTTCCAAAGAGGCCTTATATGCAATAATTTTATTCTCAAGCATCTTTTCTGTAATTACTAAGTTTTCTCTTTGAATCTGAATAGATTTCCTATGATCTTCTAGGAGCTGTAAACGAGCTTCGGTTGTATGCTCCCCTTCTAAATATAACCTAGCGTATTCTCTTATTTTCGCTATTGGCATTTGCGTTTGTTTTAATTTCATGACAAACTGCAACCACTTTATATGTGACTCTTCATACATTCGATTCCCATTTGTATCGCGATTTGCAATTAATATATTTTCTTTTTCATAATAACGTAGTGTATGTGTACTCACTCCTATTAATTTAGCCACCTCGCTAATTGTGTACATACTCTAACTCCCTCCACGTGCTTACCCTCATATATTTTATAGCCTTATCAAATTCATAAAAAACATTTGACTTAGAGTATACTCTAACAAATAAAATCTAACCATAATATATTTATTTGAACTTAGGGGGATTTTATATGAAATACACTGTTATTACTGGTGCTAGTTCTGGAATTGGTTATGAATCGGCTTTAGCCTTTGCAGCTCGCGGAAAGAACTTAATACTTGTAGCTCGAAGACAAGAAGAATTAGACGGATTAAAATTAAAAATTAACGAAATGAATCCAGAATTGGATGTTGTTATTCGAAGAACGGATTTATCTATTACGGAAAATGTTTATAAGCTGTATGAAAGCCTACAAGCCTTTCAAATTGAAACGTGGATTAACAACGCCGGTTTTGGTAATTTCGCCTCCATTGCTGAACAAAATTTAAATAAAATAGAAACGATGTTACATGTAAATATAGAAGCACTAACAATACTCTCCTCTCTTTTCGTTCGAGATTATTCAATGGTTGATGGCACACAACTTATTAACGTTTCATCAGGCGGTGGATACACAATCGTTGCTGATGCTGTTACGTATTGCGCTACGAAATTCTATGTAAGTGCATTTACAGAAGGTTTATCACACGAACTGAAAGAACAAGGCGCGAAACTGCAAGCAAAAGTTTTAGCACCTGGTGCAACTGAAACAGAGTTTGCAAAACGTTCATTTGATATTGATGAATTCCAATACGATAATGTTGTACCGAAATTCCACACCGCAAAACAAATGGCACAATTTATGCTTGATCTTTACGAAAGCAATAAAGTTGTAGGGCTTGTCGATGGTTCTACTTATAACTATGAGCTTAAAAATCCCATTTTTAATTTTGCGGTAAGAAAAACGAATTCAAGTTCTTAAATTCCCCTAAAATATAGATGCCCACTATTACGTAAATAATAGTGGGCCTTTTTTCTCTGAAAACTTCACCCAACATATCGAATCATCGCCACCTCATCACAATAATCCACCTTTGGACAATGTCTACAATCGATCCATACTTTCTCTGGTAACGCATCTCTATTCACAAAATCAAACCCGCACTTTTGAAAAAATTCCGTTTCATATGTTAAAGAAATGACTCTATTCACTTTTATTTTCGCTGCCTCATTTATTACATGGTTCACTAACATACGCCCGATTCCTTTCCCTGCATATGTATGCGAGACGACTAACGACCGGACTTCTGCAAGGTCCTCCCCTAACACATGTAAACCAGCAACCCCAACAATCTCATCGCTTTCTTTCACAACATATAAACACTGTAAATATTGATAGAGAGATAAAAGAGAACGTGGTAAAACTACTCCTTCTTTTGCATAAGCTTCAATAAGACTATAAATTTCTTTCACATCACTCGTAACCGCATTAAAGATTTTCATATTATATCCCCTTGTCCCCGATATTAATATTTATAACCTAAATTGAATTTTAATACATAATTTTATATAATAATACATCTCTCTTTTCTCCCCGTCAATCACTTTATACAAACAAAAAACCAAGCAATCTAATCGATGCTCGGTTCCTCATTTCGTATCGGCAATACCGTCGAATATTTAATTTCACGAAGTGCTAAACTCGTCTGTATCCTTGTAATACCAAGCTTATTCAGCTTTCGAATAAACTGCTCCAGCTCTTTACGATCACGATTTGCAACTTTTAATAAATAATCATATTCTCCTGTTAAACAGTGACATTCTAACACTTCTGGCATCGACTCTAATTCTTTCTCCAACACGTCAAGTTTATCCGATTGATGAATATTTGTACTCATAAAAATGAAGCATAACAAATCAAAACCAAGCTTTTCTTGATTTAAAATGGCTACTTGCTTATCAATGAACCCTTCTCCATCTAATCTTTTTATTCTCGCATGCATCGCAGCTGGTGATAAATTAACGCGGCGTGCTAGCTCTGCATTACTTACTTGTGACTCCTTCTGCAATATATCTAAAATTTGTACATCTAAATCATCTAACACTTTAATAACAGACGACTCCATTACAATGCCCCCTTTTTTCTTACCGATGATTATTCGAAAAAACACCTTACACCTTACATAAAACTGAATATCATTCCGTAAATATTATTCAAAACAAAACATTTTATCAACTTTTATCCATTATACAAAAGAATATATTACACAACAAAGAAAAATGCTAAAATTATTTACAATTCATATTGATTACAACAAAGGGGATTTTAATATGCCTTATTTTTATGTCTTTTTACTATTACTAACGAGCTTATTATGGGGGGGAAATTTCGTCGTTGGAAAGTCACTCGTTGATCACGCGTCTCCGATGACACTAACAAGTTTAAGATGGATGATTGCGATCGTTTGTTTATTACCGATGGTATGGTTTAAAGAAAAGAAAATCATTCCACCTCGCGCGGCAATACTTCCGTTAATACTAATGGGAATCTCAGGGGTCGCTCTTTTTAACATCTTTCAATTTTTAGCACTAGAAAAAACATCCGCAACGAATGTAGGGCTTATTTCTACATTAAATGCGATTTCAATTGCATTATTTTCTGTTTTATTTCTAAAAGAAAAAGTAAATACACTTCAAATCCTATCCATGGTTCTTTCATTCTTTGGAGTTATTCTTGTCCTATTAAAAGGTAACTTTGCATTTTTATTTTCACTACATTTTAATAGCGGCGATTTATGGATGATTGCGGCTGTTTGTATTTGGGGAATCTATTCTGTTTGTAGTAAATGGGCAACAAAAACAACGACACCAATCATGGCAACATTATATTCAGGAATTTTCGGCGTTATTCTATTACTGCCATTTAACATAGGGAGCTTCACCGTTTCCAATATTAATACTTCTTTCCTAACATCACTTTTATATACTGGGCTTATTTCCACAGTTCTTTGTATGGTGTTTTGGAATATTGGCGTGCAAAAATTAGGAGCGACTACATCCGGTATTTTTCTAAACTTCAATCCGATTTTCACAGCTATTTTAGCATTTCTTTTCCTCGGAGAAGAACTAACGTGGATACAAATTTTCGGGACAATGATCGTTGTGACGGGATGTTATTTATTTTCTCATTTCAAAACGGTTACTGTTCAGCCAACTAGAGCTTTAATGCGAAAACATTATTAATGAAAAAACATCGTCATCCGAGTGGCGATGTTTTTATTTACTCTTCATTTCTTTTATATACTGCTTTTCCTCTTCTAGTGATAAACGTTCCGTCGCCTTGCCAGTATCTCCACCTTGAAGGCTCCATAAAAAGTTGTGCTCCTCAACAGTTTGAGAAAAATCTCCTTTTTCCCATCTATTTATAATAGAGAATAACTTCATTTTATATTGAAAACCTGTACTATTTTCAATATCTCTTTTTACATTAAAAATTTCCTTTTTTGTCATTTCTAAAAATCCCCATTTTTCAGAGGATTTTACTTTTTGGTGCACCATTTTATGCATAGTAGAAATAATTTCACCTTCACTAGCTTGTGGAGATTCTTCTGCAACTTTCTTCTCTTTTTCGTTTTCCGCTTGCTGGGTTTGAATATTTTTATTCTCTTTTTCCACATATGCAAGCAATTTCTTTCCGCCAACTATAGACGAGATGATTACTATAATTGTAATACATATTCCTACAATCCATTTAAAAAGCATTAGCTCTTCATCGCTTCCTTAACAATATGACTATCTACATACTGCTTAAACTTCACGATTTTTCCATTCTCTAGTTGCCATACATGAACAAACTCTGCTTCAAATGATTTTCCCGTTTCTTTATAAACTCCTGAATAAACACCTTCAGCAATAATTACATCTTTTCCGTTTACTTCATGGTACATATTTACACTCGCTTTATAATCATGCCATTCTGATCCTAATCGGCTAAATACATTTTCCATTATTGCTTCTACACCTATATAAGTTCCCCCATAAGGGAATCCTTTTGCCTCTGTCCATTCTACTTTTTCAGAGAGGGCTTCTACTAAATGTTTTGCATTTGAAGAAGCTGACCCTTCATACGTGCTTCGAATAATTTCTAAATTTGATTTAGGCATATTACTTCCTCCCGTTTTATTTATTTTTTACACAAGATGTAACCAATAACGTTACATCTTGTGTAAAAAAATATTTAAATTGTTTTATTCTTAATCCACCAGTTGTAATCATTATAGTTACAATTATGATTCAAGTCAACAATTTATAAATAAGTCTACTTCGCTTTCATTACTTTCTCTTTTACGAAGCAATCTACATATCCTTCTGCTTTTACAACGAATAAATACGCACCCATTGCTAATAATGCAAGATCTAATTCATACCCTGGATTCTTTCCATCTCCTAATAAACCTGCTGCTCCATTTACCTTTACGATAGCTCCAGCTAAAATAAGAGCGAATAATAGTCCTACATATCTTACGCCTAAACCGATAATTAATAATATACCACCAACTAATTCAACTGTTGCTACGCCATATGCAAGACCCCCTGGTAAGCCGATGCTTGTAAACCATCCTGCTACGTTATCGATACCTGATTGAAACTTCGCTAAACCGTGCGCAAAGAATGTCACTCCTAACACGATACGAATAATTAAATTCCCAATATATTGGTTCATTTTGAACTCTCCTTTTTGTTTTGTTATGGTGAACTTTTATTTACAAGTCAAAACAATACGGTATTTCATTTCATTCGTCAAATACTTTTTTTAAGAAAACAAAAAACATTATCCCTTTTACGGATAATGTTTTCCTACAAAATAGTGCTAATTCAAGCTTTTACTCTATTGCACAAAAAAGTTGAAACATTTTTCCAGCGCCAACATACGGCAATAAAGACAAGTCCTCTTCTACAACCATGCCAACAACATTCACTTTCTCATCTTTAGGCAAATCATGTGTGGCAACTTGCATCTCTCCTGCATATCTACCGTACAATTCATTATCAATTGTAATGCTGCCTTTCTTTCTTGCAATTGTATGCATCGGCTTTAAAATCACTTTATTTCCTTCTCTTGATTCAACTGAACGAATGACATCACGAGCTGGATCTAGTCTATTTGTATGCCACTTTTAATGCTTCTTTATCGCATATAAACGATTTATACCGCAGTGAAATAATTCCTCTACTCGCACTCGCTATCTCTTGTACACTTTCTACACTTCCGCTTATATCCCCGATTAACACCTTATCGACACCACAATGTTGTACAAGTTCTAAGTACGCTTCAAGCGGGCGCATATTTCGGTGCTTTTCTAACGTTGGTAAGCCTTCATATAACGGACCACGTTTTTCATCATCTCCCGGAATAAATGCCATCGTTTTTATTCCGCACTCATGTAAGTATTCGTTTTGTTTTTGTAAAAAGGACTTTGCTAGTCCTGTTTCTGGACGCGGATAAAAATTATGCCACGCTTCTACATTCTCTACTTTTATATTTTCTATGATTAACTCTTTCCAAAATGAATCTGTAATCGTACTCGCATTTAAAGCTACTTTCATTTTATGAGATACGCGTGCGATTTCTTTCGGCTTGATGCCGTAGTCCATTCTTAAGCCTGTAATGCCCCAGCCTAATAGCTCCTCCACATTTTCATACGTTATCCCTAAATGGTGTAACGATTTTGGAGAAACATCGGCCATTAATTCCATGTCATTTTCAAGAGCTTGTTTCCCAAGTATTTGAATTAGCTCTTTATATGTACCAGGATCATCTTCAGGAATGTGAAGTGATGTAAAAATAGATGAAAACCCGTTTTCCTTCGCTACTTTTAGCCACTCTTCTTGCTTCTTTACTCGTTCTTTTGAAAGATAAATTGAAACTCCTATCATATGAATCTCCCTTTCTATGAATAGAAAAAGAGAAAGGAATCCCTTTCTCTATATGTTTTCTGCCATTTCTTCTTTGAATCCAAAGAAGTACGTAAAGATGAATCCGAAAGTATATGCCACTACTAATCCAAGGAAATATAATAAATATTTATTATCAGCAATTAACGGAATTAATGATAATCCTGATACACCGATTCCTAGTGCAGCTGTTTTCATAACTGCTTGGAATGCACCGCCAACTGCTGCACCTAAACAAGCTGTAAGAAACGGTTTCCCAAGTGGTAATGTAACCCCGTATAATAACGGTTCGCCAATTCCTAAAAATCCAACTGGTAATGCACCTTTAATTACGTTACGAAGTCGTTTGTTTTTTGTTTTTACATAGATGGCAATCGCGGCTCCTACTTGCCCAGCGCCAGCCATTGCTAGTACTGGTAATAAAGGCGTTACGTGCGTTTGATTAATAAACTCCATATGAATTGGTGTTAAACCGTGATGCAATCCGACCATAACGAGAGGTAAAAATGTTCCAGCAAGTACTGCTCCCGCAAATGCGCCGCCAATACTTAAAATACCATTAATTCCGCTTGTAATTCCTTCAGATAAGAAACCTGCTACCGGTTGAATGGCTAACATCGTTACAATACTTACGACTAACACAGTAATGAGCGGTGTCACGATAATATCAACTGCATCTGGCACTGCTTTTCGAACTTGTCTTTCTACTACAACCATAAGCCATGCTGCAAAAATAACTGCAAACAATCCGCCCCGTCCGGGTACGAGCGCTTCACCAAATAACTTTACGTTCGCCATCGCCGGGTTAAAAATTAAAATACCCGCGATCGCCCCAAGAACTGGTGTCCCGCCAAATTCTTTCGCTGTATTCCAGCCGACTAAAATTCCTAAGAATGTAAAGATACCGCCACCAATGAGTAGTAGCATTTGTAGCCACGTTGCATTCGGATCAGCACCTGCGTTTTTCGCAAAGTTAGCGACCCCGTTTATAATACCTGACGCAACAAGACCTGGAATTAACGGAATGAAAATACTTCCTATTTTTCGTAAAAAGTTTTTCACTGGTGTATTATTTTTCTTCTTAATCTCTGACTTCATCTCTTGCCCAAGATCTTCAAGATGATGATCTGCCACCTCACCAATTCGCAGTCCCGTTAAACCTTCCATTTCAGCAGCTACTTTATTTACTGTCCCTGGGCCAACAACAACTTGAAGCGTCTCATCTTCAATAACGCCCATAACCCCTTCAACCTTTTTCAAAAGGTCCATATTCACTTTACTTTCATCATGAAGCGTTAATCGCAGTCTCGTCATACAATGAGCAATGCCACGAATATTTTTTACTCCCCCAAGTTGCTCTGAAATCTCTTTGGCCATTCTCTCTTCTTTCTTCATGATAGAATCCCCCTCCCTATTATTTTATAGTGCCTTCTTCACAAACCCTTTCGCTTCTTTTAACTTTTCCAGTGCTTCCCCATACTCACACTGCAATAACACCATAACAATCGCAGCTTTCACATTACGTTCTGCTTTTTCATAACACTCTGCTGCTACTTCATAACTAACCCCTGTCGCTTCCACAATAATTCGTTTTGATCGTTCTACTAACTTTTCATTTGTAGATTGAACATCTACCATTAAGTTTTTATATACTTTCCCAACCCCAATCATAGAAGCTGTTGAAATCATATTAAGTACTAATTTTTGTGCTGTACCAGCCTTCAAACGCGTCGAGCCTGTTAAAATTTCTGCGCCTGTTTCTACTTCCACATTTAGTTTTGCATATTTACTTATTTCAGCATTTTTATTACAAGAAATACTCGCCGTGCTCGCTCCCACGCTAGCTGCGTACTTCAAACCGCCAATTACATAAGGAGTTCGACCACTTGCCGCAACTCCAATCACTGTATCTTTCTCGTTTAATCCAATACTTTTTAAATCTTCTTCTGCTAACTCTTCGCGGTCTTCTGCACCTTCCACTGCCTTAGTAAACGCTTTCAATCCACCTGCTATAAATCCTTGCACCATTTTATCATCTGTTCCAAATGTCGGCGGACATTCCACCGCATCCAAAATACCTAAACGACCACTTGTACCAGCCCCAATGTAAATTAAACGTCCCTCTTCTTCAAAAGATTTAATAACAGTCTGTACAACCTTTTCAATTTCTTCTATCTCATTTTCAACTGCTAACGCAACAGTTCGATCTTCTTCATTCATACTTTGTAACACTTCTTTTATGCTCATCTCATCCAGATTCATCGTCTTCTCATTACGATGTTCTGTCGATAAATTTTCTAACATATTATCACCCGCTTTGAAATTATATTTCACACTTTTATTATAACTTTAAGAAACTAAAAATCAATAACTCTTTCTTATTTTATGAAATTAAATTTCACGACATGACATATTTTTGTCAAAGATAATAAAGTGAAACTTTAATCAGTGGGGTTTTGTTCATCCCCACTGATTATTAGCCCTCACCAATCGGGCTTTTACGGGCAGCCCGACCCCCACCTAACTTTCTTTGCTTCCGCTGAATTTTGAAGTGGGGGTCTTACTGCCCGGCAAATAGCGGGATAAAAAAAGATGAGTCTCCTCATCTTTTCTTCTACTTTAACTTCCGTAACCGCAACGCTTCTTCTCGCGTCTCCATAAATTGATCCAATACGTTATTACCAATTCGGTTGAAAGTAATCACATATAAAGCATCTATCATATTCAGTTGTGTCATTCTCGAAGCAATACTTGCAATACGATGATCTTGCTCTACATCTGGCATACAAAGACGAATATCCGCTTCTTTATATAAAGGTGATGATTGGTCAAGCTTTGTAATCGCAATAACTGTTGCACCTTGTCTCTTCGCATATTGCGCCATTTCAAGTACATCTTTCGTACGACCAGATGTTGAAATGGCAACAAATATATCGCCCTCTTTTAAATTCGTCACAAGCGGCAACATCATATGAAAATCTGATAGCATCATCGCTGTAAATCCGAGCCTTGTAAATTTATAAGCCCCGTCCATCGCAGGAGTAGCTGATCCGCCTACTCCATAAAATATAATTTTATCTGCATTTACAATACGATCTGCAGCTTTCTCAAGTTCCTTTTTATCTATCGCGGTAACGCTCGCCTCAATTGCAGCTTTATTCACATACGTAACTTTATTAAACAAGTCATACGGTCCATCTTCCGTATTCATAACTGAAAAATCATTAATATTATAATCAGCAATCGTCAATTCACGAACGAGCGCGATTTTAAATGCTTTAAAGCTTCCAATCCCAATCGACTTACAAAAGCGAACAACACTCGCCTCACTTGCGCCCGCATTCGTTGACACTTCTTTCGTCGTTAAGTTCGGAACAATTTCTGCATTCCCCATTATGTACATGGCAACCTTCTTTTCAGCTGGTGAAAATTGATCCATATTACTTTCAATTTTAAATAGTAATGTTGAAGCTTTCACTATTTAACCTCCACTTCTTACGGTTGCTTTCACTTATTTTCTCTTGCTTCAAAAAGATAAAAACCATCATCGCCAGGAGGATGGTGAACAATTACAGTTCGATCCCCTTTTTTATATGACGTTATTTCACCTTCAGATCGCTGTTTTTCCCATCCATGTATCCAAATTGCAAAGTCAGGTACAAAAGCAGTGTAATTATAGTCTTTCGGGTTTTCGTCTTCTACATAGGAAGAAAAAATAGAAACAGGAAAGTCTTTCACTTTTGACTCTTTCCATGCAGTAAATGGTATACATAGCGCAATAAGTATGATTACACCGATAACCTTCCCCTTCGTAATCCTCAAACATTTTCTCTCCTCGACTTATCATATACGTAGATTTTACCATAATTACAACCTATTCATGCTATATGACTATTGCTTTTTCCAATAAAAAAAGAGCTTACCTACATCAGATAAGCTCTTCCTCTCTATACAAAATATTTTTTCAAAAGCGGCGGCGTAATAATCGTCGTTAATATAACAACAATAACAATCGCTGTGAAATTTTCTTTCGCTAATAAATTCGCCGCAAGTCCATTCGCTGCGATAATAAGCGCCACTTCTCCGCGCGAAACCATCCCCGCACCAATACTAATAGAAGATTGAAGGTTGAACCCTGTCAGTCTTGCTCCTAAACCTGATCCGATTAACTTTGTAAAAATTGCAATAAGCGTCATGATGATAATGAACCAAAGCTGGCTTCCGATACCTTGAAATGTAATTTCCATTCCAATACTTACGAAGAACACCGGTACAAATATTGCATAAGCAATCGGTTCAATTTTATGTTCTACTTCGTGCTTATACTCTGTTTGCGAAATGGCAATTCCGGCTGCAAATGCCCCAATAATACCTGCGATCCCCATCATTTCACTGTAATACGAAAATGAGAAACAAATAATAAGAGCTGCACTAATTAACGCTTCTGTTACGCGAAGTGGTACGAGCATTTTCATAATCCATGGAACAACTTTCCAAGAGATGAAAACGATACTGACAAAAAAGACAATTTTCTTTGCAATGACAAGCGTTACATTTACATCTTGTGTGCCTAAAAAACTCATCACAAATGCTAATAAAATAACAACAATTACATCATCAAATACAGCTGCCCCTAAAATCGTCGTACTTTCTCTCGTATTCATTTTCCCTAAATCTCTTAGTGTTTGAACAGAAATACTAACCGAAGTGGCACAAAGTAATAACCCTAAAAAGATCGCATGCGACTGTAACATTCCAAATGCAAGTCCCGCTAAATACCCACCAAGGAATGGGAAAATAATTCCTCCCATCGCTACTGCGAATGCAGATTTCAAATTTCGATTTAACTCTTCTAAATCTGTTTCAAGTCCTGCCATAAACATAAGTAGTAAAACACCAATTTCACTCAGTTCATCGATCAATTCAGAACTATTAATAATACCAAGCACAGCCGGACCGATAATAATACCAACGATTAATTTACCAAGTACAGAAGGCTGGCCAAGCCTAACGCTAATATCACCAGCTAATTTCGTACAAAGTAAAATGACGACAAGTTCAAAATAAAATAACATAACATCTTCTCCTACTTTATAAAGTAAAACTTTTATGAGTGGTTTTGTCACTCTGTTAACCCTCGTCCATTCCTGCCAGTAGTTTCCCCTATTCATTCGCATTTTATTTGTCACATTTTTATTTGACAAAATATTCTGAATTATATTAAAATTAATCCAGCAATTTTAAAAAACAACCTACCATAACTGTACCTCCATTTACTTACATACTCTTTTCTAGTGGGCTCATACTATATTCGCAGTTATGAAAATGAAAAAACGGGGGGAGAGTCCAAAGTGAAGTCATTATTACGAAAAAAACCGCTTAGTACTGAATCACCACGGCAGTTAGATAGAACATTAACTGCACTTGATTTAACGTTTTTAGGAATTGGCGCCGTAATTGGGACAGGGATTTTTGTATTAACAGGTATTGTCGCAGCGAAACATTCTGGTCCTGGTATTATGTTATCATTCCTTATTGCTGCATTTACTTGTGCTTGTGTAGCCTTTTGTTATGCTGAATTTGCTTCTTCTATTCCTGTCTCAGGAAGTGTGTACACTTACGCATATATGACAGTCGGAGAAGTCGTCGCCTTCATCGTCGGCTGGTGTTTAATGCTAGAATATTTACTTGCAGTCGCGGCAGTAGCTGTCGGTTGGTCTGGTTATTTACAATCTTTACTACAAGGGTTTAACGTTCATCTGCCCGCCATAATCGCCTCGGCCCCTGGCGTAGGAAAAGGTGGTCTTATCGATTTACCGGCTGTTTGTATTTTACTACTCATTACAGGTCTTTTAAGTTTTGGTATACGCGAAAGCGCACGCATTAATAATATTATGGTTCTTATTAAGTTAGCTGTTATTATCGCCTTTATCGTAGCAGGGGCAAAATATGTAAAACCTGAAAATTGGACGCCGTTCATTCCATTCGGATACGACGGTATCATTACTGGGGCTGCCACTGTATTCTTCGCCTTCTTAGGCTTTGATGCAATCGCAACCGCTGCAGAAGAAACGAAAAAACCACAGCGCGATTTACCAATTGGCATTATCGGTTCCCTTCTTATTTGTACTGTTTTATACATGATTGTATCTTTCGTTTTAACAGGTATGGTTCCGTATACACAATTAGATGTTTCTGATCCGGTTGCGTTTGCCTTACATTTCGTTGGCGAAGATACAATTGCAGGACTACTCGCTGTTGGGGCGATGACTGGAATGACAACCGTTCTCTTAGTCGTTATGTATGGACAAGTTCGCGTTTCGTATGCAATGAGCCGCGACGGTTTACTTCCAAAAGCGTTAGCACGTGTAAATAAAAGAGTAAAAATCCCTTTATTAAACACGTGGATTACTGGTGTTGTGTCAGCTTTATTAGCAGGACTTTTAGACTTACATTTACTAGCGAATTTAGTAAACATCGGTACGTTAACAGCATTCACATTCGTTTGCTGCGCTGTACTTATTTTACGAAAAACACATCCTGATTTAAAACGCGGATTCCGTACCCCTTTCGTACCTGTATTACCAGTTGTTGCAATTCTTTGCTGTTTATATTTAATGATCAATTTGTCTAAAACGACATGGATAAGCTTTGCAGTTTGGCTTCTAGTCGGCTTATGCTTCTATTTCTTCTACTCTAGAAAACATAGCCATTTAGCTACTGAAAAAACAAATGATGAAGAGAAAAAAGCATAACAAAATAGCTCGCCGATAAAACGGTGAGCTATCTTTCTGTATTATTATATTTTTTCGTTAACGATTGTAAAATGAAAAATATGCCGATGCAAGCTGTAAACGATGCCCAATTTCCTATCGGTGTAGCGTATTTAAAAACGCCAATACCTACAAGCAATAGGAAAATAATCACCTGATATATAAGCTTCCACTTTTGCATATGTTCCCTCCTTTACTTCGTTCCCTTCTTTTTCTTCTTCCATGCATTTAAACTATCAAAGAAGAAGTTAATAAATAACGTGCCTAAACCCGCTAATAAAAACGTCATTAAAAATAGAACCCATATACTTTTCTCTTTTAAGAAATAATATCCTACAAGGAGCACAACCGCGATCCATACATATTCAAGAATTCTTTTTAGCTTTTTCTCTTCCAAATTATTCGCTCCTTCATTCTATGCTACTTTTAGTATAACAAAAAAGAAGCCTATCATGATAAGCTTCTTTCTCTTCTCTCTTATTTGTTTATGCTTTTTTCAACGAGTGAAATCGCATATTCCATCGTACGATTCATCGTTTCTACTTGTGTATCTTTTACTTTCGCATCTTTTAATACAGCTTCTGCCACTGTAATTTTTTGACTCAATGATTTCACTGAACCGTCCGTTACATTTGCAGCTTGCGCTTTTTTCACTACTGCTTTTGCAGATTCAATATTGATTTGTAATTTTTCTTTCAGTGTTTTCGGTTTTTCTTCTGCTACTTTAGATTGTACAAATGTTACATTAGCTGTTTTTAATTCGTTATACGCTTGAACGATCTGCTCTCCAGTACTTCCTACATTTTCAAATGCTTGCTTTGCAGTGTTATAGCTTTTCTCTAGTGCTTGAAATGCTTCCTTTGAATATTGACCTGGTTTGTCACCAAACTCATACGTACCAGCTAACACTTCTTTCACTTTCCCAAGCTCTTCATATAACGCGTTTACTTGCTCTAATTTTGTACGATTAGAAAACTCATTATACGCTGCTAATACTTCTGAAGAACTTAATGCTTTACTATATAATTTTGCAAGCGCAATTTGTCCATTTAGCGGGATACCACCATTCCCATTACTATCAGGGTCTGCCCCAAGCGCAAATGGTACGTTCGGGTGATATACTTTCCCTGTAGCTGGTTGGCTATTTACTTTTTTACCATCTACGTAAATTGCTACTTCACTTCCGTTATACGTTCCTGTTAAATGATACGTTTTATTTGCCTCTAATTGAACGCCAACACGTTTATAACTTCCACCAATATGAGCCCATAATTCTACATAACCACTTCCTGTAGATTCAAAACCAATTCCGCCGCTCTCTGTATTTTGTAAAATACCTTGTCCGCGAATTTCATTCATTGAAAACACAGTTTCTAATGTAAATGTATTTGCTACTTTCTCTTTTTGTGCTGCTGAAAACGGAAGGTATCCAAATGTATTTGCTTTTCCGTTTAGCTTCATAACATTCTTTTTCAACACTTTATCATATTCAATAGTCACATTACCCTTAACATCACCTTTTGTACCAAATGATGAATTGTCTTTAAATGTACCATCTGCAAAGTTTACATCAAAAACATCCGCCTTTGGTACTTTCACATTCGGGTCAATATTATCTTTTTTCGTAGTAATCTCTGCCGTTAATGGTTGTACACTTTCGTTGCCGAATGAATCAATCGCAACGACTTCCAGTGTATATGTTTTCCCGCCATCTAGTCCTGCAAGCGTAAATGTCAGTTCTTTCGGCACTGGATCACGATAAAACTCTGAGAATGCTAACAATTTATTCTTTATTTCTCCCGTTTGCTTATCTCTCGCTTGTACACGGTAAGAATGAACAAGAAGGTTGTCCAACGCTTGCTGGAATGTTACTGTTGCTGCATTTTCTGTTACATTTGATACCGACAACTTCACATCTTTTGCAAAGTATGGCTTTTCTTTATCACGATCTTCTACATGTGTAAATGTGTCTTTCTTTGATGGTAATTTAATTTTCCAAGGCTCACCTGTCCAAGAATTTGTATGGAAATCACGGCGATTAATCGTTACTTCTTTATCATCTACTTCTACTAATAAACCTTGGCTTAATGTACTAGCTCCTGACGGGATATTTCCTTGTACTTTACCACCTTCAACCTCCATATAACTTACTGAAGATGTGCCAACTGATGTAAAGTCTTTTTGATGAATCGATCTTGGATCATCTAACGGATAATGTGAATGACCTGAAAACGTAATAACTTGTGGGTATTGTTTTAATACCTCATTAATTTTCGCACTATCTTTTGTTCCCCATTCTTGGCTACCGTATACTGTATCTTTAATATGTTGGTGTAAAAATACGAAAATTGGTTTTTCTGGATCATCTTTTTGAGCTTTTGCCATCTCTTCTTTTAACCAATTAATTTGCTTGTCTGAATAATATCCGTGAGTTGTCCCATCCTCTGGAGACATTACAAGGAAGTGATACCCTTTCACCACTTTATGATAGTAAATCGATTCCATACCTGTTTTTTCTAAGAAACGTTTCTGCGCTCCCTCTACAGTTAAACCGTTCCAATAATCATGATTGCCTAGAGAATTCATTCGTACCGCATCTTTATTTGCATTTTCATTATATACTTGCATGAAACGATCATATTGTTGTACCGATCCTGAATCAGTAAAGTCTCCCACAATTACGAACGCATCTTGTTTAGGTGCAAGTGTATTAAGTTGCTCGATTGCTCGTTTCCAGCGAAACGTATCATCCGTTCCACTATTTTTAATATGTACATCACTTACGACTGGAAAAACGATCTTCTTCTCACTTGGTGCCTTTTCTTGCTTCTTCTCTTCCGCTTTGACTGATGTACTCCACGGAAATGATACAAACGCTAATACAAAAACCATTAATAATCCAATAAGGCCTTTTACTTTTCGTAAAATAGTTCTTTCCACGTGAATCCTCCTCATAATAATTGATTCATTACAAGGGCTATTTTATCTAAAACATATTAATGCCGTTTAAATAACAAATTAATTTTATTAGATTTTTGTAAATATACAGTTAATTAGAAGTTAAGTCCAACATTCCTCGTACTATTGTATACAACCACCTTTTGTCTAAAAGAGCCTGGTCATTCTTTTCCTATGATGATTCACATATAATCTTTTCTATAACACTAATGATAAGTTAAGGTTTAAGCCTATTAGACAATCTTAATTTTTAGCATTTCCTTCTTTTTTAACACATCGGCCATGCTTCTACATTTAATAATAGTAAAAGACAACTTAAAAGGAGGGGTTGTATTGAAGAAACAAAAAAATATTGGCTGTTTCGCTCCTTTATCTATCATTTGTCCAGAACCTTGTCCACCGCCCCCTCCTCCAAATCCAAGTTGCGAGCGAGTAACTAATGAATTTGCAGGGAATTTCCTCATAACGAATAACACCATCTCCTCTGTCAAAGATGCATCACAATCAATGATACTGTGGCAAAGTGATGGAATACTACTTATATCAGGTAATGTCTCGGTTTACAATAGTACTAGCAGCACAGAAGCAATTACAATTCAAATCGTTGGAGCAGCAACTAATGTTTTCACTGTGTTTCCTGGTAATACAATATCATACACAGGAAAAGACTTACAATCAGTCAGGATTATCAATATACAAAGTAATCCTTCACTATATTTAGAAGGTAAGTACTGTTGTCAATTTACATGTTGCTTATAAAATACTAATTTCATTACTTCCTCAATAAAAAAAGCATACCATTTACGGTATGCTTTTTTATGAAATCGGGTAACGTACAGTAATACAAAACTCTCCTTGATTAACAGTTGTGCCTGTCGTAGTAATTCGAACAGTTGTAAAATATCGTACAGTGAAAGTACCACTACTTTGCGGTTGAACAGTAACAGTATCAACTACCGTAGCGCCTACTAAAAAATCAACTGTAATCGGAGCCGCCCCTACATCATATTTCACGTAACCTGAACCATATACTTCTTGTGTAATATTATTCGTATATACAATTTGAGTACCAGCACCTGTAATAGACCAGTCTGTACATACTTGATCTTGCACAAGTGTTTTATTAGAACAACAAGACAAACTGGAACTTCTCATTCCCATTTTGATCCTCTCCTATTCTGCTATGAAAGTGGATAACGTGTTGTAATACAAAATTCTCCCTGATACGTTCCAGCAGGTGTTGCAGGTAACACGACTTGTATAATATCAAAGCGACGATACGTAAATCCGATACTCGTTCCTGGATTTAATGTTTGTGTATCTAGTACAGTACCAGCAGAATCAAGCACCTCTACAGTAATTGGGCCTGGTCCAACATCATATTTAACAAAACCAGTACCAACTACGTTTTGGTTAATATTATTTGTATAAAGAACATTATCAATTGCTGTTGCAACTACAGTAGCAGACCACGGACTACACACTTTATCTTGTACATAATTTTTATCTGGACAACAAGTTAATGCAGCCCCTGAGCACTCACAAGACATAGTTGTTTCCCCTCTCTCTTTTTTTATTCCCTATATGTGTATGTCCTTTAGAGTCTTTTGCCTGTACTATTCATCTATTTTCAAAAAATAAGACAACTTCTGTACTAATGACTAGATAGATTCCGTTCTGTTTCTTTTTTTCATAAATTTATAGATTAAAATACCACCTACAACAATAACTACGACTAGTAATATCGGTAGCATATATTGTCCAACAACATCCGCCGCTTTTGCCCAATGCGGACCTAATTTCATCCCAAAATAAATATACAAAGTCGTTAACGGGAACATTGCTACAAATGTATATATACTAAATTTCCATATGTTCATTTTTGCCATACCACATGGAACAGAAATAAGCGTTCGAACTCCCGGTACAAAGCGTCCAACAAATGCTACAACTGGTCCATATTTCTCAAAGAAATCATCTGCTTTTTGAATTTGTTCTTCTTTAATAAAGAAGTATTTCCCGTACTTTATTAATAGAGGACGACCACCGTAATAACCGAGTGCATATAACGTTAATGGTCCTGTCGTTCCGCCAAGTGTTCCAGCTAATACAGCTAGCCAAAAATTCATATCCCCCTCGTACACCCAATATCCAACCATGGGCAACACTACTTCTGCTGGAATAAATTCAAACGTTAATGCTAACACAACTCCAAAATAAGAAAACTGCTTTAAAAACTCAATTATATCTAAAATAATTTGCTCCATATTTTTAACTCCTATCCTACGTTTACGTTATGCTTTTCTTGTAATCGAACTGGCGCCATTTTTACAATTCTGTTCAAAATGAATAACACAATTCCAATATCATCTAAAATACCGATAAACGGCAGGAAGTCTGGAATTAAATCGAGCGGCATCGCAACATACCCAACTAAAAAAGCAACAGATAAAATTTTCTTCTTTATTGAAACCTCTTTTGAAGTAAAAAAGTCAAATAGAAATGGAACGAAACGACGGACATGAAATACAACTCTTAATCTACTAATAAGTTTTTTCATTTTTATTTCTCCTCTCTTTGTATACAAAAAGGACCCTACCAACTATGGTAAGGGTCCTAAAAAAGACAATAAGGGGCCTTTACCATTGCTGGTAAAGGTCTCACTAACAACGAAACGTTGCCAATAAAGCCGAGGGTTTCTCCCTGTAATGACGACTTTACTGTAATAAGTTACTCCCCTTTATACACAATTTTATACACTCACATTAAAATATTTCAGAGGGCTTGTCAATATATTTTATATCCAATCCCTCCTGCTTACCCTTCCGTAAAAAACAAAAAACGTATAGGAAATTTCTTACTATCTCATAATATACATAATCATTTTTGAATGAAAGGAGAGGTTTCATTTGCATACCGTATGGAAAGGTGCACTTTCACTTGGACTATTAAATATAGGAATTAAACTATATAGCGCCGTAGAAGAAACCGATATAAAATTTTTAAGTCTCCATAAAGAATGCTTAACACCTATTAAATATAAAAAATTTGCTCCTGATTGTACGGATGAAGAAATTGATGATAAAGATATTGTAAAAGCCTATGAATATGCACCTCATAAATACATCATTATTGATGAAAAAGAATTAGCTGCGTTGCAAAAAGCTCACGAACCACGATCCATTCGTATTATATCTTTTATCCAAAATAACGAAATCGATTCTGTTCTTTATGACCGTTCTTATTTTATAGGCCCTACCCCAGGATATGAAAAATCATATTTATTATTAAAAGAAGCTCTTGAACGTACAAATAAACTTGGGCTTATTCATATTTCTATTAGAAAAAAACAACATTTAGCTATTATCCGTAACTTTGAAGATGGACTTATGTTACAAACCATCCACTACCCTAATGAAATTCGCGATATAACAAATACACCTAACTTACCAAGTAATGAAAATTACCCTATCCAAAAACAAGAACTCACCGCAGCAATTAATTTAATCCACCACCTTACAAATCCTTTTGAACAAGAAATGTATATAGATGAATATGCAGAAGCCCTTACCGAATTAATCGAGAATAAAATTGAACAACAGGAAAAAACTGAAACAATCTCTCCAGCTCCGAACATCATTAATATTATGGAGACATTACAGGCAAGCATTGAACAAGCAAAAATAAAAAGAGAAAACAAAAAAGAACAAGAGGCCAAATGAAATTGACCTCTTGTTCTTTAAAGCGGATTACATTTCGGCATTTCGAGTCCAGATGATTGAGCTAATTTTAATAAATAATAACATTCCTCTCTTGCCATATGATCTGCCATTCTAGCTGATAGTGCACTTAATACTTCATGCGATAACTCGAGCTCTTCCACTTCATGTAAAAAATGCGAAAATAATTTCAATTCAAGTGAAACATCTTTTGTAAACTTCTTTAATGCTGGAAAATGATGAAGCTCCGTTCGTAAATACCCAGTCATCTCAACTGCCTTTAAGTAAAATTGTTCAAAATGCTTCGTAAATTCTTCGCTTTTCTCTTTTAATCTTTTTTCAACAAGATCTAGCCCACCAGAAATAGAGCCCGCATGACCAGCCGCATCCGTTAACCAAACGAGATGATAATGCAATTCATGAAAAACAGGCGGAACTTCCCCTTTCTTCAAAAACTCTAAAACCGTTATATACTCTTCCACTTCGTTTACCATATGATTAATAAAGGTTGGTGTAAAATGAATAGTAATTTTCCCTTCCAACTGCTTCTGTATAATACTTAATTTAAACGTCCGAATTTCCTTAGCAGCTTGTTCTGCCTCTTTTGAGAATGCCATCAGATTCACATTCCGAACTTTATTTAACAAATTCGTAAATGTTTCAACAAAGTAAGTAGCTTTTTTTATATCCTCTTTTTCCTTCGGAGCTAATGCATCAAGTAAAAATTGTGCATGATCAGTAAGTACCTTTAGCCAAAATTGATGCTCAAACAACGCACTTTCTTCATAATTTCTCTCCACTAAATCCCCTCCGTTTATTCATCCTTCTCTACCACTTGAAGTTTATATCCATCTGGGTCTTGTACTACAATACTTTTCTCACTTTTATTTTCTGTATATGCAATTTTATAAAATACTAACCTCTTCTTTACATTCTCTATGTTAGAAATTGAAAACGTTAGAACATCAACTGAGTCCGTAACACTCTTCTCACGCCCTCCCAAACTGCGATTCATAACAAAACTAATTCTCGTTGAATCAGTATCATACCAAACCCCTGTAATATCTAATTGCGGCCTCTCTGAACTAGGTGTTATTCCTAAAATCCCTTCGTAAAAATACAGAGTTTCCTTTAAGTTCTTTACTTCTAACACAATTAAATTCTTTACATTCTCCACATTCATTCCCCCTGTACTTATTACTTTTTTATATGTGTCATAAATGCTCATTATGTCTGAATACAATACGTAGTAATGAACATTTAAGGAGGTTTATTCGTGAATAAATATATGAGATCATTCGTGCCCTATCATAGTCCTCTCGACCCTTGTCCTCCTATCGGAAAAAAATATTATTCTACTCCTCCTAATTTATTTTTAGGCTTTCAACCGCCAAACTTACCACAATTCACGCCAAAAGAAGCTCTACAAAAAGGGACTTTATGGCCTGTTTTTTATGACTATTATGAAAATCCTTATAAAAAAGGGCGGTGACTACTGACGTGACTCAATCGCTACCAGAAGAATACTATCAGCTTTTACTGGAGCTTCAAGAACTGGACTTTGTACTAGTTGAACTCACTCTTTATTTAGATACACATCCAGATGACACCGCTGCGATTAATCAATTTAATGATTTTTCCTATAAACGGCGAGTATTAAAACAAAAGATGGAAGAAAAATACGGGCCACTCCAACAGTTTGGAAACAGCTATTCCAATGCTCCTTGGGAATGGAGCAAAGGTCCTTGGCCATGGCAAATATAAAGGAGAGAAACTATGTGGATTTATGAAAAGAAATTACAATACCCAGTTAAAGTGGGAACTTGCAATCCAGCACTTGCAAAATTATTAATTGAGCAATATGGCGGTGCAGATGGCGAGCTAGCTGCTGCACTACGCTACTTAAATCAACGTTATACAATTCCTGATAAAGTCATTGGCCTACTTACTGATATTGGTACAGAAGAATTTGCTCACCTTGAAATGATTGCTACGATGGTTTATAAACTAACGAAAGATGCAACTCCTGAACAAATGAAAGCCGCTGGACTTGATCCTCATTATGTTGATCATGATAGTGCACTTCATTACCATAATGCTGCTGGTGTTCCATTTACTGCAACCTATATACAGGCTAAAGGTGATCCAATTGCCGATCTATACGAGGATATCGCAGCTGAAGAAAAAGCACGCGCAACATATCAATGGCTCATTAACTTATCAGATGATCCAGATATAAATGACAGCCTACGCTTCTTACGTGAACGAGAAATTGTTCATTCACAACGTTTCCGAGAAGCAGTTGAAATTTTAAAAGAAGAACGTGATAAAAAAATATTTTTTTAAAACACGTATCCTAGTGATATGTGTTTTTTTACGTTAAAAGTTAAATCCTTCCTATTAAAGATATAAATAGTATATTTATTCGATTTAATGTATTATTTTTTAATATTTTCAAAATTCCCTATTGCTTTCTAGTCATCAGACCTTTAAAATAGTAACAGTTACTCGACAAATTATTTGAATTTTCGACAAAAACACTCATTAGGAGGATTTTCTTTATATGCGTACAACTTTAAAACCAGCGCAAATACTTTCGATTAGTTTATTACTATTCGCAGTTTTCTTCGGTGCTGGTAATATGATTTTCCCGCCCCTTCTCGGTCTTTCATCCGGAGAAAACATGTGGATTTCCATTACAGGATTTATTATTACAGACGTCGGTTTATCTTTACTAGCTATCGTCGCTGTTGCCCTTGCCGGTGGTAGTTTTAACACTTTAGCAAGCCGCGTTCATCCAAAATTCGCAGCAATATTCGCTATCATTATTTATCTTTCAATCGGCCCACTATTTGTTATTCCACGAACTGGATCTGTATCTTACGAAATTGGGATTGCACCACTTTTCCCGGACCAATGGTACTCTATGTTAATCTTTAGTGCGATTTTCTTTACAGTCGTCTACTTCTTATCATTAAATCCATCAAAATTAGTAGATCATATCGGAAAAATATTAACACCCATTTTACTTGGAATTATTGCAATTATGGCAACAAAAGCGATTCTTTCACCAGGAACGTTTGCAGAACCTGTTGGTGACTATAAAGAAATTCCATTTTTCAAAGGATTTCTTGAAGGATTTTTAACGTTAGATGCAATTGGTGCTCTCGTATTATCAACAATTGTTGTAAATGCAATTCGCCAAAACGGTATACAAGAGAAAAAATCGATTGCGAAATATACAATTATTTGTGGAAGCATTGCAGCCCTATTCTTAACAATTGTTTATTTCTTACTCGGTTATATCGGCGCTTCAAACGGAAACTTGGGACAATTCGAGAACGGTGGTCAACTATTAGCTACTGTTATGTACCAATTCTTTGGGACAAGCGGTAATGTTTTATTAAGTATTGCCATTATCTCCGCTTGTTTAACGACAGCAATTGGCGTTGTAAGTGCATTCGCCAACTATTTCGCAACAGTATTAACAAATGTTTCATATAAGAAACTCGTACTATACGTTTGTATCTTTAGCTTCGTTATTTCAAACTTAGGATTAAGCTTATTAATCAAAATTACATTACCTGTATTAATCATTTTGTATCCAATTACAATCATTTTAATTTTCGTATCATTTATTGATAAATATACGAAACGTAAACCTTCTGTCTACATCGGATCAATGCTCGCAGCATTCATTATTAGCTGTATTCATGCACTTGATAATGTGGAATTGATACCAAGTTTTATCGCTAATATCGTACACACCATTCCTTTTTATAACTTAGGAATCGGTTGGATTATTCCAGCAATCATTGGTGGTATAATCGGATACTATATTCCTCAAACAGAAGCTGAAGGTGAAGTTTCTACAAAATAAAGAAAAGAAGCAAGCATGAAATCCATGCTTGCTTCTTTTCACATCGTATGTTTAAAAGTAAATAACTCTTCTTTTGACTGCACAGCAGATTGTTCCTCTTCTATAGCGTCCTTCTTTATCTCTCCCCCTAATCTTACTTTCATCATCGCCTCTTCTATACTTTTTACAATCATATTTCCTGAAAAAATAGTAAGTCCAAAAAATGTAATGGGAACGAGAGGAATCCATGGATTCACTGTTAATGATCTAAAATAGACTCCAATTAAACCTGACCATTCATGTGTATAAGATTCCACCTCTTTTATATGTCCACCAAACGTAACTGTTCCACCAAAGAACACTTCAAGTAATCCTAAGTGGAGTAAAATAGTAAGAGTTTGCGTAAACTGCTGAAAAAATACAAGTATAAACGTCATATAGAGATGCGGGAAAATATGCTTTATAACAATGTGCCTTCTCGATCCACCCAATATGTACGCAGCTTCAATAAATTCTTCGGTTCTCAACTTACGGACTTCCTTCGCAACATACAGTGCAATAACTGGCATCACAAGCATTACAAGTAATAAAACTTGAAACGAAGCCCTTTCAAAAAAGGTTGTTGTTTCCTCTCCACTCCCAAATGCATTTGCAGATTGAAGAAAAAAATATGCAATCATAACTGTTGGAATAACTGTAAAACTATCAAAAAATGCCTCAATTTTTGAAAAACCTCTTTTTACATATGTTCCGAGTACGACACCGAAAAACACACCTATCACCATTCTAAGTGCCGCAATTAAAATAGATATACCAATTGTCCACTTCGCACCTTCAATGACTAAATGTAACAAGTCGTATCCTTTCCGGTCTGTCCCAAGTAAAAATTGGAATGAAGGTGAAAACGGTGGTACTTGTGGATTTTCATCCGCATCATATTGCAATGTAACTTGTCTAATATGTCCATCATTCCATATCGTATTTCCGATGCTCAAAAGAACTAATATGAGAAGAAACCCAATGCTTATCCAAAATCTTTTATCGCGTTTTATATACGTCCACATATTATAATCTCTCCTTCATCGCAGCCGGAATGAGATAATGAAACAATTTAAACAAAATAAAAATTGGAATATATATAAGCAGCACACTAACGATGAAAACCTCAACTCTAATACCGAAATACGATTTCAAAAACATAAAAATACCACCCGTATTAAAAATCCATTCTATAATATATAAATTAGATAACATAAAAAAGATATTCGTTTTCGCAAAGAATAATGTACTAAGCAACACATTTCGTAAAATATGACGATTTAAAATATGAAAGCGCCCCAGCCCTTTCGCCTTAGCAAATAGTACATAATCTTTTTCTAGTTCATTTTCAAAACGAAGCACGACCATTTTTACAAACATAATCGTAGTCGGGATGCTCAAACACAATATTGGCAACCCCCTAATCGACTCGCCTCCAATTGAAGCAATTTGAAAAGGTAAAAAGCCTGTTTGTTTAAAAACCCATACAACTAAAATTTGCGATACTAAAATAAGTAAAATGTCTGGAATAGATTCTAGGAAGATAAGAAATGATTTAATTCGATGTTGTATACGCGGTGAACTACTCATAATGACATAAACAATACAAAATGCTACAAATAATGAAATGAAAAAAGCAGCTAAAAATATAACAATTGTTTCTTTATAGTGGACAAACAACTGCGGAAATAAAAATTTATCTCCCACATATTTAAATTTGGAGATATCCATTAAATTCACAAACACTTCTTGTAAACTCTTTATGTACTGTGATGCATGCAGCTCAAATCCGTAAAATAACTTTGGCAGTGCCCCTAAACAAATAATACCCAAAATTGAAATAATAAATTGAACCGTCACTTCCATCCCATTCAGAAAAACTTTTTTGACCACGTTTTCCCTTCTCTCTTTATATAATTTACCTCTTAATTTTATTCTCAATTTTCTGAATTGTAAATATTTATATAGAAAAATCACTAGGTTATGATCCTAGTGATTCTTTATGCGCATGCCCTTCTCTTTTCGCAAACGGCATATACAAAATAAAACATCCAATAAGCGCAGCTATTTCTAATGAAATAATATAGTAAGGGTGTGGCCCTAACATATCGAGTAATGAAGCAGTTTCTGGCTTACGAGCTAAAAACATATAATTGCCACCTGTTTTGTAGTTCACAAAAGAAACGATTGGAATTATTATGTTTAAAAATATCATCGTACGCTTAATTGATTGCAAGGTCGGTCTATATCCTTCTACCCACGTCATAAAGAGTGGTGCCCAAATGAGTAATACATGTGCAACGAAGAATTCTATAAAGCGAAAATGCGGAAAAGCATATTGCACGTTCGGCGTTAAAATAGCTTGTGATGCACCGATAATCCCTGTAAAAAATACAATCTCATATATGCGGTAACTTTTCGTTACAATCATAATCGATGCTAACAATAAACTAATCGTACATAGCTCAAATGGTAATGAAGTGCCAAGTTCAAAAATCCCCGCTTTCCATTCCCACATATGGAGCCCAATTTCACTCCCAACAAATAAAAATGCAATCGCATATCGAACCGTTATATTCCACTCACTTTGCCGTAATATACCTTGGTATTGATACAGAAAAAATATCCCCACCAACATAATAAATAATATAAGGACGTGTTGCCTTGAGTATGGAATAAATGGTTTTAATGGATGCGCACTAAAATAAGCTTCCATCTTACCTCCTCCTCTCTTTCATACAATATTATTGTAAGAAAGAAACGACGAGTCAATTCATTTGCTTACACTAGGACAAGCTCTACCTTACATTTACATATTCATACCTTACAAAACTGTAAGGTTATTGTAAGCTAAAACGATTTGTCAGATTCTTCACCTCTTCTATACTGAATGTAGATACTAAAACGAACGAAAAGGTGATAAATAGATGAAGAAGAAAAATAAAGTGTTAATTACTAGTGTAGTAGCAATCGGTATTGCAGCTGGATCATATTTTGCATTTGCTGGCGGTAGTTCAGAAGTAGCAATGGCATATAGCGGATATAAAGTAACAGAAAAACAAATTGAAAACGCGCAAAAATTTGGCGGTGAAGTCATTCCAAACGGCATCGAAACAATTTCATTTGATCCAACAAAAGGTACGTATGAATTAGCTGTAAAAAAAGGGGATGAAGTAAAAAAAGGCCAGCTCCTTTTTAAATATAATGACCCTACTGCGAAACAAGGCATAACAGAAGCAGAAATGCAAAAGAAAATCGCACAAAAAGAAGTAACATTGTTCCAAAAACAAATTGATGCGGCGAAACAAAAATTACAAAAAGATAAAAATTCAGGTCTTCCTGCTGAAGCATTAAAAGCATCAGAAGTTGAAGTTGGGCAATTAGAATCACAAATTGAAATGAAAAAGTTTGAAGTTGAAAAAGCTGATGAAATGATTAAAGCAGCAAAAGAGAAAGTAAACACACTTTCTGTAACAAGTCCTGCTGATGGCGTAATTGATGATATCGTGAAAACTGCTGACGAAAAAACAGGTATGAGCGGAATTACTCTTCGTCACGCTGGTCAATTTAAGGTAAAAGGTCAACTTTCTGAATATGAGCTTGCTAGTATGAAAGTTGGGCAAGAAGTAACTGTTTCATCAAAAACTGTCGCTGGTAAGACTTGGACAGGAAAAGTAACAGAAATCGGTTCTACACCATTAAAGAGCATGGATGAAAATAAAACTGTTTCTAACTATCAATTCACTGTCACTTTAGATAATAGTGACGAACTACAAAACGGCTTCCACGTTTACGTAACAAGTAAATCTGGCGAAGCAACTGGTACAATTGTTCCGAAAAGCAGTATCGTGAAAAAAGGTGACAAAAATGTTGTCTTCGTTGTAAAAGACGGTAAAGCGAAAGAACAAGCAGTTACTGTTGAATTCGAGACTGATAGCGAAGCAAAAGTTTCTGGAGTGAAAAAAGGAGAGGAAATTATCTCTAAACCTGAAAAAGACTTAAAAGATGGTATGGAGGTTGTCGCCCAGTGATTAACTTAAAAGGCATCACGAAATCCTTCCAAAATGGTGCAGAATCCGTTCAAATATTACACGGAATTGA
This sequence comes from Bacillus sp. RC251, assembly GCF_044908765.1. Classification (NCBI taxonomy): domain Bacteria; kingdom Bacillati; phylum Bacillota; class Bacilli; order Caryophanales; family Bacillaceae; genus Bacillus; species Bacillus sp. RC251. The sequence goes on along the minus strand of NZ_JBIYDP010000010.1, from coordinate 66,014 downwards.
CGTAACACTGAACCAAGGAGAATTCACTTCTATTATGGGACCTTCTGGTTCTGGTAAATCAACATTAATGAACATTATCGGTTGCTTAGATAAACCGACGACAGGTACGTACGAACTAGCTGGACAAAACATTTCAAACATGTCTGAAACAGAACTTGCACATGTTCGTAATAAAGAAATCGGATTCGTATTCCAAAACTTCATGTTATTACCGAGACTTACAGCACTTCAAAATGTAGAGCTACCTCTTATTTACGCTGGAGTCGATAAAAAGGAAAGACGTGAGCGCTCATTAGCTGCTTTAACAAAAGTCGGTTTAGCTGATCGCGCTACTCACTTACCGAATGAATTATCAGGTGGACAAAAGCAGCGTGTCGCTGTTGCACGTGCAATCGTAAATAACCCAAAATTCATTTTAGCCGATGAACCGACGGGAGCACTTGATACGAAAACAAGTACACAAATTATGGATCTCTTTTACGAATTAAATAAACAAGGCTCAACAATCATTATGATTACCCATGACCGTGAAATCGGAGAAGCTGCAGCACGTCAAATTGTAATTCGTGACGGAAATATCGTCCAAGATTGGAGAGGTTGATTTTGAATACGAGTGAAAATATACGCATGGCCCTTTCCTCTATCTTTGCTCATAAAATGCGTTCCATCTTAACGATGTTAGGTATTATTATCGGTATTAGTGCCATTATTACTATCATTTCAATGGGTGATGGTACAAACGCAAAGTTTAAAAAAGAATTAGGCCAAGGAAAAGATAACGAAGTAACGATTTACTACAACAATCCTGATTACGGAACAGATAGTGCCAAAATCACACCTGATATGCTAAAACGTCTGCAAACTATACCAGGCGTAAAAGATGTGTATCCAGACGTAAGTATGAAAGTAAAAGCATCTGCTGGTTCAAAAGATGTAAATCTTGATTTAAAAGGTGGAACAGGCGCCTTTATGACAGATTCGAAAATAAAATTAGTTCACGGTCGTGAATTAAATGACAGTGAACTAAACCAAGCAATCCCTGCTGTTATATTAAATGAAGAAGCTTTCAACAAATTATTTAGTAGTGGTTGGGAATCAAATCAATACACAGATATAAAAGGAAAGCCGTATAAAATAGTCGGTGTATACGAAACGAAAAACGACTTTGGAATGCCTATGCCTGAAGGTTATACATCACTTGAAAACGCGCCTGTCATTTCAGGAGTAAATGAGTATGACTCTGTAAGATTAACAATGACCTCTCCGACTGAACGTAAGAGTGTAGAAAAACAAGCTGTTTCTGTTTTAAACGAAATGAAAGCTCCTAAATTTGAGCACAAATTCGAAGCACAAGACTTAGGTGAATTTACGAAACAACTAGACGAATCAATCGGTATGATGAAAATGGTATTCGGTGGTATTGCTGCTATCTCCTTACTTGTTGGTGGTATCGGTGTAATGAACATCATGCTCGTATCTGTAACAGAACGTACACGAGAGATTGGTATTCGTAAAGCTCTTGGTGCAACACGTGGTAAAGTATTAACACAATTCTTAATCGAATCTTGTATTTTAACAGGACTTGGTGGTTTCATCGGATTCATGCTCGGTATTTTCTTCGCTTGGATCGTCTCAATCTTTGCTGGGTGGCCACTCGTTGTCTCAAAAGAACTTGGACTTCTTGCAGTAGGTATTTCAATGTTAATCGGTATTATATTCGGTTTACTTCCAGCTAACAAAGCTGCAAAACTGGATCCAATTGAATGTTTACGATATGAATAAACAAAAACGTAGGAGTTTACACTCCTGCGTTTTTTATTTACCTATTAAATCGTGTTTCTTCTATTATATATGTTTCACGTTACAACTATCATTCTAATGCGCTTCATTATTTATAGGTACTAAGGCTATTATCAAATTCTATTATTGCAAAAATACCATGTAACAGATGAAAATCAAGGCGTAATTTTTTCCATACTTCGACTGATTTTGTAACAATTATATCGATATTTTATTAAATTTCACCTCATTTATATCTTTTTACGTCTAAAAAGATTATTATTTCATAACTATTTTTTCATTTAAACAGTAAAATGCACTACTTTTGTAACGATATAGATATCTACAAGAAACATTGCTGTAATATTATTAATGTTACAGCAATTGAAATACTACTCATTTTGTGTTCCATATGCCCTAATACGCCAAAAAACAACAAGGAAGCGATATCAGGATATTTATGGAATTGTTACAGAATATTAATGCCCCGTTACGAAAGCTTTGTAATTTTATGTTTTTCGCAAATAAGAAAATAATGGTTGCTATAATGAGGTCAACGAAAACAAATGCAATGGAGGCTATTATGAAAAAATTTATGGGTATAGCAACAGCAGCGGTTTTTGGTCTTGGGATTTTCACAACATCTGCTAAAGCAGAAACAATCGTAACGACTGATGTACTAAATGTACGAGAAAACCCAACTACTGAATCACAAGTTGTCGGAAAGTTATTAGATGGATATAAAGTTAACGTTTTACATACAGAAAACGGATGGTCAAAAGTGAAATTGAATAGCGGTAAAGAAGCTTTCATTAGCGCTGACTATACAAAAGACACTTACTACGTAACAGCAAACGTATTAAACGTACGTGCTGGTGCAAACACAGACTCAGAAATTCTTGGTAAATTGAAACAAGATGATGTAATTGAAACAACACACCAAGTACAAAATGACTGGATTCAATTTGAATATAACGGAAAAACAGCTTATGTTCACGTTCCTTACTTGACAGGTAAAGCTCCAGTTAAAGTTCAGCCAGCAGTTAAAGTTGAAAAAACAACTAAAGTTCAAGATACAGCTAAAGTTCGTGAAGCAGTTAAAGCCGGTGAGGTAGCTGAAACTCAAGCAAAAGCTAAAGCACAAGAAGCAACTAAAGCTCGTGAAGCAGCTGAGGCTCAAGCAGAAGCTAAAGCACAAGAAGCGGCTAAAGCTCGTGAAGCAGCTAAAGCTCAGGCAGAAGCTAAAGCTCAGGCAGAAGCTGAGGCTCAAGCAGAAGCTAAGGCCGAGGAAGCAGCTAAAGCTCGTGAAGCAGCTAAAGCCGAGGCAGCAGCTGAAGCTCAAGCAGCGGCTAAAGCTCAAGAAGCAGCTAAAGCTCGTGAAGCAGCTAAAGCCGAGGCAGCAGCTGAAGCTCAAGCAGCGGCTAAAGCTCAAGAGGCAGCTAAAGCTCGTGAAGCAGCTGAAGCTCGTGAAGCGGCTAAAGCTCAAAAACCTGCTACACAACAACCTGTTGCAAAAGAAACTGAAACAAGTGCACCATCATCTTCTCGTGAGTTACGTGTTGTAGCAACAGCTTACACAGCAGATCCACTTGAAAATGGTTATAAAGCAGGCGACCAAGTAAAATCAGCTTTAGGTCACAACTTAACAGCTAATCCAAATATGAAACTTATTGCAGTTGACCCAAGTGTAATTCCATTAGGTTCAAAAGTATGGGTTGAAGGTTACGGAGTAGCAATCGCTGGTGATACTGGTGGAGCTATTAAAGGAAATAAAATCGACGTTTTAATGCCTGATAAAGGTACATCTAGTAACTGGGGACGTAAAACAGTTACAGTGAAAGTATTAAACTAGTTCGTATAAAAAGAGTCAGTCTCATTGAGGCTGACTCTTTTTTTGATTCTCGCATTCTAACTTTCTCTTGAAAGTAACTAATATGATCCCGAAGCAACTTTCACTCTGACATAAATAAGTTCCCTCGGTTTTTATATACTTTATCAAACGCCTTTAAAACTTCTTCATGATTAACAAACTTATGTAAAAAACGAAGAGCGATGACAATCTCCTTCTCTCCCGTCCAAATTAAATCTATCTCTTTGCATTCTATATACGATAGATTACTATTTCAACAAAAAAAGAGGATGCCATAGCATCCTCTCCTGCCCTTTCCTATTCCACACAAGTAAACTGCGTCCAAGCTCCTACATAATCTAGTAAGAATAACTCTTCTTCTGCAATTGTACCGACAATATTTTTCCGTTCATCTATCGGCATTTCTTTTAGAATGATTTGCAATTCGCCTTTATACTTACCAAATAAGTTGTTTCCAATTACAACTTGCCCTCTTTCCTGTAATACACTTTCGCGCACTGGGAAATCATAGTCTTTATACTTTTTACGCACTTCTGTAGAACGTACCATATATTCTGTTATATCGCCGCGTCTTACGTGTAATTCTTGCAGTGTCGCTTTCTTTTCTACTTCAGTCGCTTCTTCTACAAAGTGTACTTTCAGCTGTAACATGTAACGATTTAAGTTTCCTAGTTTCTCTAACTCTTCTTCACTCGCATAAGCATTTCCGATAATCACATCATCAATAAGCCCTGTCGCCCATAAATGTTTCGCTTGTACTTCAATCGGTAAATTACGATGCTCTTCTAGCGTACATAATCCGTCATTAATATCCCATGGACCGATATTAGCTGCATGTGACGTAATAAATGCTGCCGTGCGAATACCATGCTTTTTAAAGCGTTCACTACAGCGAATGAAATAATCATACGGAAGACCAGTGAACTTTTGCGGATAGAAGTTATGACAACCAATTAAAGCTGGTTTATTCGCCTGATGCGAAAGGATATTTTCTAAGTATGCAATATCATTACTTACGTTTAGTTCAATTTTTAAGCCGTACGGATTATTCGTCATTTTTGCTTCTGTTAATCCGTCAAAACCTAAATCTAAACGAATACCGTCTGCACCTAACTCTGCAAAGAATGATAGATCACTATAGCTAATACCAAGTTGATCGAATACTGCCGGAGCTACATCTAAAATAACTTCCATATTGTTATCTTTTGCATGATTAATAATTTCTTTAAATTCAGCTACAATTTCTTCTTTTGGACGATTCACAGATAATAGACATGTGAATATTCTTGAAAAACCGTGGCGTGCCGCTGCCGAAATGTATGCCATATCTTGTTCTTTCGTTGAATGCTCTGGATAAAGTGAAATTCCTAATTTACGCTCCATGCTTTTGCATCTCCTTCACACGTTGTATTAATGCCATGCTCGTAAATCTATATTTTGCAGATAAACATGTTGCACATAAAATCGTTGGTACAATAATTACGTATGGTGATTGTAATCCCAACATTACATAAGCACCCATTGAACAACCGATAAATAAAATTGATACGAGTAGTAAAACTAATAAAGATTTACTTTGTACCCATTTTGAATAATGTGCAATACACTGCCCCGCTACAAATGTAATTAAGATGATAATTGCTCCGAGCATTCTGTTTTCTCCTCTCCTGCTAATTGTTGTTTTTCATACATTTTGAAGAATGGATAGTAAATAACAAATGAGATAACAAAGTTAATAAGTACAAGTACACCAGCCATAATTGTCCAGTCTGTACTAATAATCGCTGCAATTGGAGCTAACATCGTAAATGGCAATTTCGCCATCATGAGCGGAATCATACCTGAAACAACTGCGAAATATGATACTGTCGTTGTCACTAACGGTGTAATAACGAATGGAATAATTAAGATTGGGTTCATTACAATTGGTGCCCCGAAAATAATCGGTTCGTTAATATTGAATAAACCTGGTACGAATGATAATCTACCTAACTCTTTTAGGAACTTAGATTTAGAGAACATAAACATAATAACTAAAGCTAACGTTGAGCCTGATCCACCGATCCATACGAACCATTGAATAAATTGCTCTGTAAATAAGTTTGGTAATTGATGTGCATTTCCTGTAGCTGTGAATACTTCCATATTTTCAAGAATTGCTGAATCCCACATCGGACGAATAATTGGTCCTAAAATGGCTGGGCCATGTATACCGAATGACCAGAAGAACACGATTAAGAATACTGTTAATAAACCGCCGAATAAATTATTTCCTACTAATACTGATTTTAGTGGTGCGATTAAATATGTGATTGTTGTATTTACATCAAATTTTAAACCGTAACGAATACCCCAGAATAAAAGAATAACGACTAAAGTTGGAATTAATGCTGCAAACGAGTTTGCAACTGCTGGTGGTACACTATCTGGTAATTTAATCGAGATATTATGCTTAATCATAAAATGATAAATTTCTACTGCAATTAAAGCTGTAACAATTGCGCCGAATAAAGACGTTGCACTTAATGTTCCTACTGAAATATATCTTCCCGCATCAATAACACCTGGTACAGCTTTCGTAATTTGAATTGGTTCAACTGATGCTAGTAAAAAGGCGAGTACAGATAACAACCCTGCACTTAACTGATTGAGCTGATAAAAGTTTGCGAGTGAAGCTCCTACCCCAAATGCTGCGTATAACGCCATTAAACCTACTGTGAATCGGAATGGAATATCTAAAATATGGCGAAATGGCGCAATCCACTCCATATACGCATCAATTGGTAAATTTAAAAAGATAACGAAAAATGATCCGACAATCGTTAACGGCAATGTAGAAATAACTCCGTTTCGAATTGCTAATAAATGTCGTTGTCCTGCAATCTTTTGCGTTGTTGGCATAATTTTTTGTTCCATAAAACTCATAAAACCATTCATCAATACCCCTCCTCTTTCTCTTTACTACGAAAGAACGAAATAAAGTTATAACATTATAATGTTTATATTTAAAAAAATATATTTATGCTAAAACTAATTGTTCTGCTTGTTTCAGTACTTTTAAACCGTCACACATGCCATAATCTCTTTGTTCTATTATTGCAACCGGTATATCGTATGATTTCGCAAGAAACTGTACCGCTGGAAACAAATACTTCACCTGTGGCCCGATTAAAACAACATCAGCATTTTTTATTTCCAGTTTCACAAGTTCTGAATCAACTGCTTTAATTTTATAATCCTTCCCTTGTTTCTTTGCCTCTTCTTGCATTTTTCTTACAACCATACTCGTTGACATGCCCGCTGCACAACATAATAAAATGTACATGTTATACTGTCACTTTCTCTTCCACTCGTTTATGAAGAGTAATAAATTCTTCAGCAAGTTCTTTCACTGTAATTGCATTCATTAAATGATCTTGTGCATGCACCAACAATAAACTGATTTCTGCATGATTTCCTCTTGCTTCTTCTTGAATTAAGTCTGTTTGAATGCGATGAGCTGCTGAAATCTCTTCACTAGCAAGCATCATCTTTTCACTCGCATTCTCAAAATCTCCTTGTCTTGCAAAAGCGATTGCTTCAAGCGCCGCGCTTCTCGCATTGCCACCATGTAAAATTAACGCAAATGGAGTTTGCATATCATTCATTTTAAATTCCCCCAAGCTATCTTTTTTCTATATTGTTATCTTATTATGAAAACGCATACAATTAAACATAAAAAACTTCCGTTGTGTAACGGAAGTTTTTATATACTTTTTCAAAACGATAGTAAAATCTCTTGAAATTCTTCAATCATTCCAGCCTGAGTTAATTTCTCTATCGCACTTTGACTAGACATAATATCATATAAAAAATCATAAAGCTTTTGTAAATCTTCATTATTATTGCGCTTTACACTAAATAAAATAATAACTTGTACTTTCTTATCTCCCCAGTCAACCGCTTTATTAAGTGTACAAAACATCAAAAATGTTTTCTCACTTAATAGCTGCATCGGATGTGGAATTGCAACTAAATTCCCAACGGCTGTAGGAGATGTATTCTCTCTTTCCATAACAGAATCATAAAAGTTTTCTGGTACATAGTTTTTCTCAGCTGCTTTCTCACATAAAAACTGGATAACCTCTTCCTTCGTAGAAGCACTATGATTTAAAAAGATTAAATCTTCCTTTATATACTGCTGCACACTAGTATTCACATGCGTAAACAACTGCTGACCGATCGACTTAATCTCTTTATCATCAAATATTGAGTTCACTTTTATAACAGGAACAGGCAAACCACTCGGTATATGAATCGTACTAATAATACAATCTATTTTATCTTTATAAAGGTCTTCCACTTTCAATTGATAATAACCTGTAATCCCTACAATCTCTAATTTATCTCGGAACTGTGATAGAATTTTATATTTCAATAGCTGGGCGCTTCCTTGACCAGTCGCACAAACTAGTAAACATCTTTTCTTTTGATTCTGTTCCTGTAAACGACTCATCGCTCCCCCGAAGTGAATCGCAATATAACCAATTTCACTTTCCGGAATCGATTCTCCCGTATAATCACCAATTATATCTCCAACGAGAACCGCAATTTCAAAAGCATACGGATAATTCTTTTTCACTTCTGCCAAAAGAGGATTTCTCGTATTTAACTTATACTTCAAACGGTTTAATAACGTTTTTAAATGAACACCAAATCCAAATAATAATTCTTCATCATAATAAAAAATAAGATTCCGTTCTTCCGCTACTTTAAAAAGAATATGTTGCATAAATGCATATAGATCTTTCCCTAATAGTTCTTCCACATTTTCATAACGATCTCTCGCTGTAACAGCAGTACTTAATAAATGCATCGTCACATATAAAACTTCTTCTTCTGGAAATGAAAGATGCAACTCTTTCTCTAAATCTCCTACAATCTGTTTCGCAATTGTATATTCTTTCTTTATGATAAGTTCTGATTGCTCCGCATTCAGTCCTTTCATATAATGTTGATCTTCACAACGCCTTATTGCAATTGCAATATGAATAACTAAATTATCAATTTCTATATCTGATAAATATATCGTTCCTCCCTCGATATACTTTAAGATAACTGAACGGATAAGCGGTATATGAGGTAACGATAAATATGTATCCCTCTGCTCAAATTGCTCATGAAACGGAGTATGATCATAGCGCGGTAAACCATATTGTGATAAACAAGACCGAATATGAAACTCCTCTCCCACAATACGTATACCATAATACGGTCTCTTTTCAATTTGTAATCGATAGCGACCACATATATCTGTCACATCTTTCATAATTAAATTTACAGTCGATTTACTCACATAAATCTCCTCAGCTAACTGTGAAAGCTTCACATACCCCTCTGTCGTTACAATACGTTGCAGAATGTACGCTATCCTTTCTTCATAAGAAGTCGGGATCTTTTCCGTCTGTTTTTGAAATAGACTCAAGCAAAACTCTTCAAATTTCTTCGCCTGTATAATTTCTAGTTCGTATCCAGTTCCTCTTTGCGATTCAATTTTCGCCCCGTTTTCTTCCAATATATCATTTAATAATTTTATATCTTTTTGAATCGTCTTCGTTGATACATGTAAACGGCTCGCTAAAAAAGCTCGATTTAACATCGATTTCTCTTCTAAAAACTCCTCTAAAATAGAAATTAATCGCTGATGCACTTTTGTCATAGCTCTTCCTCTCACAATTTATATATAAAAAGGAAAAAGCTGCTGAGGTCAGTAGTTTTTTCCTTTTTCATTTTATCTATTTCTTTAATGTAAATCCGAATTTATCCCATGCTTGTAAATAATCTAATAAGAAAATTTCTTCTTCCACAATTCGGCCAACTACATTTGTTTTTCCTGTATTCACCATATCTTTTAACGCAATTTGTAATTCACCTTTATATTGACCATACTGTTCATTATCAATTAAAAGATCACCGCGTTTAATTTCGCGTGTATTATGCGGTTTGAACTCTTCTTTCTTATATTTCACACGACTTTGTGTCGAGCGAATCATATATTCAGATACATCTCCGCGGTAAAAATGAGGCTCGTCTAATACGATAATTTTTTCTAGTTCTGTTGTTGTATCATATAATCCTATATCAAATGTTTGTTTCTCTTTATTTAATGTACCTAGTGCTTGTAATTCTTCTGCTGACGCATACGCGTTCGCAATAATAACATCATCAATTAATTCTGTCGCAAATAAATGCTTCGCTTGTGTTGTCATCGGTAATTCACGATGCTGCTCTAACGTACATAACCCTTCTGTTACTGGCCAAGGTCCGTACGTTGCATCAAATGATGATATAAACGCAGCCGTTCTCATACCGTAATCTTTAAATTGTTTCGAGCATTTAATGAAATGATCGTATGATAATCCTGAATAACGATGCGGATAAAAATTATGGCAACCAATTAAATTTTCACGATTTGGTCTATGGCTCATAATGTTATCTACATATTTCGTACCGTTACTCATATTAATTTCAATTTTTAAGCCGTATGGATTGTAAGTCATAATCGATTCTTCTAAACCAGAGAATCCAACATCTAAACGAATACCGTACGCTCCTAACTCATGGAAGAAAGATAAATCATTATATGAAATACCTAATTGTGTAAAAACAGACGGACTAATATCAACTAATACTTGGAACCCTAATGCATTTGCATGAGAGATCGTTTCTTTAAACTCTTCTATAATTTTCTCTTTTTCTCCATCTACAGACAATAAGCATGTGAATACACGTGTAAATCCGTATTTACTTGCTAATGTTAAATATTCCTTATCTTTCTCTACTGTTGAATGTTCTGGATAAATAGAAATACCTAATCGTCTCATATGTACACGCCTCTTTCTTCATTGTTTTGTAAACCTTTTCAAATATATGTAGTGAAAAAGTATGTATCCCCTTCTCATTCACTACTTTTTGAATCCGCTTTCTTTAAAGAAAAAACAATTTCTATCATTCATAACAACTACAAGTCTATACATCTATACTTTACAACTTTTTTTCATAGTTGTGTAGCTTTTACACAAATTTGTCAGTTTTTCCACCTCGAAAATTGTTATACGTTTTCAAGGCACCTTCCTTGACTGTTACATTGACCAATACATATACTCGAAAGAACAGAGAAAACTTTTATATAGGGGATGAATATATGGGAGAAGCAATACTCGTAAAACGAGAATCGTTATGGACGAAAGAGTTTGTCGCTTTAATTTTTGCAAACTTATGTATGTTTTTAGGGTTTCAAATGTTAATTCCTACTTTACCTGTTTATGTGAAAGAAATTGGCGGCACAAGTTCTAATATCGGATTTGTTGTAGGCATGTTTACCGTGGCGGCACTTTTTGTTCGACCACTGACTGGAAACGCCTTGCAAAAATTCAATAAAAAAATCATTTTAATGATCGGTACTGCTATTTGTTTACTCGCTATGGGTAGTTATCTTTTCGCTTCAACCGTCTTCCTATTGCTTGCCGTGCGAATTTTACACGGAGCTGGCTTTGGTATTACAACGACTACATATGGAACTGTCGTTTCAGATTTAATTCCGCAAGCTCGTCGCGGCGAAGGCATGGGATATTTCGGTCTTTCTGGAACGATTGCAATGGCGCTCGGTCCACTTATCGGAATTTGGCTTATGCAAACATATAACTTCACGATTCTTTTTTTATGTGCACTTTCATGTACAATTGTTTCATTAATATTAACGAAACTACTTCAAATCAAAAAATCGCCGCAACCACCACAGCATACATCTGGTACTTTTCTCGATGGATTTATTGAGCGCAAAGCTTTACTTCCTTCATTATTAATATTATGTATTACATTAATGTACGGTGGAATCGGGAGCTTTATTACATTATTTGCTACGGAAGTCGGAATTGCTGATATAAGCCTTTTCTTCTTATTTAATGCTCTAGCAATTGCTGTCACTCGTCCGTTTTCTGGAAAATTATACGATGCGAAAGGCCATGCATTCGTTATTATTCCAGGAGTTATTATTACGTTTACAGGTATTATTTTACTATCGTATACAACTACCATTCCGAGTTTAATTATTGCAGCAGCATGCTACGGAAGTGGCTTTGGAGCGATTCAACCGGCATTACAAGCATGGATGATCGACCGAGTAGCACCGCACCGACGAGGAGTCGCAACAGCTACATTCTTCTCAGCGTTTGACCTTGGAATTGGTGCTGGCGCAATTATTTTTGGATTCATTGCACATTTTACAAACTACGCAACTGTATATCGCTATTCCTCTCTATTACTTATTGCTTTCCTGTTCATTTACATCACAAGTATAAGAAAGCAAAAGCATGGAGATAAAAACAGAGAAAAAGCTGCTGGATAATTCAGTAGCTTTTTTATATGCAAAAGCGGAATGAGTCACAAGGAAAAATTAATACAATCATTTCCCTACATATTTTTTTAACTTTCATCAAAAAATATACGATGAACTCGCAGACGCTTTCCTTCATATCCAACTGAACAATACTATTCTAAAAAGTGTGATTTCTTTACAAAAAACACTGTTTATATAGGTATAAAACCAATAAAATCCAGCTATTTCTTTAAAGAATTGTAAACTTTTCACCCCTTTGTAAATTTAGTGTAAATTTTACTGATAAACCGTTTACAGTGCCTCAAGGTTTAGTTAATAATTACATCGTACATGAAATTTAAGGAGTGGAATGCGTGGAATACAATATTCAAGATATGATCTTCCAGTTCATTGGTGGATTAGGTATTTTCTTATTCGGTATTAAATACATGGGCGATGGACTGCAACAAGCAGCTGGAGATCGTCTTCGCGATATTTTAGATCGCTTTACAACAAACCCACTTATGGGTGTACTAGCAGGTATGTTAGTTACTGTATTAATCCAATCAAGTTCAGGAACAACCGCTTTAACAGTCGGACTTGTAAGTGCCGGATTTATGACATTAAGACAAGCAATCGGTGTTATTATGGGTGCGAATATCGGAACGACAGTTACTGCATTTATTATCGGAATTAAAATCGGAGAATATGCGCTCCCAGTTATGGCAGTTGGAGCGATTTTACTATTCTTCTTTAAAAATAAAAAAGTACATTCTGTAGGTCAAGTTGTATTCGGTTTTGGTATGTTATTCTTCGGTTTAGAATTAATGAGCGCAGGTATGAAACCTCTTCGCTCTTTAGAGTCATTCCAAGAGTTAATGGTTAGCATGAGTGACAATCCAATTTTAGGAATTATTGTCGGTACAGTGTTCACTTTAATTGTACAAAGCTCAAGCGCAACAATCGGTATTTTACAAGAACTATTCGGTCAAGGTGCTATTGATTTACAAGCTTCTCTTCCTGTATTGTTCGGTGATAACATCGGTACAACAATTACAGCAGTATTAGCAGCAATCGGTACTTCAATTGCCGCAAGACGTGCAGCATTAGTTCACGTTATCTTTAATATTATCGGTACCATTATCTTTACAATTTTATTAGTACCATTTACAAGTTTAATCCAATATTTCCAAACGTCATTAAACTTAAATCCAGAAATGACAATTGCATTTGCACATGGAACATTTAACGTAACAAATACAATCATTCAGTTCCCATTTATTGCAGTATTAGCATGGATCGTAACAAAAATTATTCGTGGTGAAGATTCATCTATTAACTTCAAACCACAACATTTAAATCCAATCTTTATTGAGCAATCTCCAGCTATCGCTTTAACTGAAGCTCAAAAAGAGGTTGTGCGTATGGCTGAATTTTCATTACATGGCTTAAAAGAAGCGAATCAATATTTAAATACACAAGACAAAAAGCACGAAAACATGGCTACTCAATTAGAAGGAGCTATTAACAATTTAGATAAAAAAATTACCGAGTATTTAGTTTTACTATCAGAAAAGCCGCTTTCACCTTCAGACTCTGAAAAACACTCCGTTTTAGCTGGTGTTGTTGGAGATATTGAACGTGTCGGTGATCATGTAGAAAACCTTGTAGAACTTGTAGATTTCCAAATTTCAAACCGTGTTTCACTATCAGACGAAGCACTAGCTGAACTAAATGAAATGCTTGAGTTAACAATTTCAACATTACAAGATGCAATCAATGCTTTAACAAACTTCGATACTGAATTAGCTCAAACAGTTATTGCAAAAGAACGCAAAATCGACCAAATGGAACGTGTTCTTCGTAAACGTCACGTATTACGCCTAAACGAGCGTAGCTGTTCAGGTGATGCAAGTATCATCTTCGTTGATATGGTAAGTAACTTAGAGCGTATCGGTGATCACGCTGTAAATATTGCTGATGGTGTTTTAGGTGAACAAGGTAAAATCAATTTAAAACAATCATTATAATAGGAAAGAGACGCTAATGTAAGCGTCTCTTTTTTCATTTCATATTTACAACTGTTCTTCCTTTTAACTTTCCTTGCAATATAAGTGTAAACTTTTCATCTAACTCTTCTAATGTACATTCTTCTGTATAAGATAGTAGCTCATTATTTTCCCATTCACTTGCTAAGAGCTTCCACACATCTCTTCTCACATCCACTGGGCATTGCACAGAATCTATTCCTAAAAGACTTATACCTCGCAAAATAAACGGATATACCGTTGTTTGTAATTCCTGACCTGCCACATTACCGCACGTCGTTACACAACCACCATACTTTACCGTTTTTAAAGCTGTTTCTAACATACGTCCACCTACAGTATCGATAACTCCAGCGTATATCCCTTTTAACATTGGCCTTCCTGATTCATCATACAATTCCGTACGATGAATCACTTGTTTCGCTCCTAGACGTAGTAGCATCTCTTCCTCTTCCATTTTCCCTGTCGCTCCTACTACGTTAAATCCTAACTTACTTAAAATACTAACAGCTACACTCCCCACGCCGCCTGTTGCACCCGTGACTAAAACATCTCCCATACTAGGCGTTATGCCTGCTCCAATAAGCTTATATACTGATAAAGCAGCTGTAAAACCTGCTGTCCCGTACATCATACTTTCCTTTAATGACATTCCCTCTGGTAAAGGGATGATCCAAGATGCTGGCACGCGAATATATTCTCCGAAACCACCAGAAGTATTCATACCTAAATCATAACCCGTTACGATGACTTGGTCTCCTACCTTAACGGCTTCATCTGCACTACTCACAACCATTCCTGCTGCATCAATCCCTGGCGTATGAGGATATGTTCTCGTAACACCTTTATTACCCGTGGCTGAAAGAGCATCTTTATAATTTAATGAAGAATAATGAACCTGTATTAATACGTCTCCCTCAGGTAAACTACTTACTTCTCTCTCTACAACGTTTCTTACAAACTGCTTACTTTCTGTTTCGTTCACAACGATTGCTCGGAATGATGTATGATTCATTATGCTCGCTCCTTTATCCGTAAATTTCTTCTTTATTATATAGAAGAAATAAGTAAACCTACTCATTTCTTCTTGGCTATATTTCAACAAATCTTACTTCTCTATTACTTTCTCACAATACATATTTTCATTTCTACTAAAACAACTTATACTTATTCTACATCTCAAAAATAAAATATAAAAAATCTGACTTTTTATAAATATATTGAATTTTTACGAAATGTAAATGATTTGTAATGTTTTTTTTCGTCAAATTTCATTATAATAAGTGGATATGAGTGTCGTATTTCAATTCAAATGAAGGAGTACAAGAAATGGAGCAAAACCCATCTTTGCAAGAAAATACACGCAGTAAACCGAAAAAAGGTAAGAAAAAAACAAAAATTATTATAAGCGTTATTCTATTCTTTTTAATAATAGGTGGCGGTTATACTTGGTTTTTAGTAAATAAAGCATCTTCTGCTGTTCGAAATGCCGCACACGATTTAGCACGCGGTGATAAATCTGATTTACGTGATAAAGCTGTAAAACCTATCGCAAATAACGTCTCTGTCTTAGTCATGGGTGTTGATGAAAGCGATGTCCGCGGGAAAGAATATGGTGAAGCTATAAGAACGGATGCACTATTACTTGCAACGTTTAATAAAGATAGCAAAACTGTAAAACTATTAAGCATTCCACGAGATACATATACTTATATTCCAGTGGAAAAGAAAAAAGATAAAATTACACACGCTCATGCATACGGTTCTACTAAAAACGGAAAAGATGGTGGACCCCAAGCAAGCATTGATGCAGTTGAAAAATTAATGAATGTTCCCGTTGATTACTTTGTAAAGTTTAACTTCAAGTCATTTATGAAAATTGTCGACGATTTAGGTGGTATTGAAGTCGATGTACCAGTTGAATTTACTGAACAAGATAGTAATGATACTGCTGATGCGATTCACCTGAAGAAAGGTGTTCAAAAGCTAAATAGTGAAGAAGCTCTTGCCCTTGCTAGAACGCGCCACATCGATAGTGATGCAATGCGTGGTCAACGCCAACAGCTCGTTATTGAAGCTATTTTAAAGAAACTAACAAGCGTTGGATCTGTAACAAAAGTTGGTAACATCATTGATGATATTAACGGCCAATTCGTTACGAACTTAACATTCGATGATATGCTTTCATTCTATAAGTACGGATCGGATTCGGAAATTGAGAAATTACAAATTCAAGGTGAAGACTGCTATATGGAAAAAGGTGACGATACATGTAGCAAATCTGCTGGTGGCGGCCGAACATATTACTACAATCCAGATAAAAAAGAATTAGCAACTGTTACAAACGAACTTCGTACTCACCTTGGATTACCTGCATATACAAAAACAGACTCTGATTCAAAGAAAACAAGCACAGAGAAAACAAAAGAATCTAAGTCGGAAAATTCAAGTGAACGTGAATCAAGTAACAATGAATCTAAAAATAAGAATAAAAATAGCAGTGAAGATACAGAAACATCATCTAACGACAATGAATAAAAAAGAAGCAGTTCTCTATGGAGGTAGAGTACTGCTTCTTTTTATTTCTTCGGAATTAAAAATCAGAACTTTCTAACTATCTTTTTTAATATTTTTAAATTATAATAAATAGTAGCAATCTATTCCAATTATCAGGGGGCTCATACATATGAAAGCTGCAGTAAAACATAACATCTCAGATTTTAAAGACTACTTAAAATCCAACGATATATACATGGAAGAAAATATAGATGAAAATGACGGTTCTGTTCATTTTTCGGTAGGATTAGAGACCGAAGCTGGCGCAAAAATTCAACTTATCGCTGCATTCCAAAACGAACATCCTACTGTGGATATATACTGCTTCAATGTTGCTCACGTACCTGATGCAACATCAACAAATGATATTTTGCATGTCATCAATGAATTAAACACATCTTACCGATTTGCAAAATTCACGTTAAATAAGCAAAATGCAATTGATATTTCAGCATCACTTGCATTCTCAGAACCAAATTTCAATCCAGCACTTGTCTTTGAACATACGAGAATGCTATATAAATTAGCAAATGACGAATATAAAAACTTAATGAAAGTTATTTGGGCATAAATAAAAGGATGGGCTGCAAGCAGCGCCATCCTTTTATTTCGATAACATATCAATCCACATCTTAACAGCAGTGCCTACAATCAAAATCGATAACATATATTGCAATGCTTTTTGATTGATCCTCTTCCCAACTCGAGCTCCAAGCGGCGCAGCAAAGATACTTGCAATCGCAATAATAAGAGCTGGAATTACAACTACTTGCCCAGTTATCACTTTTCCAGTCGTAATCCCTATTGAGGAAATAAACGTAATAGCGATAGATGTTGCTATTGTTGTACGTATCGGCAATTTTAAAATAACTAGCATAATAGGAACTAATAAGAAAGAACCTCCAGCACCTATAATGCCTGATGCGCCTCCTACAATAAACGCTAACAAGCTTGCTAACCATTTATTATATGTCACTTCACCACTATTATTTCGTTTCGGTACGAACATCATAATAGCAGCAATTGTTGCTAACGCTGCATAAACAACATTGACCGTCTGTTCCGCTAATACGTTAGCACCAAAACTCCCTATGAAACTTCCTATTAATATACTTGCTCCCATATACACAACTAGCGTTTTATCCATATCATTACTTTTCCGATAGGCCCATGCCCCTGCAAAAGTTGCAAAGAATACTTGAACCGCTGTAATACCACTTACTTCATGTGACGTATAACTAGTAAATCCTAGCAATACCGGAATATATAGGATCATTGGATAATTAATAATCGCACCGCCAATTCCAACCATTCCTGATATAAACGATCCTATAAACCCAATTATAAAAAGTAATACGACTAAGCTCATCTTACATCCCCTCCCTTCTAAAAAGAAGGTGAACTAAATGAATAAGTTTACATTCCCATCCGAAGCATCTGCTAAATAAGCTCCTACTCCTGCAAACTCTACCCCTTCCATAATCTCTTCCTCTTTTAACCCTAATAAATCTACTGTCATTTGACAAGCTACAAGTTTAATCCCCTGTTCTTTTGCCAAATCGATTAAATCTGGTAAAGACATAGCATTATGTTTTTTCATAATACCTTTAATCATCTTTGGTCCCATACCCGCAAAATTCATTTTCGATAATCCCATCTTGTCTGCACCACGCGGCATCATTTTTCCAAATACTTTTTCTATGAAAGTTTTCTTCACCTTCACATGCTCATCTTTCCTTAAAGCATTTAATCCCCAAAAAGTATGAAAAATAGTTACCTCTTGATCATACGCCGCGGCACCATTTGCAATAATATAAGCAGCCATCGCTTTATCATAATCTCCGCTAAATAAAACGATTGTTGTTTTCTTCTGTTGTTCCATGTTGTTCTCCCTCCGATTACCTATAGGGGTATTTTGTCATTTGTAAAAAGGCTCAAATCATTTATCTCTGTACTATACGATTTTACCTTCCCACGCTAACATACCACCTACCATATTGATTGCTTGAAAACCGTAGCTCTCTAAAAACTGAACTGCTCGTGCACTTCTTCCGCCAGAACGACAAACGATAATATATTCTTTGTTTTTATCCAACTCATGCATTCGAAACTCTAATAGTCCTAGTGGAATGTTACTTGCTTCTGGAATTTTCCCCTCGGCTATTTCTTCTACTTCACGTACGTCTACGA
This sequence comes from Bacillus sp. RC251, assembly GCF_044908765.1. NCBI lineage: Bacteria > Bacillati > Bacillota > Bacilli > Caryophanales > Bacillaceae > Bacillus > Bacillus sp. RC251. Next base: position 47,215 of record NZ_JBIYDP010000010.1, on the reverse strand, counting down.
TATTTACTTCTTCTTTACGTAACAATTTTTCTTCTAATTCTTTTACTGTCATTTCTTTCATTTTAAATTCCCTCCTCACAAACCATTCATACCACCTGAAACATTGATAACTTGCTGAAACCTTAATTTCTTTAATACCTTTGCTGCTTGCTTACTTCTCATCCCGCTCTGACAAATAACGATTACTTCCTTATTTTTATCTAATTGATTTGCTTTACTAACTAACTCATTTAACGGGATATTCTTAAACCCTTTCATATGATTTCCTCTATATTCACCTACTGTACGAACATCGATAAATTGCTTCCCCTTTTTTCCCGCTATACTCTTTAATTCTTTTCCACTTATATTTTGAACACCTTTTACCGGTAAAAAACGTGGAATAACAAATCCTGCAGCCAGTACAATGAAGAGCGTACTTAATATTGTATTCATATAACCAACCTCTCTACATTTATGAAACTACTACGCCTTCTTAATCCAAAACTTCAGCACATCAGCTTCTTCTACATGCTTTACGATGTCATGACCACCTTTATTTGCCCACGCTGGAATATCCTTAACTGACCCTTTATCCGTTACATGTACTTCTAACACTTCTCCAGTTTGTAAAGTATCCATCGCCTTCTTCGTTCTTACAATCGGCATCGGACATGCTAAACCTGTCGCATCTAATACTTGTTTTACATCCATCATCTATTCCTCCATTTTTTATTTATTTCTTATTCGTGAACAGCACAACGGTTTGGACCAATCTCCATTTCACGCTCTTCGTCTTGACTTGGATTTAATCGCCCCATATTTGTTTGACGAATTTCTTGATATGCATTCGGTTGAGGTGGTAAATTCTCTGTTACAACTTTACGAAACTCTCCCTCATCCTCAATATTTAATCCTGCATTATACGCAAATAAATCTTTTAATTTAGCACTAACAATGCCACTCTCGTCCATTTCACTTATTTTTGAATAATGAGCTGGTAACACAATCAATTGTTGAGATAATACTTTATATCGGTCATATAAAGTTTCTCGCAAATCACTCACCCAATCTTCAGCCTTTCCAGCAAGATCTGGACGCCCGATTGAATCTACAAATAAAATATCGCCTGATAATAAATAGGAATCATCTACAATAAATGATGTACTTCCAATCGTATGCCCGGGTGAGTATAATGCATCAATTTCAATTTTAGTACCCCCCACCGTAATGACAGATCCTTCAACGAGCGGTTTATATGAGAAAACAACTTCCTCCGCATCTTTTGGCGGTAACCAATACGTACCATCTACTTTTTCCGCTAACTTACGTCCGCCAGAAATATGGTCTGCATGTAAATGTGTATCCATTACACTCGTAATCGTAACGCCATGCTCTTTCGCAAACTCTTCGTATGCTTCAATTGTTCTTACTGCATCAATAACTGCTGCTTCACCGTTGGAAACGACCATATAAGATAAACAGCCTTTTCCAAGGCGGTTAAATTGATATATACTCCCGCCATTTTTTAAATCTCCAACTTTTATAGGCTTTACATATTCACTCCATGCCTTCATACCACCAGCTAAATAATAAATATTTTCTAATCCAGCCTCTGTTAATTGCTCTGCCACAAATATAGAAGACCCTTCTTTTGCACACACTACTAAAACATCTTTATCTTTAGGTAATTCACTTACAATATGATCTACACCATCTAACAAATCAAAATACGGTTTATTTATAGAAGAAATTTGTTTCCCTTCAATTTTCCAATCTTCATAATCCGTCTCATTACGAACATCTAAAATAAATAACTCTCCGAATAAAACTTTCTCTGCAACATCTTTTGCTTGTAACGGTTTAACGTTCATTTCACTACCCCCATAGGTATATTTTCAGTTAAAAAATTTTATTTCCCCACATTTCCTTGCCACTCTAACATACCTGGAATGACATTTGTCACATTTAAATACCCTTTATCTGTTGCCTGAACTTCAATCACTTGCCCTGATGTCAAACCTTCCATCGCCTTCTTCGTCTTCACAATCGGCATCGGACAGGCCAAACCTTTACAATCTAAACTCATATCCACTTTTATACTCATAGTCGATTCCTCCATAATTTATCCCGCATTAACGGGCAGTAAGACCCCCACCTCAAAATTCAGCGAAAGCAAAGAAATTAGGCGGGAGTGGGGCTGCCCGTAAAAGCCCGATTGGTGAGGGCTGATAATCAGTGGGGGATGAACAAAAACCCCACTGATTAAAGTTTCACTTTATATACTTATACCTGTAGGGGTATATTAAAATGTTTTTGAAAATCTGTCAACACTTATGTTTGACAGATTATCGGCTTTTTACAAGTAATTGAACAGCTTCTTTAATTAACTCTTCATTTGAACCATTACCGCTTTCAAACTGCTCACGCAAACATTGCTCTAAATTCGTTCCCACAACAAGTCCAATTGTACGATCAAGTGCAGAACGAGATGCCGTTAACTGTGTAATAACCTCTCGGCAATCTTTTCCTTCTTCCATCATACGAAGCACACCACGAACCTGACCTTCAATACGTTTCAATCTATTTTTCATATCTTGATTATATTCCACTGTAAACCACCTCCGTATTTATAACTATATTATACATTACTTTGTAACTTTGTATAATACAATATACCCTATAGGGTACATTGTAAAGGGTTTTGTTTTTTGAAACCCTCTAAGGTATATTAAAAATACAAAAGCCACTGATTTTATTGACTTTTTCATTTCTCACCTACACTGCATTATTATCTTACTTCTTATAAACTCTTTGTAAAACTATAATCCATTTCTCCACCTAGTGCTGCAGCTGTATCACCAGTTTCTCTAAAATCATGTGTATATATTTTTTCAAATGAACCGAAATCTACTTGCTTATAAAATTCGAAACAAGGGAATCCATCATGCTCTCCTTGCATATCAATACTACCATCCTTTTTCACACATACATGTAATACATAATCTACAGGAGGTGCATATATATTTAACGGATTACTTGCACTCGCACTCATTTTAAATTGCACACTATCAGGGTTCCATACGATATTCGTGCACACAATATTTTCAGTACTCGCTTTTCCTGTTCTTTTATTCACAGAACCATCTGGATTCGTAATCTTCTCTGTCGTAATACCTGTGTTCGCATATGAAAACACTTCTTCTTTATAAAAATCCACTACTACCTCTTGCTCAACTCTAGAGCGCATAGTATTTACCGCATGTGGTGTAAATTCACGGGAATCACCTTCAAATTGAATTATTTTTCCTGTTTCCATATCCTTTCTCGGTTCTGTCCAAGGCATTGGAATAAATACGTTAGCTCTAATTTTTACGATATTAGTCATAAAAAACACCTCTATAATTCTAATTTTATACACTGCATTATTTAATCAAAAACACTATTTCAGCCATATAATTAAAATCTTTCTTTTTTACGTTGGCTACTTCCTTCTTACAAATGATGCTATATTTATAGCTAGATTTTCGTTTTAAAACTATATTCCATTTCTCCAGCTAATGCTGCTGGGGCATCATTTGTTTCTCTGAAATCATGTGTATATATTTTTTCAAATGAACCAAAATCTATTTGTTTATAAAATTCATAGCAAGGGAAACCATCATGTAAACCTTCAATATACACAATGCCACTTGTATTCACTCGTACAGCTAAAAAATAATCTGCTGCGGGTGCCGCCGCATTTAACGGATTACTTGCACTTGCTCTCATTTCAAAGGAAACCTCATCCTCGCCCCATGCAATATTAGTGCATACAATGTTTTCTGTACTTGTTTCTCCTTTTTGATACTCAATTGAGCCATCTGAATTTGTAATTTTCACAGTAACGATGCAAGCATCTACATATATGAAAATTTCTCTTTTATAAAAATCAACAATCACTTCTTGTTCTAATCTTGAACGCTTTGAATTTACAGCGTACGGTGTAAATTCACGTGCATCTCCGGCGTATTCAAAAACTCTTCCTGTTGCAGCATCCTTAATAGGTTTCAGCAACGCATACGGTGCAAATACACTCCCTCTAATTTTTACGATATTAACCATATGAAACCTCCGTTAACTCTATTTATATAAATTATTATTTGTACTATACAGGATATAGTCAATTTGATTGACTATATCCTGTATAGTACAATAGGTTTCATATGTAGTCAACTTAATTGACTATAGTTTCGGAGGTTATATACATGAATCATCAAACATTTAACGAACTAGACCTTACTTCACTTTTATCATTATCTTTCAGTACATTAATTACTGAACTGCATGACAGATTAAGTGAATTGGGATTTGAAGATATTAGGCCAGCACATGGTTTTATGTTCAAACGCATTCTTCCTAATGGAGCAACAGGTATAGAATTAGCTGAGTATTTAGGGGTTTCTAAGCAAGCTGTAAGCAAAATGATCGATTCTCTTGAAAACAGTGGTTATGTCACGCGCAAAAAACATCCTACTGATAAAAGAGGCAAAATCATTATTTTAACCGAACGTGGTTTAGCCGTAATGAAAGCGAAAGAAGAAATAGTAGCTGAAATAGAGCAACGATGGATTGAAAATATAGGCGCTGAACGAATGCAAATGCTCAAAGAAGACTTAACAACATTCGTTACTAAAGAAAACACAGGGAAATTATCATCAAATATACGACCCGTTTGGTAAACAAAAACTCCATATAAAAACGAATCCATTTTGATTATTCTTTTTCAAAATGGATTCGTTTTCTACAATACTATATTTATTACTCTCGTTTCATCTCTATCATTAACCCTAACTATTTGCGTCTCACCATTTGGAAAAAATATGATATAATTTCCCTTTCTCACATTCCTCCAAATAACTTTTCCTTCTTCATCCGTTCTCCCTATGGAAATCCCAATTTCTTTACTGGGCTCAGGTGATGCATCTTTCATAAGTATAATTTCAAAATCTTTTACCGACTGTTTCTCTTTATTTTTAACATGAAAAGTTACGGAATCAACAACCTTACTATCATTCTCCTCATTATTTGCTATAGAACCAGAAATTATAGTTATGACCAGTACACAACATAAAATCCATATAAGCTTACTATATTTATTCAGACCATTTTTTAAGATTATTAAAAACATTGTCTGTTACCCGATTTCCGAAATTCCAAGAATTACTTCCTGCTGTATGGACAGCTATTACTGTTGCACCCGTACGAGAATAGTCATGATATACAGGTGCTCCACTTTGACATCCATAAGTGTCCATCCTATACGTTAAAATTCTAGGACTTGTGCCTTCAATTGGCCCATAATCTGTCCACATAGTATATGCTTCATTTCCTAATTTATCACATGGATACCCTGGGACTACTGCAAGTAAACCTTTTGGTGATTCTACATTAGTAGTTCTATATCCTAACCAACCCGTATAATCCCCAGGAGATCCATCTAGCTTAATAGCTCCATAATCAAATTCCGAATCTCCGTCATCAGTCCATCCACTTACTGAATAGAGTTTTTTCCAACTAAAGGGTAGATACGGTGCCTGGTTTCCATTTCGACCAGGAGTCGCAATAACATTTGTTGCCCATCCACCAAGCTTTTTATCGTAAATACAGTGTCCAGCTGTAAGCACTGTATCTTTACTAATCAATGCTCCTGTACACCCATAAACCTCTTGTCCATTAAACTGAATTACTAAATGCACCATAGTCCGATAAGGATACAAAGTTGTATCAATAACTCTAATTCGATCATCTCTTCCTATTACAGAATGTGTAAGGATATTAGATGAATATTTAAAGTTAGTGTCTCTTAATAAATATCCCCAATCCTCTCCTCGATGTTTACGACCTTCAAAAGGATCTGAAATAAGCTCTCTCCTATCTTCATCCTTAATACGCAAAGAATGTTCTTCAAACAGCACCCTGTCTCTCTCATTTGAAACTGATGTCCAAGGTACATCTTCTGCATACACCTTCTGATTCACCAAAAATACTGTACAAAAAAAGATAAAAAGAACACCAAAACTATAAAGAGCCAACCTACATCTTATAGAAATAAAGCTATCCAACATAACTTACCTCCTATACAAATGATAGCGAACAATTGAAGATCCCCTTTATAAATTCTAGTTTTTCTTTTTTTAGAAGTCAATGTAATTAATAATGATTATCATTATTAATTACATTGACTTAACAAAATCAAACAATGAGTCATATTCTTTACTCTGCGTTCAAAAATATGTCTCATTAAAGGTTCCCTTTATTACATAAACCCGTAACCTACTTCACAATCAGCTCCGCAGTATTCTCCTCCGGTGGCATCAACAAGTTTGTAACCGTTCCATACACAATAGGGTTTAATTCCACTTCATACCCACCATATGCAAACTCTTCCTTTGTCGGTAAATAACCAATATATCCATTCGTATATCCACAAAAGAAAGCTAGTTCATTTTCAAGACTCTCTTTCACTTCTAACGCAGTCTCTGAAAAAGGTTCCATCGGTATACCAGAGAACATACCATCATTAACTTGAAACAGTTGAACTTCTAAATCAATACGTAACTCCCGAATACCTTGCTTATATTTCTCTAAAACGATAGTAAGCCATTCATCCGTATTCACACCCCACTGCTTCTCTGCCAATTGAGCCATGCTTCGTATCTCATTCATTTCAGGAATATCTTTCAACTTCATTTGCATCATACTCGAAACTGTTCTTACATTTACAATTGGGCTGTATGTAACTGTTGGCAACATCGTTAATACATGTCCACTAAGCGTGTAAGCCATTTGCTTTACTGCTTCCCTTGAACCGCGATACTTCGCATTTACATTACCAGCAGCTCCTTGCACAATAATAACAGGACAGTTTACGATTTTTTCAAGAACCTCTCTCGTCATTCCAGGATAATCCGCTGATAACACATCACTATCACCTTTTAACACATTCGGATGAGCCGTACAAAATACTACAATCCCAGATAGCTCCTTCGTTTCAGCATTTCTTATGGCTAACATACCAATTCGTTTATCTACAACACCCTCTATATTTGTTCCCATCTTTGCTCTTCCATCAGATGTTCTCTCTCTTCGGTTTATCCCAATATCACCTGTCGTAACACCCCAGCCAACTTCACATAACTCCAAATTATTATTTGCAGTAACAGCACCGTGCACTACATTATTTACTAAACTCTTTTTATACGACTTTACTAAAGGTTGCTCACCAACCGTTTCCGGACCAGAGTGTGTATGTGTATAAACAACTGTTATTCGCTCAAATGGCACATGAAGCCTACTAGCTACTTGCTCACGAATCATATTCGTATCTTCTACTAACATCCCAATATTATCAATACTTATAAACACAGTTTTCATTTCATCTTTTTCAAATACAAAAACCGTCCCATAAATACGCTCTTCAATATTATTTATTCCTGTCTCTCTATGGTATCCAACAAAATCAATACCGACAGGCGGCGTAATATCCACCTTACATACCCCTATTTTGCTCATTTAAATCGCTCCATTTCTATATATAACTCCCTTTTTTCAAGAATAGCATATTTGACCTTGTTCCAAATAAAAAAGAACGGACATAGCATTCTATGTCCGTTCTTTCCATCACACATACTTCCGATGCACCATCTTCCCATCATAAGAAAACACAACGCCCTTACTCTCCACAATCGACTCCATATGCACCGTTCTTCCCCATAATTGATGAAGGTATGGCAATACTTTTTCTAAGTATTTTAAATCGAGCTCGATCCCTTCGTAACTATGTTTAATGTACAATTCTCCGTTCTTTAAGTAGTCCCCGTCTTCTACTACTAAGTACGGGAAGCCGCCATTTGTTCGCATATTTACGAGCTGATCACGCACATGTTCCCACTCTTTATCTATTACTTTATATTCTTTTCCTTGGCGCTGGAATAAGTACATATCTTCTCTCATTACGAGATCTTTATTTAAATAGTTTCTTAAGAACGATACATCCCATTCGATTTCGCGTACTTCAAAGATTTTGTCACGACCAGATCCTGGTTTAACGCCTCTTCGTTTCATTTCTTCTGTCGGATTGTTGTAGCGTTCTTCAATATCTTCAAACATTTTAATACCGAGGTAGTATGGGTTAATACTTGTTTTTGATGGCTGAACTACACCTGCATTAAGCTTTGCGAATTCAATCGCTTCAGAAGATGTTAAGTCCATTTCACGGAGTATGCGTTGATGCCAGTACGAAGCCCAACCTTCGTTCATGATCTTCGTTTCAAGCTGCGGCCAGAAATATAACATTTCCTCGCGCATCATCGTTAATATATCGCGCTGCCACTCTTCTAGCTCACGGCTATATTCTTCAATAAAGAGAAGTAAATCTTTTTCTGGCTGCGGTGGGATTTTCTTCTTTTTATGCATATTAGGTCGTTCCCTCTTTTTGTTTCGATCATCTAAATTCCATAAATCATCGTACTGTGATATCTTTTTCTTTTCTACATCCTCTTCTAAATCTCCAATACTCCAAGCAAGTTTCGGACGCATAAGCGATGGATCAATATGTTCTTGAATGGCAAGCACTGCATCCAAGAACGTTTCTACCTCTTCTCTTCCATACTTATGTTCATACGCCTTCACACGATCTGCTGTCGCTGCCATACTCTCCACCATATCGCGTTTCGTATTAGAGAAACGAATATTATTTTTGAAGAAATCACAGTGCGCTAAAACGTGCGCCACGATTAATTTATTTTGAATTAAAGAATTCGTATCTAATAAAAAGGCGTAACATGGATTAGAGTTAATAACGAGTTCATAAATTTTACTAAGTCCTAAATCGTATTGTAATTTCATTCTGAAAAATTGCTTTCCAAAACTCCAATGCGAAAACCTCGTCGGCATCCCATATGCACCAAATGTATAAATAATTTCCGCTGGACATACTTCATAACGCATTGGATAAAAATCAAGCCCAAATCCAGTCGCAATTTCCGTAATTTCCGCAATCGCATATTGCAGCGCTTTATCTTCACTTGCTCTCATTATTTTCCCTCCTTACACTTTCCCTTAAGAAAGTGTATGATGAGGAACAAGCTTTCATGAGGATTGATTGCATAATAAAAAGACATCCTCATAAAAACGAGAATGTCTCATCTATTAACCTTCAATAATCTCCATCTTCTCCGTAATCGATGTACGAGCTTTTCCTTCTGGTGCTTTATCGAAATAGCCAAGGTGAAGAATTCCAACGATGCGTTGACCTCTTGTTAAACCAAGTCCTTCTATAAATAATGGATTGTAGTTTAATCCGCCTGATTTCCAAACGCAACCTAAGCCACGTTCCCAAGCAAGTAGTTGGAAGTTTTGCATAAATGCACATGTTGCAGCGTAATCTTCGTCGCGTTGAATTTGACGTGGATCTTCATTAATATAAACAACAATTTGTGCAGGCGTGCTTAAGAAACGATCTGATAAAATTTTACCGCGTTTCGCTCTTTCTTCTTCTGTGAAAGAGTTTAATACTGCGTCTACTAATTTTTTGCGACCTTCTCCAATGTATAATTTACAATTCCATGGTTCACGGTGTTTATGATTTGGTGCCCACGTTGCGTCGTTTAATAGTTCAATTAATAACTCTTTATCTACAACTTTATCTGTGAATGTACGTACAGAGCGTCTTTCTTTAATCACATTTGCGATGGAAGTATATGTAGTCATATTTTTCTCTCCCTTATTTTCATCTATATGTATACGTTTGTTATTGATATTGATTTTCAATTTCGATTATACCTTAGTTTTTTACTATTAATCAATGTTTTATGTTGGAAAACTTCCAAAAACGTCATTTTATACTGTGAATAAAAAAACTTAACTTATTCACAAGTATTTCACATTTTATGGAAATGATATGTGTACAGTTTTCCACATTATCCATCTAGGAGGAGTTTATATGTACAAAAAGATCGCAGTAAGTATGACCATGGCAACATTATTATTCGGGGCAACCGTCTTCCCTACTTTCGCTGCCACGCCAAAAGAAGTAACATTGCACCATCATAAGCCTATTTCAGAAGAAGAAATGCAGTCGCTCGAAAAGCTCGGCTATAACAAACATGAAATTTGGAAAGCTGCTCATATTGCAAAAATGAGTAAAAAAGAAATAAAAGACGTTTTAGCTTACTATAAACAAAATAAATCTTGGGAGAAAACAGCCCAGCATTTCGGTGTAGATCCAAGTAAGTTGAAAAAGCATCATATGAATAAAGAGACAAAAAAAGCACTGCTGCAAGAATTAGCAAATATGCAAAAAGCTACACCAGACGGACTCAAACAAAAAATGAAAGAATATAATATCGGATTACGTCAACTCACAGTATTAACAATCATCTCTCAAAAAAGTAATACCCCTCTCGATGATGTACTAAAAATGAAAAGAGATGGAATGGACATTAAGCAAATTGCAGAAAAACTAAACGTGAAAAAAGAAGATATACGAGCAGAAATGATTAAATTAGTGAAGTCTATTAAAGAAAAGAACACAAATTAACATGCCAAAAAGGAAGAGATATTTAATACTCTTCCTTTTCTTTATGAACTTTCAATTTTCAAGTATAAATTCCCGTCTTTCCCAAAAACTAACATAAGTAAATGATATATGTCAGGGGTGAGAAAATGTTCGGTTTATCATCTAAGAAATCCAAAAAGACTAATACAAAAACAATTTGTTCTATTCCAGAATTTATAAAAACCATGAAAGAATCTAGCGATTTTTCCTCTTATAATGTCATAGAGGATGGGGCATTATGTTTGTTTTATTATAAATCCACAGTAGAATCACTTATTATTAATCGATTCATTTTAACACCTATCAAAAAAGAATTAGATCGCATTCAAAATATAAATGACATAGCAAATATCGTCACACTTGAGGAGATTATCATCAATCCTTCTATTGATGATATACGTGAAAAACTATTAGGTGGCCATGTACTCTTGCAGCTAAAAGTTGATTCCCAAACAGCCGAATATGCACTGATTCGTGCTGAAAGTTTAGCTTTAGGTACACGATTATATAACGACACAGAAAATGAATATAGTGTCATCGGTCCCAAAATTGGATTCGTTGAGAATATTGATACGAATATACATTTACTTCGGCGAAGCATTGTAACAGAGCAATTGGTTTTCAAAGAAGTTATAGTTGGCTCTATATCAAAAACAAAGGTGATAGTTGCTTACATCGAAGGCATTACAAATGAACAACACATCAATACTGCAATGCAGCGCTTACAAGATGTTGACTTTGATGTTCCTTTTGATGCAACTATGATTGAACAGTTTATTAGCGATAATAGTAACTCACCCTTCCCTGTTTTACTACCTACAGAGCGGTTAGACCGCTCTGTGTACGCATTACTGAATGGAGGCGTTGTTATTTTAACAGACGGTTCACCTTACGCATTAGCTGGACCAGCGACGTTACTTGATTTCTTCGTCTCGCCAGAAGATTATTATTTACCATGGATAGCAGGCTCATTTCTTCGAATGGTTCGCTTTTTCGGAGCAGCATTCTCGCTATTTTCATCAGCTATTTATACAGCTGTATTAACGTATCACTATCAAATGATTCCTGTGGATTTACTAGGTCCGATTATTTTTTCAAGAGCTAATGTACCCTTTCCGCCCATTTTAGAAGCACTTTTTTTAGAAATCACAATCGAATTGCTCCGTGAAGCTGGAGCACGATTACCTACAAAAGTTGGACAAACAATCGGCATCGTTGGCGGTATTGTAATTGGCCAAGCATCTGTTCAAGCTGCTTTAACGAGTAACATTTTATTAATTGCAGTTGCTTTATCAGCACTCGCTTCTTTTACAACACCAACTGTAAAAATGTCTTCTACTATCCGGATACTACGATTTCCACTTATTCTTTTAGCTGGTGCATTTGGGGGCTTAGGTCTTATTGTAGGATTCGTACTCATATTAGCTCATTTAATTCGCTTAAAATCACTTGGATCACCTTATTTATTACCTCTATATCCATTTCGCGGTTTAGGGACAGCAGAAGGACTCTTTCGTCTTCCATTTAGTCAAACTGCAGGACGTGCATCTTTTCTAAGACCAAAAAAGAAATGGCGCTATGATCCAAACAAAGCGAAAGAAAAACATGACGGTGAAGAGAAATGAAAAATATTTTATTATGCTTTTCCATTATCATTTTAATTTTTCAATCTGGTTGTACAGAAACAAATATAGTTGATACACAGCGAATGATTCACGTAGGTGGATTCGATATAATGAAAGATAAAAAATTTCGCGGAACAATTTTATATCCCGATTACACAAAAGGAGTACAATCGAAACCAGAAACTCAATCAACTCATGCAGGTACAATTGAAACAATCTCTTCCCTTCTAAACGCCAAATCTCCACATACGATCGCTGTAGGTCAAATGCGTGTTGTCCTATTTGGACAAGCATTTGGTGAACATGGACTTGGAGATGTTATTAACAACTTACAACGTGATCCTAACATTGGCCGTGATGTGCAGCTAGCACTTGTAGATGGTTCAGCAGAAGAATTACTGAAACATGTCAGAATAAATGGATCACTTTATTTATCTGATTTATTGGAGCAAAATATAAAAAACGAGACAATCCCGCGGACAGCTTTAAATATTTTTTTATATAACTTCTATTCATCTGGATGCGATCCATTTCTTCCTTACATTCAAGTATCAGAAGACAAATCTGCTTCCATTAAAGGACTAGCTTTTTTAAAAAAGGATAAAGTGGCTATGTATACAGATAAGAAAAGGTCTTTTTTATTTAAATTACTCATTAATCCAACGAAAAATGGGCGTTACGAAGTTCCGATACGTCAAGGTAAACATAAAGGATTGATTGCTACTCAAAACTTATCTGGAAAAAGTGTATGTTCTCTTTCACCAAACGGTGATATTCCGAAAGTTAACATACACTTAAAATTAAATGGACTCATAAAAAATGCTCCTAGTTGGCTTGATTTATCAAAGAGTGAAAATGTAACTTACGTAAAAAGACATGTAGAAAAAACACTTGAGAAGGATTTAAACGAATTAATACAAACATTCCAAGAAAAAAAAATCGATCCAATCGGTATACGTGAAGAAATTCGTAGTCATTCAAGAAAATGGAGCATGAAACAAATTCAAGATATGTATCCTAACGTAGACGTTGCTGTCAATGTAAAGATTAATGTCGTACAATCTGGTATCGGAGAATAGTGAGGTGCTATCATGACTGGACAAGATAAAACACATACAGTTTCCCCGTATTTCACATTCCTTCTATTACACTCTCTTCAAATTGGAGTAGGGGTGTTAGGATACCAAAGGATTATTGCGCAATTTGCCGGTTATGACTCTTGGATTTCTCTTATTATCGCTGGTATTGCAACTCATATCGTATTATTTTGTATGCTGAAAATGTTAGAAAAAGATAATGATTTAATGAATATCCATACGACATGTTTCGGAAAGTGGATTGGAAAAATTTTTTCCGTATGCTTTGCCGCATATCTTTTATTATTTTGCCTTACTGTTCTTCGTACATATATTGAAGTGATTCAAGTTTGGGTCTTTCCTACAATTAAACCGTGGAAATTAACCTTACTATTTTTACTTGTAGCTTATTACATAATTAGGGGTGGCTTTCGTTCTGTAACAGGAATGTGTTTTTGGGGCGTCATAATACCGATTTTCGTCCTGCTTTTCTTAGTTTTCCCAATGAAATATGCACATGTTCGTAACATTTTTCCAATTCTTACTCATTCGCCTTTAGACATTTTAACTGCAGCGAAAGCATCTGCATTAGAATTTCTTGGATTTGAAGCAATCCTTGTCTTTTATCCATTTATTAGAAAAGGAAAATCGTTAAATAAATGGGCACATGGCGGTATTGCTTTTACAACAATTCTATACGTAATACTAGCCATCGTTTCCCTTATGTACTATAGTCAAGGGCAACTACACCATACCATTTGGCCAACATTAACGATGCTAAAAATCATTAAAGTTCCTTTCATCCAAAGGTTTGAGTACATTATTATTTTCTTATGGTATCTTATTATTTTACCTAATCTTTGTTTAACCATTTGGTCTTCTTGTTGTATTAGTAAAAAATCGTTTCACATACCATTTAAAATCACACTACCATTATTTATCGCAGTCATATTTATTTCATCCTTATTTTTCACAAACCGCGAAAGTATCAATGCATTAAATACGGTACTATCTCAAGCTGGTTTATATATTGTATACGCCTATATCCCAATTTTATTTCTATTCCATTCAGTACGATGGCGTTTCAAAAATCCGTCGAAAAAATCTTCAACCGATACACCATAATCTCTGATACAATTTGAGTAATACATTTGTAAAGGGGACAAGCGTATGAAGAAATATGTATTTTCTTTACTTGCAGTACTAAGTTTAATTCTTGCTGGTTGCGGAGCTACTAGTACAAATGAAAAAAAATCATCTGAATCAAAAGAAGAGCATGACCACGCATCGCATACTCAGCAAGCTGACATTCAAGAAAAAACAAAAGGAGTCGACACACTTCCTACCTTCCTAGACAAGCTTGATCCACAAATGAAAGATATATACACTGTCGCTGGGCAAAATGCAGAGCTATTAGATTGGATTCCATGTTACTGCGGTTGTGGTGAGAGTGTAGGACATAAAAATAATAAAAACTGCTTTATTCGTGAAATGAAAAAGAATGGTGAAGTTGTTTGGGATTCCCACGCAACGACTTGTGTCAATTGCCTAGAAATCGCAGTTGAATCTGCTTCCATGAAACAAAAAGGAAAATCAACGCTCGAAATTCGCAACTATATTGACAATAAGTATAAAGAAGGATACGGAAAACCAACACCTACGCCAATGCCAAAAGCTTAAAAACGAGGATACACCTCGTTTTTTCGTTTCATTCACTTTTTTTCTTAACAAATTCTTTCAAGTGTATTTCTCCTTACTTGTCACACACTATATATAACTCCTCAGTAAGGAGGGTACACAGTGCAAACATATAACGACTATGACAAAGCTCTCTATTACACGTATAGCTGTAATTGGGATAAATTACTCGTTCTTATGGTTCAAACGAACGATCAACTATTTTCTAAGCGTATTGAACATTTTTTACACGCTTATCAATACAGTAAAGAAATGCCAGAAGTTGATAAACAATTGCAGCTCCTATTTCAATATATTGACCATGCATCCCAAAAGTCACATATAGAAGAAGTAGAGCAATTTCAAATGTAAAATATAGCGCTATTCTCTTCAGGAGAATGGCGCTTTTTTAAATATCGATATCAATAAAAGTTTTTCCTTATAAAACTTTTATTGATAAACATATTTTTTCTTTCTTTTCTGTGCCACTTCATACTATAATTTAGTATGTAACTATTATAAGAGAGGTATAAAATATGGGACGAGAAAAAAAGCAAGAATATGCTTTACTTACCGCATGGGGAGCTTCTTTTATCGCTACACTAGGAAGTCTTTATTTTTCCGAAATCATGAAATTTGAGCCTTGTGTACTTTGTTGGTATCAACGTATTATTATGTATCCATTCGTTTTATGGCTTGGTATCGCTGTAGCAAAGAAAGATTATCGCATCGCAAGTTATTCTTTACCAATTGCAAGTATTGGTGCTTGTATTTCTTTATATCACTATGCAATTCAAAAAGTCGCTGCATTTTCAGCAGCTGGGGCAGCTTGCGGCCGTGTACCTTGCACCGGAGAATTCATAAACTGGTTTGGTTTTATTACAATCCCGTTTTTAGCACTTATCGGCTTTATTACAATCGCTGTTTGTAGTTTTATTGTAATAAAAAACAAATAAGGAGATGAACAAATGAAAAAAATGCTTATATTTGGTGGTATTATTATCGCCTTGTTTGTAGCAATTTTCGCTGTCACACAAATGGAAGAAAAAAACGCTACTAGCCAAAAAATTGATAATCCTACTGATAGTAAGACCAATGGCCCTGACTACTACACAAATAAAATCTCTCTTTCAGATCTTCAAAAGAATTTAAAAGAGAAAAAAGAAGAAACAGTATACTTTTATCAAACATCTTGCGTTCATTGTCAAAAGCTATCTCCTGTCGTAGTACCAATGGCTAAAGATTTGAACGTCGATATGAAAGTTATGGATATTGAAAAACTAGATGTTCCTTGGGATGACTATAAAATTAAAGGAACTCCAACAATCATTCACTTTAAAGATGGCAAAGAAGTAAGCCGTATTAGTGGTGAACAGCCGGAAGACAAATTAAAAGAATGGCTTGAGCAAACGAAGAAATAACGAGAAAAGGAAACTCCTTCTACACATGAAATGGGCGTAAAGTCCCAAACTAATGTATAAGGAGGGGGTTTTATGCCAGAAGTGAAATGCTCTGTTTCCAATTGCTCATTTTGGGGACAAGGTAACTTTTGTCAAGCTAGTGCAATCATTGTTCAACCAGATGCACAAGAAACTGGTTCAGATACAAATGATTCATATACAAGCGCGGTTTTAACAAACGAGACGCTAGAAAGTTCTGTAACAACGAGTGTAGAGACTTGTTGTCATACATTTAAGCCAAAATATTAAGCAAAAAAAGCATACGAGTATTCGTATGCTTTTTTACATTCCTCTCCAAAAATCATGCATGATAAAAAAGTACAAAATAACGAGAACAACTGTCCCACATAAGGTAATGCGCCGATATATACTCTTCTCTCCTTCTCTTGCTTTCACAAATGCCCAAATAAATCCGAAGAACAATATTAAATCAACATATGGAACATAAAAAGAAAAAACGAGAAACGCATACAAATACACGATAAATAAACAGGTCGTTACTAAGAAAATTTTAAAAGCAAATTCACTTTTCATAATGTAACCGTCCCCCTATCTGTACTGTATTATATTCAGCAAAATACAATAGTTGCAGTTAAACTCGAAGTAGAAATAAGCTACCGTCTATAATACGGTAGCCTATAACGGAACATTATATTTCCGTTTATATATATTACTTAAAACCGAAGAAGGAATTTGCTCATAACGAATTTTTTCTCCTGTTTCATCCACAATATACAAATTGTTTCCTATATAATATATTCCATCTTTTCGTTTTGAATACACTGGATATCTTTCGTTTGGCAATACCGTTTTCACTTTTGTTAACTGCCCATTTGGTTCTTGCCAATATATATCGGCACGGTCTACTAACGTAAGCATGCCAATTTGCTCTTCTTCTACTTTACGACCATTCCAGCTCACAACGCGGTAACCAAGCTTATTCGCTTCATATTCGGGGCTCGTCTGAAAGCGAGAAATGATCACTTTTGTTTGCAATTGGACTCGGTCATATAACCATTGTATATCCCTGTCATGCATGCGAATACAGCCATTCGATTCTCGGCTTCCAATCGTCCATTCCCGATTTGTTCCATGAATCGCGTACTCCTTTTTATCCAAACCTAACCAACGCGTACCGAGAGGATTATTCGGTGCACCCCCAGCTATTTTTTTTCGATGATATTCTTTATTTTTAAATTTAGTTATAATACAAAAACTACCTTCAGGCGTAGGTGTACGGTCTCTTCCAGTTGTTACGGAGAATGTCTTTGTATAATTCCCATTTTCAAAAAAAGATAATTGGTTTGTCGTAAGATTCACTAATATTAGATGATCTGTATCAGCAAAAGCACTAACCGGTAGGATGAAAAATAATAGTATGACGAAACATAATTTTTTCATCTATATCCCTCCCCTAGCGCTCAATATAATAAGTGGAATTAGCTTTACTTTGCTCTTATAAATGAAAACTATCCATTTACAATAACGCCCCCATTTACATGTATCATTTGTCCGGTAACATAGGATGAATCGCCAGACGCTAAGTATACGTATGCTGGCGCTAATTCATATGGTTGACCAGGTCTTTGCATCGGGACATTGCTTCCAAACTGAGAGACTTTCTTCTCATCAAAGCTTGACGGGATAAGTGGTGTCCAAATTGGTCCCGGCGCAACACCATTTACACGAATTCCTCTTTGCACTAACGACTGAGAAAGTGATCTTGTAAAAGCTACGATTGCTCCTTTCGTTGCCGAGTAATCAATTAATGTTTCATTTCCTTCATATGCAACGATAGACGCCGTGTTTATAATGACATCGCCTCGCTTTAAATGAGAAAGTGCTGCTTTCGTAACGTGAAAATAAGAAAAAATATTAATACGAAAAGTCTTTTCTAGCTGTTCTGCTGTAATATACTCTAATCCTTGCTGCGGATATTGCTGCGCGACATTATTTACTAAGACATTCAAACTACCTAGCTGCCGAACGGTCTCTTCTACAATATCTTTGCAATGCTGTTCATTACTTAAATCACCCGGCAACAACACACACTTTACCCCTTCTTGTTCTACATGTTGTTTCGTCTCATTTGCATCTCCATCTTCATCTAAATAAGCAATCGCGATATTTGCTCCCTCTTTTGCAAAAGCGATGGAAACAGCTCTTCCAATCCCACTGTCTCCTCCTGTAATTAATATATTTTTTCCTTTTAACTTTTCACTTCCTTTATAATTTGGATCTTCAAACTGCGGAAGTGGATTCATTAATGATTCAATACCAGGCTGTTTATTTTGATGTTGCGCAGGCATTGTTACAAAGTTTTTTTGCTGTGGCATAGCTTCTTTCAACTCCTTTTCCTTATAATGCGCACAATAAAAACTGAAATTCGCACATCGGTTTACGATTAATATTCGAATTTAAGACACAAAATATGAATTGTTATAAACTTTTTATGCAAAACTATTGCAAAATAGTTAAAAAACGAATATTATATATAACTGTTGTGAAAATTATTCGTAAACAGAAAGGATGTTTATATGTTTAACCTTTCAAAACATAAAACTTCTATTAAAACTGAAATTATGGCAGGTATTATTACCTTCTTAACAATGGCATATATCATTGTGGTAAACCCTGTTATCCTTGGGGATGCAGGTGTTCCATTTGAACAAGCATTTACAGCAACAATTATCGCTGCTGTTGTCGGAACATTATTTATGGCAATCTTTACAAACTTACCAATCGCAATCGCACCAGGTATGGGATTAAATGCTTACTTCTCTTACTCTGTTGTAAAAGCTCATGAAGGCATGACTTTCGCAATTGCATTCTCTGCTGTATTCGTAGCAGGTATGATTTTAATTTTGTTATCATTCACATCTTTCCGTACAAAATTAATGGAAGCAATTCCTGAAAACTTAAAACATGCAATTACTGCTGGTATCGGTCTTTTCATCGCCTTTATCGGTTTACGTTTAACAGGTATCGTTACAAAAAACGAAGCAAACTTAGTTGGACTTGGTGATCTTCACTCTGCTCCAGTACTACTAGCATTAGCTGGACTTGGAATTACAATTGTCCTTATGTCTTTAAATGTAAATGGTGCACTATTTATCGGAATGCTATTAACTGGTATTATCGCTTTCTTCACAGGACAATTAACATTCTCAAACGGTGTTACATCAATGCCTGGATTACCAGAAGGAATTATCGTTTCAAATCCAATAACTGCTGTATCTGATGTAATTAACTACGGATTGTATGGCGTTGTATTTTCATTCTTCCTTGTTACATTATTCGATACAACAGGTACATTACTTGGCGTAGCTCAACAAGGTGGATTTATGAAAGATGGAAAGCTTCCAAAAGCTGGACGAGCTCTTCTATCTGACTCATTCTCAGCAACAATCGGTTCTATGTTCGGAACAACACCATCAACAGCTTACATTGAATCATCTGCTGGTGTTGCAGCTGGTGGTCGTACTGGTTTAACAACTGTTACAGTAGCTGTTTTATTCGCACTAGCAGCATTCTTCGGACCATTAGTAAGTGCTGTTTCTGGTGTATCAGCTATTACTGCACCATCATTAATTATCGTTGGTAGTCTTATGATGGGATCAGTTCGCCACATTGATTGGGATGCATTTGATGAAGCATTCCCAGCATTCTTAGTAATATTAAGCATGCCACTTACATCAAGTATCGCAACAGGTATTGCACTTGGATTTATTTCATACCCACTTATGAAAGTGGCAAAAGGTAAGTTCCGTGCTGTTCACCCACTTGTGTATGTATTTGGAATTTTGTTTGCTTATCAATTGATATTCTTACCACATTAAAATCCCTCATAAAGAGGGATTTTTTTATATATAAAAAAGTAGCGCATCGGAATTCGATGCGCTACTTTCCTTTTGCAACAACCAAACGAACTACTTTCAAAACAAGAAGTAAAAGACCGTTCACTGTCGCTGCAATCCCTAAAAATACCGCTATCATCAGCTCTCCCATTCCGTTATTCCATACAAACATAACAGAAGAAATGAATGCCAAAATAAACAATATTAACGTTGGTATATATTTAATAATAGGCTTCTCATATGATTTTTTTGAAAGAAGAAACGTAATTACTAATGTCATAATGATCACAAAATATACTGCAAATAAGAAAATCATATGAAAGCCTCCACTATTCCTAAACTATGAAAAATATAAAAGGAGTTAAAACTTATTAATATTTTTCATTCACCTGTAATTTTTTACTATACTTTTGAATGAAAATTGATGAAATAACCATTACCATCCCTATACTACACCCGATAAGCTGATCTAGTAGCATTTCATCATGAATGAACTAGCGCAGTAAAAATACACCACCAAAAATAAGCAACATAGTAAATCCAGTATGTCTAATCCCTTTATATACATTTTCCATATGTATCACCACTCCACATAATTTTATCCATATTACACCATATATCCATCAAGCAAACGTATTGTCCTCTGGCAGTGTGCAGCTACCTTTTGATCATGTGTAACAACTAGCACCGTTTTTCCTTGTTTATGAATCTCTTTTAAAATGCTCATAATTTTTTCTCCGTTTTCCTGATCGAGAGCACCAGTCGGTTCATCAGCAAGTATAATTTTTGTATCTTGTGCTAATGCCCTCGCTATCGCTGTCCTTTGCTGTTCTCCTCCAGATAATTCGTGGGGATACTTGTTAATATGTCTCTCCAGCCCTACCATCTCAAGCATTTCTTTTGATATTTGTATACGTTTCTTATGAGAAATTTTTCTATATATAAGCGGGAGCATTACATTTTCAATAACTGTATAATCATCTAGTAGCGAAAAGTTTTGAAACACAAATCCAACTTCCTTATTTCTATACTTATGATAGTTTGACTTTAATGTACTCGTATCCACGCCATCTAAAAAATACTTTCCAGTAGAGGGGCTATCAATTAAGCCAATAATGTTAAGCAAGGTTGATTTCCCTGAACCAGATGGTCCCATAATGGCTATCATTTCGCCTTTTTCTATTGTAAGATTAATATCTTTTAAAGCACTAAAATTATTCTTTCCGTATCCCTTAGCCACATTTGCGAGCTGAATCATCTATAACACCTCTTTCATATATGTATTTTTTATTTTTAGTACATTGAAATAAATGATTGCATATATAACGAGGATCATTACAAGTGATAAAGCACCTATAACAACCAATGATTCTATAGAGACTTGTAACGTTCCAAAGAAAGATACTATACTATCTTCTAGCCCTTTTTGAATTTCAATTACTCCGCTATTCTCCCACTGAAAATACATAATTCCTATACATATAGATAAAACGAATAACAACATATACTCAATAACAAACGGAAGACATAGTTGAAAAGTACTTCCTCCTAATGCTGATTTAATAGAAATGTTTTTACGTTCCATATAAAGCGTGGCCATTGATGTTAATAAAATAGATATAAATGAAAAAGATAAGACTGTACCGCTTAATAATAAGGGATATGACATATTATCAATGCCTTGCTTTTCATTTTCTAATAATTTATTCGGATTTGTAACATAATACGAATAGCCCTTACCTTCTGTTACCTTTAATACTTTCTTTTGAAATTCATTTATATTTATCTTCTCATTTGTTTCTATAATTAACCCATTGTATAAAAGTTCTACACTATAGAACTCTATTTCTTCTGTTCCAATTGGTAAAATCGCCATGTCATCTAATAATGTAATACGATTATCCGATATTTCACCGCTTCGAGGATATGTAAATGCTGAATTTTTTTCTAAAAAGCCAATTACTTTTAGTTTCATTTTTCCAGATGGTATGATATCACCAATAGATGCCTTTCCTTTATAATTAGCCCCTAATATAACAGGTCTACTATCAAATACTGATTTATGAAATTCCGATTCCTCAAAATATCTTCCTTGTGAAATTGGTATATGAAAGTATTTATTAATATCTTTATCAACAATAAGAGTCTTTATCGTTCCATTTTCTTCTTTTAAACTAAGTGAATAGTTACGGAACAAATAATTAGTTTTATTTGTTATTGGTATCGTATTAGATAACCCTTGAATGAAATGTTGATAATCACTTTTCGCTTTTTCTTCGCTAAACAATGTGATATCTTGCGTCGCATAAAGTTCATAGAAATTTTTATGAGTCGATAAATTATTTGCTAACATCATCATTTTTCGATATCCTGAAAGATTACTAACAAATTCTATTGCTGAAGAAAATGCAATAATTAAAGAAATTACTATAATCAAACTTGGTAACAACCGTTTTTTTACAGACCGTATAGAATCAAATATAAAAAGCATGAAGACCTCCTACGTTCTTAAATGTTTTCCGGGATATATATTTATAATGTGCTTGATTGGAATTACAGTAACAAAAATTGTAAGAAAAATTACAAAAACAACATTGCATATCAATACATATAGTGTTAACGGTTTTACTAAGTATGTCTGAAAATAAGTATGAATTGTTCCCGAAAATATTTCTAACGTAATAAAAACTACGAACATCGCTGTGAGAGAAATAAACAAAATTTGAATATATAGTTCGCAGTAAATAGATATATTAGAAGCACCTACTGCTTTTTTTAATGAAATCTCTCTTTCTTTTTTATAAATCCAAAATAAAACCGCAGAAATTCCAGAAACAATTGCAACAAGAATGAATTTATAATAATACTTATTTGCTGGATCTATATGTGTCACATGTAGTTCCTGAAGATCTCGTTCATTCAGTATTTGAACATCTCCCGAAAGCACTTCTTTACTCCTACCCATAAACCTTTTTATTTCGTTATGAATAGATGATGTAGGATTAACAACTGTTAATTGTAATTGTTTACTCGCGATAATACCTTTTTTAGATATAGTAGGTAAGTTTTGAAGTGGAACGTATATGCCTGCTACACCGACGTCACTGTCTTTTCTCGATATAGTTCCTATTTTTTTATATGTATCATCAAATTCATATAACTCCTCTACATTCGTTTGATCGCCAACAACCATATCGTTTACATTTTCACGATGAAAATATTGTCCTTCAGAAATATATGGCTTCCAATAATAATCATCTTTTAAGTTCACAGCTATGATCTTTGTTGCCCCTGAACTATTTAATGCTTTTAAATGCTCTACGTAAATATCACTTTTAACAAAAGTATCTTGTATGAAGGGAATTATCTCTTCCAATTCAGTTGCATTCGCTATCGGAACAGTTAAAATTTGATTCTTCTCTGGAAAACCGATTTGAAAAGCAGATATAAAGTTTCGTTTAGACTCTGTTAAAAGTGCGGCTATTGATATAGAAAGAAAAGAAATAAAAAATGCCATAAGAAGAATGACTGAAAACAGTTTGTTGTTTTTTATATTTTTAAAAGCTAAATACATGTCTCTGCTCCTTTTAGATAAGAAGGAGATGATGAACATCCCCTTCTCCTTATCCAAATATTTATAAAGACAACTGTTTAATGCTTTTTACCACTGTAATCGTAAGTTACCATTACTATCAAAAGTACCTTTGTGTGTATCTTCTTGATAGTCATTATTCTCATTAGCATAATGCTCAGAGTATAGTCCTTTTGCACCAAAGGAGTTATATGCACCATTACTCACAGTTGCGTTTAATGCTCTTCCAGATTCATGGGATCCTAATTTGTCTGAAGCGCTTTCAATATATGAATTATTTCCATTTGATTTAATAAAAGAAATTGCTACTGAACAACGAGATGCATTTTGATTCGTAGTAGTTTGAGCTCTGTAAGATAGTAGGTTACCGCTTTTGTGACCGCTTAGAGTTGGATAGAATGCACTTGTTGAGATTGATGTTGCTAATAATACTAAAGTCGTAATTGAAAAAACTTTTCCTTTCATTAACAATCACCTCATAAATTTAATAGTTTAGTAGCGCTACATCATCATAATATCCTTCAAATAAATTCTCCTCAATAAGACACCCCTATGTTTTACAAACTCTTTAAACACTTAAACATTTATACATTTTTCAAAAGTAACGGATAAGCAAGCAATACAAAAAAGGCTGCAGAGAATTTCTTCTCCACAGCCTAATACTTATTCTTGCAAGAACGCCTTTAAATCTGCAAACTGTCTCTTTGCATCTTCATAGCCTTGCTCATATAAACTTTGTAATTTTGCTGTATCTTTTTCCATACGATCTACTTGAAGCGGCACTTCTGGGCGAATAACAAATAAATTCCCGGCTTGCTCTTCTTTTTCAATGTAGTGAAGTGTTTCATTATATACTTCATAACGATTCAACATCGTGTTCACAAGGTTCGGATATTTTTTATATGCTTTCGCTGCCACCCATCCAAACTTTGACTTTTTCTTCGCGTAGCCATGATTTCTCGTTAAAATAACGACTGATTTTTCAAACCCATCTTCCTGTGCTTTACGAACTGGAATTGGATCAGAAATCCCGCCATCTAATAACTGCTTACCACGGTAATTTACTACTGGTGCAATGAAAGGTAATGAACTAGATGCTTGTAATAAATTTAGTGCATCATCATTCGTTCCTTCTTTTTCAAAATAAACAGACTGTCCTGTTTCACAATCCGTCGTTCCTACAAGGAAACGCTCTGGGCTATTAAAGTATGTTTCAAAATCAAACGGTACATGCTTTTCTGGAATTTCATGAAAAATGAAATCCATATCAAATAGCTGACGTTTTTTCCATAAGTTTTTATATGACAAATATTGTGGGTGTGATGCATAATCAATATTGACCGTTTTATTTCTATTTCTTTGTCTGGAAAGATACGACGCTGCATGACAAGCACCAGCTGATACACCAATTACATATGGAAAATATAAATCTTGTTCCATAAAGTATTCTAATATCCCGCCCGTATATACACCACGCATACCGCCGCCTTCTAATACTAACCCCGTATTTTCAAGCATGTTATTCTCTCCTCTTTATATATTGACTCTTTAATTATTCACCATGTTAAGTATCTTTTTCTATTATATATGAGTTTTTTTAGAAATTATATTCAAAAGGCTTGAAATAAAGGAGTTTTTTCTTCCAATTATATTCCCAAATGACCGGAGACATCCTTTATAAACCTTTGAATAAGATCTTGTTCTTCTTTCGTATATCCATCTAAAAGTAATAGCCACTTTTCTTCAGCTTGTTTATGCAATTTATCATGAGCTTTATATATTTCATTTCCACTTTCCGTTAAGCGGAAGAAAATTTCTTTTTGATTATCTAACATTTGCATCTTCTCAACGAATTGCTTTTGAAACAACTTTGTACAAATTTTAGAGATTGCACCCTTCGTCATTCCCATTTCTGTCGTAATAGCAGTTACATTCATCAGAGCATTTTTTCCGATACACTCGATAACATGTAATTCAGATAAAGACATACCACTTATACCTGTCTCACGAAGAAATTTTTCATTTTGTCCTTTCAAATGTTCTTCTTTTTTATGCAAAAGTGTACGAATGTCCGAAAGTATTTCCATTTGTTTCGTTGCATGATCCAATCCGTTCGCCCCCCTAAGTTTCTAAAGAAACAATTTAACTATATACCATTTTAAAATCATTTTTTCATATTTACAAGTGAGAAAATCATGTTAAAATAATTTTAGTTTCCCAGGAAACTAAACAACAAGGAGGTTAATATGATGAAAAAATCCAAACTCAATTTCATTTTATATGTTGTCTGTATGAGTGCCTTACTCGGTTCCTTCGCTCAAAATATTTACACACCTATCTTGCCTATGATTCAAGCTTCTTTTCACACTTCTATTTATCTTGTAAATGTAACAGTTTCACTTTTCACATTCGTTCTTGCAATTATGCAGCTCATATATGGACCTTTAATCGATACAAAAGGGAGAAAATATGTCCTTATCCCTAGTTTAATCATTAGTACAATTGGTTCAATCGGATGTGCTTTTTCGGCGAACGTTTATTTATTTCTATTTTTTAGGGCTGTTCAAGCTATAGGAATAGCAGCTATCCCTGTAGTTGCAGCAACGATTATCGGTGATTTATTTGAAGGAAAAGAGCGCGGAGAAGCGATGAGCCTATATCAAATGTTACTTGCTCTCGCACCTGCAATTGGCCCTCTTATAGGTGGTTATCTCGGCAGTATAAATGGCCATTTATCCGTATTTTTGTTTCTATCTACACTTGGCATTCTCTTATTAATTATAAACATTTCACTACTTCCAGAAACAAAACCAACTGTAATTAAGCAACCGCAAGCAAAAAAGAAGTACTCGTTTATCTTAAAAAATAAAACTGGATTTTCTATTACTCTTATTGGCTTCATTCAATTTTGTATTTACTTTTGCTTCCTCGTTTTTTTACCAAGCATTTTAACAAATTCATTTCACTTAACTGCAAGTAAAATTGGTCTTATATTTGTACCGATGTCCCTTTCTATTATGTTAGGAAGTTATTGCTACAAGCTTTTGCAAAAACGCCTCACAACAAAGCAAGCTTTATTCATCACTAGTTTCTTCAATATTATATGTGTCACTTTATTCTCTTTCACATATAGCATCAATATCTCATTCATCATTATCGTTACATCTTTATACGGTTTTAGTATGGGACTTTCTATGCCAACTCACACTACTTTATTAACGGAAGAATTCGTACAAGAACGCGCAACTGCTATCGGTATGTACAACTTCATCCGCTATCTCGGTATGGGCACAGGGCCAGTTGTAGGTGGATTTCTTGTATTTAATCAAAATTACTTTTGGATTTTCTTCCTAGGTGCAATTACATTTCTATTTATCATTTTATGCGCAATGAAAATGCTACGTTTTCAGGCTGTACAAAAAGCAAAATAGAGACCTATAGATGGTCTCTATTCTAAACTCTTTGATCCGCAACGATATGAATATCCATGTACCTCGTTTCTCTCATAATTTCATTTACAATTGAACCTTTTCGAATTTCTTCCCATCTTGTTCTTGCTGATTGTCCGAGTAAAATTTGCGTTACTTGTAGTCTTTTCGCGACTTCAATAATAACATCCGCTGGCTTTCTTCCTTTTGCCTCTTCTAAAACAAAACTCGCATCGAATTGATTCGTTAGCAACTTCCACTCTTCAATCGTTTGCCTTTTCCCTGCTGAAAGGGACTCTATATTTTCCCTTTCAACATTTAATACATACAATTCAGCATTTAACCGATCCGCCATACGCCAACCTCTTCGTATTAACTTCTCTGCTGTTGAACTGTATTGTACACAAACGAGAATTTTTTCTTTCACACCAATCGGTTCTATAACGGTTTGGCTAATTTTCTCGTCCATATCATCGGCAACTTCCCGAAGTGATAATTCTCTTAGTGCCCCTAAATTATTAAGCGTGAAGAAATTTTGTAAGCTTTGCTCTATTTTTTCTTCCTTATATATCTTCCCGTCTATTAATCTCTTCCTTAATACTTCCGGGGTTGCATCAACGAGCTGAATTTCATTTGCTTTTTGTAAAATAAAATCTGGAATACGTTCTCGCACTTTAACATTCGTAATTTGAGCTACAATGTCATGTACGCTTTCTAAATGTTGAATATTAAACGCTGATAATACGGATATACCAGCGTCTAGCAATTCCTGTACATCCATATAACGTTTCTTATTTTTAGATCCAGGAATATTACTATGCGCAAGTTCATCCACAACAACTACTTGTGGTGCGCGTTTTATAATTCCTTCTACATCGAGTTCATAAAATACTTTCCCTTTATAATCTATTTCTTTTAAAGGAACTTTTTCTAAATCAGCAATTGCTTCTTCTGTCTCTTTTCTTCCATGCGTTTCAATTAAACCAATTACAATATCCATACCGTCTTTTTTCATCTCTCTGGCATCAAAGAGCATTTTATAACTTTTTCCTACTCCTGGAGCCGCTCCTACATATAACTTTAACTTCCCACGATTCTGCTGACGAATATATTCTAAATACTCTTCTGGTGTTCGCCTTTGAAAAGTTGGTTTATAGTCATCCGCATACAAAATACTCACAACCTTTCTTTTGAAACAACACTACCTCAATCCGTTAGATTGAGGTAGCACTGTTACTATTTCAGTAATTTCTGTAATTCTAAATTTAACTTTAAAACGTTCACGCGGTTCTCTCCAAATAAGCCAAGTGCCGCACCTTCCGTTTGATCTTTAATCAACTGATTTAACGTTTCTTTCGGAATATTCGTTATTTTTGAGATACGGTCCACCTGTACCGAAGCTGCCTGTGGGCTAATGTCAGGATCAAGCCCTGAACCTGAATTCGTCACTAAATCGATCGGTACTTCTGTCACTGGAACGCTCGGATTTTGTTTCTTCCACTCTTCCATACTTTTTTCTACTCGTTTCTCTAAATCTGGATTAGACGGTGCATAGTTATTTGAACCAGATGCTTCTGCCTTATATTCAATACTTGAAACACGCCCATGAAAATAACGTGGGTCTGTGAAATTTTGACCGATTAATGTAGAACCAATCACTTCATTTTTATCATTATATATTAGACTTCCATCCGCATTATCCTTCATTACCGCTTGTGCAATACCAGTTACAATAAGCGGGTATACAAGGCCGCACAACACTAAAAATGTAAAAGTAATACGGATGATTGGTGATAGTATACTTTGTTTCTTCTCCATCTTTTTCCCCTCTTCCTTATATGAACAAGCCGACAATTATATCAATTACTTTAATTCCAATGAACGGTACAATAACCCCGCCAAGTCCATAAATAAGTAAGTTTCGGCTAAGTAGTGCATTCGAACTCATCGGTTTATATGCGATACCTTTCATCGCTAATGGAATAAGTAACGGAATAATAACTGCATTAAATATTAATGCTGATAAAATCGCTGACAGCGGTGATGTTAGTTTCATAATGTTTAATGCTTCCATTTGCGGAATCGCAAGTGTAAACATTGCTGGAATAATTGCAAAATATTTTGCGATATCATTCGCAATACTAAACGTCGTTAACGCACCACGCGTCATTAACAATTGCTTACCAATCCCTACAACCTCAATAATTTTTGTCGGGTTCGAATCTAAATCAATCATATTCGCTGCTTCTTTCGCAGCTGTCGTACCACTATTCATCGCTAATCCAACGTCAGCCTGCGCTAATGCCGGCGCATCATTTGTACCATCACCCGTCATCGCTACAAGTTTCCCTTTATCTTGCTCTGCTTTAATAACCGCAATTTTATCTTCTGGCTTACACTCAGCAACAAACTCATCTACCCCTGCTTCTTTTGCAATCGTTGCTGCTGTTAACGGGTTATCACCTGTACACATAACCGTTTTAATCCCCATTTGACGCAATTGCTCAAAACGCTCACGCATACCTGGCTTTACTGTATCCTTTAAATAAATTAAACCGTAAATACGATTATCCACTGCAACTACAAGTGGTGTCCCGCCCTCTTTGGAAATGAAATCCGCTTTTTGATTTACATCTTTTGGAATTATTCCACCTTGTGATTGAACCCATTCAATCACGCTACCTACAGCACCTTTTCTCACTTTCGTTCCGTCCTGTAAATCGACACCACTCATTCTCGTTTCTGCTTTAAACGGAACAAACTCACCTTGTTCTGCAATTTCTCGATTATATGATATAGATTTCATTTTTACATATTCTATAACTGATCGACCTTCTGGTGTTTCATCTAAAACTGAACTAATCGCAGCCCATTTTCCTACTTGCTCAATCGTTTCATTTCCTACAGGAAGCAATGTATGAGCCATTCGGTTCCCGAAAGTAATCGTACCTGTTTTATCTAAAATGATTGTATTAATATCACCCGCAGCTTCTACTGCTTTACCCGACATCGCTAACACATTGAACTTTGTCACGCGATCCATCCCGGCAATACCAATTGCTGATAATAAACCACCAATTGTCGTTGGAATTAAACAAACTAACAACGCTACAAGTACAGCTGTCTCAATTTGAAACCCTAAATAGTTTGTAAAAATCGGCAACGTCACAACAACGATTAAGAAAATAAGCGTTAAACTCGTTAATACTGTATTTAAAGCAATCTCATTCGGCGTTTTTTGACGAGCAGCTCCTTCTACTAACGAAATCATTTTATCAATAAATGATTCACCAGGATTACTCGTAATGACAATTGTAATCTCATCACTGACGACCATCGTCCCGCCTGTTACGGAACAAAAATCGCCGCCCGCTTCTTTTATTACAGGAGCTGATTCCCCTGTAATCGCAGATTCATCAACAGACGCTAATCCTTTAATTACTTCCCCATCACTCGGAATCATTTCTCCTTGTTTTACAATAACAACGTCATCTTTTCTCAGATCAGTCGCTGAAACTTGAACAATTTCTCCATTTTCTTTTACAACATTTGCAAACACATCTTTCTTCGACTGTTTTAAAGAATCGGCTTGCGCTTTCCCCCGTCCTTCCGCTAACGCTTCTGCAAAGTTAGCAAATAAAACTGTAAATAATAGAATGAGAGAAACTGTTATATTAAACCATCCTGGTACACTACTAGAACGACTTGGAAGAAACGATAAAATGAACGTAATGATAAATCCAATTTCTACAACAAACATAATCGGATTCTTTATCATGACTTTCGGATTCAATTTCGCAAAGGATTGCTTCATCGCGTGTTTCACGATGTCACGATCCATCGTTTTCGCTTGTCTAACTTCATCTTCTACAGCATGTATTTGTGAATCATTTACTCTCTTTTCTTTTACTACTACCGGTCTCATCATTTACCCTCCATTACTTCAATGTAAGAAATTCTGCAATTGGGCCGAGTACTAACATCGGGAAGAATGTTAATGCACCGACAATTACAATTGTTCCGATGAAAATGCCGCCAAATAAACTATTATCCGTACGGAACGTTCCGACTGTTTCTGGTACTACCGTCTTTTCTTTCAATGAAGCTGCAACAGCTAGCATCGTAATTAAACTGAAATAGCGCCCTAAAAACATAACTAAGCCAGTTGTAATATTCCAAAACGGTGTATTATCCGCTAACCCTTCAAATCCAGATCCGTTATTCGCAGCTGACGATGTGTATTCATATACCACTTGCGTTAAACCGTGGAAACCAGAATGAGAAATGGCATCCGTTCCTAAACTTGTTGAAAGAGCTAATGCTGAAAACCCTAAAATAAGCAGTGGATGAAATAGTATCGTTACCGCAATTAATTTCATTTCCTTACCTTCAATTTTCTTACCTAAAAACTCTGGTGTCCGTCCAACCATCAATCCAGATATAAAGACTGCGATAATCGCATACATAATAATGTTCACAAAGCCTGCCCCAACGCCGCCATACACTGTATTTAACATCATATTTACGAGTGGTACTAACCCGCCAATTGGTGTTAACGTATCATGCATCGTATTAACGGCTCCTGTTTCAGCAGCTGTCGTCACTGTTGCGTATAGGGAAGAAAATACTGTTCCAAATCGTACTTCTTTTCCTTCTGTACTCCCTTGTACATGTTCGATGCCCATTCCATTTAACGCTGGATTCCCATGTAATTCAGATGTAGTAATCGTTATAAATCCTAGTAAAAACACCATGAATAGTGATACGAAAAGGATACGACCTTGTTTTTTATTTCCTACCATTCGTCCGTACGTAAATGGAAGTGCTGTTGGCAATAACATCATAAGCATCATTTGTAAAATATTACTCATTTGCCCTGGATTTTCGAAAGGATGTGTAGAGTTTGCTCCGAAAAATCCACCGCCGTTATTTCCGAGTTCCTTAATGGACACGAATGATGCAACAGGCCCACGTAATATACTTTGCTTTGCCCCATCGATTGTTTGTGCTGTAACGGCCCCGTCTAACGTTTGTGGTACACCAAGTGCGACAAAGACTAGTGCCGCAATAAATGCGATAGGAAGAAATACTCTCGTTAGTGCTCTCGTAAAATCAACGAAAAAGTTACCGAGTTCCTTCCCAGCAAGCCCTCTTATAAACGCCATTACAAGTGCTAACGTCGTTGCTGGTGCTGCAAACATTAAAAATGTAATTCCGATTAATTGTGATAAATAAGATAAACCATTTTCACCGCTATAATGCTGTAAGTTTGTATCAGCCATAAAACTAATTGCTGTATTAAAAGCAAGCGTAGGCTCCATCCCTTCAATGTGTGCTGGATTTAATGGCAATACTCCTTGTAGTCTGAAAATGAAATATACGACAACAATCATAAATCCATTTAATAAAACTAATGACAATGCGTACTGTTTCCACGTTTGATTGTATTCTTTTACACCCGTAATTTTAAAAATAAGTTTTTCAAAAGGCCCGAATACTTTATCTAACTTTTTACTACCTTGAAAGGCTTTCTCTAAATAAATCCCCATTGGCTTTGCCACAAGAATAAACAACAGCATGGTAATAACAACTGCGACCCAAATCATAATGAATGATTCCCCCTAATTAAAACTTTTCTGGATTTATTAATGCATACACTAAGTACACCGTAATTGCTGCAACAATAGCCGATAAGGCAACCGTCATGATTGCTTCCCTTCTTTCACAACTTTATCTGACCAACTTGCAAGACTTACCATCGATGCAACTAACACAACAAAAATCCCGATCATTACAACATCTAACATAGCCACTCCTCTTTTCTGTAAAAATTTACCATCTAATTATCAAAAAAAGAACACTAAGCTCTACTTAGTGTTCGAAATGAACAACACAAAGTAAACCTCCTCTCTAAACGCTTACGAGGTTAGCTGTCGGATTCGGGCCTAAAGAGTAGCCCTACTTTCAAAACTGAAAGATTCACCCCAAGTGACGATGCACAAAATTGGTTCCCCCGCTCCATTTCTGGAACTCAGCGATTTTAGGTTTTTTTGGAAATTTTATGAATGATTTATGAGAGTAAATATACTCCTCTATATTTAACTTGTAAAGAGTCAAATTACTGAAAATAAGAAAATATCCATCTATTTAAACGCTTACATTGAGTGTTATTAATATTATTTCATCTGTTTTCTCGTCTTTTCTTTCTTTTTCACAGAAATGATCTTTTAAATACGAAATAAAAAGAGCGAATGACATGAAGTGCATAGCTTGTTGCACTTAGCATTCGCTCTTTTTTTTCACTATTTATTCTCCACGCAAAAACGCGCGCAAATTTCTCCCACGAATATAAACTTGTAACAATTCTGCATGTAGCTGCTCATATTCGATAACATCTGTTTTTAAATATAAAGCATCTTTCGATGGCAATATGATATAGGGCCTTGGAAAAATGGGATCAAGCACCACCAATTCTTGAACTCGCTCTACTGATACGGCCCAACGATTCGCTATATCTCCTAGTAACAACACCTTCATCTTTTTCCCCCGCCCTATTCAAAAAATAAAAAAGAAATATTATCACAATTCGTAAACACGACAAATGTAGCTCCAATTGTTTCATAGAGCCTCGCTGGATATCGTTTATTCCTTGTAACAACAGTAATAGGTGCTTGAAAAGAAAAGTGAATGTGTTCTGTGAAGAAACTAATGATTGGAAGCTCATCCCCTAGTAAAATCACCTTCTTAATACACTCACAAATACTAGTAAAATCTTGCGCCTTACTACAGCTATAAGTCCAATCAAACCCACAATTCCTAACTTCAGCAGCTATCTCTTCATTTGCTGTAAAAATAATTAACTCATGTTGAAATGCTACTAAATCTCTTAAACTATTTACCTTGCTTTCTTCCCCAACACAAATAAGTGTTAGTTCCATGTACCTCATCCTCCTTAGCATAAAAGAAATCCAACATAGATTGATATTCCCCTATACTAATCAGATCGATGAAGTGATGTATCCATCATGGCACCGTCCTCTCTCAAGACGCTTACGAAGTTAGCTGTCGGATTCGGACTTTGAGAGTAGCCCTACTTTCAAAATTGAAAGATTCACCCCTAGTGACACTGCACAAATTGGTTCCTCCGCTCCATATAATTGGACTCAGCGTATTACAAAAAATATATTCTGGCTGATATATTACTCCTGTAATTGGAAAAAGTAAATAGAAAAAAAGCCAGTTACAAAACTGACTTTCCACTTACTTATACACGCGTTTTATTCACTTTATATGCAAAATGATTCGTCGGCCCATGACCACTTCCAATATTCAAAGGCTCTTCAATTGCTATACTAATAAATCGTTTAGCTTCTTGAACTGCCTGTTCAATCGAGTATCCTTTCGCAAGTCCTGCTGTAACCGCTGAAGCAAATGTACACCCGCTTCCATGCGTTTGCTTTGAAGGAATTCGTTCACTTCTAAATTCAATAAACGTTTTCCCATCAAAGAGTAAATCAATTACTTCATTACCTTGATACTCTGCATGGCCGCCCTTCATAAGTACGTATTTCGCACCTAATTCATGCAATACTTTCGCAGCTTCCTTACTATCTTCAACATTATGAATTTCCATCCCAGTTAACACTTCTGCTTCAGGAACATTCGGCGTTACAACTGTTGCTACTGGTAATAAATGTTCTTTTAATGCTTGTACTGCCTCTTGTTGTAATAATGATGCACCGCCCTTGGCAATCATAACAGGATCTAGTACAATATTATTCCACCCAAACGTATTAATATGTTCTGCTACAATTTGAATAATTTCACTGCTAAATAACATTCCTAGTTTCACAGCATCTGGTGTTAAATCCGTACCAATTGAATTCAGCTGTTCCGTAATACCTTCTAACGGAACTGGATACACTCCTTGAACTCCAAGCGTATTTTGAGCAGTAATTGCCGTA
The DNA here is from genome assembly GCF_044908765.1 of Bacillus sp. RC251. Lineage (NCBI taxonomy): Bacteria > Bacillati > Bacillota > Bacilli > Caryophanales > Bacillaceae > Bacillus > Bacillus sp. RC251. Next base: position 11,957 of record NZ_JBIYDP010000010.1, on the reverse strand, counting down.
ATAGCCGTCATCCCATACACACCAAGCTCTTGGAAGGTTTTTAAATCTGCTTGAATGCCGGCACCGCCTCCACTATCAGATCCTGCAATCGTTAAAGCTTTATTCACTTTCATCCCACTCATCCTTTTCTATCCAAAATAGCGATGATAAATTGTTTTTGCTTCGCTTATATCTTTCGTTCCATGTACAAGTACCCGGCCATCTTTAAAAGCAACTAATCTCTTTTCCTCCACAGAAAATGATAATAAATATGGATTTACATTCAAATCATTCACACGATCTTTCAGCAACTCTTTATATCGTTCAAAATCCATTTCCTCTTTATGAGGTGGTCTAATTTGAACTGTATTTCTCCCGCATAAAACCGCTGTTTTCGATGTATTTTCTTTATTTAAATACGGGTATATTGCATTCTCTCCGCACGAAGGACAATTATGCTTACGAAGCTTTTGCACATTCATACATGAGTATTCATTCTTCCATACATCAAACGACACAAGTCCATCTCGAATTGATTCGTAATCTTCCACTAACAGTTTAAGAGCTTCCGTTACTTGATGAGAAACGACGAGAGATACAGCAGGAGATATAATGCCCGCTGTATCACATGTCGCCCCGCCAAGCGGAATCGATTGTAATAAACAAGATAAACATGGCGTTTTACTAGGAAGAATTGTGTAAGAAAGGCCGTAACTCCCTACACATGCTCCGTAAATCCATGGAATGGAATACTTTTGTGCTATATCATTCACAATAAAACGCGTTTCGAAATTATCAGTTGCGTCAATAATTACATCAACCTTTGTCACGAGTTCTTCTAATTCCTCAGCTGTTACATCTTGAACGAGAGCTTCTACTCTTACTTCACTATTAATTTCTGCTAGACGCTTCTTTGCCGCTACAGCCTTCGGTAGATTATTCTCTACATCGCTCTCTGCATACAATTGTTGCCTTTGTAAATTACTCCAATCGACATAATCTCGGTCAACAATCGTTACTGTGCCAACACCTGCTCTTACAAACATCTCTGCATTTGCACTACCTAATGCACCTGCCCCGATAATGAGTACATGCTTTTCTCTTATCTTTCGTTGCCCCTCTTCTCCAATTGGAGAAAATAATTCTTGGCGAGAATATCGATTATTCAACTACGCTCATTCCTTCTAAAGGACTACTTGCTGTTGCACAACGTTTACGTGCAATACGCCCCGCTTCAAATCCTAATCGTCCTGCTTCAATACTTAACTTCATTGCTTGTGCCATTTTTATTGGATCTTTTGCTCCCGATACAGCAGTATTTAATAACACACCATCCGCTCCTAATTCCATCGCAAATGCCGCATCAGCTGGACTACCGATACCAGCGTCAACGATAACTGGTACTGTCGCTTGTTCAATAATGAAGCTTAAATTTAACGGATTTACAATACCAAGTCCTGAACCGATTGGTGATGCTCCTGGCATAATTGCATGCACACCTAGTTCTTGTAATTTACGTGCTAATACAACATCATCAGATGTATACGGAAGAACGATAAATCCTTCTTCTAGTAACATTTCAGATGCCTTTAACGTTTCTACTGGATCAGGTAATAACGTTCTATCATCACCAATAACTTCTACTTTGATCATATCGCAAAGCCCCGAAGCTTTTGCTAATTTTGCAATACGAACAGCTTCTTCAGCATTTTTTGCTCCAGCTGTATTCGGTAATAACTTATATTTTTTTACATCAAGTTTCTCTAATAAATTAGGCTGCTTTGCATCAAATATATCCATACGACGTACTGCGAACGTTAAAACCTCAGCCTCAGATACATCAATTGCCTTTTGCTGTACATCAAAATCAGGGAATTTCCCTGTTCCTAATAAAAGTCTAGAATGAAATGAAAATGGTCCAATGTTTAACATAATCAACCGCCTCCTACGAAAGTTACAATCTCAATTTGGTCTCCATCAAAAACAGATGTATCTGTATGATCATCTTTTTGTAAAATATCTTTATTACGCTCTACTACTACAATTCTGTTATCTAACTCTAAATGTGTAAGTAGCTCAGCTACTGTTTTTACACTCTCTGGCACTTCCATTTGATTACCATTAATTTTTAAATTCAAACTTCCATCCCCTTTCTAAACCGGTTTAGAAAGCAATGAATCTAGCAAGTGATTCTCCTGCTTTCCTTCTATTAAATCAGCTATATACTGACCAGAAACCGGGCTTAATAAAATGCCATTTCGATAATGTCCAGTACAAGCATATAAACCTTTTATTTCTTCATGCTCTCCCATATAAGGAGCTTCGTGATTTGATTGTGGCCTTAATCCTGCCCATGTGCTTTCCCACTCTGCTTCTTTTAAAGCTGGCAATATTGTATAAGCACGCTCTAATATAGAAGTAATACTTTCTGGTTGCACTGTTTTATTAAACGTATGAGGCTTCATCGTTGCTCCAATTACGTAACGTCCACCACGCTTTGGGGCAATGTAAAATCTTTCTTGGAAAATAGGCGCCTTTAAAAGTGGTTTTCTACTTCTTACCGCTACTACTTCTCCTTTAACTGGATATGTACCCCATTCGCGGTGAAAATAACCTAGTAACTTCGTGCTCCATGAACCACCCGCAATCACAACTTTCTCGCATGCTATAATACCTTCGCTCGTCACAATCCCTGTCACTTTATTATTTTCAATACGAATATCGAACACTTCTGTCTGTTCATATATATCAGCACCCGAAATTGATGCGGAATGTGCGAATGCTTTCGTAAGCTCTGGTGCAATAACATGACCATCTTTTGGATAATATACAGCACCTATAATTGACTCAGATAGACACGGCTCTTTCTCTCGTAAAAGGTCTCCCGTTAGAAAGTAAGAATCTTCACCTGTTTTCTGCTGCCAATCCATAATGTGAAGAATTCTTTCCTTCTCATTTTCATTTTGGGCAATGCGATAAATGCCCTTCTCTTCATACCCAATATCGATGCCTGTTTTTTCACGTAAAACTGCTGCAAGTTGTGGAAATATAGCACGGCTTTCTCTCGCAAGTTCAAATAGTGGGTCATATGCATCCCATTCCGCCTGAACCCCAAGTAAACCAGCGGCTGCTTTCGAGGCTTCAGATGCAATTCTTTGCTTCTCTATAATCGCTACTTTATGTCCTCTTTCTGCTAGAAAATGTGCAACTGAACTACCGATTACACCACCGCCAATTATCGCTACATCATACTTCTTACACATGTTTTTCCGCCCACTTTCTTATTGATTCCTTATAAGATTTCGCTTTGCTATACGGGTTACTACTACTTATAATCCCAGACATAACAGCAATACCACTGACACCGTTAGTAAGAACATCCCCTGTGTTTTCCGTGGTGATTCCTCCAATTGCTGTAATCGGTATGGATAAACACTTTGCAATGTCTGAAACTTCTTCAAGCCCTCTCGCTGGCACACCTTTTTTACAATCTGTCGGAAATACATGACCATAGACGAGTGAATCCGCTCCATTCTTAAATGCATCGATTGCCTCTTCTAAAGAATGTACAGAATAGCCGACATGCAAATAAGAAAACTTTTCTTTCACTGACCTTACATTTGCGCTTCGATATCCTAGCTGCACGCGCGGAATGTTTAATAAAATAGCGATATCAATTCGATCATTTATCACTATTTTTGATGCCGGAAAGCCTTTCTTCAAAAGACTTTCCACACCTTCATACAAATCCTTCGTACTTTTCTCACGCTCACGAATATGCAAATAGTCAATCTCACTTTCAATTTGCATCGCTACATTCACTAACTCTTCGAATGACATGTGACCATTTGAGATTACATGAAGCTCATTTTTCATATTCATTCGCCTACTTTAAAATATTTTCGAATAACTCATCGGCCGGAACGATTTCTTTCGTCATTCCTTTATCTTTCAGCCATTTATTTTGTTTCTCCCATGACTCTTTTGAATCCGATAAGAATGGTTCATCTTTCGTTTCCATCTTCTCTAATAAAATTTTCATACTTTCTTTTTCAACTTCTGGTACAAGCGGGAAGTTTTCTTTTTCTTGATGATTTAATAAAATATTTAATGCTTCATCCGGATTTTTCTTCATGAAATCATAGCCTTTTTTCGTACCACGTAAGAAGGCTTGCAACGCTTCTTTATCTTTTTTCAACGTTTTATCACCTGTTACAAATACAAGCTCATGATAGTTTGGTACACCGTAATCAGCTGGATTAAAGTATGCTGGTTCATGACCTTCATGACGCATAACAGGTACTTCATGGTTAATATATGCCCCTGTTACCGCATCCGCTTTTTTCGTAATTAGTGCCGGTACTAAATCAAAGCCAACATCGACTACTTTCACTGTATCTGGATTACCACCAGCTTCTTTTACCATAGTTTTTAAATACATCTCACTTAAAGGTGTTCCAGAATAGCCAACTGTTTTCCCCTCTAAATCTTTTGGCGATTGAATGCCTGCTGATTTCAGCGATACAACATGATTTAATGGTGAACGTACGACAGCTCCAATTGATTTCACTGGAATTTGTTCATTTGCTTTTGCCATGACAACGTCTGGCTGATAATATAAGCCAACCGTTACTTTTCCTGCAGCTGCTAAAGTTAATGGATCAGTCGGATTGGAAGGGAATTTAATATTCACCTTTACTCCTTCTTCTTTAAAGTAGCCTTTTTCAATCGCCGCATAAATAAAGCTATGTACCGCATTTGGGTACCAATCAAGCATGACTGTTATTTCTTTTTCTTTTTTATTCTTATCTGATGCAGAATTACTAGAACATCCAGCAATCATTGCAACGAATAATGTCAACACAAAGATGCGTTTTAAAAATTTCATGAATGCTTCCTCCAACTAATAAATTTCTTTTCTAAAATCGAAATAAGTATGACGAAGAAAATAGCTAATAATGATAACAATACAATGGGTGCAAATACACCTGCGCCGTCTAACTGCGTCATCATTCTTTTACTGAAATACCCTAGCCCAGCTTGTGCACCGAGCCATTCACCAATTGCTGCCCCAATTACACTAAGCGGAACTGCAATTTTTAAAGCTGAGAAAAAATAAGGAAGAGCAGACGGCAATTTTAATTTAAGAAAAACATCTTTTTTCGTTGCCCCATACGTAACTAATAGCTCCTCCCATTCTTTTTTCGTACTGCGTAGTCCATCATACGTATTGACCGCGATTGGGAAAAACGTAATTAAAACAGTAACAACAACCTTACTCCAGATCGTATATCCAAACCATAAAACGAAGAGCGGAGCAAGCGCTGTAATCGGAACCGTTTGTGAGGCAACTAATAGTGGATAAAATGCTCTCTCCATCCAATTACTCGCATTCATTAACATCGCTAGCCCTACCCCAAGTACGATAGAAATAGCCACACCTATTAAAACGACCGATAAGGTTGCCGGCAAATGAACCGTAAATAATATATCTTTTAGTTTCCAGATCTTCATCACAATTGCAGACGGTGACGGTAAAATGTACATTTCGTCTACAATTCTTGCGCCAATTTCCCACATGACAAGTAAAATACTAGAAAGTGTAAGGGCAGGTAATAGCTCCTTCAACCGGTTCATCATACGAGTACCTGCCTTTGTAACATACTAAGAAGCTCATCTTTAAGCGCTAACACTTCAGGCTTATATAAATCTTTTCTTATTCGATTACAATCAAGTGGTACAACCCTCTCGGTTAAAGTAGTTATCGGTTGCTGCTCTACTACTAAAATTCGATTAGAAAGAAACAACGCTTCTTCCACATCATGAGTGATAAATAAAATTGTTTTTTCCCACTCTTTCCATTGTTCAAACAGCCATTCTTGCAAAGATGCCTTCGTTAAAGCGTCCAACGCGCTAAACGGTTCATCTAACAACAATATCTCCCCGCCTGTTAATAAAGTTCGAATAAAAGATACGCGTTGTCTCATACCACCAGATAAATCTTTCGGATATTTTGTCTCATACCCTTGTAAGCCAAATTTATGTAACAGTTCCTTTGCCTTTATTTGTGCTTCTTTCTTCTGTACACCTTGGCACTCTAGCGGTAGGGCAGCATTCTCAATAATCGTTCTCCATGGCAGGAGCATATCTTTTTGGGGCATATACCCTACAGGATGGCTCTTTATTTCTGTCAGCTCTATCTGTCCCGTACTTGCTTCTTCTAAACCTGTAATAAGGCGAAATAGAGTACTTTTGCCGCATCCACTCGGTCCAATAATACTTACAAACTCTTTATCTTGTATAGAAGCATTTAATTCATTGATGATTGGTTTCTCATCATAATGAAAAGAAACATTATGAAACTGTAGTATGTTCTTGCTCCTCAAATCCCCACATCTCCTTACGATAGGACATATCCCAGAATAAATATTCAAATCGACTGGAATATAGGAATATCTCCTCTAATCGATCTAGCTCTTTGTCAGACTTTCCAACTGCCATTTCATTTAATAAATCTATTAACCAAATACAAAGGCTACCGTATTCTTCTGAACTATATCCTTGAATCCACTCACCAAAGAACTCATGATCTCTTGCTCCAGGAATATCGTTTAAACGCTTTCCAATTTCCCAGTAACTCCACATACATGGAAGAAGTGCTGCTATTAATTCCGCAAGTGTGCCATTTTGAGATACAGACATCATGTAATTTGTATAGGCTAAATTTTTAGCAGATGGTTTTGCAGATTCTATCTCCTCTATAGAAATACCAAGTCTTTTTGCATATTGTTTATGGATCGTCATTTCTCCATTTAATATGCCATCAATTTGTTCAGCAAATTTCCCCATTACTTGTGGATTCGTTGCTTTTACAACACCAATCGCATATAGCTTTGCATAATCTAACAAATATAAATAATCTTGAATAATATAATACTGAAACTTATCTTTTTCTAATGTGCCATCTCCCATACCTACTACAAACGGATGATTATGGCTCATCTCCCAAACTGGTTGTACAGTTTCTAATAATCTATCGCAAAATTTCATTTCGCTATCCCCTTTCAATTTATATATCTAAATAAAAAACCACTTCTAAATAAGAAGTGGTTACAGCAAATAAAATTATAATTTATTCGTTGTTCCACTTCCCTTCGCTAGTATTACCTAGATCAGGTCTGTAAGGGTTAAGGATTATTCCTCTCTCAGCACAACAAGCACCCCTAGTGGTTTCAATATGAAATTTTCAAACAAAAAAGCCCCGTTTCTATACGCAAAGAAACGGGGACTCATTATTAGTGTCCGAATTGCTTCCCTACGCTAGCATAATCTAGATCAGGTAATGAAAAGGATCAAAGGCTTACGGCCTACTCTCAGCTGGCAACACCAGCTCTCCTAGCAAACTATGAAATTAACACTGTCAGTATAACATCGTAATAAGACACCATCAACTGTTTTAATTTTCCCAATTGTCAACGAAATAACAAAACTATATAATACTTATATTCTATGTTAGAAATTATTATCCTAATTAATTGGATAAAAAGGAATCATTATCCTTAAAAAATTTATTTTTATATTGAGTTCATATTACATTTATGTGAATACACCCACTATATTATATCTTTATACTATAATAAAATTACAACTATACAACTAGAGGAGGTCTCTATTATATGAATATGAAAGCTACTGCTTTAACAGCAACTACTGTCGCAATTGCCTCTTTACTTCCTTCTATGGGAGAAACAAATGTACAAACAGCCAACGCTGAACAATTATCTAATGTGAAAACTGGATATGTCAAAGTCGATCAAGTAGCCTTACATACAAAAGATAACGCAAATAGCTCTTCAATTGATACAATTCGCTTTAATACGAAAGTGAACATACTTGAAACAACTAATGGCTGGTATAAAGTATCTGTTAATAATAAAGTAGGTTACGTACAAAAAGATGCTATTCTACTAAAAAACAAACTTCAATCTAATAATCAATACATCGTTAATGCCAATGCATTAAACGTTCGTTCTGAACCTAATTTAGAATCTTCAATTTTAGATGTATTACCAAATGGGAAATTCGTTACCATTCAAGAAGAACAAGGCGAGTGGTATAAAATTTTACATAATGGCAAAACAGGTTACGTACAAAAAGCATTCGTGTCTAATGGTTCACAGCCGTTAGTAAAAGGCATCACAGTTCAAAATAATACGAAATACACAGTTGCAACACCTAAACTTAATGTACGTGGCAACGCTAGTACAAGTAGTGCACTACTTGGTTCATTACAAAATGGTACACAAATACAAGTAGTGGAAACTGTAGGAACTTGGTATAAAATTCGTTTTGGCACAGGATACGGATACGTAGCAAAACATTATGTGATGCAAAATCAATCACAAGCTCAAACGGCTCAAACTACTTCCATTCCAGCAGTTTTCAAATTCCCTACTCAAGGAAGAATTAGCTCAACCTTTGATATACGCTGGGAACAAATGCATTATGGTATAGATATTGCAGCTCAAGGTAATGTCTCAATCCAGGCGGCAGCTGCAGGTAAAGTTGTGAAATCATATTATTCAGCTAGCTATGGCAATGTTGTGTTCATCGCCCATCAAATAAACGGGAAATTATATACGACAGTCTATGCACACATGAAAGATCGCACTGTACAAGCTGGTGATCAAGTACAAGCTGGACAATTAGTAGGTCATATGGGAAACACAGGTCATTCATACGGGCAACATCTTCATTTTGAATTACACAATGGAGAATGGAATTTTGAAAAAACAAATGCAGTAAACCCACTGCCATATTTAGTTAGGTAAATTGTATGCAACGCAATATCAATATACCTCTCTTAATTGAATACTTCGCCTTTTTAGGTTTAATCTGTTGTTTAATCATTTACAATACAAACACTGTATTTTTATCTATTATCATTACTTTTGTTGCTTTAGAAATTATGATGGAATCCTTTCAAGTACAACTAAAACAAAAAATTGCTCATATATATAACGCCATCTTTCTATTAAGTGCCCTAATAACAAATATTATTAGTAATGGTTTTTATTTATCTACCGTATTTCCTGTATTCTTTATGGCTGTTTTATTATTCATAGCTAGATACATTCATGTCCCTAATACAAAAAAACACGAACAAGAAGCTTAGAAAGAGGAGACACTGTGTACCGATCTTTCAAAGATAATCCGATAAAATATATATTGAATTTATACACAAAAATAAATACTTTTTTTGGTATACAAGGAAGTAAAACGGCACAATTTCTCCTTTATGGAATGTTATTTCTCGTCTTAATTGCATTTTCCTTGCTTTACTAATAAAAAAAGGATCTCATATAAACTTGAGATCCTTTTTAATTTATATAGAAAATGCTCTTTATCCGCAAGCATATTTTTCATAAATAAAGCTAAGATTATATTTTTTCTCTAAGCTCATTCTTTGTTCATCATCACACCAATAGAACAGAATATCATGAATTGTTGCATAACGTTTATTTTTAAGAAATAGTTTAAAGAATGATGGTAAACAATCATGTAATTGTATAAATATATAATTGCGTAATATTTCTTCTTTATATTCAATGCCCTTACAAATATACAGCAATTCTTCACAATAATATGCATGTTGTGGAACTTGAATCATTTCGAAAAATGGTACATATGATAATAACTTCCCGATAAAATGATCATATCGATCCATTATTCCTATCGTCATATGCTCCATCATTTCTTTCATTACATATAAATAATCATCTACATGAGTAGTTTTCAATGGGTCTAATCGATCTGAAATTTGAGAAAGTACAGCTCTTTGACAAGCTAACACCGCTTGACTAGGTCCATAATATGATAGGAAGTCTGTACACTTACGATATTTTCGTAATAGGTCATGTGTGTATAAGTCATACACAAACGTATTACAATACATCGCTAGACTCATCATATCACTATTTAATTGCTCTTTTGATAGTAATTTAGCTCTCTTACACATATAAAAGAATGTAAATTCCAATACTTCTTTATGAGATAATAGATGTTTACAATCCTTTATACATTTCTCATTAAATTTAACCCTATCCCAAATTTCTACATCCCCATCAGTCAATTCACCAATACGATATTTAATAATTAAATAGTTTAAAGCAACTGCTTGCGTCAAAAGATCCCACGTTTCATATTCCAATGAAGTGTGAACAAACTCAGCTAGTCCTTGAGTTATCATAAAAGTATTTGCTTCTTCATACCAACCAATCTCTTGGCATAAGCGAAGAATACGTACTAGAGTTGGAATTTCATCTTTATGAAACTGCGGCAAATTTTTTACTTTATCCATTCCATATACGATAAATGCTGCTAAATTTTCTTCTTTATAAAATTCTTTTTCTTTCCACACTAATATAGTTCGTTCTTTCCCTTCACCTTTCGGATGACAAGGTACAAGCAAAGAAAATAATTCAGCGAAATTATTTGGTTCTATATATGTATCTGTAACCAAATTCCAATTTGGATCGCGCTGTACAGCCCTCATATAATTCCCCTTCCCTTTTGTCTACATAGGAAATATTAATCCATTATTACATCATTAACAATGAATATTGTTATATTCGAAATCTTTCATAATACTTATATCTATCAGTATATCATTTTTTCTCTTATTTAAAATTAGGAATGACAAATTTAAATAAACTGTCGAAATTACTAACTGTATACTTATATTATATAATGTCTCAGATACATCATGCTAACATATTAGTTTAATCCATATACTAGAATAATGCATCTGATTTTTATACGTAACTTATCCGACTAATGAAAGACTCTCTTCATTCCAAATGCTCCGAAATTTCACTTAAAGCAAATCCAGCTTGATCATCTGCGGATTCTCTTATAGCTAAATCACCTAGTGCTAGCATCCCAACGAGTTGACCATCCTCAACTACTGGTAATCGTCTAATTTGATACTGTGCCATTAACTCTGTAGCTTTTTCAATAGAATCATCTGGAGAAACTGAAACAATGTTTGTTGTCATTACATTTGTAATTTTATTAGATCCAGGATGTTTCTCAGCAATCCCACGAACAACTAAATCTCGGTCTGTAACAAGCCCAACAACTTGCTCATTTTCAACAACTGGAATCAATCCAATCGATTCTTCTTTCATCTTTACAGCAGCCTCATATACATTGTCTAGCGGTGTACAATGTACAACATGAGTACTCATAAAATCTCTCACTCGTGTCATTTTTGTCTCCTCCTTTTTATACATACCATAGCTTTTCCTAAATCCCTTTATTTATTTCAGGAAAATCAGTTGATAAAGGAGGATTCCACAAAATAAAAAAGAGTCAGCATATTGCTGACTCTTTTTTTATGACCCGTACGGGATTCGAACCCGTGTTACCGCCGTGAAAGGGCGGTGTCTTAACCACTTGACCAACGGGCCATGGCTCCGCAGGTAGGACTCGAACCTACGACCGATCGGTTAACAGCCGATAGCTCTACCACTGAGCTACTGCGGAATAATATATGGTGGGCCTAAATGGACTCGAACCATCGACCTCACGCTTATCAGGCGTGCGCTCTAACCAGCTGAGCTATAGGCCCATACACTTTTACAGGGGCAGTAGGAATCGAACCCACACTGGAGGTTTTGGAGACCTCAGTTCTACCTTTAAACTATGCCCCTAAAGGATGCCGACTAGAGGACTTGAACCCCCAACCTACTGATTACAAGTCAGTTGCTCTACCAATTGAGCTAAGTCGGCATAAAAAAATGGTGGCTCGGGACGGAATCGAACCGCCGACACGAGGATTTTCAGTCCTCTGCTCTACCGACTGAGCTACCGAGCCAACATAAATGGCGGTCCCGACCGGGGTCGAACCGGCGATCTCCTGCGTGACAGGCAGGCATGTTAACCACTACACCACGGGACCATTTGGTTGCGGGGAC
>NZ_JBIYDP010000009.1:0-167224 GCF_044908765.1 Bacillus sp. RC251 | reverse complement strand
AGCCTTATCATGGCTATAAACTCTTACTTGAAACCACATAGCCTTATCATGGCTATAAACTCTTACTTGAAACCACATAGCCTTATCATGGCTATAAACTCTTACTTGAAACCACATAGCCTTATCATGGCTATTACTTCTTATTTGAAACTACATAGCCTTATCATGGCTATAAACTCTTACTTGAAACCACATAGCCTTATCATGGCTATTACTTCTTATTTGAAACTACATAGCCTTATCATGGCTATAAACTCTTACTTGAAACCACATAGCCTTATCATGGCTATTACTTCTTATTTGAAACTGCATAGCTTTATCATGGCTATAGACTCTTATTTGAAACTATATAGCCTTATCATGGCTATTACTTCTTATTTGAAACTATATAGCCTTATCATGGCTATTACTTCTTATTTGAAACTGCATAGCTTTATCATGGCTATTACTTCTATTTGGAACTACATAGCCTTATCATGGCTATAAACTCTTATTTGAAACTGCATAGCTTTATCATGGCTATAGGCTCTTATTTGAAACTATATAGCCTTATCATGGCTATTACTTCTATTTGGAACTACATAGCCTTATCATGGCTATAAACTCTTATTTGAAACTGCATAGCTTTATCATGGCTATAAGCTCTTATTTGAAACTATATAGCCTTATCGTGGCTATTACTGCTCACTTTTAATAATGAATAGCTATATTGTGGTTACAATTTCGTAATTTATGAAACGTTATAGCTATATGATGGCTACAACTTTAAAAAAATGAAACGAGAATATCCTGAAAATCATTCGACTAAAAAAATTTTTATTCTATGTAATTTAGTAATAAACGTTGATATAAAGCCATTTCATTTAATATGAAAGAAAACACGCTAAAATCATTATAGCTATATGATGGCTACAACTTTCACTTTAAAACTTCAAACAAATCTATATATACCAAGGGTTACAGCAGTTTTCATTAAAATATAACTTGTTTTAAAAACATGAAACGTTATAGCTATATGATGGCAGTAAACATGAAACGAACTGAAACGTTTATAGCGGTATGATGGCTACAACTTTCACTTTAAAACCTACAACAACCTATATGTACCAAGGGTTACAGCAATTTTCAATAAAATATTACTTGTTTTAAAAACATGAAACGTTATAGCTATATGATGGCTACATCGTTCAAACAAAATTGGATGAAAACCCTATAAAATCAATGGTTTCGGAGGATTTCTCCCACTACATACTACGTTTCATATTCAAAAAACTTCATAGCCCTATGGTGGCAACAAACTTTTTTTCATGAAACGTCAAACCCCTTGTCGCACAAGGGATAGAGGCACGTTTCATTTTTTTGTTTTTTCTCTTAAAGGGACAGATTTCACCAGTATTCGATTTGATATAATCAAAAATGATAATTTGTATCTAATTGTGGGGAAAACTGCAACTTAATATATAAGGAGGTGAAAAAGATGGCAAAACCTTTCGTTATAAAGAACAAACGTAGTTTGAATGGTGAAACAACAACACCGGTAATTGTAACAATTAAATCATGGCAAAAGTTAGTAGAAGCTTTAGAAGGTAAATATTACAGTTTTAAAGATACTTATTTAGAAGACATTGTGAATTCAATGTCTTATGAAGAACGAATTGCAGATGAAGAGGGATTTGTTGCTAAAGCAAAGCCATCTTTTTCACTGAAAATGAAAAAGATTGTAGATAAAGTAAGTGAATTTGATAAACACGAAGGCAGAAAACATAAGCTATATGGAATTACAAATGCTGATTTAGAAGTATTTCTATTTCTTCATAAAAAATGTAATACATATGGTGAGCTTTCACATGTATCGATTCATATGCTTTGGGAAGATTATAAAAATTATAAAGAAGCATTTGCACATATTCACCACTCACAATTTTATGTGGCTTTGAAGAAATTAAGCTTCCATAACATCATTACAATTGAAAATGAGTACAGTGGTAAATATAAAATCATCTTAAATGATTTTATGAATAAGGAAACAAATAAAGCAAATGCCTATACATTTATTAGCCCGATCGTATTTACCAAAGAATTCTTTGAGTTATCCATTGCAGCTAAGAAACTATTCATGGATGTAGCAATGCAGCAGAAACGCGAAACTACCCTGAAACGTTCTTTATTCAAAGTTGACGAACAAGGAAACTCAACACACTTTGGTGGAATGTATCGTTACTTACATAAGAAATACCCGCATCAGATTCGTGCTGTACTTGAGGAACTAGAAACAAAGCTATCTGCTACCGGATCTCCTTTATTTAAAATTTGCAAGTTAGAAAAAGGGAAGAAGAATAAAAAGCAATACACAACATTGCATTTATCTGTACATCCTGATTTCTTATGCGCGAAAGAAGAAGGAGCAGAATACCGTGATCCATTTACACCACGAGATACATATAAGCGTAAAGCTAAATTTATAGAAAACTTGTTAGTTGAAATGAATATTGCTGAATTTGCCAAGGATATGAACCAATTCATTAATGTTTTAAAACACTCTTGTCACCGTCAAATTCGCCAAGTAGTTCGTGGTTTACGAGAAATGATTGATCAACAAGAAGGATATCCGAAAAAGCTTGTTTATACGCTAAGTAAATTATTAAAGCAATCTTCTCAATATCGTGTATTAGACACAGCTGCTAAAACTGGAATTTATCCTTTAATTACACACAATATACCTAAACATGATCAAGAAGAGGCCATTTTTAAATTTGGTACTCATTTTGCTATATACTCTTTACGCAATGTTCAAAAGCTATTCCGTAAAGCGCATGACCTGCTTCATGCGAAATATGCTGTACCTGTAACCGTAGATGCTTACCATCGTAACTACATGCAGTATCAAGAGGAATCACTATTTAGAAAATATGCTTATGAGCAAGGAGTAAATATTAACGCATATACAGCATTAGAAATTGAAGTTCGCGAACTCTTAAAGTCTAGTGGCCATAAAGGAAATCAAATCCCTAGCGATATTCGTGAACTGTTCATTGAAAAAATTGATAAATTGCCGAAGGAAAAGATTCGTGTAATTGAGGTCCCTGAAGACTTTAATTTAATTCAGTTTCTACAGTCCTTAGAAGCATATTACCGTTCAACAAGTGAAGTACCACATACGGTTGATCAGCTGCTTCCAGCAATGTAATGATACAGCTCTCTATTTTTGAAAAATAACAAAAGTGGAGGGCTATTCGTGTTGGAAATAACATGTAGAGTGTATTACTTCAAGCAAAATAGAGAGTCAGTTTTCAATTTTAATGATCACAACTCTCTATTTTTTATGCAATTACATACAGTGCATGTGAAACAAAATAAGATATTCACAATTTCTAAGTTATTTATTCTGAATCATCAATCTTATTGCGTCATTTTATCTACAAAAAAGCAGAAATATTTTTTAGTATTCTGTTGATATCTTAATAATTTTGACCTGATGTGTATAATATAAACCCTTAAGTACTGTTCTTATCATGTTCTATCTCTAAATCTACTTAAAATCAGAAAAATTTCTGTTAGTTATGTTTAAAAAGTGGATTCTGTTCCTAACTTTGACCTATTTGTTAATAAATTGTGTGTAGTTTTTAAGAAATGTGGAAAGCTTGTTCATAAATCAGCAAAATTTGCATTTATTATTTATTCATTCACTCGCATCAAATTAACGATGATTATATGTAGTTTTTATATACCTACTTTACGATATTTTGTAGTTTTTAATCATCATCCAGCTCATTAAGTACATTCCCAGTATTTACTTTTTATGATTTTTTACGGCTAGAGTAATGATGAACCCTTAGCACAGCAGTGTTTTAAGACGATTTTTTCTCTGTATAAAAGTTTTATCTTTTTTCTTTATATATATTAAAGATATATATTATATTAGGTTTTTATATTGTGTAATACTTACTATAGAGAATAGATCCTGTGTAAAACCAATTTCATTTCTTAATGGAATTGGTTTTTTATGTACTTTAATAAACATTATATTTAGTTTTAATCATTCTAAAAAAATTTTGATATAAAACATAATTTTTTTTTATTTCTCTTAGATTTCCGAAAAAAGTAAATCATACTTAAAGTAGATAGTTGATTAGTGGAAATTACAATGAAATTTGTAATCTCCTAACCATTTAAAAAGAGAGGTGAAGACATGGTAAAAAAGAAATCCCAGAAAAACTCCGAAAAAAAGAAATTTACATTCTTTAAACAAGCAAAGAATAAAACAACTGAAATATTAGATATGCAACAAGAAAACTCAGAGGCACTTAAAGAAAAGAAGAAACGTAAAACAAGGGAGAAAGTTCCAGCGATAACAGGAAGAAAAGTAGGAAAGGTTACATTTTGGTTTGTAATGGGATTTGTGGTTGTAGGAAGCTCCCTTTCATTTATCCAACTTGCCGGTCCTCCTAGAGCAGTAGCTGTTCAGGAAAAGAAAGAGGACCCCGTAAAAATTAAAATGTCAGAAGCAGAATTAATTGCATATGCGAATAGTTTTGCCACTAATTATTTTAATTGGAAAGTTGATATGAATGTAGCTGAAGAACGAAAAAAACGATTAGAGAAATTTCTAGTTGAAGGATCCGATGAGCAAGGTGGATTAAATAGAGATACTTTAAAAAACGCTTCTAGTACTTTAGTTAAATCGGAAGCAGTAGAGGTCCGACAAAAAGGAAATGAAGCAGAAGTTACATTGAAAATCATTCAGAAACTAGAACCTGTAAATAATCCTGCTCCTGGAACGATACAAGCTCCAGACACACCAAAAGAACCAAAAGAAGTTATAAGGTACTTCTCTATACCAATTTTAATGGAGAAAGGGAAGATGGTAGTCCCTAACAATCCTACAATCGTTCATGGAGAGAGAGAAAAGGCATCTTATAAAGTAGCCACTTTCAAATCAGAAGGACGAGAAATTAATACAGATGCAGAAATAAAAAAAGTAGAACAATTTTTACAATCTGTATTTAAAGTGTATACAGAAGGAACACCAGAAGAAATTGCTTACTACTTTGAAAAAAGTAATATAACAAATGGACTAAAAGGTATTATGACACTTAGCAAATTAGAAAACCTACGAATTTATGAAGATAAGGATAAAGGATACAGAGTCTTAGTTGATGCTAAGTTAAAAGACAATGATAGCAGCTTAGAGTACACATACACATATGATTTAAATCTTGTAAATAAAGATAACAAGTTTTCAATTAGCTCTATGAAGAAATTTGAAAACACATTAGAGAAAGTGGAGGGTAAATAATTATGGAGCTTTTGGGATTAGATATGGTTGCTCAGCAATTACCTGCTATTACGGATGCAGCGGTCTTAGGCAACATTAATTTTGGAGTGAATGCAAAAAACTGGTTAGTAGCTCAGTTAGGTCCCATTTTTTTAGTTGTAGCAATCATCGGTGTAATAGTTTTACTTGTAAAAAGACAAATGGCTGGTCTAATTGGTTGGTTAGTACTTTGTGCGATTGTATCTGTGTTTGTATTTACTCCAGATGTATTCAAAGATCTTGGAACAAAATTATATAATTTATTATTTAAATAATCATTAGTAAAAAATAGAAATTTTAAGGAGTTGGTATAAGTGACTCAGAAACCGACTCGCAAGGAAGTAAGGACTTACAACTCTATATGGGATATCCCTAAGAGTTTATATGGGATAAGGGATATAACACTCCCTTTCCCTGTACCTTACAGACAGCTGGGGATTTTTGTTGGAACACTATTAATAATAATATTCTTAGAACAGATTTTACCATTAGGAAACAACGTCTTTTTTAAATATCTAATATTACCTGGTGGTATAGCGTACTTCTTTGGAAATGTAGAATTGGATGGAAAAAGTCCACACAAATTTATATATCGATTCTTTGTATTTACATTTGAAAAAAAGAAGTTGAGTCGTTATAAAGATACAACTGGCAATATTGGAAGCTATCAATATAAGACAGTAGTTCGATTTAAGGATGATTCAATTAAGAAAAAGTAATTAATTAATCTATACGGAAGAATTAGTTTAGTCTCATATTCTTCTCTAAGGAGGCACAAATGAATCAGGTTGAATTTCCAGTCAAATACTTTGATGAAAATTTGATTTTTAACCAAGACGGTTCTTGCTGGGCGTATTATGAGGCATACGGGATTCCTTATGAATTTAAAGGAGACGATGATAAAAATACGTTGTTTATGCGCCAACTCGGATTATTTTGGAATTATGAAGAAGAAAAACACCTCTTAATGATACCTGTTTATCAGAATTTTAAAGAGAAAGCCGATGAGTTTAAAGAAACAATCAGTGGAGAATTAAAAGAGCTGGCAATCGATCATACTGATGACGTTGTCCATGAGTTAGAAAGAAAATTTGGTAAAAACGCTGTAGAGTATCGTTACTTTATTGGTGTGAAATTAAAAGTACGTCACGTACAAGAGGGACTTAAGGAAATGCTTTACACTGCATTTCATACGTTTAAAAACACTGCAGAGCAGTTTGGATTGCTTGGTGATACCAAAATACTAAAAACTGATTTGGCGATGTTTAAACGAGAAGCTAGCGCATTTAGAAACAAAATAAGAAAACATTTAGCCGTAAGAAGTTTAGAAACAAATGAAACACAATGGATTGTATTACGCAACTTCTATCGTACATTGGAAGCACCTGTTACAGCAGGATGGACGCCACCGGTAGTTGATGACGATTCTGCAATCTTTCCGAATCAAGAGAGTTTACTACGTTTAACGGAATCAGAAGTAGAGGTTAAAGGAAGACATATAGAAATGAACCAAATTGGTTCTGATGGATTAGATTATCCAGCATATATGA
Source organism: Bacillus sp. RC251 (assembly GCF_044908765.1). Classification (NCBI taxonomy): domain Bacteria; kingdom Bacillati; phylum Bacillota; class Bacilli; order Caryophanales; family Bacillaceae; genus Bacillus; species Bacillus sp. RC251. The sequence goes on along the minus strand of NZ_JBIYDP010000009.1, from coordinate 160,360 downwards.
GTTTCTTATCAGCATCGAAGATTCCATATACAATGGAGTTTCCAGACCAAGAGTGGATGTATATGATTCAAAATATCGATTTTCCAATTGAACTGAGTGTACGCACAGAAAATATTAACCATCGTAAAGCTCTATCTAAACTAAATAAAAAGAAAAAAGATTTAGAAGATCAAGAGGCACATGCAAGGGAAAATTCACAAACTGTTGGACTAAATGTGTATGAGGGTGTTCAAGAAGCTACTGAATTACAAGCCCTTATACAAAAGACGCGTATGCCATTAGTTAAGACATCGGTATCTTTCTGTATATGTGCTGAAGATTTGGATACAATGCGTCGAAATACCAATTCACTTATTTCTATTTATAGAGAGATGATGATTGAACTAGTAAGACCATATGGAGACCAGTTCTTGCTGTTTAATGAATTTATCCCTGGTGCTAAAAGATATGTAAATGATTATATACACTTTATGGAGCCTGGAGTTCTGGCGGCCGGTATGTTTGGTGCAACACAAGATTTAGGTGATAATATCGGATTTTATATAGGTACAACTGGTATTTTAAACAAAGCAGTTTATATGACACCTTCTCTCGCAGCGACAAATACCGTTGCAAATCAAAAAACGAGCGCACTTTCAGTTGCAGTAACAGGAAGTACTGGTTCTGGTAAATCATTTGGAACGAACTTAATTGTTTACCTAGCGGTGCTAGGAGGAGCTCAAACACTGATAGTCGATCCGAAAGGTGAGAGGGGAAACTGGACAGGAGATTTACACGGATTAGAAGGTAAGGTAAACGTAATTACACTGGGGACTGATAGGCGAGATGAAGGAAAATTAGACCCATTTATCATTCATAAACATAGCCGAAAAGATGCAATTGAGTTAGCTATGACAATTCTTACTTTCATTACAGGTATTAAACCTGATAACTCGGAGAAATTCCCGCGCTTGGCTTCAGCTGTAGAATTCGTAGCAGGAATGGAAGAGCCGTGCTTAACAGCTGTGTCTCAATACCTTGAAGATAGTGAGGATAAAGTGGATCAACAATTAGCTGCTCATATTCAAGCATTTGAGAATTTATCATTTGCACACTTAATCTTTGGTGATGGAACAAATAGAGATATTGAACTTGATACAGCAGTAAATATCATACAAATTCAACATCTTGACATGCCAGATATTCAAAAAGATCCGAAAGATTATACCTTACAAGAAAATTTATCAGTTAGTATGCTGATGTCTCTATCTTCCTTTGCAAGAAAATTCTTTCAAAAGGACCCTACTAAATTCAAAATTGTTCTATTAGATGAAGCATGGGCAATCATGGGAACTTCTCAAGGGCGAGAGTTAGCTCGTAAGCTAGTTCGTGAAGGTCGTGCCCTAAACTCTGCAGTATACTTTGCTACTCAAAGTGCAAGTGACCTTGGAGATGAGACATTTAAGAATAATATCGGTATGAAGTTCTCATTCCGTAATACCGACAGTAAAGAAATTTCTTCAATCTTAGATTTCTTTGGATTACCTGATAATGAAGAAAATCATGCGATTATTACTAATTTAGAAACAGGACAATGTTTATTCCAAGATATCCAAGGAAGAACAGGTGTTGTCACAATGGATGTAGTGTTTAAGGATTTATACGATGCATTCGATACAAGACCAAATGCAAGAAAGAATTATAGAAAATCAAATGAAGATGAAAAGCAGGAAGGTAATGCAACCTTTGTCGAAGAAGGGGGAGAAAAAATAAATGTAGGAGTGAGTTAACATGGTAAAAACTAAAATAAAAAAATTAATGCTATCTAGCCTATGTGCTGGCGCTCTAATTTTGAGCGCAGCATGTGGAAATAGCGAAACAAATGTAGGAGAAGAAAAAGATAAACAGGGGCACACTCCTAGAGAAATGATGTTGGACTTTGTAAAGGCCGACTTACAACATGATTATAAAACAATACGTAAATTAGTTGTCGATGGGGAGAAAAATAAAATATTAGACCCTAATAAAGGACCTCAAAATAATTTATCTTACAAAGATTATACTGTAAAAGAATATGTGGTAGATAAGGACACAATTATGTATAACTTTATTTCAAAGAAGCCTCCTAAGAATATCGATAAAGCGGTGAAATGGGTAAGAGTAGTTCGTACAGAAGATGGGTTCAAAGTTCGAAGTTATACCGGCCCTGAACGAAATGAAATTGATGAATTAGAAAATACTAAACCGACTAATGAGTTTAGTTCAAAAGATTAATAGGTTTCCCTAAAGGGGGAGTAGCATGTAATGAAAAAGTTTATTACCTTATTGTTATTAATGTGTACTTTGCTTTTAGTATTTAATTTACTTTTTAAAACTACACCAGTCTATGCAGAGGAAGAACCCAGACCCTCCCTTATTGACGACATTATTCCTAAAAGTAAAGAAAAATTGAAATTTGAGGAATATCCACCAAGTAGTTATGGCATCGATGTTTATACTCCAGAAGGTGGATTTGGAGAATCTCTTAAATTTTGGAAATGGAAAGATAATATTAAAGAACAAATTGTAGCAACTATTTTTATATTGATTAGTATTGCATGGACAGTAAACCTTGCAATTAGTAGTTTAGTCACAAGTTTGGTAGGCCAATCAATGAGTTTAAATATAGTTGCTGATATTGGAGATAAGTTGGGTGAGGTAATATCTAAAGCAGCAGGGTTCAATGGTTCTTGGGGTAATGGAATATATAGTGAACTAATTGGACTCATGCTAGCTTTATTAGCTTGCTGGGTTATCTGGGTAGGCTTTGTACAACGACGCCAGTCAGAGATGCTAGGTGGATTGTTAAAAGCATTAGGTATTTTAGTTTTTACTCTAGGTTTTTTTGCGAATTCAAGTTATATCATCAAAGGATTAAACAATTTTTCAGAGCAAGTAAATAAAACTGTTCTTGATACAACTCAAAGTATTAGTGGAGCAAATGAAGGACATTCAAGCGGTGTCAATTCCATTACTGATTTAACACACACTCTATTAATAAAGCAACCTTATACATTATTACAATTTGGTACAACAGATATGAAGAAAATCGGAGATGAAAGAATAAAGAAAATGTTAACAACGACAGATCCTGATGAAAGAAAAGCTCTTTTAAAGGATGAAGTTGAGGTTCAGAAAAACCAAACAATCTCGTTAGATGCTACTTTTGAGCGAGGGGCACTCGTATTACTACTAGGTGTTATCAATGCTCCTTTATGGATTGTATTGGGATTATGCAGTATGGCGATGTTATTTTATCAATTAATGTTTATCATCGTAGCGCTAATGTCACCTGTAATGTTATTGATGGCTTTAGTACCTGCGTGGACTGGTACAGCTAAGAAATTTTTATCTGAATTGTTCCGAACGCTGCTTATGAAAGTTGCAATTGGTTTCCTGGTAACTTTAATGTTCTGGGTATCGTCAATTTTGTTCAGTGCTACTGATAAGTATGGATACTTAGTTGTAGCTATACTACAAATACTTTCATTCTTGGGTGTGTGGTTATACCGTAAAACAATTTTCGATGCTATTACTACAGTACCAGCAAGTGCAGGAGCAGCACGCGCATCAGATGCTATGAGTAATATTAGGCAAAAATATCGTGATGTTCGACGTGGATCTAAGACAGTTGGAAGAGGTGTAGCAGTAGCTGGCGCCGCGGGTCTTGCAAGTGCTGCGGTGGCAGGAAAAGTGGGTAAATCAGGCTACAGTAAGTTTAAACAGTTGAAAGAAAACTATGCAGATAGAAAAGAAAAGGTAGCAGATGGTAAACGCAAGGGAAAAGAACAAATGCAAGCAGAAAAAGAAAAAAATATAAATCAAATGAAAAAAGAAGAAAATTTAGGTGTTCGCGATAGAAAAGGTAATCAAGAGCAAGAACGGGTTAAGGAAGAAGTAGCCGCGACTAAAGAGAATCCAGAATTAGCAGTACGAGGGAATCATGAAGGTAATGACACTGAAATGCAACAGGCAGAACTAAAAGGTAAAGAAGAGGATGTAAAAGCGGATGTTAAACCAGTAGCGCAATCAAATGAGGAATTAAATAATAAAGAAGAAGATGTAAAAGCTCAAGTTAGACCAGTAGCAAGTCAAAATAATGGTGGACTTGAGAATAAGCAAGAAGATGTAAAAGCAGCAGCAACAATTAAAACACCAACTGGTCAAACACAACCGATCACACCACCACAGTCAGTCACACCATCATCGCCGGCAAATCCGGTGGAGAGTAAACCGATCACACCACCACAGTCAGTCACACCATCATCGCCGGCAAATCCGGTGGAGAGTAAACCGATCACACCACCACAGGCGGGGACGACACCATCACAACCGAACCCGATTGAGAGTAAACCAGTCACTACTTCACAAGTAAGCACACCGCAAAAACAAGTAGAGGTAAAACCGGTAAATCCACAACCAACTAAAAATGTCCCTAAAGAAAATAATCAACAACAGGTAAAAGAAGGGGCAGCAATTAAAAAAGTTGAAAAGAAAGCACAAACACAACAAGAAGCTTTAAAAAATGTAAAAGCGAAAGAAACAATAAAACCAAAATAATTCAGCTTGTGAGGGAGGGTTTATACATTGAGTGCGGAACCAAATCGCGACTTTGAAAATGAACATCATCCTGAAGCTGAACTAGGGAATGCTAAGCCTGCCTTGAAAAAGGCAGGCCATTCTTTAGGGAAGGCGGCTGGTAAAGGTACAAAAGTAGCGGGTAAAGCAGTTGCACTAGTAGGGAAGAAAGTAGCAGTTAAAGTAGCTCAAAAGGCAGCTACGGTTGCTGTTGCAAAACCATTATTAATAATAGCCGGTGTGATTCTGGCTGCTGTTGCGGGTTTAGGTATAGTGATATTTTTATTAACTGCTACAATGGGTGAGGATGAAGTCAGTCCTGGGGGAATTGATGGCCCTTTTACACCAGGTACTGCAAGTGTTAGTCCTGAAGTAATGAGATGGGAGCCGTTAGTAAGGAAATATGCAGCTCAACACGGCATAGAAGCGATGACCCCATTAATATTAGCTCTTATTCAGCAAGAAAGTTCTGGAACCCAGTTGGATGTGATGCAGAGTTCCGAATCACAAGGGTATGGTCCTGGATATTTTACAGATCCTGAGGAAAGTATTAAATATGGTTTAATACATTTCGCCGATTGTCATAAAAAATCTAATGGTGATCAAAATATTACATTACAGTGTTATAACTATGGAACTGGTTATGCAAACTATGCACTTTCCAATGGTGGATATTCTCACGATAATGCAAGAGCGTTTTCTGCAGAACAGACAGCGAAAACTGGTTATAAATGTGCTTCGTGGCGAAGTGCTGAAGCAGTAGCTAATAATTGGTGCTATGGTGATCCAGACTATGTCCCGCATGTACTAAAATATTATCAAGGTGGTAGTGGTGGTGGACCAGTAGCCGGCGGAGATGAATTATTTAAAAAAGTAATGGATGAAGCCATTAAATATCAGGGGTGGCCTTACGTTTGGGGAGGAAGAACACCGCAATCATCATTTGATTGTAGTGGACTCATTCAGTGGGTATATGGGCAAGCAGGTATTAATTTAGTTGGTACTGCAGAAACACAATTTAAAATGACACAGCGAACCAATGATCCACAACCAGGGGATTTAATATTTTTCCAAGGTACGTATAAACCAGGCATTTCACATATTGGAATTTATGTTGGTAACAATCGTATGTTCCATGCAGGAGATCCAATAGGTTATGCAGATTTAAATACACCGTATTGGCAACAGCATTTTGCAGGTTATGGTAGGGTGGCAAGATAGGAGGGGTGAAATGAAAAAAACAATAATTTTATTAATCGTATTGCTTATAGGTAGCATAGGATTAAATTTTAAAATAAACGCAGATAATGCCCAAATCAAAGATGAAAAGGAAAAGTTGTCTAAGAAAATACTAAAAATAGAATCACGATATAAGGATACTGAGAAGGAATTACTAGCTTTAAAGAGTAATAATCAACAACAGGTAAAGGAAGCAGCTGAGAGGTTTTTGAAGGCATTCCGAACATATGATACTGGCAAAGGAGAATCATATCTTACAAATGTTGAAGCATATATAACTCCAAATGCGAAGAAGGAATTGACGCCTCCTGGTGCACCAAACCCACCTGCTTCAAGTACTGCAGAAGAAAAAGATAAGAAAAAGTTAGCTTTTAAATCAGAGTACATTGATGGCGAATTGTACTATGCTTTCATCGATACCACCAAAGCAAACGTACTTGCTAAAGTTAAAAGTAAAATGATTATCAATGGTGTATCATCAGAAAACATGTCATTAATGCAAATCAATTTAATTTATGATGGAAATAAGAAATTATGGCTCGTTGACAAGGTTATCCCGTTAGCAGATTTACGAGACCAGATGCCATAAGCTAAAAATTTAATAATAAAAGAGCCTTTTCTATTATTCTTGAATAGAGAGGGCTCTTTTGCTTTTAGTAGTAATTTTAGATACGTAAGGGGTCTCACCACATCGCTATCAAGCTAAGGTTTTGAAGTACCCCCTAAACGAAAATTTTATTTCTCTACAGGTAGTTACTTTGAGGAGTCAGCTTATTTTTTTCGTTTTGGAAAATTTATTTTTCTTAAGTTGATAGGCATGGGGCGGTGCGCCATTTTGAAATGAAAAATAATGTTTGAAAATAAAGTCATATAGACAACATTCACCCTGATGTTTCCATTTTTATTGAAATATACTAAAATATTACAGGGGAGGGTGTTATGAAAAAAGTAGTTGTGTTTTTTCTTATTGTAGCGTCTATATTGTCAGGTTTTATTGCATTTCAACAAACGGATCATAAAGAATTTGAAAAAATGGAAAAGGTAGAACAGAGGATAGGTAAAGAGTTTGTTATCCCAAATGTACTGGGTTTTGCGAATCCTAGTGAAATTTATCCTATATTACTCGAGGCAGCAAAGGAGTCACATACAAATATTTTTCGTACAAATGTTGCGTATCATGAAGATGAACAGGTAGAAATTTTGAAGTATGTGTTACTAACAACTGAAACGATATATTTTAAACAGTTTCAGTTAAGTGGGGGGGATGTGTTAAAGCCAATAGACACATTCCAAGGTAATGCTTTTTTATCGACAGTACATACGAAAGATACAAAACAAAAGGGAATAATAAAAGATTTTGGAGATAATCATGTGATTACAATTAAACCGCTTCAAACGTCGTACGAACATTTACCTATGGCAGGAAGATATGTTGTAGAAGGAGTAGATGATAAATCATACGATGTATTTTTAAAGCTTTTCTCTAAAAAGTTAAATCAGCATTTTAAGCCGAAACAGTATATTGTTGCTGACGATTTTAAACGGAATCTTAGTAATAACGAAGAAGCTCTCGATTCACCAATTAATTCTTTATCCTATATTCAGTATATGGTGTTTATTGTGCTCCTATGTTTTCTCATTTATTATGTATTTAACGAAGCGAAAAGGATTGGCGTAATAAAAATGCACGGCGTATCGAATGTGCGTTTATGGTTTATCGTTATAGGTAGAACCATTGCTAGTATGTTTGTTTTATCGATAGGTATTTCCGTACTTGCAACTGCTTTCGTAAAAAATGTAACTTCAGGGTTTATCTACACCATTATGTTCGATCAATGTAAAACGTATCTCATTATTACAATATTATCTCTCGTTTCATATTTTTATATTTCTAAAATTAAAGTCAATCAAATGATTAAAAATAGAAAAGATACAAAAGGTATATTTGTATTCAATACGCTGTTGAAAGTTACTTGTTCTATTATATTTGTTTTATTAGGGACGTCTATTTTAGAACAATATATTACAGTGAAAGAAAAACAAGTGAATTTAAAAAACTGGGAGAAAAACAAAGATTATGGTGTCTTTTATCCGCTTTCTGTAGGGAATGATGAAGAACAACAAGGGATGCATAAAACGGAGTCAAGTATAAATGGTGATTTGTATCCTATTTTAAATAAAATGGGAGCGGTATTAATTGATTCCAAGGAGTATGAAGAAATAGAATTGTCTAGAAATAAAGATTATAAAGGAATTTGGTCAGTTACCGTAAATAATAATTACCTTCGCGAATTTCCGCTATATGACATACATAATCAGCGCGTGCAAGTTTCAGAAGATACGGAAAACTGGATTTTATTAGTACCTGAAAAATATCAGAACAGGGAAAAAGAAATTCTTCGCTTTTTTGAAGAATGGAGAAAGCCAGCAATAGAATATGAAGAAAAAAGAATGTACAGAGAAGTCCCGAATCATTTACGCAATCGGAAAATAGACATTATTTGGATAAAGAATAATCAGGAAATCTTTAGTTTCAATCCAGATGTATATAAATCTGACAATAACAAAATTAGAGATGAAATTATTGAAGTAATGACAGAGAAGAATAGTTTTGTTGGAGAAAGAGATCTTATATTAGGCGGAGGGGCGAAGGATCCTTTAAAAATTAAGTTGATAAAGCGAGATGCAGGATTAACGTATAAGACACTAGAGCCAGAACTTAAAAGATTAGGATTAGATGATAATTTAAGATATCTTGTAACAGTTGACCAATATATTTCAAAAGATATATATAATCTGCAAAAAACAATGAAAATACTATTAACGGTTACTAGTGGACTAATTGTAGGCATATTATTTTTGGTAACACAGAATATTATTGTGTATTTCAATAAAAATCAGCAGAAAATAGTGGTACATCGCTTATTTGGCGTAGATTTTTTTAGAACATATAAGGGATACATGTTGCAATTTGTATTAATGTGGATTGTACAACTATCAATTTGCTTCATCGTAAAGAAAGAGTTTGATTTGAAATTACTTACAGTGGTGGCAATGCTTATTTTAATTGAATTTACCGCCTCAATTATTGCATTAATCACGATGGAACGAAGAAATAAAAAAACGGTGATAAAGGGAGGTTAATATAAACGCATGCAATATATATGTGAACTAATAGATGTTTGTAAAAGTTATGGAAATCATGCAGTTTTAGATGAGTTCAATTTAAAAATTTATGAAGGGGAAATGGTTGCGATTACTGGAAAAAGCGGATCTGGTAAAACAACGATTCTAAATATTATAGGAATGCTAGAGAACCCAGATAGCGGAGTCGCTAAATTATTTGGTGCAGAGAGTCCTAATATGGGTTCTAGTAAAGCAAATAAGATTCTGAGGACAAGAATGTCGTATCTCTTTCAAAATTATGCACTCATCGACAATGATACTGTAAATAAAAATTTAGAAATTCCCTTGATTTATGCAAAAAAAACAAAGACGGAAAAGAAAGAATTAAAAGCAGCCGCCTTAGAAAAAGTTGGACTGAGCGTATCATTACAGCAAAAAATACACGAGCTTTCAGGTGGTGAACAACAAAGGGTTGCCATAGCAAGGATACTTCTAAAGCCTTGCGAGTTAATATTGGCCGATGAACCAACAGGCTCTTTAGATGATAACAATAGAAATGAAATCATACAAATTTTAAAAAATCTAAATAAAGAGGGAAAGACAATTGTTATTGTCACGCATGATCCATATGTAGCACAAGTATGCGATAGAGTCATAGAATTATAATTTTTGCGGGAATGAGATTATAAAGGGAGAGGAAAATATACATATCGAACAATTCAAGCAACACATTGAAGAACTATTTGGAGAACATTTACTATTAAACAAATTCCAGCATAAACTAATGTGAATTTTGTCACGCTAAGGAAACCTAACAACAGAAACAAGTATAAATTTTTCTCTAACTATTGATTATAGCGAATATGACTTCGGTATAGTTGATAGATGAAAATTTATTAAGTTTATCTATATTAATTTACCAAACTTTATGTCACCGTTACAAAAATACGCCATCCTTTCCTAGGATTCTACAGAAAGAATAGCGCATTTTTTCATTTTAGAGGGTATTTGTATTGTTTATTTTGATTGACCCTTAAAAACACATTTTTAGTTAGTATTTTAAAAGCTGGTTTCTAAGAGACCAGCCTTCACTATTATTTCACTCCAATTATGCAGCCATTTCATCCATTACAAGTTTCATTAGGTATAAAATGTTGCTTCCTATGCAATTTTCGTAACTAATATTTTTTTCGATAATAAATATGTAAAAGGTATCGCAGTCAGTGATGCTAGGAAAGGAGAAATTATTTCATTTAAACCTACTAAGTCAACTAAAATATAAATGCCGATAGTTGTAACTGCAATATTAACAGCATATGTTAATGGGAATTGTAAAAATTTCTTTAAAGTTGGTTTTGTTTTGTAAGTAAAGTACGTATTCAGAAAAAAAGAACCTATTATGCCTATTACAGTAGCAATAATATGTGCTGATAAGTAATTTAACCCTATTAATTGACTTAATAAAAGATAGAATATGTAATAATTCAGGGTATTTGTGCATCCCACTAAAATAAAACGAAGCACTTGTTTATTAAACACTTTCAATTTAATCTTCTCCCAATCTACAATTTAATTAGTCCTTTATAAACTCAATATACTAATACACACTGAGAAATATCCAGAGCTATAATTAAAAACAAACTTTTTTATTTCCCTTTATTTTCTAGATACTAGTATATACTAAATGGTTAAATTAGGTACATTCCAAATTTAATTTTCCAATATACAGGAAAAACTCTACAATAGAAGGCGGTTTCGTAGGTGGGTTTTATAAATCATTGAGAAGTTACACACAGACAGCCAACTTTTTTATTACAGGACAGTCTAAAAATTTCGTTCTGGGGGTTGTAATAAATCTTTAGCTTGATAGCGATGTGGCGGGACCCCCGTAAGAAATTAATGTAATGAAGACTTACCCTTTTTTTCTCTCATATAAACAGCAAATTGCATCATTTCTTGCTCTGTTAGAATATCTTCTTGTATTTCCTTTTGCGCTGCTGTACCTACATATACTAAATCGTCCCATTTTGAGAATGGCTGTTCCCCTTTAAAAACCATCTCGCTATACCGCTTTAATTCTCCATCAATGTTTACTACATTAATTCTTCCCCCATTATTTAAGAAGCCTAAAGCAAACATCTTGTCAGAGTAATAAAAATCACATTCAGTATTAGGGTCATGTAATTTCTTTAAATTTAATTGATAATTTATTTCTTCTTGTGGAATCTCTCTTTTTTCAGTTATCATTTTTTCATATGAGGAGAGTGGTAGGTTATCCAATTCATCTTCAAAGACTTCTTTAAAAACCCAGCACTTATCACTTGTATCTAAAGAATAAAGTTGATACCATTCATCGTAATGTGTTTTGTATAAGTATGTATGTTGCCCGTTAATTGTTTTTTTGTATGATTCCACAATGTAATGATCGGAAAAGTAATGGGTTTGATCATACAAAGTAACATCATCATAATGATCTTCAGTTTCAACAATGAATTTTTTCTTTTCTCCTGCAAATACATATTCATACCCATCTACAATAGGGAAATCCTCTGGATAAACGTTCATACACTCATTTTTAATTAAACAATCTCTTACTTCTTCTATAGCTGCTGCTGGTATTTCTGTTATATTTAAAAATTCCTCAAAGCTATTGTTTATATTTATTCCATGAGAAGCCAATATTTGATTTAGCTTTTTTGCTAAACCAAACTCTTCAAAAATCATGTATTCGTATTCGTTAGGGTTAAATTCATTTAGTAATACGTAGGAATCCAAAGAGTGCATTTTATATGTATTTACCCACTTCACAGGTTTATGAAATTCTCCAGGTCGTATTAGATACCCCCAAAGTCCTACGTATTTCTGAAATGCCTCTGTAGGTAATATGAAATAAAGCGAACCTTCCTCGGTTTCTTTTTCTAATATCCTTTTTTCATTAAATAGTTTACGCATCCTTTTTCCCCTCGCAATCAAAATTGAAAATAAAAAAATAGTTTATATAGAATTAGTTTTTGATGAAAATTTAATTGATTAAATATACAACTATTTTAACATTAACTTTTATAAATAAGATAAGGATCAGAGCTAGTTTTAAAAATTTTAGAAAATATTTCTAAAACACTTAGTTTCTCAGTTAAAAGTATCAATAATTCAAGTAGAAGTATTATTTTTGAATTTTATAAATATTGAGCGAGGGAGAGGAGATATTTTTATGGATTCAAAAACTTATGAAAAGCTACAGGCACTACGTAGATATAAAGAGCCAATTCAAGCAGTATTGAGAACGGTTAAAAGACATGATAAAGAAGATCCAGATACTGAATACGCTGAGTTTGCCCTTGAAAACGGTAAGATTATAGGTATTTGTAAAAAAGAAGACTTCTCTGATTATTCTTTTAGAAGTATTACACAATTCACAGGTAATATTTTTAATGTAGTAATTACTCAAATGTCTGATGAACTGGATGTAAATAAAGTTCAGGTATCAGTAAAAGAAGCAAGTAGGAGATCGGCAGACGCTTTAATTCGTGAATTAATAGAATTGGAGCAGGATGAAAAATTGCAAGAACCAACCTACGAAGCAGAGGTAACTGGGTATAACATGAATGCTCAGGTTCCTACTATATTTTTACGCATTAATGGTGCGGAATGCTTCATGAAATTACATAAACTAAACTATGGAAGAGTATATAAAAACGCTGTGGATCGCTATGCGCCTATTGGTGAACGCATCCCAGTTAAGGTTCTACAATTTAATCCGGAGCAACGACTAATTCACGTTTCTAGGAAAGCGGCAGTGGAAAATCCTTATCAGTTATTATCTGAATTAGCTGAAGGGGACACAATTGTAGGGCGAGTTGTAAATGTTGACCCGCGTTTTGGAGTTTTTGTTGAATTGGACCAAGGCTGCACAATTAAAGGAATTGTCCCTAAAACAATCGAACAGCCAGTATTGGATGAAGTAGTAAGTATGAGAATTGTGAATGTGGATGTAGAAAAAGAGAGAGGGTCGGGGGTTATCTTCAAGTTTCCTTTTGGACGCAAAAAAGTTAACGACCCAACGGCGTTTTTATATAACTAATGAGTGCGCCGCAGGTTTCCGTACAAGAGAATGGAAAGGCGGTTCAATATTGGCTTAATAGGGACCAATCTTTATCACTTTGGGATGACCCCTCTTTACAGGGGGGACCAATTCTTCCAGATAAATTCAAACCACTCACAGACTTACGTAGTATTTATGACAGAATTAATTCAGGTTTTATAAATGAAAAAGACAATTTAATACTAAAGCTTATTTGGGATTCATTAGCAATTACTGAAGCTCAAATTAAAAATTTTGTGGAGTCTAAAATTAGTAGGTCTCAGGTTTCCGAATCGCTGAAAAAGCTAGTACTGTATGGATTTGTTAGTAGATGGGAGATAAAATCGGGGCTATTTCCGGATCAACCTAAAACCTCTGCTCCAATTACACTAAATACTGCAGGTCATTTGATGATGTGGGCTTATCATAACCGTAATACAAACTATTCTTTAAAGCCAGAGCAGTGGTTAAAACTTGGGGTGGCGGGTGTACAGAGATTTGTCACTATGAATCAGATAAAATATGAGTTTGCAGTAGGCCAACAGTTATTAAAAAATTGGTGCTGGTATCCGAAGCTACAAGGTACTGGTAGGGGATATAATCCAATTGCTGTTGGAGAAATTAAAACGCCAATTGGAAATCAAAACTTCATATTTGAAAGGGTGCAACAGGGGCAGCGATATGCACAGCACTTAAAATCGCGATTGAAAATTTGGGAAGATCAAATTCAAAATGGACCAAATAATTTATTGAACTTCGAAAATACGAAGAGTTTACCAGGTATTTTTATTTTATCTATATCAAATCTTGCTTTAGCAGAACATGTTAGAAAGGAGCTAATGTTAGACTTACGTAAGATTCCTATAATGCTCGTAATAGACGAATGTATTCACAATGAGGGATTCGCAAAATCTTTTTATATTTCAACTCAAAACGGAATTCAGCAAGCACCATTACCATTTTTGAGATAACAAGAGCTGCTTCAGGTAAATGTGCTGAAGCAGTTTTTTGTTGTTTTAACGATGAATTGATATTCACAACTCAATTTTTGTTTGCAATATATCTAATTTCATTTTTTATAGACTTCAATTAGAGTTGTTTTAATGAAAAAATAATGTGTTGATTAGATAATTAAATAAGGCATTACTATTCCTTCCTAAAATGAACAGTAATGTATAATCAAATGTCCCTAAATGTAACAAGGGGGCAGTAAAATTTGGTTTATATTCATTTTTTTTAGCTATTTTAGTAGCTAGTTATGTTGTGGGCCAATATTTTATTATGAATGGATTCCAAACAGGACTTGTTAAAATGAAGCTTATGTTTGTATCTAAATTAATTGTTTTTTGGTATATAATGTTATTTATACATATTACAACTAGTATAGTAGCATTAGTAAATGGTCCGTTTACATTATCCACAAAATTTAGAGGAAAGAATATCAACCGTCATCAAATATTTGGGAAAATCTATATGATTGGTATATTATTAGGCGGCGTTTCAGGATTGTACTTATCCTTTTAAGCTATGGGAGGATTGGTAACAAAGCTTGGTTTCGATTTGTTATCCGTATTTTGGCTAACATCAGCATATCAAGCATTAAATAGAGTTAAGAATAAGAAAATTCAAGACCATCGAAATTGGATGATTAGAAATTATTTTTTAACCTTTGCGGCAGTTACATTAAGAATTTGGCTACCTTTGTTTGTATTGCTATTTGGATTAGAGCAGTTTGAAGTTAGTTACACTGTTATTGCTTGGTTAGCATGGATACCAAATGTAATTATTGCAGAATTATTTATAAAACAAAGACTTAATAAAGGAAAATACCTGGTAAATGAGGATGTACATTTATGATGCAAATCTGATTTTATGTTAAGGATTGAATTCCTCAGCAATTCAATGTTTTTTTGTGATTTTTTCGCTGAGATTATGGAGTAACCTACCTTGACGCTAGCGAAAAAATAATTGAACGAATGAAGTACGTTATTCAAAAGATTACTTTACCTTTTAATATTTTTACAGTATTCAACCAGAGAACTTTTCTTATGTAAGGAAGGGATATGAGGAGTTATATGAAAAGAATGAAAAATGTATGGTTATTAGTGTTATGTTTCTTATGTTTGAGCGGGTGCAATTATGAAAATGAAGATCAGGTGAAAAAATATATAAAAGAAAAACATGGTTTCGATGTTGTTGTAACAGATTGGGGCGGGATACATGAAGGAAATATGGGACATACGTACCATACTGTTCAGGAAAAGGATAATAAAAATATTCAATTTCGAGTAGAGGTAAATGGCATCTTCTATTCCACAATACAAGGTGATGAATACGAATATGGGAAAAACACATACGAGGAATATAAGAAATTCAAACCCATTCTTGAAGAAATGAAAAAGTTAGGTTACGAGGAATCTGAAAATAAAAATGTTCTTCAATATATAGTAGATTATAACAATGCAGCAGAAAAACCAACAGATGAGTTGTTATTAACCTTAAAAATGAGTAAGGAAATCGATTATAGTCAATTTGAAACTATAGAATTAGATCGTTTACATACATTATTCCAACTCATTCAAAAGAGTAATAGAAAGATAACAGAACTTGAAATTGAGGATCATAATGGTAAATCGATTGGTCTTCCTTTCGAAAATGTGCAAAAGGGTATAACGAAAGAAGAACTTCTACTAACAATGAAAGACACAGTAAGCGGTTATTGGACATATTTAATTGAAACACAAACAAAAGTCGTTGAAAGATTAAAAGAAATTCAAAATGACCGCTTTGTAATTAAAGATATTACTTGTGCACATCCGACGGAAGGGAAATGTCCAAAATATGAAGCTACGATAGTTTTTAATGACAGTTCTATGGAGTATAAAAATGATCCCGATGTAATAAAGGATCTGACAAAGGTGATCACGATTCTTAAAGAAGAACTACATAACGAGAAATTTGATATATTTGTATCCAACAAAGATAGAACAATGTATTCACTCTGGCTAACGTCAGAGAAAATTCAAAACAGTAGTAACATCAATGAACTTATAAAATAATTGTATATCAAAAATAATATGTAATAGGTTCTATTGATAATTTTGTTTTTTCGATACAAAGTGCATAAATGGTTTTGCTGCTTTTTAAAGAAAATGAAAGTTTGTATTAATTTTTTAATAACTAACATAACCATCTAACTCTTAAACGATAGATGGTTATGTTAGTTATAAATGCTATATTTTCAAATGAAAGTCGTATAGTATGAAATATCTTTTTAGAATGAATCAACCAAAAGTTTATATTTCCTAGGAACATAAACAGAAAATGAACAAAATTTTTTATAAAAACTGTTCACGCAATCCTAAGGAAAGAGTTGGTTTTAACTAATCTTTTTTTTAAAATTGATTCCTTTTGAAAGTCATAGAATCTGATTTGGTAAGAGATTTTTGAAAAAGCTTTATTTTAAAGTAACGTTTAAAAGGAGTAAAAAATGAATACAATTAATAAAATCTTAAGCGATTTTGCAGATATAAATGCAGACGAATACGTAAGTAATTATTATGAGCTTAGTATTATGTCAGAAAATAAAAAGGACAATATTTTTGAACTTGCCAATAAGGCGACATACGCTACTAGTAATGACATATTAGAACTCATCCACTTGAAAGAATGGAAAAAAGAATTCCTAATTTGTCAATATCCCAATGGAGAGTCTTCTTGGTTTGGGAAAATACCGTACGGATATGATTTAAATGGATTGACGCCCAAGGAATTTATAATACAGCAGTTATTAAATGTATTCAAACAAGAACCAGATGAGGTTTATTGGATTAAATTAGATCCAGGAGGTTATTATGCATGCTGTTATGAAGAATATTTGTTTAGGACAAACAAAGGTATTCATTTTTTTAGTATGCAAGTACACGATTAAATAATCGGGATTTGAAATATAGTTTTATTCATAAAAAAGTTTGATAACCTAATAATAAAGAAGAAGTCTCCATGTCAAAGGAATAAGAATTAAATGAAGCATACAGATAGTCCAAGTGAATTTTGTGTTTTTCTTAATTCCCATTATGTTTTTGAAAATAAAATTAAAAAACCAAGCACCTAAAATTGTAACAGTTAACTCAAAAATCGTGATTATCCATTCTAGTATAGTATGTTCTACATCAGGAGAAGCGCCAGCCATACCAAGAACAACTATAACTGGAAGTGAGGGTATGTAAACAAGTAAATAAGAAAAAAAGTAAAAAATATACTTTATCAATGTTTTTCCTTCCATAGAATCCACTCCTAAAATAGAACTAATAGTTAAAGGCGAATTATCAAACTTACTCAAAAGTTACACATGTTATATTTTAAGTATATAAAGTTAGTGCTTTTATCCATAAATGGAGACCTCTAAATAATGTTATTTTAGAGGTCTTCAATGGTTACATTTCATATAATATCAAGAAGTGATAAGGAACTATAGCAAACAATTAGTCTACATATATATCAGAAGTTAATAAGGAACTATAGCACAATTCAATCAATATTTTAAAATATATAATACTCAAAACAGATGATAATATACTATGAAATCATATCAATAGTAATAAGGAGCTATAGCTTAACCCTTTAAAATATATCCATATTATAACAAAAAATAAAACATAAATACAAACAAAGATCTGAATATTCTGTTAAAAATAAATTGAATATGATGGTAGTAATTTATATAATGTATGTAAGACTTTCTTTTTTCTTTTTATAATCCATAAATACTACAACCCTTTCGGGGAAATGACTTTGTAAAGCAGCCTTGCTTGCAAAAATTCATATACCCGAAAGGGTTTTTTGTGTTTAAAAACAATTAGGCTTATGCCGTTTATATAGATATTTCTAAAAAGAAAGTATGAAAGTAGTTGTATATATTTGAAACGGAAAATTGCAGAAGGACAATTAGCGATGAATTTGTTTGATTTTTGAAAAAATGTAAAAAGTAAAGAGGAATTTAATAAAAAAATTAAAATTAAAACATTAAGGGAGGAAATTGTAATGATAGGTGAAACTTTTAAAAATTTATTATTAAGTCTGGCTGGTTTAATAGTAGGGTTGAGCGCCATATATTTAATACTTAAATATAGCTTTAAATTAACAGTAGAAAAAGCTTTACCTAATTTAATAGCCTATGCTAGCTTATATTTACCAGGAGTTATAACATTTGGTTTAGTTGGATACTTTTCTAATTCATGGATTTTTGGAATTGTAATGGGTGTTATAGTTGAGGCAATTCGTTTCTATGGATTAGGCAGAATACTAAATCATATATCCTCTTCTTTAAGAGCGATGAAAGTGAAAATTGCTATAGCAAAAGCAAATAAAATAGCAAATACTAAAAACAAACCTTTAGAGGTAATTGAAGCTGCTGAAGTTAATATTGAAAAAGAGAACATAGTACAAGAGCAACCAGTAATTGAATTGAAAAAAGAACAGAAGGAAATTATACAAACAGAAGAACCAGAAATAATTGACGATGCAGATGATGTAGAAGATTTAGATGAAATGGAAGGCTTAGAGCGTGTAGCTGTACTGGAGCACATAGAAATGGTCGCAGAAACTAAAGAAGAATCACTAGTTAAAAATGATTCTGCAGTGAAGCGTGAACGTAAACAAGCAGAAACTACACCGGATACACAGGAAATTTATGAACAACTACAACTAGTGTTAGTTGGTGGGGATTAAGAAAAGAATAAAGAAGATATAAGTTTTGATTAATATAAGAGCTATCATCATGTTTAATGATGATAGCTTTTTGTAATTTGAATTAAAAAACTCGCTTTAAGATGAACTAGCTACTATCTTACTCTGTTTCAATAATGGAAAAATAAATATCATGGTACTGTTAAGAGATAATAAAGTTGTTTAATTTCTATCCATTTAAATGTGTCTGCACTCAAAAATCAATAATAAAGTTGTTTAACTCTTGTTCAATTAAAGCACCCGTTAGTTCAATAACTTACCTATACTGTTTTGGATCTTTTTCTCTTCTAATTGGACCATTATGAGCAATACTCCATTCAACAACTCGGTCAGTAATTCTATCATATAAATCGTCTTCAAGATAAGGATTTTCATAATCGAGTAATGTTTTAATATCAAATTTAATTTCTTCTAAAGAATGGCTTTCGAAGGTTTTACTGTCATTTAAAATATCCCAAATGTATTCGCAAAAACGCTCTAGGCCCTCATCCCAATTACGATTCCCATTGTTTTGTGCTTCATATCGAAGCTTTTCTACTGCTCTTATGAGTTCGCCTTCGATAGTGTCTGATTGACCATTCTTTGGAACTTGGTTTTTCCAAATGTTTTTAGCTTCTTCAAAGTACTTCATAATAGCCTCCTTGAAAATCTTTTCGCTCTTTTTATAAAACATGTACTTTAATAACAATTTCCTTTTAATAAATTATAGCATTCCTTATTAAACTATCCTGCACCGTTAGTTCAATAAGAATTAAACAACTTTAAAGAGCTTTACTACAATACAATGTAGCAAGGCTCTTATATTTTTTATATCTAAATTAAATAACTGTATTATCACTTTACATGTACACTTTTGTACGCGAATAATAAACCTGCTAAAAGTAATAACACCATTTCAAAAAACTTTAGAAACACATGGTGATAATTGGTGTAATCGTTCTTTATCCTGTATGATAAAAATGGGGATATTCCAATATTTTCATAGATAATAATTAGCTTAATATAAGTAGAAAAAATTATTAATAGGAACGAAAAGGATGATCAAAATGAGAAGAAAAAGGAACTCGCATGACATAGACCGTGTCTTTGTTAAAGACTTAAAATATGAATTAAGATTGTCTGGATCTGAGGCACTATCTATAAATAAAACTAACTTTGCAGATTGGGAGTTAGAGTTAAGTGTCAGTGAAGAAGAATTACATTATTTTTAAGAAGCAAAACAAATGAAGGAACCTATAGAATTTGCTATTTATATTCGATATATGAACCGTTTAACAGGAAAAGCGATAGTGAAAAGTATAGAAGAAAATACAATTGTAGTTAAGGGAATTACTGTCTTATATGGTTATAGATATGTATCACCACGTTAATAAATATTTTGATATTTAAACAGAATATGTAAAAAATGTAGTGAAATAAAAGAGGTGATAAAATATGCCGTTTTTCATAGGTAATGCAAAAGCAGGTTTCACGAAAGTAAGCGGCACAGGAGAAGACATAGGAGTATCTGCGTGGTATAAGTATATGGGGTACAGAGAAAACAATAGAGACGTCTTGCAACGTCATGAAGCATTTGTTGACAGGACTCATGTAGAATTGATAGAGAAATACGGTAAGGTGTATTGGAACGTGATTGACAATAGATTAACATCTGCAGAAAAGGAAGCAGCTAGAGATGCATTACTGAGAGCAGATAGATGTCTGAGAGACTACGGTTACGGTTTAAAATAAACTACAAGGGGTAGAAAAAATGGGGAAATATGTGAAAGGCCAAAAGGTAGTTGCCTATACATTACTAGGATTAGCACCATGTACAGTAGTAAGAGTGGGTTGGTTCTTTATTATGGTAGAGGAAGAGGAAACGAAACATTTATATTCTGTTACAAAGAAGAAGCTAACTCCTATAGAGGAAGAAGCGCACTACTTAGTAGAAGAGAGTATTGATGAAGACGGTGTATTCGATATAGGTAGATTGTTTGCTAAAATAGAAGCAGAAGACATGGAAGTTGCAAAGAAATCATTTGAAGAAAATGAAGACTTCAAGAAATACGAAGATTTTCATAATCCATCAGAAGGGAAACTGTATGGTGGCGAGTACTATACAACAATCAAAACAGGTAAAGAGCTACTAGAACAATACTTTAATCGTGAAGAGCTAGAGCGTAATGGTACTAATTAAATTAGATGTGAAAAACGTTAAAGGTAAAATCTCATTTATGATAGATATATAGACTGAAAAATTTTATATTTCATTATTGGGAGGACAATATTATGGATTTGGTAAACAAATTTTTAAACGGTTTGAAAGAAGCCTTATCAACAGCTGATCTCGAAGCACTAAATAAAGCATACGGTGCTACAAAAGAGGATATTGATATATTAAGGACCAAATATCCAAATTGTCCAGAATCATTAATTTCTTTACTTGAAAATATCGATGGTACATATTGGCGGAAATATGGAGAAAACGAAGTCTCGGTATGTATTTTAGGTTCAGATGTTGAAGAGTATCCATATTATTTGCTTTCTACACAGCAGATGCTCGAAAGTTCAAAAGAAGAAGAAGACGTCTCCTATCTTTTAGAATACCAAGATGACGAGGATGCTGTTGACCCTAAGATAAATCCAGAAGGACTTCTCCCTGGCACGTATATTCACTTTTCAGATTGTATGAACAACGGTGGAACATCAAAGCTGTATATTGATTTTAATCCTTCTGAAGAAGGGGTATGTGGTCAAATAATTCGTTTTTTACACGACCCTGATGAATATGAAGTGATTGCAAACAGTTTTGATGAGTATTTACAGGATCTTATTGATGGTAATTTTAATTTTCTAGGCGAGGAAGAATAATCTTAATAATTGGTGAAGAATTATACTTAAACTAACAGGTTCTTTATTTGAACTAGATTTAAATAACTTTATTACTGAATTTTGTCTACAAACACATTTAAAAATTAAAGAATTTTAAAGAGCCTTACTACAAAATGATTTGTAACGAGGCTCTTATTTTGAGTGTGGGATGCGAGAGATGTCTAGAGATAATAATTTAGAGGAATTACAAGAGGCAAATCTAAATCAGAATTAAACAATTATTGGACAAACAGGTTAAGAGATAAGTTGGTTAAATATACTTATTTTGAATTAGAAAAGTAGGTTTTAGTTTGATAATAATGTGATCAAGGAATAGACGAATAATAAAGGTTTTGGCACAAAACGAAGTTATTTGCAACCGCTTTTTATTGGAATCACAAGTTTTTATAAGTTTAGACACCCTGATAACATAAGAGCCTGTTTGCATGTGCTACCTTTTTTTATGTACAATAGTAATAAGATATGATATAGACAGGGAGAGGAAATCCATGTCCACTAAATTAGTGAATTTACGCATTGATTTTGCTTTTAAACAGTTATTTGGAACAAAAGGTAATGAGGAAATTTTAACTGGTTTCCTAAATGCAATTTTAGAGGAATCTTTAGATGCACCTATTACTTCGTTACAATTAGATGATCCACATCTCCATAAATCTTATGAAGATGATAAGTTATCGATTTTAGACCTATTAGCAACGCTAGATAATGGAACGCAAGTGAATATTGAAATTCAGCTTCGAAATACACATGATATGGTAAAACGATCTTTATATTACTGGAGTAAACTTTATACATCCCAAATGCAAGAAGGAATGCCATATCGTTCACTTCGGAAAACTATTACCATTAACTTACTAGACTTTATTTTATTTTCTCAGGATGATGCATTTCATACCATTGGACAATTATGGAATACTAAAATGCAGCAACTCCTAAGTGACGACATTGAAATCCATTTTGTAGAGATACCGAAATTGGTAAAACAATGGCGTGAAGAAAAAGTTAACCCGTGGGAAAATACATTTGTTCGTTGGATGTTATTATTACCAGCACATGAAGATGAACATTTAACTCAAACATTGGAGGAGATTGCGATGAATCAAGATCCAATTTTACAAAAGGCAATAAATAAATGGGAAAATATGAGCCATGATTCTTCTTTTAGAACAGCGTACGAAGCTCGAGAGAAATTGCTTTTAGATGAACAAGCTAAGTTAGCGCATGCAGAACAAGAGGGCATGGAAAAAGGGATTGAGCAAGGAAAGATGCAGATGATCCGAGGAATGCATGAAATTGGTGTACCACTTGAAACTATTGCAAAAGCAAGTAAGTTGAGTGTGAAGGAAATAGAACGTATCTTAAATCTAAAATAAATATATGTGAGTATACAGAACTCATGAGTAGAAAAATTAGACGTTCATTATCATAGTACGTTTAATGGGAAAGCATTGCTGAAGATTTTAGCAGTGCTTTTTCTATATTATTTAAGGCAATTGACCTTTTGTAAAAAAAATCAATTGCCTTTTTACGATTTAAAAATATTTTAACTTTATAATAAAGGAACCTAAATCATAACCTGTTTTTATTATAGCTATAGCTGAAATCACAGTTAGTGGATATTTAATAAATGGATTGTTGAGGCGTTCCATTATGTTTTTCATGTTATAAACCTCCATGGTATTATTTATATCGTTATATTTATTATATTAAATATAAGAATCAATAGTAAAGATAATATAAAGAAAGATACTTAATTGAAGGAGAACTAAACAAAATAATGGATAACAAAACCTTCATTTTTATCATTCCTTCTATAAGTAATTAGGAGTCAGTATAGCATATAGAAACAGTTCTTAGGAAGAAACTATTAGGTAATTGAAATAAACCTCTACTTTCACCATATTTATTTTAAAAATTAGATTGTCCGATTCTTTTGAAACATAATTATAATAATTCAATTTTAATATCATAAGCAACCCGATTATTATATAGAAATACAAATTCAATGACTTGAATTCAATGTTTTGTTACGCTATAAATAGCTTGATTTGTTTTTAGCTTAAACATATTAAGGGTACTTAATAATTTTTAGGAGGCTTTTTTGAATGAAGTTATGTAAGGCGAAAACCTGGTTACCATTATCTGCTGCAATGATTGCAATAGTATCAAATCCAGTAGGGGCTGCGGCTTCAACGGTTTATACGGTTCAAAAGAACGATACCCTAGAAGCAATAAGTAAACAATATGAGGTGTCCGTACAATTACTTAAACAAGCTAATAGCAAAGCAAATGACCAAATTAATATTGGAGAACGTTTAATAATTCCGGTATCGTCAATTGCAAACGAATATGTTCAAAAAAATAATTCAACAGTTTCAACTAATACATATCAAGCAATTTACCAAGTGAAAAGTGGGGATACATTAAGTTCTATATCACAACAATATAAGGTTTCAATACAGTCTATTAAACAAAACAATAACGTAGACGGAAGTCAAATTTTTGTCGGTCAGCACTTAAAGATTGATACTGGTATTTCATTACAAGAAGTGGACTTAATGGCTCGTTTAGTAAATGCAGAAGCAGGAGGAGAACCGCATGCAGGAAAGGTTGCAGTGGCAAAGGTAGTATTAAATCGGGCTAATGCAAATGGTTTTCCAAATACAATTACAGACGTAATTTATGAACCCATTAAAAATGGTTATGCATTTACTCCTGTTACAGACGGTAGAATTAATCAGCCTGCTACACAGGAAGCAAGAATGGCAGTAGAAGAGGCTCTCACTTCAAAAGGAACAAATTCTGATTGGCTTTATTTCTACAATCCCAAAACATCGACTGATAAATGGATTACAACACGTCAAACCGTTGCACAAATTGGAAACCATCTGTTTGCTAAATAAACTAACAGTACATTAATATGTTTCCAATGAGATAAGGAGAGGTTATTTTTGCGTGTAGTTCATTCTCTATTAGCAATATTAGCAGTTATATTTTTAATTTGTGGTGTTATTATTCACGAGTATGTATTGGTGTTTTTGGTAGGGGTTTGTTACATGGTGATAGTAAGTTTTATAATTTCCAGTATACGTAATTGGAAAGAAAATAGAAAGCGTATTTCTATCGTGTATTTTACTTGTGTATTAATATTATTGCTATTAACACTATATCTTTTGTTTGTCACAGTTTATACACGTTCTTTGGAAATATAGTAGTTTTACATCTATATCAAAACCTCTCTGATAATGTTCTTTCTGTGGGTTTGAAATAAATCCACGATGTTTGTAAGAAAGAAGCGAAGCTTTGAACAAAGTTGCGATGCTTTATCTCTTTGATCAAAGAATTTTAAATGCGTTTGGATTGGATTCTTTTGCTTATTGTACAGTTAGTTTTCTATAAAACTTAGATTTTCAAACAACTTTATTTTCATGCTACAGTAGATACTTCCATATGAGTATACTAGCAAAAGAGACTCTATAATGGGGTCTCTTTTACTATAAGATATTTTTGACTCAAGTTTCAATTATTATATCTTTAAAATATAGTTTCATATTCTTAGCTTCGAATTCATTTATTTCAAAGGGGGAGCGCAATCATCACATTTAACATTTATACTTAGCATGGAATTCTTTTATTTTACATCAATAATATCCATGAATTTAAGATTAATTCTGTTATAAAAAGCATCTGTACATAGTATAGAACAATTCAATGGATCAATATCAGTTACGGTCATATAGTTAGTAAGCAAATAGCCATCTTCGTAATATGTAATCAACACCTCTTCTTCAGATAGTAATGAGCATAATAACATGTTCTCGATAAGTTCTTTTTCTTCAGAAGTTAAGATTGGACGTGCTACTTTATTCTGTTCCTTTATAATCTCACGTATACCATCAAATTGTTCTGTCATTGCAGCAAATGGCGTCCATTTCACCATTCCTCTTCCCTTTGGCATATTAGCGTTGTTCATGATTTGTGTCCTCCTAACAATGTGTTTCTGTATCTTGCTGTAGCACTATTTGTATAAGAAATTCCTCTTAATGTGCTGTTCTTACCAAACTTAGTGCGTATTTCATCCATTACCTTCGTTAATTTCATTTCTTTTTCTCGTTGTATTACATTGTCAAAAAGAGATATTTGTTCTTCACCTTCATTGATTAAGTTGATTAAAGAAACATTGATAGATCTAATTGGTTCCCCGGTATAAAACTTATGTAAAAAATATGTACAAATATGATAGATATCCATTGTTAAATTAGTTGGTCGGTTCATAGTGTGAGTTTTTCTGAAACCACCAGCGGAATTTTTACTGTAACCAATGGAAAAATGGATTGTTTGAGCTAGTTTGTTTTGTCTTCTCATCCGATAACAAACTTCCTCGATATGTTCCAGAAGGATAATCGGAAATTCTTCTATTGTGTAATCACGCATGAGTATTTGGCATTTACCAATTGAAGTTGTTGCTGGTATGTATTTTTCTGCAATGCGGCTAAAATCAATGCCGTTGCTATGTAAGTGTAATTCCTCACCAATAACCCCAAAACTTTGTTTTAAGTATTTGAGCGGGTATTGCGCTAAATCTTCGATTGAATATATTCCTTTTCGATTTAACTTTGCTTCTGTTTTACCTGAAATCCCCCAAAACTTACTAAGTGGTCGTATCGGCCATAATTTTATGGGTACATCTTCGTACTTCCAATATGCGATGCAGTCTTGTGTCTTCTTCGCTTCCACATCTAAAGCGATCTTACTCATTAAAGGATTAGGCCCAATCCCAATCGTGCATTCAATTCTTGTTTTCTCATATATTTCACGTTTGAATTTTAACGCGAATTCATATGGCTCATTCGCAAATAGATGGATACTATTTGTAATATCCATGAAGAATTCATCGATGCTGTATTGGTGGAAATCTTCAATAGGAACGTATTGTAAAGCTAATTTTGTTATGTAATTTGAGCATTTGATATAAGTTCCCATAATTGGGTTTACCACAAGAATGTCTTTACGTCGTTGTATTTCGTACAATCTTGCCATTTTCTTAACACCTAATGCCTTTAGTGGTGGTGTTGCAGCTAAAACAATGGAGCCACTCCTGTTTACATCTCCTACTACAGCTAATTTGGTATGAAGTGGGTTTAAGCCCATCTTGATACAGGACACACTTGCATAAAAGCTACGAAGATCTACACATAAAACAATTCGATTTGGCAATATTGAGTAGTCATACACCTTTATTCCCCCTTAAATAAAGGAACGTACGTTCTTATTATATGCGAATATACGTTCTTTTATAAAGGGTTTTTTATAAAAAAATAAAACTGACTCTAGTTAGCCAGTTTTTACATATCCCAAAAGTCGGTGGATTTAACGTTGGGTTTTATTTGCCTAATAACTTTTAAAATCTTTTTCATTACAGTTGGACTAGGTATGTATTCTTTATCATTGCACGCCTTTGAAACTGTAGGACGACTTAATTTCGCGGTCTTTTCTAAATCATTTTGGGTGAAGCCATTCCGATCTAAAAAATTACCTAATTTCGTTCGGTTTTTACCTCCGAATTTCCAAAACACTTAAATCCCTCCTGAACCTATTTTCAACATTGTGGACATAAATGTAAAAAACTATTCGCATAGACGGAAAAAGTTTTTTACATAATGTACAAGCTGTCTACAATATGATGTATCAAAGCAGCTACCACGTTATTTATTAAGGTAGAAGAATACGAGGTTACCAAAGTAAGTTACGAATGATTACCACAGTATTTATCAAGATATCTACCAAGGTAAAACTACCACGGTATTAAGTAGATGAAGCTATGTAATATCTACATTCTAAATTCTGTTTATAAAGGGGGCATTTAAATGCGTGCTAGTAAAGAAACAATTCCTTTTCGCGAGTTTATGGATCGGTCATACAAAGATAAAGAAAAAAAAATACGTAAATACAATTCATTAAGTTCTTTCGCATTCCTTCATATGTCGGATCAGGTATTACATACTTACATTGCATTAGGAGTTATGGGAACGATTTCAATCGGAGCAGTCATGTTAGAAAAGTATTTGGTGCGAAATGACTATATATCCGCAGCTAAATTTGTGAGTGAAGGAATTTATCACGGTATGCGAATTGGTGGAGTATGTCTGATTGGATATGTATTTATTCGCATCTTAATCATGTTTTAAGGAGGGAAGGGAGTAATGAGGATTATAAAGGAGTGGCTTCGTACGCAAAGGTTAAGGAATCAGCTTATGGAGGTGTTCGGAAAAGCAGGTTTATATACGGAACATCAAACACGCGGGGGAAAAGTGCCTATTTATCCAAAGGTACATAATATTTCTTCTTCAAAAGAAAGCGTGAGATATGTATTCACCATACCAAACGGATTAGATCCACAGAAGATTGAAAAGAAGTGGTTTTGTTTCCAGCAAATATTAGGACGGAATATTACAATTGAAGGGGATGTGAAAAAGTTTGTCCTACATGTATTTCATTCGAATGCTGGGCTAAAGCCGTATATTTATTGTTTTAGAGAATGGCAGACACAATTAGAAGGTTACGGTTTACCTGTTGTGGTCGGCAGGGACCAATACGGAAAAATGATTGCGTACGACATGATTGGTTCCAATTCACCGCACTTATTAATCGCAGGAGAAACGGGAAGTGGGAAAAGTAGTATGGTACGTGTTGTACTATCCACACTCATTCAATATATGTCTCCTAATACGTTGCATTTGTATCTTGGTGATTTAAAAAACTCTGAATTTCATTTTTTACGTAGAGTGAAGCATGTAAAAGAAGTTTGTATGGAAGAAATCGAAATGAAAATAATGCTTCAAAAGTTATGGAAGGAAATTAGGGAACGAAGAAAACTTATGGAAGAATATGAAGTTGATCATATTGATGCGTACAACAAATTAAATCCAAATCATCAAAAGCCATATATCCTACTTGCTATTGATGAAGTGGCTATGCTTAAAGATGAAAAAGAGTGTATGTCTACGATTGAAAAGATTTCGGCAGTCGGGCGATCACTTGGAGTTTTTCTTTTGCTTAGCATGCAGAGGCCAGATGCCAAGGTGTTAGATGGTAAGTTAAAACTTAATATGACTGTAAGAATGGGCTTTAAATGTGATAGTGTAATTAATAGTAATATTATGGGTACTCCTGGTTCAGAGTATTTAGAGCAATCTGGCCAAATGATTTTTAAAAGAAATGGATTAAAGAAAGTGCAAGCACCTTACTTGGCATTAAGTAAAGCGAAACAAATTGTTGAATCATATCGTATGGCTAAAGAGGAGAAAATATCTAAAAACTCTCTGCAAAAAGAAATGCCTTTATTCGGGGTGTTAGATGATGAAGAGTAGAGATAAAGGAATTCTGAATGATTTGAAGCAATTTAGATGTATGTCCCGAGACGATATTATTGACTTGCATTTTCAAGGCTTAAAGAATGCGATAACCTGCTGTAATACCGTTATGAAACGATTAAGAAGAGACGGTCATGTTGATGCTAACGTATTGCAACACCCATACATTTATTTTCCGCAACCTAGTTCTATCAGAAAGACGAGTCAAAAAATTCCTCATTTCCTTGGTATTGTGGACGTATACAAACAACTTGTTCATTATGAAAATCCTAAGTTATTTAAAGTGGAACCAAAGTATGGGAAGGAATATATGGAGCCGGATGCTTTTACTATATGGCGTAGGTCGCCATTCTTTATTGAAGTTCAAAGGTCAGTGTACAGTAAAAAGATAATGCAAGATAAGATAAATAGATATGAATTATACTTCCATAGCCAAGAATGGCATAATGAATATTGGCAACCGAAAGCTTCTAAATTTTTCCCTTCAATCCTTATCATTACTGACAAACATTACGATATTCAATCTCCGTATTTCCGTATATTCCAAGCAAATTCTATAGAAAGTTTTATAAATAATTTAGCGGTAAAATCATAAAACAAGATACTTTTTCTTAATTCACATAATTTTCGAAATTAAAACCTTTGGATGTTAATATTTGTTATATAATATACTTGTCAAAGCATTACCCCTGTAGTATTTATGATAAATTTTCAAGATAGTTTGTGTATCTCGTATATTCACCTTAAACGAAAAGAACTTGTAGAGATTCCTACAAGTTCTTTTTGTTGTTCTTATAAACACGAAAATCCCCTTCTTTACTCCCAGTAATTTTACTTTATCAAGATTATCCCCTTATTGAACTACTCCCACTGTTATCTCGTATAGACGAGGACAATTAATAAGTAAGGGGCTCAATCGAATTCTCACTTATTAGTAGGTTATCACCATAGTTATTGTGGTTAGAAGCCTTATCGCTTCATTCTTCCAATTGATACTTGCGGAAATCTCCCGATTATGGTGTGTACAACAAGAAGAGTAATCCCATTTTCGTATGTTTAGATTAGTAACGTCTTGGTTTTGATATCCATAACAAAAACATAATTGATTTGAAGGAAATGTTTCCGATACGATAATGGTTTGTTTGCTATACCATTACGCTATCAAGCTAACAAAGAAATTTAAAATATTAATGAGGATTTTTTTAAAATGGAGACGCTTTATCAGTAAGAGAAATATGTAATTATACATATCCCTTTTTTTATAATGTTTTTATATATAAAATCCTTTACATGTGCATTATCGATTATATTCAAAATGTCACAGTCCTTGATATGTCTGTAAAAACGTATCAAAATTTTACTTTAAGACACACGGTATATAAATTTTTGATTGGGCAAATTCCTCTTTTTTAGGAAGAGGAAAAACACCTACTATAAAAATTTGCACAACAGAGCCAGATAACGTGATAAAGTATGTATTGCTGTGCATGTAAATATCAAAAAAAGCCTTACAGAATGATGTTTGTAATGGTTTAGCTTATACGATTTTAGGAAATTAATAGCATTTTATGACGTTATTATTTACCTAGTTTCCAAGAAATAGAGGTGAATGTAGGATGACTAAACCTTTTAAAAAAAATAGTCGTTATATGGTAGGGTTGGAC
This sequence comes from Bacillus sp. RC251, assembly GCF_044908765.1. NCBI lineage: Bacteria > Bacillati > Bacillota > Bacilli > Caryophanales > Bacillaceae > Bacillus > Bacillus sp. RC251. The sequence goes on along the minus strand of NZ_JBIYDP010000009.1, from coordinate 129,659 downwards.
AGTCTAAGGGGTCTAGCTATACTAGGTGTTATTTTGTATCATATTAATTTTAATTGGATGCCTGGAGGGTTTTTAGGAGTTACAGTATTTTTTGTACTTTCAGGTTATTTAATTACAGATATTCTAGCCATGGAGTGGAAGAGAAATAAGAGAATTGATTTGAAAAAGTTCTGGCTTAGTAGGGCAAGAAGATTGCTTCCAGGAATGCTTGTTATGCTCGTTATAACATTGGCATGGATTACGATTTTTCATAGCTCTTTACTTGAAAAAATGCGTGGAGATTCATTAGCGGCATTATTTTATGTTAGTAACTGGTGGTATATTTATCATAAATTATCGTACTTTGATAATTTTAACCAGATTTCTCCATTAAATCATTTTTGGTCGTTAGCAGTCGAGGAACAATTCTATGTTGTCTGGCCGTTTATTATTAGTTTAGGACTTTACTACATAAAAAAACAATCTCGTATGATTTTATTGATTTGTCTAGGAGCATTTGCTTCAGCTTTGGCAATGGCAATTTTGTATGAACCTGGAGTTGATCCGAGCAGAATATATTATGGTACAGATACGAGGGCCTTTTCCTTACTTATCGGAGCGGTACTTGCTTTAGTTTGGCCAAGCAATAGGCTTGCTAATAAAATTATCCCGAAGGCGCGTTTCATCCTTGATATAGTGGGGGGCATTGCTCTTATTATTATTTTGGTTATGTTTTGGAAGACCAATCAATATGATCCATTTCTATACAAGGGAGGAATGGTTCTCTTATCAATTGCAACAGCATTGTTAGTGGCAAATCTAGCTCATCCAGCTAGTCGCATTGCTCAATTTTTACGATTTAGACCTTTACGTTGGGTAGGGGTAATATCGTATGGCATATATCTCTGGCATTATCCAATTCTCACATTAACGACTCCAAAAGTAAATACGGGGGATTTTTCAATAATAAGAGCAATCCTTCAATTTCTTTTAATAATATTGATCGCGCAAATTTCATGGAAGTTTATCGAAAAACCAATCCGACAAGGTGCGCTCCGGAACATTCAGTTTAAGAACTTAAGACTTCAAAATGTCACTTTAGGTGTTAAGTTAGCTTTAGTTTGTTCATTATTCTTTTCGTCAATAGCAGTCGTAGGATTATCAAAAGCTAGTAAGGCTAAGGAGAATTCTCAACAAGATAAGGTGGAAGTAGCACAAACACAACCGGCGCCACATCCAGTTGCAGTTTGGGAAAATCCAAATCAAGAGACGCCTCAAAAACAAGGGGAATCAAGAGAAGTAAATTCTGCGCAACCTAAAAGTTCACTCACAGTTACTGCGATAGGCGATTCCGTTATGATTGATATTACTCCGTATTTAAAAAATACTTTTTCTGATATTAGGATTGATGCGCAAATTGGTCGCCAGCTGTCAAAAGCGATTCCGGTAGTTGAACAGTTAAAATATGAAGGGAATTTAGGAAACTATGTCATTATTGGATTAGGTACAAATGGAGCCTTTACTACTGAGCAACTTGTTTCATTAATAAAAGTAATTGGAAACGAACGTAAAATCATATTTATTAATACGAGAGTACCACGTCCGTGGGAATCAATCGTGAATGAGAGACTGAAAGTAACGGCATCTGAATATCCGAATGTAACTCTAGTTGATTGGTATGCAGCAAGTGCTGGAAAGAAAGACTACTTTGCACCTGACGGTGTGCATTTAACCAAAGTAGGTGCAGAAGCATACGCAGCACTTGTAGCCAAAGCGGTGAATCAATAATTAGTTATATTTTTTAAAATTCTTTTGCAAAGTTAGCTAAAATATAAAAGATTTATGTTTGGGGAAATTAAATTTTTTGCGTTTATCAATAATTCCTGTAATTCATTATACGTTGAAAAAGCGAAGATTGGTCGAAGACTTCGCTTTTTTATATGGGACATGAATGGTTTCGATGCCTTTTACTATACATGAGGCATAACGAAGGTTTTGATAAGGAAGGTAAAGAAAAGGAGTTCGAATTTATTGTACAAAAGAATCTTCGTAAAGAAGCATTCCTACGTGTATATCACTCAGATAAAAAAGGTGTGAAATAATCAGTTATTTGTGACGGCGGATTCCCCTGCGTGAAGGGTTCGCCGTTTTTTCTTATATTTTATTCTGTAGTTTTTTATATAAAGTATATTAAAAAGACAGGGGAAATCTTCTTCTGGAATAATATCTCCATAATTAATGACTTGTAAGATAACCTCTCGATTATCACTATATCCATTCATATCAACAAGTTGTCCCACATATTTGTTTGTACCAATACCTTTTTAAAGTACGCTAAAAAATGCCCTTTATCTTATCTTTATCTTATCTTTATCTTATCTTTACTTTATCTTTAAATTTTTATAATAAACTTTAAACCTTAAAGTATTGAGGTTTGAGTCTAAAAAGGGGCGGGAGATAGATGAACATTACATATTTTGTGAATAACCAATTACCTTTGAAAAATAGAATTTCTTATACGAGGAGGAATATATGAAGAATACGAGTAAAATACAAATTATTATATTATCCTTTATTAGTATTTTAGGTTTAGGAATAATGCTTGGAATATTATACCTTAATCATAAAACCAATATTCAACAAAATAAAGCGCTTGCGACCGAAAAACGTTTATTGCAATATGAGCCCACCTTGAAAAAAGAATTAGAAAAATATGATTTAGGAGGGAAAACTGCAGTTTTGTTAGGAATTATGTACCAAGAGAGTAGAGGTGAGGGCAACGACCCTATGCAGTCTTCTGAGTCACTTGGATTAAAGCCAAATGAAATTCAAGAGACAAGCTTAAGCATTAAACAAGGGGTAAAACACTTTGCTAAAATGTACAAATATGGAACGGAAAAAGATGTTAGCATGGATACAATTATTCAAAGTTATAATATGGGGCCAGGGTATATTGATTTTATTGCTAGTCAAGAAGTTAAACAACACTCGGAAGATTCGGCCAAAAAGTTTTCTAAGATGAAAGTTGATCAAAATCCAGAGATGTACACTTGTGGTGGAAATAAAAATAATTTTAGGTATCCATATTGCTATGGTGATTTCACATATGCCAAAAAGGTGAATGAAAAAACAAAACTTATTGAAGAACTTCTTCGAAATGTACAAGCCCCTTCTAAATAAGCTGTATAATGATACTGTCAGTCATCAACAATAAAATATTTCAATGTAAATTATACTTTAAATAATTTTTTTGTTTATATTTTTGTTATGTTCAGTTGCAGGATTCTTATAATAAGGGACCGCAATATAGCTATTAGGCTAACAATACAAAATATCCCCTAAAATAAAAGAACTTTATTTTTTCTGAGAAATCATTGGAAAAGATAACATTTTTTTATCGGTGTGACGATATCCTATATGAAAAATCTCAATCTTATTTCTATAAGGGGAAATAAGATTGAGACTTTTTTGTTATTTATTTTATGGACAATGGAATGGTAATCAAAAATTGCACGCCTTGCTTTGTATTACTCATAGAATACGTGATAAAAAGGGATTCGAAAATTTGTTTTACAATATATAACCCTAATCCACTCCCTCCCGTATTTCGATTTCTTGACTTTTCGATTCGATAAAATGGTTTGAAAATATGTTGTATATCTTCTTCTTTTATTTTGACACCTGTATTGATAACTCGCATTTGGATGTTGTTGTGTTTAGAATTCTTTGTTAACTGTATATAGACTTTTTCGTTATATGGTGAATACATAATCGCATTATGAATGATGTTTTTACAAGCTTTTTCTAAAAGAACACAATCCGTATAAACAAAAATGTCAGAGTCGACCTCTTTTTTTATCTGAATGCTTTTTTGAGAAGCAAAAAATTCGAGATTTTTTGTAATTTTATCTATTGATTTTGAAAGATTTACTTCTGCCAATTGAAGTTTAAAGGTATGTTGTTCTAATTTTGACATACTTAAAATCTCGCGAACCAATTGTTCTAGACTTTCAATTATTTGATAATTTTTCTTTAAATATTGGTCACGATTTTGATAAGGGCCGATATTATAGATCATTCCTTCTGAGTATCCTTTCATAACAGTAAGAGGAGTTTTTAATTCATGTGCTACAATAGCAAAGAATTCCCTTCGCTTTGTTTCTATTTCTCTTTCTTTTTCAATATCACTTTTCAATTGCTGATTCGCTTTTTGTAAATCAAAAATTGCCTGTTGTAAATTTATGGACATATCATTCAAGCTATTAGATAATTCCCCTAATTCATCCATAGAACGAACCTCAATTTTTTCGGAGAAATCCAAGTTTGCCATCTTTTGTGCACCTTCATTAATATAAATAAGTGGTTTAGTAATAAACCTTGAATAGAGATAAGCACTTCCTAAACCAATGACCAGTACAATGATACTAATATAGGGTAGAAAAAGTATCAAGACCTGTGAAGCTTCATCGATCGGTTGAAATGTTGCGAACACTACAAGCGTTAAGTTAACATCTTGGAATTGTATTGGCTTGGTAACCTCATATGAATTACGAGATTGATTCAAACCCTTTATTGGTACTGTTGTAACAAAACCTTTTGCTGGAGTAGCCCCCTGAGTAGTACTCCCTTGAATAGTACTTTGAAGAAAAGGATAATAAATAAGCCTTCCCTCATTATCTTGAAGGTATATCATTGCATTATTTTTTTGTGCGTATTCATCAACAAGTGGTGTTGCATTTTGAAGCGTAAGATCTTTAGATTTATCAATTATTTCTTCGATTCCCGTTTGAAGCTGATCTGTTTTGTATTGCTCATAAAATTTAGGGAGAAAGAAGTATAAAGTTACATAAATCAAGGTTGCAAAGGCTAACAAAATGAGGGATGTAGTCATAAAGAGTTTATAGGTAATTTTCTTCATCTTCATGATTTTTACAATCCTATTCATCGATTTTATAACCAATGCCCTTTACTGTTTTAATATAGGGTATATCTAATTTTTTTCGTATGTTTTTCATATGCGTATCAATCATTCGTGTGTCTCCGGCATACTCATATCCCCAAATTTTTTCTACGATATTTTCTCTTGTGAGTACCTTTTTTTCATTTTGAAGTAGTAGTTGCAAAATTTCAAATTCTTTTGTCGTTAAGGGAACTTCAACTTTATTTACATATACTTTATATGCATCGCCATCAACATGTAGTTCTCTAAATACAAAATGATTATCCGTACCTTGATTATTACTTCTTCTCAGTACTGCTTCGACTCGTCTCATCAAAACATGAAAAGAAAAAGGTTTCGTAATATAATCATCGATTCCAAGATCAAATCCTTTCATTTGATCTTGTTCCTCTTCTAGCGCAGTTAGCATAATAATTGGTATATTTGAATGACTTCGAATCATTTTGGCAACTTCAAATCCATTCAGGTTTGGCATCATCACATCTAGAAGAATTAAATCGAAGGATTGCTTATTAAATTGTTTCATGCCCTCTAATCCATCTGATGCAACTATAACTTTATACTGTTGTGTCATTAAAAATTGTTTGATTAATTCTTGTATTTCTTGATCATCTTCTACCACCAGAATGTGATAGTTCTTCATAATATCACCTCTTGTAGTCATTATAACCTTCCAATCTGGAGTTGATGTGGAGACGTATTAGAAATAATATAAAAACTTCACAAGAAAACTACATGTATTTCAAATCAGCTCCAGATGCATGAGATAGGTTATATACATAACAAGACAGAGGGAGGTAATTAAGATGTCACTGGAAGCAGACATCATTCTTTCTTTATTAGATGTACAACTGTGGATGGCCCCTTATTCGAATAATAGACGCATAAAAGAGAAAAAACAAAAATTGAAATCAGCATCGTACTTAAATAAATACACAAGTGTAAATAAAAGAAAACTATATAAGTCTAGTGAACAAAAATAGAGAGAATCAAATCGATTCTTTTTTTTGGATTCAATAACTAGGTACTGAAAATCTTTACTATAACTCTAGATTAGCTCCATATAGAATACAGATTAAGTTTGTATGATACATGTACCAAATAGAAAGGAATGATACATGATGTTGACGGCTTACACAATCTATCAAATTTTATCCCTCCCTTCTTTTTTACAAATAAAATTATTATCATCCATCCTCACAGGAATGCTAGGCCCTAAGTTTTTAACAAAAGAATAAATAAGCCAGTGGATGTTTAGTGTCACTTGTTTTCACTTTTTTGCAAAATACCTTTATAAACATGCATGCTACTATGCACATTGAATTCCTTATTTGATGAGAGACAAATAGTTTTTTTTTTTTAGAAAAAAGCTTGAAACGAATTTGAATATCGTTATAAATATATTCATGTAAATCCAAATGTAATGTTACCCTTACGAAAAAACAGTTGATTTATGTCTAAACCAAGCCTAAAGGTGAAATTTTTTCTTTTTGAAATGGTGATTCCTAAATATCGCATTAATACATCGTAATTCAAATATAAAGGTAAGAAAATTTAATTAAAATTAAAGGAGAAAGGGATGTTCACAATGGGACATTATGATACAAATCAAACAGAAAACTATAGGAATAAAGCCTATAAAAAAACAGGGTATTTTTTCACAGGATTAATTGGTGCAATGATTGGTGCACTGACCATTGGATTGACCACCCCTTATATAAATGAAATCAAAGGAAATACAGGCCGATCTCCTCAACATAATGAAGTAAATCAGGTTACGCCGACCACTTACAAGCCAGAAGCTGTGAGCAATCTTCAAAATATGATTGAATCTGCAAAAGAAGTTGTCGTAGGTGTCATTAACTATAAACAAAATACAGATTCATTTAATACGCAAGAGCAATCAGAAGAAGCTGGTTCGGGATCAGGGGTCATATATAAAAAAATGGCAATAAGGCTTTTATTGTTACAAATAATCATGTGATAGACGGCGCGAATAATGTAGAAGTGAAATTGAATAATGGTAAAAAGGTTCCTGCTAAAGTAGTAGGGACAGATCCATTATTGGATTTAGCGGTATTAGAAATTGAAGGGGCAGATGTAAAAAGAGTGGCAACACTAGGAGACTCAGAAAAAATTCGGACAGGAGAAACTGTAATAGCCATTGGGAATCCATTGGGGCTAGAAGGCAGTGTAACAAAGGGGATTATTAGTAGCAAGGAACGAGAAATACCTGTTAGTACACTTGGAAATCAACAAGTGGATTGGCAAGCACAGGTAATTCAAACAGATGCAGCTATTAATCCTGGGAATAGTGGAGGAGCTTTATTTAATGAACAGGGTGAAGTCATTGGAATTAATTCGAGTAAAATTGCACAACAGGCTGTTGAAGGAATTGGATTTGCAATTCCGATTCATATAGCCAAAACGACCCTAGAGTCTCTTGAGAAAGACGGAACAGTTAAACGTCCAATGATGGGTGTACAGTTATTAGATGTGGAGGAAATGACAGATTCTGCACGTAATCAATTAAAATTACCAAAAGAGATATCAAATGGTGCAGTATTGGGGAATATCTCAAATCAATCACCAGCAGAAAAAGGTGGATTGCAACAATATGATGTTGTGATTGCATTAGATGGACAAAAAATAGAAAATGTCGTTCAATTCCGTAAATATTTATATGAAAAGAAAAAATTGGGGGATACAATTAAAGTAACAGTTTATCGAAATGGTGAAAAACTAACAAAAAACGTGAAATTAACGGATTAAACAAGTGCTGCTTAAAAATATAGCCACCTTTCGGTGGTTTTTTATATGTACTTTTTGTGTGGGTACTAGATATATCAGAGGTGGTAAATGTGATGAAGCAAAAAGAATGCCCACATTGTTATTCCATGCAGGAGGCTAATTTTCCAGCTATAGTATCCCATCCTGTACTGTATGGGTCATAAATAAAGGGGGTATCCCGTGTTTGTATTCCTTCCTCAAGTTAATCAGTTGGTGACTGATATTTTATATCTATTATTATTATTATTATTATTATTATTCCGTTTTTCCTCCTTCCACATTAAATGGACTGACTCCTTACCAATGTTCAAAATCGATTACGTATTTTAATTTGTGTTCCAGTTTTTCTTGACTATATTAACGAATCACTACATATGCACTCCAGATAAGCCCTAATATCTTTAGATAATCTACTGAATATCTTCATATAAACTCCAGATAGTGTATTTAGAATAACAACTATCAAGGAGGTTAGGAAAAATGAATTTTATAAAACGTGCAATTCTCAGTATGAAAAAAAGAATAGGAACATCATTAATTTTGATGGCAGTCTTTCTGATTGTTACAAACTTAGTGCTGGCAGGATTCGCAATCCAAAATGCATCAAAAAAAGCTGCTGATTCAGCAAGAAAAAAACTGGGTGCTGATGTTACTTTAAGTCTTGATTTTGATAAATTAGGAAAACAAGCAAGGGAAACTGGAGAAGCGCCTAATCCGCCGCATCTCAATACAAAAGAAACAGATCAATTAGCGAAGTCAAAGCATGTAAAAGACTATAATTATATAACCCATAATTTCGGAATTGCAGATGGATTTAAATTAGTAGGAGTTTCAGAAGGAGAAGGAAAAGGAAAAGGTAGCGTGGCAATGGTGGGAGGATCAGGTTCAGGTACAGAAATAGATATGAATTCTTCTCTTATGATAGAAGGAGTTCGCAAGGCTTTATTACAAGAAAGCTTTAAAAATGGAAAAAATAAAATCGTTGATGGAAAACCAATTACAGAACAGATGCAAGATCAGAATGTAGCTTTAATGGAAAAACGATTAGCGGAACAAAACAATTTGAAAGTAGGAGATAAAGTTAAAGTTCAATCAGGGGATAAGAAGGAAACTCTTGAAATTGAAATTATCGGTATTTACGAAACGAATGAGCAACCAATGGGTCAAAATCCCCCTCCTATGATGAATCCAGCTAATAAACTATATATGCCTCACTCTACTTTAAAAAAATTAGAAACAGGTGAAGGTATTAGTAGCATTCAGGTCGTGTACTTCTTGAACGATCCAGAATACATTGATGTATTTAAAAAAGAAGCAAAAAAATCTGATATTGATTTTAATTTTTATAAATTAGATGCACATGATTCATTGTACAAACAAATGATTGGTCCTATCGAAAATATCTCTTCTACGTCTCAAGTGATTATCTATATGGTATCTATTGCAGGTGCGATTATCTTAGGGTTAATCATTATGTTATCGATTAAAGCACGTCGTAAGGAAATGGGGATTTTATTATCTATTGGAGAGAAAAAATGGAAACTGATGGCGCAGTTCGTAGTAGAAGTAGTATGTATTGCTATTTTAGCATTTGGATTATCCTTAACAACAGGAGCTAAAGTTTCTCAATTCGTAGGGGATAACTTACTTTCGAGTGAAATTGCTACAGCAAGCGAAGAAAAAGACAATTCACAAAATGGTAGTGTAATGATGGTTGGAGCTGGTGGTACTCCACAAAACCAAAATGAAGATCCAATTGATAAAATTGATGTAAGTGTAACAGGAGAGGATTTAGGGAAAATGGGGGGGATTGGACTGACTATTGCTATATTAGCAACGCTTCTTCCAGCATTATCTATTCTACGCTTAAATCCAAAACAAATTCTTTTAAAAGATGAATAAGGAGGCTCGATATGGAGACGATTTTACAATTTAAAAACTTAGATTATTATTATGAAAGTAACGGGAAAAAAGTAACGATACTAGATAATGTTAATTTTTCTTTTCAAAAAGGGCATTTTTACACGATTTTAGGGCCCTCTGGATCTGGCAAAACCACAACTCTTAGCTTAGGTTGTGGGCTGGACATACCTAAAAACGGTTATGTACTATATAATGGCAAGGATATTCGAAAAATTGGTTTGGATCGATACCGTAATCAAAATGTATCCGTAATTTTCCAATCGTATAATTTGATTACCTATATGACTGCTCTTCAGAATGTACTAACGGCAATGGAAATTACAGGTGTGAAGGTACATAATAAAAAAGCAAGAGCATTAGAATTATTAGAGAAGGTAGGACTCACAGAAGTAGAAGCGAAACGAAATGTCTTGCAACTAAGTGGTGGACAACAACAACGTGTAGCAATTGCTCGAGCACTATCTTGCAATGTCGATTTACTTATTGCTGATGAACCAACAGGAAACCTTGATGGAGAAACAGCAAATGAAATTATTGAGTTGTTTCAGGAGCTCGCTCATCAAGAGGATAAATGTGTAATTGTAGTTACACATTCACAAGAAGTTGCAAAAAAATCGGATCGAGCAGTTTATTTAAGTAAAAAGAAGTTAGTAGTAAACGAAATTAATAGCTAAGAAAAAAGCTACTTTCATTATTAATTAACAAAATTTTCAAAAATCAAATCTATGGATGTTAATATTTGTTATATAATATATTTGTCAAAGCATTACCCCTGTAGTTTCTGTGATGAATCTGTAAGAAAGTTTGTTTGTCCCGTATATTCATCTGAAACTAAAAAGAACTTGTAGAGATTCCTACAAGTTCTTTTTGTTTTAAGGATTAAATGTAGAGATAAAATATAGTTGCGATTTTTTGAGGAGGAAAAGCAAATGTTTATAGAAATAAAAAAGTTAATTGGCTTCTTTTTTAATCGGCTATAATTAAATTTCTTGTTTTATCGATATGATTAAGTAACATATGATACTCTTCTTCATACATAGTTACACGTTGTGAAAGGGAGGAATTCTCTGCTTCTAAATATGCAATTTGATTCTGTAAAGTTGTTAATTCATTTATTTCTTTATAATTTTTTAGAAACGTAATAATGTCATCTAATGTAATAGATAAAGAGTTTGTTGCTTTTTGGGGGTGGGAGGGAGAAATGTTATTTTCCGCTTTTCGATTTTGTTTTGCTTGTTGTATTTCTTCTTCGTATTGTTTTCGCAAGTAAGAGTTCCAACGAAATCCGCAAACAGCAGGAGTTCTGGCCAATTGTTTAGCTACTTCTTTAAATGCAGCTAACTGTGTTCCACCGTTCTGAATATATTGAAGTACTATTGTTGCAAGAAGTAAATCGTTATCGTTAGTCCAGGAATCTTGTCTTGAAATTACCACTTTTCAATCCCCCATATATGTTTTTTATTACATATATGCAATTACTTAAAATGATAGAAGCTCAACTTCTCTTTAGATAATTAGGAGTAAATTAATAGAAGTATGTATTTTTAAAAATGCGAAATTGCATAAAAAATAAGGTTGACTATTTACTACGACTGTAACTATAATGGTTACATCTTAACAACTGAATTAATAGATTTGATGACATGAATTAGTTGTATTAGTGATGTATTAGCAATTATTAAAAATGAATGGAGTTGAAAATATAAGCCTACATATAAGAAGTTTGTATAAGAAAAGAAGTTAGGTAATTTAAATTTTATTATAATTATATATAAATTAAAAGAGGTGCACGTTTTGAAAATTTTTAAGGGAATTCTAGTTTCTTCAATTGCGTTAACAGCATTTAATGGGGTAGGTGGTATACTTGCAAGTGAAAAATCAGAAGTTGCCTACGCAGCTACTTACAATTATTCAAATAAGCAATTGAATTCTACTATACATAAGCAAGTTACTAAACAATTAATTTTGAAATTTAAAAATGAAGCAAATTTACCATATCAGGATGGGATAGAAAAATTTATTAAAGAAGAAAAACAAGACCCTGAATTAATTGAAATTTTAGCCGAATACCCAAATATAACTATAAATCGACTTTTTAGTTCTTTAAACCCTACAGAAATTAAAAATTTAGGTGAAGAAATAAAAGACTCTGATCATATTTCTTCTAATTTGCTAAACTATTATATTGTAGAAACCCAAGGTAATATTGATGTACAAGCATTACTTGTAAAATTTGAGAAATCATCTCTTGTTGAAATGGCATATTTACAGGAAGAAGAAGCTCCACCAGAAGAGCGTTTACCAAATTTATCTGTTAATCCATATGATGAGCCTAGACTTACAAGGCAAGGTTACCTTGAACCAGCACCATTAGGAATCAATGCACCTTATGCCTGGGGTATAAAAGGTGGAGATGGAAAAGGAACAACTTTTGTAGATATGGAGTATGGCTGGTTATTTAGTCATGAAGATTTAGTGAATCAGAATATCGAATTGATATCCGGTCAGAATAAGAGTGAACATCATGATCATGGTACTTCGGTCTTAGGAATTGTTTCTGCAGAAGATAATAACATAGGTGGAATTGGGATTGCACCAAAAGCTAAGGTGAAAGTTGTATCTCAGATTAGAGATAACGGTAGATATAATACAGCAGATGCTATATTAAGTGCAGTTAACAATATGCAAGCTGGAGATATCCTTTTATTAGAAGCCCAAGCAACTTACGATGGATATGGAGATAAGAACTATCTTCCTGTAGAAGTAAAACCGGATATATTTGATGCAATTCGTATAGGAGCAAATAAGGGAATTATTATTATTGAAGCAGGTGCAAACGGCGGAAATGATTTGGATCAATTTAGAGACCGTAATGGTAAACAAGTTTTAAATCGTAATAGTCCTGATTTTAAAGATTCAGGAGCAATTATGGTTGGGGCAGCTTCTGCAAGGGTTCCTCATAAACGTTCATATTTCTCTAATTACGGTAGTAGAGTAGATGTTTATGGATGGGGAAATGCAGTGGACACAACAGATGCAAAACCAAGTGAATTTATGACAAAGCTATATACATCTAGCTTTAGCGGAACGTCTAGTGCATCACCTATTATTGCGGGTGCTGCTGCATCAATTCAAGGAATCGCAAAAAATAATCAGGGGAAAGTATATACACCAATCCAGCTAAGGGATATTTTAAGTGATTCTAGTACTGGAACGAAATCTAATGATCCAACTTCTGATAAAATTGGTGTGTTACCTGACTTAAAAGCCATTTTATCTAAACTTGGTTTTTCACCAAACTTAAATAACGATTCTTCCATTGTATTTCCTGAGGAACAAGAAATAAATAAAGGAAATGAAGGATCTACTATTACATTCCCGAAAGAGGATTCCGCTAATAGTGAAGGGAACTCTAGCTTCATTTTCCCAGAATAATTGTAGAGATACCTTTTTGATAAAATAATATGTAATCACCAACTTATTGTTCAATTTGTTATTACCCAACTATTTAAGATTCAAAAAAGACAAAGCGATAATACATTATCACTTTGTCTTTTTTAGTTTAAAAGATTGCATAACATTTGGTACTTCTTCAGTAATTACTTTTTGCAAATCACTCAATTGTTTTGCGTTTTCCGGTTGCGTTAATTCTGCGGACGGATCCATTGGTGTTATGAAAAAGTAAAGATACTCTGGTGATTGGTCCAAGAAATACATCCCTAACTCTTTATTTTTGTTAATCGTTTCAGTTATATCGCCTTCATTCTTTTCTTTTAGAATCGTAACAATAGGTGAACTCAATCCTTTACCAAGATCGTATACAAGAGTTATTGACTCTTCCTTGTTTTGTTCAGATTGCCCTTTTCGGACACTAATATGCTGTTTCCATTGTTCCGGTAAGTCAATTTCAAATCCGTATTTCCCATTAGAATATGGTTCATCTTGAGAAGAAGGTTGTTTTGTTGTGCTCTCGGATTGGGTATTTGCGGTTTCATTGTCTTCTTTATTATTTACATTGTTATTTGGTGCTGATGTGTGGGAGGTATTACCATTTTTAGGTGCTTCTATTTTTGTAAGCTCGGAAAACAGCGTCTTTTTCGAACCATCTAACATATATGTTTGGATTTTTCCTATCCCTTTTGCATAATAAAATAGAAATTTAATACCTGATTCGTTATTTTTTTGTGTGACTTCTATACAATCTTCAAAATCTCCAGCTGGTGTTGAAACTTTCTTTTTTGTACCTGAAATCCAATATGAAAATTCTTTAGATTTTAGTTGCCATTGTATATAATCGGTGTTAATTTCCATCTCTCCGGGTGATGACATTAACACTTTATTTGTAGCTTCATCTCCGAAATTAATACATACAGGATCGATGGATGTATCAACAAAATAAGTACATCGGTCTATGTAAAACTTTTTCCGTTCCCCACTCGTTTCAATCTTAGTCACCTTATCAACTTGTTTGATACCCTCTTTACCATTTTCAGGTTTATAACTGCTGGTTGTAATTGTAGTTCCTACTGTTTGTGGTAGGTACTCTTTTACATCAATTCCTTCGACTTGTTCTTTAGTCACAACATTTTTAGAATCGCATGCTGTTAATAAAAACATTATTAATATTATTGCTGCTCCCTTTTTCATAAGTAGCATCATCCCCTATAAGTTAGTGCATTTATTATCCATACTACTGCATGAAAAAGTAAACGTAAAGCAACTCCAAAATCAACTTTTATTGCATATTTTGGAGTTACTTTACGTTTACAGGGGAGGAGGGCATTTTAATATTCTTAATGTATTCTTAATGTATTATACTGCGTAACTGAAAAGGTTATATAATGGTTATGATATAATAAAATTCAAGTATAATAAGGGGGATGAATTAAATGATTTTTCAAAGCATGATAACAGCTATTATAGAAAAATTACAAGAGACGGTGAATCCCTATTGGATAATTGTGTTTGGATCAACTGCTGAGAACAGAGAACGGGAAGATAGTGATATTGATATAGCTTATTTAAGTGACACAACTTTAGGGAACTATGAACGTTTTTTATTAGCACAGGAGTTAGCTAACGTTGTTCATAGAGATGTTGATTTAGTTGATTTATCCGAAGCTTCTACAGTTTTTCAAGCTCAGATTATACATACAGGAAAGACAATATTTTGTTCTGATGAAGAACGGAAAATCATTTTTGAAATGAAAACTTTAAAAATGTATTCAAAATTGAATGAGGAACGCAAGATAGTGTTCGATGATATAAAGAAAAGAGGTTCTATATATGAAGAATGAGGTTATTTTAAATAAAATTTCCACAATAGAGCGCTGTATAAAAAGAATCCAAGATGTATATGGAAATGACCCTGAAAATTTGGAGGATTACACAAAGCAAGATTCAATAATATTGAATATACAAAGAGCTTGTGAAGCGAGTATTGATTTAGCAATGCATATTGTTGCTGGGAAAAAATTAGGACTACCCCAATCTAGTCGAGAGGCTTTTGATTTATTGGTTACAGCAGGATTACTTAGTGCAGAGCTAGCAAATAAGTTAAAGGCGATGGTGGGATTTCGTAATATTGCTGTTCATGATTATCAAAGTGTAAACTTAGATATTGTTCGTCAAATTATTGAAAAACATCTAAAAGACTTTAAACTATTTACGAAAGAAGTTATGGGAATTCTAGACCTATAAAAGTACAAATCTTAGAACCATGATTAAAGCGGAGAACACTGTAGTATCTGTATATCATGAGGAGGAAAGTACTTCTTTGGACCCTTTACTTGCTTTAACAATTAAAAACAAATTAAGCGTTACATGAACATATTGAAAAAAGGCATCTTAAGGTGTCTTTTTTATTTTAGAAATTTTTTACAGATTTTGCCGTAAACGAAACATAATATTATTAAAATCAGTGGAGGTGTGTAAGAAATGCAAATTCGCGAAAATAATAATTCAAACGAAATCTTGATAGCAGCTGCAGCAAGTGCAATTGAACAAATGAAGTATGAAATTGCTCAGGAATTTGGTGTTACACTTGGACCGGATTCAACAGCACGAGCGAATGGTTCAGTAGGTGGAGAAATTACCAAACGTTTAGTGCGTATGGTGCAAGAGCAATTATCTGGTCAATATAAAATTCACTAAAGTTAAAGGTATATCCCGTTGAAGGGATATACCTTTTTAATTTTTTGAAAGAGGATAATGAAATTTTGATTGTTAGTTAAGCTTAGAAACTGCAAATTTAGCTGTGAAATTCATCTTCTTCATGTACGAAGAATTTGCACCTGCTTGAAATTGTACAGAAATATTACCATCTTTTTGTGCTTTGAATACGCGACCATATGGTGAATTAGCATTGTAGGTGCCCATTATTTGATTATCTGCATCAAAGACCGTATAAGAAATTGGGAACCCAGAATTTTGTACAAAGACTGTAAGTTCTTCTCCTTTATTGAGATTAAATGTTTCCTTTTGGGACACTTCATAAGAACTCATAGAGTAATATTTTGTAACTTCTTGAATTTCTAAATTCGTAGTTGCTGCACTCGCTTTAGATGCCTCTGCCCCTGGTAAGTTCATACCTGATAGTACTGCAATTCCTAGTGCCCCTGCTAAAATAACTTTTTTCATAAAACTAGTTCCTCCTTTAATATATTGTGAGATTTGAAAAGGAAGTGAAAACACCACTTCCTGAAACCATTGTAGTTACAATGAGAATAATTTTCAATATGTTTTGATATGTAATTCTGCATACATAAGCGTTATAAGGTATTTTATTCAAGTTTGAAGTATTCTTAGAAAGAAGGGGAGGACAAATTTAAGAACAAGAAGAAAGTTTTTAATACTAGAATTCTAAAAGCGTTAGGGTAGAAATTTAATGTTTTCGGGAAAAAAGAATTGACTTCTATATTAGTTGTAACTAAAATGGTTACATAAAAGTGTAATCAAATTAGTTACAACCGGTGTCTGCTTAAAGTGAAAAATATGATTTATATATTTAATTAAGGATGGTGTCCACACGTTGTCACCCGATGTAGAAAGTTACTAACGTATTAAAATCAATGCATATTCCGAACTTTAGTATTTTCTGCTTTTGGGCAATAATGTGTAGCGTTATTTTTTGTTGAAAATCTTAGTTGATTTTTTTGAAAGGGTTAGTTTTAGGAAAATATAGTAAGGTAACTCATAAAAGAACAAGATATAAAAAAGATGTACTTATATAAACCGGAAAGTTAGCTGAGAATTTTAAGTAATAGCTGGACTGGTTAATAAAAATAAAGGTAGGAGATTTAAATGGAGACGAAACAAGATAATCTTATTTACGTATGGGATGCTTATTGTGGATGGTGCTATGGCTTTTCAGAAAGTATCAAAGGATTTTACAAAAAGCACACTGAAGTGCCGTTAACGGTTTTATGTGGAGGGTTATTTTTAGATAATTTACCAATGAAAAACTTCTCATATATTGAAGAGGGAAATAAAAGAATTAATCAACTTACAGGTGCAGAATTTGGTCCTTCATATCAAAAATTGGTGGAAGAAGGGACTTTTAAAATGAATTCGAAAGATGCTGCAATTGGCTTTTCAGCTTTACGCTCATTAGCGCCAGACCGTTTGTTAGAATTCACTTCAGCTATGCAAAAAGCGTTTTATTATGAGGGACAAAGTCTGAGTGATCCTGAAACATATCGTAAGATTGCAATTGAGCATGGTTTGAATCCTGAACAAGTACTAGAACGTTTAAACGCTCAAGAAACAATAATAGATGTCCAAAATGATTTCAATAAAGTTCGACAGCTTGGTGTAAATAGTTATCCTTCATTACTTTTACAAAAGGATAATCAAATTATTCCTATTGGTGGCGGGGTAATGACGCCAGATAAAATCGAAGCGCGTTTTAAAAGTTTATATTAAAAAATCTTAAGCTACAGTATATTGCATTTAACGTTTTAAGAAAAACTATAAGTAAATGGGCTTAAACCTTTTTATAGCAGTCGATTTCAATTTATTTTTAAAAAGAGTCCAATTTTAATTTTACTATCAGTTATAGTAGCAAACGTGTTAGCTTACGCCAACCGACATTCATCTCTCGCCTATTTGCTGGTGCTATCACACTTTCAGGTAAATTGAAGAGGGAGCTTCTGTCGGAACAAGATAAAAATATGTTAACTAGTAAATAACTTTAACAAAAGGAGAATAACATTCTATGTTTAAAACAATTGATACAAATCAAAAAGATGTGAAATTGACGGTGTTTAGTTCAGACGAAAAAAGTTTTATGGTCACTGCAACCTTAGTTGAGAAAGCGGGACATGCATTTTTAATAAACTCAAAATTTACTCAATCTGATTCGAAAGAAATTGTTGAGTATCTGAAAAAAAACGACTTATCTTTAGATAAAATCTTTATTATTCATGGGGATCCTGATTACTACTTTGGATTAGAAGTTATTAAGGCTGCTTACCCAGAAGCTATAGCGTATGCTACAGAGTCTACTGTTGAACATATTGTTCATTCTGTCTTAGGTAAATTAAAAGTTTGGAAAGGTGCCCTAGGAGAAAACGCACCAAGCAACGTAGTATTACCTCAAGTGTTTAAAGAAAAAACGATTGATTTTCAGGGGTTAACATTTGAACTAGTAGGCTTAGATCATTACAGAACTAGCTTATTTAATAAAGAGCTAAAAGTATTAATTGGTGGTATTGATGTATTTAACGAAATACATGTATTCTTAGCGGATACTAGCTCAAAAGCGGCTATGGAGGCATGGATTGAGAACTTGAAAGTATTACAAGCATTAAATGCTGACATAATTGTACCTAGCCATGGATCAATTGAAAAATCCTTAGATAATCAAGCGATTATTGCAACTATGGATTACCTAAGAACTGCGGTTCAAGCTTCTGAGGAAAGTAAAACTTCAAAAGATTTTGTAGCGAAACTTGAAGCAGCATATCCAGACTATGCAAATAAAGGTGTATTAGAATTAAGTGCAAAAGTTGTAACAAAAGAAATGCCTTGGGGTTAATGCTATGAATAAATATCAAAAACTATTACATGAAACGTATGTGTTAACTGGCGAGGGGAAAATGGATGCTTTCAAAACGTATTTAAGTGAAAATGTATCTTGGACAGAAGCTGCTGGGTTTCCATATGCGGGCACTTATACAGGTCCTGATGCAGTAGTGAAAAATGTACATGAACGTCTTGGCACGGAATGGGATAACTATAACGCTAAAGATGAAATTTATGCTTTTAATAACAATACTGTTATCGTGTATGGAAAATATAGTGGAACATATAAAGTAACAGGGAAATCATTCATAGCAGATTTTTGTCATCTTTATGAGTTTGATGAGAACGATAAGGTTAAGAATTTTATTCAAATTGTGGACAGTGCAACTGTTAATGAGGTATTAAGTTAGGGTTACTAGTTTCTAACATGCCTCGTATAAGGAGTATTGTTAGGATAAATGGGTTTTCCTAACAATATCTCTTACATCACATTCTGGGAAAGATTTTTCCTTTATTAAGCGTGTTAACGAAGATGAATTATAAAATTAGAAGAGGTAGGTATATATGAAAGTAGAGAAAAATTTAATAGTAATAATTATTTCTGTGTTTATTTTAGGAATTGTGTCGACTTTGATATTTCAAGCTTCAACTGGTAATACCAAAGGCCATTCAATAAAGAGTGAGAATGCTACATCGGTATCGAAAGATAATGTGACAGAAAAAGAAAAGAATAAAAAGATGGTAGCTGATTTCTATAATGAAGTTTTTAACAAACATAATATCGATATTATCCCTAAATATGTAAGTGAAGATTATCAGCAACATAATCCTTTTGTTGCTGATGGACGAAAAGCCTTCATGGATTTCTTTAAGGAGGACTTTGTAAAAAATCCAAATTCCTCTGCAGAGATTAAACGTGTAGTAGCTGAAGGAGATACAGTTGCTCTTCATGTACATTCTCGTACTAATTCTCAAGATAAGGGAGTTGCTATAGTAGATATTTTTCGTATAAAGGATGGAAAGATTGTCGAACACTGGGATGTAATTCAAGAGATTCCAAATGAGGCAGTTAATGATAATACAATGTTTTAGGTAGAAGGCATATAAAAAACTAAATTCAGATTTCTAACAAAAGACTCCATTTTGATTAACCTTTTTTCAAAATGGAGTCTTCTTATTTTCCATATAACATGGGTTAGTGAAGCATTTTTGATTATACTTTATTTCAACTAAACAGTTGTTTTAGTGAGGTTTAATTTATAAGCAAGAAAATTGATAATACTCTTGATGTATAAGTCACAGCATAGTAAAAACTCTTCTATAGGCAAGAAGAGTTTTTTTAGTGAGTCTATAGCATTCTGGGGGGAATTATTGTTTTTACCATTAATAACAATAAATAATTATATATAAATATAATGTATTAGTGTTATTATGTTTATGCTGGAAAATAAAGTATATTTTTGTTCGCAAAAATAATTAGGATAAGAAGGGGAAATAGCATGAAAATGAAAAAAATGATTTTAACAGGTGCAGTACTTGCAGCAACAACCTTAACATCTTTAACAAATGTACAGGCAGATACAACATTTAAAGATGTTCCAACTGATCATTGGTCATACAAAGCAATTATGGATCTAAAAGAGAAAAATATCGTAGCTGGTTATGGAAATGGCATTTTGGTTTCGGTGATAGTATTAAACGTGGTCAAGTTGCTAGATTACTTTATGTATACTTGAAACCAGTAGATGTAGATGCTAAATTTCAAAATCCATTTACTGATATAAAAGGTTCTATGTTCGAAAAAGAAATCTTAGCAATCACAAAAGCAGGGATTATGAGTGGATATGGTGATGGAAAGTTCGGACCAAATGAGGTTTTAAATCGTGAACAATTAGCAGCTGTTTTAACACAAGCATTTGATTTAAAAGCAACAACTGTCACTACTTTTAAAGATGTTGAAAAAAATTATTGGGCTACGAAGGCAATTAGTGCAGTGCAGGAAAGTAAAATTGCTGCTGGTACAGGAAGTAACTTATTCGAGCCAAAAAGAGTTGTAACCCGTGAGCAATATGCACAGTTTCTATACAATGGAATTAAAAGTGTGAACAAACCAGAAACAAAACCAGAGACAAAGCCAGAGACAAAACCAGGAGTAACGCCAATAGGTATTCCCAATGCGTTAGTGACAGACGATTTTTTCTTTGATAGATATTCAATTGAAATTTCACCTGTAAGAGAGCAATCTATTTCTAAACAAGGTCAAAATCTTGTTACTGAAGTAAATAAGAAATATAATGCGAATTTCAGATATAGATACGTAGCATCAGAAATTGATCTATATACTCCTAATTTGCCAAGAATGATTGATTCTCATGGTTCATTTTCGTTTGTAGGGAAGGATAAAGATAATTTCTATTTCGTGTTTGTCGTTGACAAATCAACTGTTGAGCTAGCGAAAAACTGGATGCATATGATAAACCCGAATTTCACACTTGATAAAGAGATTGATAAGTTAGTAAATCCAAATCCAGAATTAAAAAAAGAAATTGATAGTTTTGTAAAAAATAATAAGGATTATATCAATCGTTTTAAAAAAGATAATCATAGCGTTGAATTAAATGTAGGTCCTCTACCGTGGGTAAGCCCTGGAGAGTCTGTAGTTACTCTACATCCAGATTATTATGTATTAGGAATTTCTGTACAAGGAAAGTAATATTTAAGTAGTGTATAGATTTTCGTACAGTGAAGTATAGACAATATTAGAGCTTAGAGATTTTTTGAAAAAGATCGACTGTGATATTATCCCCTTTAGGTGGACAGTGTAAAAAAGACCATGTAAACACATGGATGTTACACTATTAACTGGAGGGGATATTTCATGACTAAAAAAGATTGAAGAGGAACGTGACTACTATAAGGCAAAGGTTGAATATTTAAAACAGTAGTATCCAAACCTCTAAATGAAGGCGTACTAAAATATAAAGAGAGATGTCATTGAATCATTAAAGACAAAATATCCAGTTATATGGTTTACGAAATTTGCGGGTGTACATCGTTCAAGTTACTATAAGTATTCATACCAAAGGTATCAAAACATGCGAATAGAATCCGAGAAATGATTAATAAAGGTACTAAGATTGATTCACGTAAAGCACAAAGAATATGGTTATCCACGTATGAAAATCGCGTTACAGGAAGAGGGTTATTTTATAAATCACAAAAATTATAGCGTTTAATGAGTGAGCTTACTGAAAAAGAGTATGATTAATATAACTTATAATTAAAATATATAGATATAAATATTTTTTGCTAAAAAGAATTGATAGCATATACAAAGTGGAGCAATATAAAAAGGGAAGAAAACATTCTTCCCTTTGCATTAGTATCTATTCTGTGTACATTAAAATAGGATATCAACCACCGTGATCTCCATGTTCCATCATCATAATAACAGGTGTAACAGATTTATTGTTACCCTTGTCAGAGGAAATACCTGTTATCAAAGTTAAGGCTGTTAAAACGCCCATCAATCCTAATACTAGTTTTTTCATTTTAAGGACTCCCTTTCTTTGATTTTTTGTCGTGTCTTCGTGGCCAGATAGAAGTATTCACTTGATTTAATATGGTTTCTTTCTTCATAGAATTTAACAGCCAAATACTCTTGGCTATCTTCCACATACTCATATAGTGATTCGCTTTCAAAGTAAGATATTCCTTCAAGTACAGTCTTTTCTAAATCTTCTCCAGATACATTTGAGATGAGGCAGTTTAAAATAGAGAATAGATGGATATACTCTGTATTGCCTAATTCGAGGCATATGCTATAACCTTTATCGACTAAATCCTTAGCAGTATCAGGTTCATTCAATTTATAATGTTCTCTTGCTTTTAAGAAGATTGCCTTGTGATGTTTAGGATTATGGTATATTACTTCTGAAAGATATCTAATTGCCAAAGAAGAGAGGTTTTGACTAGAGTACATATACCCTAGGTTATGTCTAACCATAAGAATATACTTTTCCTCATTAAGCTTTTGAAATATATCCATAGCTTTGATAAGGTGTTCTTCTGATAATGCCCATTCTTTTAATTTTGTACATGCAGTTCCAAGAAGATTCTCACAGAACCCGACGTTACGTTCATAGTTCTCGTGTTGTTCAAAAATCTCTTTTGCTTTGGACGTATATTTAACTGAGTTAAGTGATTCATAAATATCATAATGAAAAGCACCTAATTTATAGTAAAACTCCGCCTTTTCAATCTCGTCGGGTACTAATTCAAGAAGAGATTCTGCTTTGTCAAAATGTTCTTTTGCGATTGCATAGTTACCAATACCCGAAGTATGTATTGCTTTAAAGAAATGATAGTAGTAAGTTAAAAAGTTGTTTGTTGGAATCTCAAATGCTTCAACCTTATCAAAGCTACTTGCAGAGACACCTAAGTTGTCTATAATGTATTGGAAGCGGAAGTCTAAAAGGGAGTAATATAATAGTAGATTCTGATCTTCTTCTATATTGTTAATCTTTTTAGCAATCTCTTCTTTCAGTCTATGCGCTTGACTAATTCTTCTTGCACGGATTTCTATATACCATTCGTTTAAAAGCTGTGTAATCTTATCGTTCCCCTTAACTGAAACGTTCATAGTATCCTCCTCATCCCATATATATATGATATATCTTAATAAATATCATAACAGAAATTAGATAAGACTAAATCCACCATATACCATTTCTCAATAAAAATCAGAAAATTCAGTTAATTAACAATAGCAGCCCTTATTATATATGTTTTGAGGGCTACCGTAAAATGACGATTACTGGACTCAAAAAAAGTATAGCACAAAAAAGAAGACTTACATAATCTTATACAATAGATTCTATTTCATTTCTTATGCTGTAACGATGGAATATTCTCTTTTTTTCGTCAGTTTTTGAACCAATAATTAATATGTCTTAATTCCTTTAGCAAGGCTTGTAAAATTCCAACAGTTCAACTGGAATATTATTTTTGTATGCTATACATGCTTTTGTATCACCAGGCTGAATGGTCTTTTTGTCAATTAACAAAAGCGCAGCAAACGTATTCGCTTCTATCTCTAATTTATCAACGGAAAAGAATGTATTCTTACGCAAAAAAGGTGTATTTGCATGAGTATGTAGAACCGCATGTCCTAATTCATGAGCACAAACAGTTCTCTGCATAGATGGAGACAAATGAGTATTAATAACAATGAAACGATTTCTTTTTTCATATTTATAAAAGCCATTTATTTCTTCATGTAAATCCCATGTTAGTACATGTATTTTTAAGTAATCTGCAAGCTCATAGGGGTTTGTCGTGTTGTATTTGGTGCTAAGTTGTTGGACTAGATCTTTAATGACGAATTTCAATTTATTCCCTCCTAAGCTTGCATCAGTTATCGTCTGGATTACGATATTTCTTAGGCACGTATTTTTTATTGATTACTTTCGTTTGTTTGACAATGTAATCCATTGCATCTAATAGCGATTCTACAGCTTCTTGACTCATAGGTTCACCAGAGAACATTAACCCATCTTCTCCTTGAAGGTCTTTTTTTATTTCTTCCATTCTTTTTGCTATGTCTTTCTCATCTTTTGGCGTTAATTGCTTCTTAGTTCCGTCTGTAACAGCTCGTCCTAGCAAATAGTCAGCTGAAACTGAAAAGCAATCCGCTAATTTAGTTAGAACATCATGTGGAGGGAATCTTTCTTCTGATTCGTAGTAGCCTATCATTCTTTGGGATACTCCAATTTTTTCAGCCAGTTGTTTTTGTGTTAAATTTTCTTTTTTTCGTAAGGATTTTATTCTAACTCCTATCACATTGTTCACCTCTCTAATTGAACTAATTGTTCTCTTTAGGTTCATTTTAGCACAAAAAGTTCCTTTTTGCATTGACAAAGAACAATTAGTTCTTTAATCTATATTTAGAACTAATTGTTCTTACGGAGGTGGATTAATGGGTAACAAAATGTACGATTCGGAAAAGAAGTTATATAAAGAACTTGCTAGTTATTGTGGAGTTACAGAGCGTTATATTCGAATGATTGATCAAAAAGAAAGAACCCCTTCAATAAGAATTGCTAAAAAGATTGCACAGTTTTTTGATATGAGTGTAGATGATATTTTTTTTAATAATAAATCGAACTTTAAGTTCTTTTTAACTTCGTATTGGTGTGAAAAGGGTAAAAAATATTTTTCATAATTAGGAAGTTGATGGTAATGAGTGCAGAACTTTGAAATTAGATATTCGTTCTTAACGATAATGGAGAGGTAGATATTATGGGGATTTTTCGAGTTAAAAAGGATCATAATTATTCCGTCATAAATAATACAGGGTTAAAAGATGAAAGGCTTTCTTGGAAGGCGAAGGGGATATTAGCATACATACTTACACTTCCAGATGATTGGGTTTTTTATAGAGAGGAATTATCTCAACATGCAAAAGATGGTATTAATAGCTTAAGAGCTGGAATGAAGGAATTAAAAGAGTATGGATACATTAAAAGATTTCCGATAAGAGATGAAAAAAATAAAATTGTAAGATGGGAGACAATTATTTACGAAATCCCAGTGGATGATTTTCCACCAGTGGAAAACCTACCTGCTGAAAATCCTGTTGATGGGAATCTACTGGTGGAAAATCGTAAGCTACTAAATACTAATATACAAAGTACTAAAGAACTAAATACTGATACACAAAATAAGGATCATCATCATGATAATAAGGAAAAATCACTCTCACAAAGATTGATAAATGAAGATTTCAAAATAAGTCATAAATTTTTGCTGAGGAATGGGATACTGTTAAGTGAAATAGCTATTGCAGAGCTCGGTGAATTTTGCGAAGCATTAGGTAGTGAACTAATTTTGGAAGCAGTAAAGAGATCAATTGATGAGAATATACCAAAGTGGAGGTATGTACGTGGAATTCTTAGAAATTGGGAAAGTCAAAAAGTAAAAACACTTAATGATGTAGTTGTGTTAGATGCACAGTTTGATTTTTGTAAGAATAAAAAACAATTTAGGTCAGGGTATACCAAACGAAAAGAACTGGTACCAGAATGGCTACGTGAAAAAGAAGAAGTTCCAGAAGAGCAGCCTAGACAAAATAATGAGTTAACTATTGAAGAAGAGCGTGAGAGATTAAAAGCTTTATTAAGAAAATATAAATCATAATCAATATTCGTAAATTCAATTAAACGGATTATAAAGGTTACATTATCTTTAGTGATAACAATAAAAACTGAATTAAAATAAAGAAAAGTAGGAGGATTATTATATGTTTGACTGGCTGAAGGATTATCAGAAACTAGAAGAAGAAATCGCATATTTAGAATATAATTTAGATAAATCAAAAGTAGAGTTAAAGCGCTGGACTAGTGGGGACTTGCAAAATGTACGATTAACTGCTGAATCAGATGGGGCTAAAGTAGAAAATCGGATTGAAGCTATTGAATATGAATTAGGATATAAGATGAATGAAATGTTCAATTTAAAGGTTTTAATTAATAAGTTTGCAGGATTAGATCATCAAATACTCAAAATGAAGTATATTGATGGAATGACTTTAGAACAAATAGCGTTTGACTTGCATTATAGTACAGGCTATATCCGACGAAAACATGCGGAAATAAGAAAGATTGTCAAGTTTTTAGAGGGGGTTTAATGTTACCTTTTTGTAGGCTACATGCAGTGTACAGAAAGTATTGAAAAAGTGAATTATAGTAGTAATATAAGATTTCGACGAAAGAGCAACTATTTTTATGGTTGCTCTTTTTGTTGTGAAAGGAGGTGAGCAACATGAAGTAATTTTATAGATTAATGGCCATTTGACTGATAGTCATATTTCATAAAGTAGTAGTATTTTAGACAAAAATAATAGGGAAATAAGGAGATGTTTAATAATGAGTATATTAGCGGCTTCAGCTAAAACAAAGAATCTGCCACAACAAGTGTTACGTTGGCAAACGATGGTAGAAAGTGAATGTTCTGCACAAGGTGTTTCTGAGTTGGTTCCTTACGTACTTGGAATCATTATGGTGGAAAGTGACGGGAATTCTGAAAAAACACCTGATATTATGCAGTCAAGTGAATCACAAGGCTGGCCAATGAATACAATTAAAAATCCTAAAGATTCAATTTATTATGGAGTAAAGCATTTAAAAGGAGCTTTTGATGATGCGAAAAAAAATGGTATTACAGATTTAAGTGCCATTGTTCAATCATATAATTTTGGACGAGCTTACCTTCGCTGGTTAGCTTCTAACAATAAACAACATTCATTACCGGTCGCAGATCTGTATTCTAAAACGGTTGTTGCGCCATCACTTGGAAATACAACAGGTGCCATGGTTCGATATAGTAACCCGATTGCTGTGGCCTACAATGGTGGTTACCGATATAAAAATGGAGGGAATTTCTTCTACGCTGAAATTGTTAAACAATATGTAGATTTTAATGCAGGAGGTGTTCCGCAACCAGAGGGGATTGGGATGGCGAGATCAATATACTGGGAAGGATACGGCATTAACTACTACGATGGACCACATGGTAAATATATTGCGGACTTTACGACAGCAGCAGAAGTATTATACTGGGATGCGTACTGGGGAGAAGATAATGATGTTTGGTTAGATTTAGGTAGAAGCCGTTGGGTAAAAGCAGAGCATTATTATTGGAGACCTTTTAAAGCCATATCAAAATTTCCAGAAGGATATGAAGTAAGCTATTGTGATGGAATTGACGGAGCATACAAAGGCAGTATTAATTCCAAAGAACCGCTTACAGTATTCTTCCGTAAAGAAGGCTGGATTGATATTGGTGGGAATCGTTGGACACCAGAGAAACACTTTGACATTGTGGATATTCGATAAAAAACAGCTCTGTTAAGAGCTGTTTTTTATCTTTAAACGGTGTTTTAGGCAAGAAGAGTTAGTTATATAGAATAATAGCTTTCAATATCTTTGGCTAATTTCAGTGACATTTAACTTATAGTTACAAGATGGATATTTTAATAGTAGATAAAGATAGGGAAATGTTCTGTCTTGTTCATTTTAAGGTTGGAAAACCTACAATATATTTAAAAATAATAAATATAGACAATATAGAAATAGAAAGGAAGATTTATATGGCAACATTTATTTATCCAACAGATACAACGAGAGTAACAAGTGGTTTTAGGGGTGACAGACCAAATCATCATGGAATTGATCTTGCCGAAGCAGGCTATCATCCAATTTATGCAGCAGCTGGCGGGCAAGTTAGTCGTTCGTATTTTTCAACTAGTTACGGCGAGTGTATCATGATTGTCCATAATATTAATGGGATTACATGGGAAACTGTATACGCTCATATGCGAAGTGGCTCCCGTACAGTTAAACAAGGTGATTATGTTACACAAGGACAAACAATCGGGGTTATGGGAGAAACAGGAGAAGCCTATGGTCAGCATTTGCATTTTGAAATGCATAAAGGCAGCTGGAATATGAATAAGAGTAATGCTGTGAATCCGTTAGACCACTTGGGAAAAGGTGGTGTTGTTGGTACACCGCAACCAGAGGGGATTGGGATGGCAAGATCAATATACTGGGAAGGATACGGCATTAATTATTACGATGGACCACACGGTAAATATATTGCGGACTTTACGACAGCAGCAGAAGTATTATACTGGGATGCGTACTGGGGAGAAGATAATGATGTTTGGTTAGATTTAGGTAGAAGCCGTTGGGTAAAAGCAGAGCATTATTATTGGAGACCTTTTAAGGCCATATCAAAATTTCCAGAAGGATATGAAGTAAGCTATTGTGATGGAATTGACGGCGCATACAAAGGCAGTATTAATTCAAAAGAACCGCTTACGGTATTCTTCCGTAAAGAAGGCTGGATTGATATTGGTGGGAATCGTTGGACACCAGAGAAACACTTTGACATTGTAGATATTCGATAAAAACAACTCTGTTAAGAGTTGTTTTTTTATTCTTAAATTTTTATAGGGGAAAGAAGGCGAATGGAAATGAAGAAAATTGCAGATTTATCTCATCACAATAATTCAATAAATTGGGCTGCAGCTAGTAAGGAGCTAGACCTTGCTATTATACGTGTACAATATGGATCAAGGACAATTGATAAACGCTATAAAGAGTATGTGCAAGGCTGTAAAGACTATGGTGTTCCATTTGGGCACTATGCTTATGGATGTTATGTAAGTGTTCAGGATGCTATTGTAGAAGCAAATGATTTTATGGCGCGCGCTGATAAAGAAGCAAAATTTTTAGTATTAGATGTAGAAGATGATACCTTAGCAAGTTGTGGAGCGGCTAACTTAGCAAAAGCTTCGCAGGCATTTATTGATACGTGCCGTGCAGCAGGTTGGAAAGTGGGGCTATATGTATCACACCACATGTATACAAGCTATGGACTTAATACTGTGAATGCGGATTTCCTTTGGATTCCACGTTATGGAAATAAACCAGCGTATAGTTGTGATTTATGGCAGTATACAGAAACAGGTAGTCTTGCAGGCGTAACTGGTAATGTAGATTTAAATTATTTAAACAGTGAAAAATCTCTTGAATGGTTTATAGGTAAGGGTGGCGTTGTTGGTACACCGCAACCAGAGGGGATTGGGATGGCAAGATCAATATACTGGGAAGGATATGGTATTAACTATTACGATGGACCACACGGTAACTATCTGGGGGACTTTACGACAGCAGCAGAAGTATTATACTGGGATGCGTACTGGGGAGAGGACAATGATGTATGGTTAGATTTAGGTAGAAGCCGTTGGGTAAAAGCAGAGCATTATTATTGGAGACCCTTCAAAGCAATATCAAAATTTCCAGAAGGATATGAAGTAAGCTATTGTGATGGAATTAACGGCGCATACAAAGGCAGTATTAACTCAAAAGAACCTCTTACAGTATTCTTCCGTAAAGAAGGTTGGATTGATATTGGTGGGAGTCGTTGGACACCAGAGAAACACTTTGACATTGTAGATATTCGATAAAAGGTTAAGGTCCACTCATATGAGTGACTATTTGTTTTGGAATCTGGCTATGACCAGGAATAAAAAATGGTACTATTGTCTTGGACTACGTTGCTTTCATGCCTTGATTCAAGAATGAAAGGATTAGATCAGAAATCAGTTTGTTTAAAGACCGCATAAATGCTGAGACTATTCTTTATAAAGATATTAGAAAGCACGTATTTAAGTGAATAAAGAGAAAATCATTGGAGATTTTAGAGTAGTAATGCATATCTGGCTTTGCCAAAGGTGTATGGTTCAAGCGAAAAATCAATAAAAAAGATAGTGTAATCACAAATAAATTAAACACATTAGAAGATATTTTTAAACGTATCAATAGAAGATCTCTAAGTACAATTAAAAACTGAAGAATTAACAAAAATACAACTGAAAAGAAAACAAAAATGGAGCAGCTATCAGCTGCTCTATTTTTGTTTTTGGGGGGAAGAGAACAAGATGACAAATCCTATCCAAAATAAATATCCAGAGGACAATCAATTACAGAGCCAAATTATCAATCAAATTATTCCAATCTTAGAGAAGTTAGTTATGCAATTCATTCAAAATCCAGCTCCGAGTGAGGATGTGATTCCAGGTAATGACAATAAATTCATGGAAATTGATGATGTTGTAGATAATTTAGTGAATGCCGGGATTATTACCGCTAGCAATTTTAATGTTAACGTGGAACTATTTAGAGGTAGTCCAATTACGGTTTCCATTGTTAAAGCAGTGGATCCAGCAGTAGAAGTTCCTGCAGAAGTTGATGCTGGGGATTCTATCGAGGGACATATAGATGAGACAGAAAAAAAGAAGGAACTAAATAATGAAGCATAAAGCCAAGCATATGTAATGAAGGATTCTAAATCAAATAAGAAGTGGGAAAGAGGTGGCGATATGGATGGTTTGCAAGAGATGAAAGGTGATGTTCAGGAAATAAGGCAAGATATTAAGGACATACGATTAGAGATTAGAAGTTTAGAAATGCGGACAACAGGTAATGAAAAAGACATTATTAATATTAATAAGCAATTAGATAAGATTAGTGCTAATACAACATGGATCTTACGCCTTATTATTGGTGGAATAATTGGAGCGGCTCTGACCTTCTTCTTAAAAGGTGGCGGTATGTAATGATTGAAATTACGGCAATGATTGGGGTTGTTATAGGACTATCACAAATTGCCAAAACAACTGGATTACAAGCAAAATATATTCCCTTATTTAATTTAACGCTTGGCATTATGCTAGGTGTTTTATTTTTGTCTCAAGATATCAAAATGAATATATTTCAAGGAATGATTATCGGATTGTCAGCAAGTGGATTGTTTGACCATACGAAAATTATGAAAAAGGATGACAATAGGAAATGAAAAAGAAATAGAAACATATTTTATCCATAGTTGTTGCTTATGAAGGTGTTGTGGCACATTCTACAGCTACCCCTGAAGCCCCAGCAATTAATATTCAATAATACGAGTCCCGTACATGGTGTTCAGCATTTGTTCAATATGCAGTTGAATGGGATGAACAGATTCAAATTGCATCTACAAAATATCGAGCATGGGGAGCGCGTCCGTATTTAAAGACATTGTGTAAGGGAATCAAACAAAATAGTTATTTGAATAAAAGAAACCCCGTTTATCTACGGGGCTTCTAAGGGTAAGTGTCAAGCAATGACGTACTCGACTAATTAACCATATCATGAATTTTTTGGTAAAAATAGTGGAAAATGTGTCCAAATTAATGGGAGCATTATTTTAAACAAAAACGTTATTTTGTAGAAAAAATTTAAAAGAATCCACATTGGAGGGGGTGGGTCCTTTTATAAAAACTAAGCATAATAGAGATTGCCTATATATTACAAAAAATGGAGTTGGTATTCTACACGATAGTTGTTGAGAAAAGTTTTTCGCACAAAAAAGAGCACTATACACAAGTGCTCTTAAAAAGGAGACCCTATTAGCGAAAGAAAACTATGTTAATAATATATATGCTCGTTTAATTTAATGGTGACAAGTTAAAAAAATCATTTTGCACAACAAAGCAGCTAGCCTATGTAGCTAACTGCTCAGTTGTACAATTTTAGAAGTTGCACTGGATACAGATATATGCTGTAACAAAAAGTTACAACTATAGTTTAAACAACTATCGAAATATTATGCAGGAAAGAAAACTAAATTAAAAATTCATTCAGCACAACAAAGCAATTAGCTAACTGCTTGTAGTTGGTACAGATGAAAATGTAGTAAAAGAATATTATTTTTATGATTATGGGATAGATATTGATGAAGAAGATTTAGAACTAGAAGAGTTCAGTAAGAGAAGTTTTTTCTTGCAAGAGAATAAATTGGGTTAAGAGTATACGAGTGATTTTGAAAGAATTAAAGAATTTAATAAGTTTTCATGCAGTGTTGAATCTAATTTTGAATGGAAATTTCCTTTTTTCATAAATAAAAGAAGCAGCTAGCAAAAGCTAACTGCTTATCTCCGAGGTTCACTGTGAAACAGAATACTAATTTTTTAAAAATTAGTAGGACTTAGCTTAATAAAGATACCACCAAATAAGATTTTTATTAGTCCATCTATTACAAAAAAGATATCTAGACTTACATTAGTAATAATTAATCCTATGAACGCATTAATTACCAAACTAATTGATAAAAAGATCATTAATTTTCCGTGTACTGGAATAAAAGCTAAAAAATGAACACCTACAGCTAAAAGAATTAATAACCAGCAAATTCTATAGTCATCGGAAAAGAAATGGAAAATAAGAAAAACTAGAATGGCCAATAGAATGATTGAAGAATTAGACCACTTTTTTTGTTCTGGTGTTCCAGGACCAACTGCTAACTTTTTCCTAGTTTTAGAGTTTAATTGCCAAATCATGCCCAATATGTAAACGATGATAAAAGGCCAAACATTTGGATAGCCGTTATATTTTATTAAAAGTAACAACATTGCTATACCGGCAATTATTAGCCAAATCCCATTAATCTTTTGTCTAGGGTATTTGTAGGTTTGTGTTTCCATGTTGTATTCTCCTTCTACGAATAGTCATTAAATATGTTTTTTTCAGAACCTCTATGTAGTCAAGCGAAATACCTAGAACATCATAACAAATATAGCTGACTGTGTTTGTCAAATTTTGTCGGATACTTTAGAAAAATAGTATTGCAGAGAAAAACAGTATTTTTAATAGAGGAACACAATGATTTTGGAAAGGTTATTATACAGAACTTATTAAGAGAATGTAGGAATTAATAAAACTTAACAAAATAGTTATTTCATTGTAAGTAAAAAGAGCACACATATAAGTATGCTCTTTGATAAGAAAGGTAGATCTCTATGAACGGAGAGACTACATACAATATCGTATGTTGGTTTCTTTTAAATGTGAAGAAAAAATCAACAAAATGTCAACGTAAAATCAACATAAACACTATATTAGTAAACAAATAAAAAAGGACCTGCTGTGGGAAAACAGACCTTTTACCAAAAATGCCTATGAGGAAAATCAATGTCACCAATATAGTATCAAGAAATGAGAATTCATTACAGGTGCTAAGTATTGAGAAATAAAAAATATTTTGCGCAACAAAGTGGTCAACTTTATTAGCCAACCACTTGTTACACAAGAGAAAATTAGGCCCTACAAGTAATAGAAGTGTAACTTAAAGTTACAGTTATAGTGTAAGCGAGATTAGAAATGTTATACGAAAGTTATTCTGATAAAAATATCATTTTGTATAATAGGGGAATGGAAATATGTTCTTATTTGGAAGACGCAGTTACAGAATTCTTTAAGAAGCAAGAGCAGGAAAGAAATAAAAGAGCAGCTAGCAAAAGCTAGCTGCTCTGCTGGTTCTCCAAAAAGGGGAAAGGAGAAAGGTTAGAGACTGTACTAAATGAGTTATGGTCATCGTCTAAGGTATATTTTTGACGGAATATTAAGTGATATTCTAGCTAACCTAAAAAGAGCACCTTTAAAAAGTGCTCTTTAAGGGAAAAGTGAGATATTAAAAAGAAAATTAGGGTTTTATGCTTCGAGATAATATATGACCATTTCATCATAATGTGACGATGAATCACAAAAGAACAGTTAACAAATGTTAACTGCTCGTTCTAAAGGTGACAATCTAGATGCATAAATGTAGTATGGCCAAGAATAGGGATAACCATTCAAGTAAGTAGATTGAACGGAGGGAAACCGTATCGTATGAATCAATTGTCATTTTTGGAAGACATCGATGGAAAAGAGATGCGAAGACTTGTGGTGAAGGAGCTGAAAAACTACAAAGCATTGTGTGTCCGAATGAAAGATCAAGAAGAACAGGCTTAAGCTGGAGATGTTGTTCTTTTTCCGAAAATGAAAGATGACGATAAGAATCATGAGATACGTTTTAAATAAATTGAACGGACATTGAAAAACGCTCTTGATAACAATCAGCGTCAGATAATTGAGTTGAAATATCTGGGAAGTAAGAAAGTCAAAGATTTCTATGTTTATAACGAATTGATGATGAGACGTGATAGTTTTTATGAGAATAAAAAAATAGCTATCCGTTTGATAGCTACTGCTTTAGTAATTATTTAAATTTTTATAAGAAATATAGCATTTCTGTTAATACAGCTGACTTCATGAATGACAAGAATACGTATCGTAAAGAGAATGGGGTATGGAAGCAAAAAATAAATAATGTAAGGATAACTGATTTTGATTGAGTTTATAGCCATTATCGTAGGTGTTACCGTGATCTGTCGGGCGTCTTGTTAGTTGTTAAAGAAAGATAAGGATTAACAAAACAAACGAAATCAATGAACGAAAAAACTGCGATATATGAGATTTGCTAGGGTTGCTGGAGTTGATGAAAGTGTAACGGGTGAATATAGATACCATTTTATTTGGTGATAAGACAAAATTTAAGTAGCCTAACAGGTTCTTTTTTATTTTACCAAAAAAGAACCTGCAAACCTGCAGATTCTCCTGGTAATGATTTATGAAGTAAGACCCGAAAATATATCACAATGATTTGAAAATGAGTTCAAGATTGTTTGTTGCTTTAAGCCACTCTATAATCTTTGTTTTTAAGCTTCTTTTTAATATCCATAAATCCTATAATCATTATCGCCATGCATATTAACTTGAGCCAACGAAACTCCTGGTAGTACATTAGTCCAGAGAAGAATTCATAAGCGTATAACAACCCGACAATTGGAAAGAGCCAAGTCATAAATTTTAAATCTTTTAGTTGAAACTTATAATTATTAATCTTTTTCCACATATGTATCAACTCCTATTGTTATGAGGTTCTGTAGTTTTTCTTGATGATATCCCGCATGTTTAAGACAAAGAATAGAAGGAAAACCAATGCTATGATACCGTAAATCCAGTAGTATGTATGTCCTGTTGTGAATTCAGTATAAAAAGAAAGGGAATTCCAAACTAAAAGGATTGTTGAACAGATAGTAGAGATCAATAATGAACTAAAACTTCTCATAATTTTCACCTCGATTCAAAATGTTAGAACTTATATATAATTTTATATTTAAATAAAAAGATTTACAAGGGTAGGATGTAATAATATGATTAAAAGAAATTACCGTGAGGTGGTGGGTAAAACAAGGCAACAAAGCCTAAATTGTAAAGTGAATAATTTGTTACTACATTTGATTTTTTACAAAAAATAACCATTTTATTCAGATTTCAAGAAGGTTTTACAAAAAAATACATAGAAGTATAAATATATGGTAATGAAATGAGTCGAATTTTCATCATGACTGATATCCATAATATTCATTTCAATTAACATGAAATATACATAGAGGAGAGCGATTATGAAAAGAAAAATCGGTACAGCAGTCGTAGGTTTATCTGTTTTAGGAT
This sequence comes from Bacillus sp. RC251, assembly GCF_044908765.1. NCBI lineage: Bacteria > Bacillati > Bacillota > Bacilli > Caryophanales > Bacillaceae > Bacillus > Bacillus sp. RC251. The sequence goes on along the minus strand of NZ_JBIYDP010000009.1, from coordinate 94,043 downwards.
TTGGAATTTTTGGTTTTACTCATGGAAATGGTGGAGGTATTGTTCAAGCGGCTTCAGAGGGGGATGGAGGAGGAGCACCATCTTATACTCATGGAGAGGGATGGTCTCCGAGTTATGCACATGGAAATCATGGTGGAGCACCGTCCTATACTCATGGGCATACGGGAGCACCAGTTTATGGATATGGAGACTATCCAGCACCTTCTTTTAATGGAGGAGACACTCCGGCGCCTAAGTTAGAAGCTGATGGAGATCATGGAGGAGCACCAACTTATACTCATGGGCATTTCCCTGCACCGAAGTTAGAATCGGATGGGCATACAGGAGGGGCACCTGCTTACAATAAGGGAGATACACCTGCCCCCAAGTTAGAATCACATGGAAATACTGGAGGAGCACCTGCTTACACAGAGCCTGGTGGAGGGATTTAACTAATTCTAATATGAAAGTTGTAAATTTATATATAAGAAAAAAGGCTTTGTAATTTACAAGGTCTTTTTTCTTTGTAAAAAATTTATTCGAAGAGGAAAATAAAAGAATTTCTTCCTAGTTGTATAGAAAGTGGTGGGTGATATGAAGTGAAGCAAAAACACGTGTTAGCTCAAGAAGATTTCATGAAAGGTATAAAGTACAAGGAACTGGCTGAGAAAAAAAGGCATGGTTGGATTCGAAAAGGGGTGCACTCAGATGTCTAAAGGTGAAAGAACGAATCATTTGACAGTAACATTACAAACTGATCAATCTATTCTAGGGTTTATTACAGGGTACGATGAGAAGAAGAAAGTTCTTATAATGGAAAAAATCCAAACGATAAGGCTGAAAAAATTAAAAAAGGTGATAAATTTGTTACATCTAGTTTAAGTACGAAGATAATACCTGGTCTTGAAGTAGAGGAAGTGGTGAAACAAGAGTCAGATGAATATGGTTTTACTCAAATCATTTATGCCAAACCAAAGGCGAATTTGCATGATTTGGAACATGTTATTTTATTAGAGTTAAAAAGAATGTATAAGTGCTAACAAGTTTGCAAACGAACTTGCTAACACTTATATAGAATAGACAAAAATTATCGCTCAAATGTCGTCTTTGAAAATAGCCTTAATCAGTTAAATCACACTTATACGAAATCCTCATAAAAACAGTCTATAGCATTACGTATTATTCAGTTGAGAGACCTTCAATTCAAATAGGACGCAAGTTAAGTGGATTAAAATTAAAGCAACAAATCAATGGTATTAATGATAAAACTGGATAAAATCAAGTTTTATGTATTTAAAGAGGCGAAACTGTCTCTTTTTTATTTTTAACAAAATACGGATTTTGTATGGAATTTCCTCCAATGAATTCACCATGAATAAGGTTGTCTCATGTCATGTAAAGATTGCTTTATTACGATTATAAAAGGGTGTGAACGTATTGGAAGATGTTTATGTGAAAATTGACAGTTTAAAAGCAGAACAAAAAGAAATTATGCGAGATATTCGTAATTTAGAAACTCGCACAACAATTAATGAGAAGGACATAGCTACAATTAATAAGCAATTAGAAAAGATTAGCCTGAATACAACTTGGATTCTACGAATTATTATTAGCGCAATCACTATGTCGGTTTTTGGTTTAATATTAAAAGGCATGATTTAAAATTTAAAAATAAAAGTACTTATGGAGAGGGGGACAAGTGTCTCTCTTTATTTTTATCGTTTTAGCCAAGAGGGTTCCTTTAGAACATGGCATGGGTAATCAGTACGATTGAATAGGAGACATTAGTCATTGCTTATCGATGGTAAAGTAGACGTATATCATTTAAAAGGGAACCTATGCAACAATGAAAATATCAAATTTTTTAATTCAATCATTTCAATTTCGCAAGTGTATTCTTAATCTTCCACATATTGGTGGGGTATCTTTGTATAATCTGATCATATCTTTAAATCACAACTGTTACCCCATCATCATCTAGTTAAAGTTTTATAATGCTCCAAAATTAAAAATACGCTATTCTTTTTGTAGAATCATAGGAATGGTTGGCGTATTTTTCATTTTGTTTTGCTAACTTGATTTTGATGTGACGTAACCGTAAGTGTTTAAAAATTTAAAAAATCCCCTCAATCATGTTAAAGGGACTCTACTCACGCAAATGATCTGTAAATCAATTCATTTTTGATATATAGATCATCTGTATGATAATATTTATAAAGAATTGCTAAATAATGAAATTACATAAATGCTGTTAAAAGTTCTTGAATTAGTGGGATTGCTCCACCAATAAATTTTAAAACTGCCATTGCGATTTCCATATTATTCTCTCCTCTGTTTTTGTATTAAGATGTGTAAATCTTTATAACCTTATTATAGTAAGCGCTTACATTTATAACAATACATTTTTTTATGCAATATTGCATATTTATACGTTTAGACAAAAATTAGGCCCTATTAGTCATTCTTTAATGGTACCATAGCGAGGTGTGAGTCTTTAAGGGTTTTCCCTAATAGGAGGAAATATGGAAAGAGTACAAGTGATTTACAGTAATCTGAAAATTAAAAGTTGGGCTAAACAGGTATTAGCTGTAGGAGGAATATTAGGGTTCTGCTACTTGGTGTTATACGTTTTTAGTTTCTTAGTTGTTATGTAAATATTATATAACTAAACTAGTAGAGTCTTGCCTAGATAGGTAAGGCTCTTTTGTTGTTATCTGTGATGAGCAAACTACATACAAAATCTCTCAAGTTTGTCAGGTACTATGTATAGTGCCTTATTTCTCTATGTTTTAGAACACTAGCTCTTATTATTGAAAGTAAATAAACGCCTATTAAAAATTTTCCATTTATATTGAAAACACAATTGTATTGATAAAAAATGTGTTTTTATTAGATACATCTTAAAAAGACAAGCATAAGTTATATTACGTTTTGGTGAAATTTTTTTATCTTTGAAAAGGATTTAAATCTTACAAATAGATTTGATCCCTTTCTGTATACCGTAATTTCTATATTACCATATGAATATAATATACTGAAAATGATTTAAAATCAAGAATATTAGTAGGGGTCCGCCGCATGCCCATCAACTTAAGATTTTAACTCTCTTTTTAAAATAATAATGTTCCTCCATCCCATCTACCTGTCCCGTTCTTGTATTGTACTCAGGTCTTACATTATGATGAGGGGGGGGAATCTCAAATACCACCTTGTCCGAAGGTATGACCAGCTGAATAATCTTGAATTATAATTTTTTGTTCATCAACTTCATATTTCAATTCCCAGGTCATAATAGGCTTCTTTTATTATTTAGTATTCACTTACTGTTAATAACTATAAATGTAACCTTTTTTTGTTGATAGGATGTTGAGATTTTGGTATATTTAATTCCCTTTTCATTTCCTTTAAGCTTACCGCTCTAGATTCAGGGAAGTATACAGAGTATGAAGTGAAACGCTTTGGGGGAAATCAAGAAGATGCAGTTGCTGCCTTGCATAGTATAAGAGAGAGGTTATTGGATGGTAGTTTAAAACTAAATTAATCTAACCAATCATAGATACTTAATAATTAAATTCTGAAGGAGTAAAAAGGTATGAAAATTTGGCAATTAAAAGGCTTATTTGATAACTATCAATCTTTTCAGCTACTAAATTTAAAAGAAGACCGTAAAAAATATTTTGATGGGAAAATTGATTTGGCAATAAAACTGTCTGATTCGTGGGGGGGAATTTTTATTGAATGTGTAGAAGGTGATAAAAAAAGTGACTGCCCTATGTTCTGGGGAGAACTTGGTCCACCAATGATTAGCAGAAAAGCAAAAGAAATATTAGAGCCTCTAATCTGTAATAATGTTGAGTTCCTTCCATTAATTCATGATGTTACAAGTGAAGTTTATTACCTAATAAACGTTCTAAATACAGTTGATGCAATTAACTACAATAAAGCAGTTTTGGAAAAACTAAGTACAGGGTTAATAATAGGGTTCGAAAAATACGCATTTTTAGCCAATAAAGTTGAGGGGCAGATAATATTTAAAACATTTTTAAATCAAAGATTACATTCTTCTACTGTCTTAGTATCTGATGAATTTAGAAATACAGTTTTAGAAAACAATTTAAAAGGTTTCGAATTTGTTGAGGTATGGGATTCAAAAGATCATGCGTAAAGAGATTTAATAAAATTAGTTTACTAATGTAAATTTATATCCAAGAGAGTAATAAATGTAATATAAGAAGCTTATGTATTTGCATAAGCTTTTTCTTAGAATTAAGCGCGGAAAGGTATAGTAATTAATATTCACTATATATTTTGGCTTCACAAAATAAGTTATTATCCTGCTTAAGGAAATAAAAGTATGCCAGCTGATAATTAAATACAGTTGGCATCATTCTATACAACAAAATGAATGGACTGTAAAGGATGATGAGAGTGTTGTAAGGAAAAGAAAGCTCAAACGAAACCTTTACTATCAAGTTCTGGTTTGCCTCAGGTCAAAATTTCTGCTATGTAAAGAAAGCGAAGGAGACTTGGGTGATATGCTACTGATATAACTTATAAATTTAATGTAAACTATAGAAAAATAAAAGAGGCAGTGGGGAAATGATAAATTTATCTAGGGTTTCTGGTTTGATAAAAAATAAGCGAGCAAATGATATTAAAATTCAAGAAATAGAAGATGTAATGAAAGTTGAATTACCAAATGTACATAAAGATTTATTGAAATATACAAATGGTTTTTCTATAGGTGGAGGATTAATAATTTATGGTACTGATGATATTATTGAACGAAATGAGACTTGGGAAGTAACAGAATATGCAAATGGTTATGTCGCTATTGGTGATGATGGTAGTGGCAAAGTTTTTTAATGTCGCAAGGTGCAGATGTACGAAAAGGAAGGGTTGTTGATTCTGGTGATATGAATTCAAATCATGCCACTATAGTTACATTAGATTTTATTGAGTGGGTAAATACGGGGTGTTTGAATCAAAAAATACAGAAAATAAAAAAAGAAATCCCTGATACGTGTAATATAGTATTAATAGAAATTCCTAATGGAGGATTAAAAGATTTAGTAAAGATAAAAAGTGTACTAGCACTTGATATATCAACAGGGGAAATATTAAAAGGATGAAAAAATTCCTTTTACATTAGTAAAAGGGGCTCCATATGGTAAAGCAAAAAAAATTAGGATTTGTTGGTTTAGCACTAAATACAATACCAATGGATAAAAATAATTGATGTTAAATATAATTTGAAATTCATTTTTAATTCCCTGATATTAATTTAATGATTTATTAAAAACGAACTAACATTTTAAAGGTTAGTTTGTTTTTTATTTTTTACAAGAATTAAATAAGGGATGTTAACTCGAACAGTGTTACATGAAATAAAAAGAGATTTATTAGAAGGTAATTTACGATTAAATGAACCCAAGAAATAACCATATAAATGGTAATAATAAAGGAGAATATATATGAAGATTTGGCAATTAAAGAGCTCGACTGATGATTATGAAACCTTTCAATTATTGAACTATGAAGAGGATAAAAAATATTTTACAACTAGTTTTAATTCTATGGTGAGTTTGTCAGATTCATGGACGCCTAAGTTTATTGAGGTAACAGATGAAGGAAAATCAAGCGATTCCCCTATTTTTTTGGGAAAGTCTGGTGTACAAATAATTAGTGAAAAAGCCAAGAATGTTTTAGAACCTATAGTAGGAAATAATATTGAATTTTTACCATTAATTCATAAACAAACAAACAAAAAATACTATGCTATGCATGTTTTAAGGGGGTTGGAAGCACTTGATAATAATAAAACAATCTTTGATAAGTTAAGTTCAGGTTTAATAATAGGATGTAAAAAATTTGTATTTATTCCTTATGTTGTCCAGCACGAACCAATTTTTAAATTGAATATAAATGGGAAGGTACATCCTAACTATCTTTTAGTATCAGATCAATTCAAAAATGCAATTTTAGAGAGTGAATTAAAAGGTTTTGAATTTACTGAAGTGTGGGATTCAGAAGAGGGTGCGTAAAGAAATCTAATTTAATTAGATTATTAATGGGAACCCATATCTAAGAGAATAAATAATAAAAAGCTTATGCACATTGAAGTGAACTTGAATATTAGTACATGATAAAAACATCATCTGAATTCGCAATCTTCCTCATTCATCGTTTTATCCTTTTGCAACGATGAATGAGGAAGATTGCTTACAATGATTTAAATTAAATTTATATTGCTAACGTAAAGAATACCAATCATTTACTTCTCCTATCAACACAAGTAAATGATTGGTATTCCTCATTAATATTGCTAAGTCCTGACTACAAGCAGAATACTTTATTTCATTCTTTTTTCCCTTACAGTTTGATCTTGTAATCGCTGTTGTTCGTTTATTAGTCGATGAACAATCACGCGGGTTGGGATTTTATCAGTCATTCCTACATAAGCGTTAGATATTTTGCAGGTTTGTCCAGACTGAAAAGAGCTTATGAAACCATCTATTATTCACGTTCTTCTTCATATAGTTATACCACAATTATTTTTTTGCTGTTAAAACTAGTTTTTAAGCAGCATATGCTTTAGCAACTGCAGAAATTCTTTATCACTTTTATCATTTTTTATATAATCCTGTTCGTAGTTAAAAATCATTCGTACTAACATAAAAGCTGTTAGCGGTAATGGCACCTTATGCAAAGCGCCTTGTTGATAACCTTTTTCGAGCAAATTACTTATCATTTTAATTGCTTCTTCTTCAGATTGTTTAAAACAAGTTGTAATTTCAGGTGAATGGTACTCTTTATATTCTTGAAAGAGTGTAGAAACAAATGGGTCTTGATGATATTCTAGGCTGATATAATGAAGGATTTTTTGTATTCGTAGTAAAACATCCTTTTCCTCTTTATATAAATCAAATAATTGTGAGCGTTTAAGCTGAATATGACGCATATAGCAGTCACATAATATTTCAGTTTTATCTGTATAGTAATAATATATAGTTCCTTTACCAACTTTAGCTTTCTTTGCAATTTCATCAACCGTTGTGTTACGGACACCACGCGTAGAGAACAGTATTGTGGCAGATTGAATGATTTTCATTTTTTTATTTTCTTTTTCTAATTTGATCATTGTCTACACCCTATCCTTGAAATATTTAGCGAAGTTTTCTGTCTTTACATTCTGTATTAGTTCATTTGTAATTTTGTAACTCCTAATAGAAAGTCCTCTATTTGCTTCTTATAGAATAACATACACCATTCTTATTTCTAGTATATAACTATAATAGAATGCAACTGTATCACTTAGGATAAAAATGAAAGTTTAAGGTAATAATTTTTTAATTGGACGATGAGAATTCAAGTGAAAGGGGACAGTGATTTCTTTCTTGATTGAATTGTTTGATTTTTTATTCAATTCATTTTATTATATAAACATGACTAAAAGATGTTTTTAGTCGGATTTTTTTACGGAAAACCGACTGATATTTGATTTTAGTCGGTTTCTATACTATTTGAGAGAAGGTAGACACTATGTGTGGAATTGCAGGGTGGATAGACTGGTCTAAAGACTTGTCTAATGAACAAGAAACGTTAAAAAAAATGACAGATGCTATCATTCACCGAGGACCTGATGCAGAGGGGCATTGGTTCTCAAAACGAGCGGCATTAGGTCATCGACGTCTCATCGTCATTGATCCTGAAGGTGGCCTTCAACCTATGCTGTATAAAGATGGAAATGATACGATTGGTCTTACGTTCAATGGGGAAATTTATAACTATCAAGAATTACGTAAAGAACTTGAGGAGAAAGGTCATGAATTTCAGACAAAGTCTGATACAGAGGTATTACTACATGCTTATTTAGAATGGCAAGAAGATTGTGTTCAACACTTAAATGGGATTTTTGCTTTTGGTATTTGGGATGAAAGATTTGGGAAATTGATGCTTGGTCGTGATCATCTAGGTGTGAAGCCTTTATTTTTCGCTCAAAGAGGGAGTGCAATTCTTTTTGGTTCAGAGTTAAAAGTTTTACTTTCGCACCCACTTGTAGATGCAGAAGTAGATAAAGAAGGACTTTCTGAGATATTTTGTCTTGGACCAACACGTACTCCAGGTCATGCGATTTTCAAGGATATACACGAAGTGCGTGCTGGCCATTATATGACGTTTACCTCTAATGGCTCGAATACGACACAGTATTGGAAACTGGAAAGTAAAAACCATATAGATGATATTGATATGACAGTGGAGACTATCCGCTCCATTTTACAAGATACGGTTAAACGTCAGTTAATTGCTGATAGACCAGTGGTATCTATGCTTTCCGGAGGTTTGGATTCAAGTGGTCTAACAGGTTTAGCAGGAAACGAATTTGGGAATAAAGGGGAACACCTTCATACATATTCCCTGAATTTCATCAATGATGAAAAAGACTTTGAGCAAGACTTCCTTCGTTTTGATCGTGATGAACCTTGGGTGAAACGTGTGGCTGAATATGTAGGAACAAAGCATCACTCTATAGAATTGGGATCAGATAGTTTAATAGAGCATTTATTAATTCCAATGCGAGCGCGTGATCTACCTGGAGTTGGAGAACTAGAAACATCACTTTATTTGCTATTTAAGGAAATGAAAAAAGACGCAACAGTTGCACTTTCAGGCGAATCCGCAGATGAAGTGTTCTCAGGATATCCATGGTTCCATCAAGAGAAGTTTTTAGATGCAGAGATATTCCCTTGGAGTGTTAATTTATGGTATAGTACAGAAATTTTATCAGAGGATTTTAAAGAAAAGATTAGCCCTGAAAAATATCAAAAACAAAAATTTGAAGATGCGGTTGCTGAGGTTCCCTTTTTAGAAGATGAAAGTGATCTACAAAGGAAGCAACGTCAAATGTCTTACATGTTTATTACACGTTTCTTGCCATTTATGCTTGAACGAAAAGATCGTACAAGTATGATGAATGGCTTTGAAGTACGAGTTCCATTTTGCGATTACCGGCTTGTAGAATACTTATGGAATGTTCCATTCGAAATGAAAAGCATAGACAATATTGAAAAAGGTATTTTACGTCGAGCTTTTGAAAATGTACTTCCAGAGGATGTACTTTATCGCAAAAAAAGTGCATATCCAAGCACAAAGGATGCTTCTTATCTACAAGGTATTAGTGATTGGATGTTACATGTGTTGAACGATCCTCAATCACCTATTTTACCATTAATAAATGTAGAAAGAGTTCGTGCTATTGCAGAAGGAAAAGACAAAGTAATTTCTGGTAATGATGCACGAAGTATAATAGATTATTTACTTCAAGTTAATAGTTGGCTTCAGGAATATAATATTAAATTAGTATGATAAATGTAATTTTCGAATAAAGAGGATAGATGAGTCCTCAATGACCTAAGTGAACCGCATCTCCAATGTATTAGATAGTTATCTAACATTTGGAGATGCGGTTTTATTATTTTGATTTGCAATAACGCTAATCAGTTAGTAAATTAGAATTGAATAAGGGACATGGAAAGAACTAGGGGGAATAATATGAATTGGAGGTCCCACGTAAAGGAGAATACGATGAACCTTTTAATTAGAGAATTAGAAGTAGATGATTTAGACAATTTACCGGAAATTGATGATAGTTTTATAGTAAATTCTCGGTTGATTTTTTCTCTTTCAAAAGTAAATAAGCAAATAGAATATACAGTAGAAGACGTTCCAAGTTATGAGAAAAGTTATTTACAAGATCAATATGATGATGAACTAGCATACACTGATTATATAAATAATCCTGAACAAGTAATTTACATAGCAATTTTACAGGACCAAATTATAGGAGTAATGGTATTGAAAAAGAATTGGAATCACTATGCTTACATAGAAGATATAAAGGTGGATAAAAAATATCGTTCACTTGGAGTTGGTAGGAGGTTAATTGAGCAAGCAACACAGTGGGCAAAAGAAAGCAATATGCCAGGTATAATGCTTGAAACACAAAATAATAATGTAGCAGCATGTAGGTTCTATGAAAAATGTGGGTTTGTAATAGGTGGGTTGGATTTTTTAGTATATAGAGGGATACATGAAGAAAGCGATGAAGTTGCAATGTATTGGTATTTGCATTTCAAATGAAAGTAAACCAAAACTCGAATATATAAATTCCTCGCTGTTACATTCGGGACAAGCAAATAACTAAAAGAAAAAGAAGGTTTCTTTCCGAGAGTAGGGTCATCTTTAATCTTGCTACCGATAATCAAATGATATGTTAATTAGATTTTGATATTGTATGCATCGTCTTTTCTTCAATTAAATAAAAAATACATCCTTATAGGGATGTATTTTTTATTTAATAATAATGATATAAATTATTCTACATGAACCGATATACTTTTAGATAATACTTGCATTGAGAAAGGAACTCTAGCTTCAAAAGCTATAGTGTTTGTTGAATTTGGTGTGTTTGAGAAGATGTACGAATCTTTGATACGTAATCTAAATGTTTTTTCAGATCCGAATGGACCAGTATAAGAACTGACTTCGTCTAAAGAACTTCCTGCATATCTAACACCATTAATAGTTAAAGCTTCTGAATATGAATCCGGTGTACCTACTTCACTAACTTTCACATAAAGATAATCGCCTTTAAGAACAGGAATAGATAAGTAAGAACTTGCACTATACATTTTGTTATTATCGCCTACAGCACTAATGCTAACACTTCGTAGTGGAGAAGAATCCGCCTTTGAAATAGTTGGTAAAAATGCTAGTGTAAGTGCAAAACACATAGCTAACATGCCCATAAATTTTTTCATATTAACAACCCCTTAGGTATTTATTTAACATCCTGTATTTTACAGGTTAAAATTGTAAATTTCAATATCGTTATATAAAGAATAATTATGTAATTATGCATATTTGATATAAAGTACACCAAAACTCGGATACATAAATCCCTTGCTGTTACATTGGGGATACGAAAATAACTAAAAGAAAAAGGCGTCTACAGAAAAAATTTCTATTCTTATATTTGTAGGATAGTTTTAGATACAAAAATAAAGAGATTGGTAATATATATCCGTCTTAATGTAAAATATATATTGCATTTATGTAATTAATAATTTAATATATAGAATATAAGATTTATGGTATGAAGTTATCATTTACTAATGAGACATATTTAAAGTCTATAAGTAAAGAGAAAATTGCAAGAGTTAAAAAATTCTAATTCAACTGGAGTTTACCGATATTGTAAACGCTACGCGAAAAACCAGTAGTCATATTGAAAGTAATAAGTTTAACCCTTCTTTAAAATTTTGTATTCGTATAGCTAAAACAATAGATAAGAGTTTAGGTTAAAAGCCAATTCATCTCCCACCTACTCACTTCGCGTTCCTTGAGGAAGGAGTCTACTTGGCTAAAATGATAAATTATTTTAGGAGGAACTCTAAAATGGAAAAACTAAAAAAATGGTTTTCACTCAGTACACATTCAGATGAAAGGATTCAACAAATAGAAATGAAAATTTGGGCGCAATCTGGAATTATTGTCCTACTTTTAGCTTTTATAGATGTTGTAATAAGGGGAGCATATCTACACCGCCCATTCCTAGAATGGATTGCTTCACTAGCCATTATAATTTGTTATATGATTTTCTTCTTTATTAAATCTATTCTAACTGGTGTTTATGAAACAGATATTAATAATAAAGAGCAATTAAAAGAAAAATTAAAAGAAAAAATGAGTAATACCTTTATTTTTTGTTTTGTCGCAATAGGTGCTACTACATACAAATATTACTTCCCTGAAGATTTCGGTGGATGGTTAGCAGCAATAGCAAAATTCATTATACTTTTCGTTTTCCTATTTGGTATTCAATATCTTATTACAGTAATAGCGTGGAAGAGATCAAATAAAATTTAATACATATAGACAAAAAAGCTTATCCTTTAGTAGTTAATGATAAGCTTTTTTATTATTTTTTTATCGTTTTTTTGTTTTTGGTGTATTTCCTTCTCTTATGTTGATAACGATGCGGTGTTACTCCATCACTATCAATTTAAAAGAATGATTCCACGTTTTAAGAAGAAATTAATTTGTTTTGATTGAAAATAGATTATAAAGTTAATATTTAAATATAAAGAATTTGAATATTAATTAGTTATCATTTGAATGATTCAGATATGGGATACAAAGTTAATATTTGTATCTGTGGTCGTTTATACATATGAAAGAATTAAATTAGCAGGCTTAACAATTGCAGCAAGTTTATTATTAGCAGCGTGTGGTACTGAAGAAGAGACAATAGAGCAAGATGCGAAGAAAGAGGAACAAAAAGAAAAAGTTAAAGCATTTCAGGAAGAAAAGCAGCAAGAACATAAGGAAGTACCTGTGCAGCAATCGACGGATAAATCAAAACAGCATGAAAATGTAGTAAAGGAAACAGTTAAAGAAGAACCAAAAGCAGAGTCAACACCAGTTGAACAACCGAAAAGCAGTGGGTTAAATGAAGCGAAAGCACAAGAAAAAGCGGAACAATCGATGACAGAACAAGGCCAGGGAGCGTGAAATAAAGATGTGAAATCAAGTCAATTAGGAATCCAAACAGCAAAGGATGGAATAAAGGTGGCTGAACAGGCGCTAGATGTCCATATTGAAGAAAAAGACAGTCTAACTCGAATTGTTGTTATCGTTCCAGCGGGAACAACGAAAGAAAGAGCGCAACAAGTATGAGACATAGCAGCGCGCCAGGTGGCAAGTTTCGGGACAATGGGATTATATGTAGATTTGAAAGCACCATCAAAAGACTATTTAGGGGAATATTAGGAAAATTTCTCTGGTGATATCGGTATCTATGACAGCAACGAAAAACAATTAGTACGTGGATACATTTCCAAGTTAAATCCAACAAAAATTAAATGGTAAGAAAAACAAGATCCCTACACAATGTGTGGGGATTTTTCCATAAAGAAAAGACACCCTAAGGTGCCTTCCTCCGACTTGAACTACTTTAATTTTATATAAATATACACGTATTACCCCTTTGTTATACGTGTAAACACATCCTATAAAACAGAATCGTCTATATACACCAGATTGTTAGTTCACTAAATATCAAGAGATTTAAGATCAATACGTTACGTCTTTCAAAAGAATCTGCTTTATAGAATGTATCCACAATTTATATTTTACTACATGTAATATTTATTTGGTGTATTTTTTGAGAATATGTATAATTGCATAAAGTTCACGAAAAAATGAGAGTATAATTTGGTATCGTGTAATAAAGATAAGGCCCACCTACGGAAATAGGTGGGATTTTTTGGGGCAATACTATCTCAATGCATAAAAGGGAATTTGTACTAAAATAATAGCATATTCTTAGAGTTCTTATATTGAGAAATAAAGAAAAGACACCCTAAGGTGCCTTCCTCCGACTTGAACCATCTTAATTTTATTGTGTTGTTATCATATAAGAGAAGAAGACATCGATTAAGATGTCTTTTGTTCCTTGTACAATGGTGTAAAGAAGGTATTGTATTACTTAAAAACCATAAAAAAATATAACAATCATTGAGTAAGCTTATTATAGCATCAATAAATAGTTGTTTTAATATGCAATATTGCATATATATAGATTTATATATTTTTTATCTATATAGTTTAATTGTCTGTTATTTGTTTTAATTCATTTACTTATATTATTTTTTGAGTGCTCCAGCAATGGAGCCTTTTTTTATGCAATAAAACATTTTCTTTACATTATTTAGTCGATCTATATTAGCTGTTCCTTCTTAAAAGATACTTATATGTTACCAAACTATTGTATAGACGACCAGTCTTTTGACGAGAATTTAGTGAGTTAATAATATTAAATTTGAAAATAGTTTTTATATTGAAAGTAGTGGCTGGATTATTCTGTATGTCAATCGATATGCTAAATTGCATATCAAAAAAAGTAGAAATTGTTAACATTTTCAAAATAAGGAATATTCTAATAAAATTATGCTAATATCAAACTTGTACTTATTATAAAACAAGGGGATGTTTATATGTTTAAAAAAGTTACATTAGGGATATCATCATTAGCGGTGGCAGCGGTAGTTGGGTTAGGAATGGCATCGGAGGCATCAGCAGGACCAGCAGCACCTCTAACTTCTTTAAGTGTAGTAAAAGTGGAATCACAATTGGGTGGAGTTGAATACATTACTCCTAATAGTTTTAGTACAACTAAAGATCATGGGGGAAGTTACTTATATGTTTACACAAAAGAAATAGGATATGGCCAGTTTCCTTTTGCCAAAATGAATGGATTTGATGTAAAAAGTATTGGTTCACAAGTAATTGGTGGCAATCCTATTGTAGGTTGGGAATATAAATGGGACGCATCAAAGCATCAAGAAGGGACTTTTGAATATCAAAAGACTTCAATAAATTATCCAAGAGATACGTGGCGCACGTCGTTATATATTAAGTAATCAGTTTTATATATTCGTAGCATGAAAATCCCTGCACTTTGTGTAGGGATTTTTCCATAAAGAAAAGACACCCAAAGGTGCCTTCTCCAATAATTTTTAGCAGAAACAACTGCATCCGATAATGATTAATAGTATAAAGAGTACAACGAGTAAAGCAAAGCCTCCAGCAAAACCACAGCCTTCGCCGCAACTACCACCATATCCCATAATTATAGTTCCTCCTTTAGATAAGAGAATACAACTAGGGTTCATTCCATGGATTTTAATGGGTTCACTTTACCTTATGTTTTTACGTTTGAATTGAGCAGGTCTTTTTGAAAATAAGGGAAATATAATTTAATGTGTTTCCGCTGAATTTTGATAAATTACACATTTTTTAAAAAAAAGACTATTTAATTATATCAATAATAAGATTATTTAATATAATATATTCATCCTAACAGAAGGGAGGATTAGCCATGCAATTAGTTTGTTTTAAAGTTGTGAATGGACAATACTTTTTAGTTGTAGAAGGTATCGAGATTCCTGCGCCAATTCCAGCGTTTGCTGCAGCTTTATTAATTGGTTTAGGAGTAATCCCGCTTTGTTCTTAATTTAAGGAATTCCAAACGGCACTACCTTTCAATCGATAAACCCTTAAGCATATGAATGCTTGGGGGTTTTCTTAAAATAAAAAAGAAAAGACGCCATAAGGCGTCCCCACAATTAGGTAGATAAGACTTTAGTTTTCCAATCTAAAGAAATTTTGTATCAGCTCTTTGAAAGTATATCATAATATCTGATTGAATTATTATGCATTATTACATACTTTCCCCAAAGACTCTAGTTTCTATTTGATAAAATAGAATCGAAATATTACTAAAAATCAAATAAATATTTCTAAAAATCCCAAATATTTAAAAGGATATCAAAAGTGATACATTTAAGGTGCAAATTATAAAAAATTAAAGGGGGAAAAAGCAGTATTAAAAAAGCAATTATAAGCGGTGGACAGTTATACAAGTTATATGAACCTGAATTTTGTTGAAAAAGGATACTTATTTAAGTGTACTTTTTCTGACTTGGACCAACTTCATTTTAATAATTTGAATGAAGAATCATCATTTGTTTATTCTGATTTCTGGAAAAGTTTTAATAGATACATGCTGAACAAATATACTTTTTAGGAAGAGGAGAGATTATTGATGGATAATCAATTACTATATCAACAGCAAAAAAGAGAAAAGGCTCTAGTAATTGGAGCTGGTATTGCAGGCTTGCTTACTGCACGTGTGCTTTCTAGTTATTTTGAGACAGTGATAGTTGTTGAAAAAGATGCGTTACCTCAAAAGCCATCTGAACGTCCAGGTACACCCCAAGACTTTCATCCTCATCGTGTATTACCACGCGGAGAAATAATTATGAACCGTTTCTTTCCTGGATATGTTGATGATTTATTAAATCTAGGGGCCCATAATGTCAAGAATGATAAAATGATTCGATTTTCTCCTTATGGGGCACTAGAACTAGTTATAGAACGAAAAGGTGCAGCGAGCAGTCGAGCGTTGTTAGAGTGGACAATCCGCCAACGTGTACACGAAATTCCTAATGTACATTTTCATTCAAAGCAAGTGGTGACAGGACTTCTAACTTCGTCAGATCACAAGCGTGTTATTGGAATCAATATTCAAGAACGAGATGAATTAAAAACAAAGAGAACTGTTTTAACTGATTTGGTAGTTGATACATGTGGCCGTCAATCTAAACTCAATAAATGGCTTACATCTATGGGATATGATGTTCCAGAACCAGAACGTTTAAAGGTGAATTTTGGATATAGCACGAGATATTATAAAGTACCTCCACATATCAAAGAGAAATTGAGTGCAATTTCTGAAGGAGATCCTGCTAAAAACATTGGAGCTGTAGGGCTATTATATATTGAAGATAACATAGCCCAAGCGCTACTATTTGTTGCTGGAGGTACACACTATCCACCAACCAATTCAAAAGAATATGAAAAAGAACTGGATTCATTAGTTACCCCTATGATGAGGGAGTTAATCAAAGAGTTAGATCCAATTAGTGTCCCAAGAGGATTTAGAGCGCATGAATCAACTCGTCAACAATTTGAACAAATGGAAAATTGGCCATCTGGATTATTAGTGTTAGGTGATGCTTTTTGTAATTTTGATCCCATTTATGGACAAGGGATGACCGTAGCCGCCATTGAAGCTGAAATGTTAGATACATGTTTAAAAGAACATTCTACTCATAAACCTGGATTCGAACGCAAAGTGCTGCAACGTATGCAACAGGCTATTGAGCCGGCATGGTGGCTGAGTTCAATTGCGGATTTACGTTGGGAAGGTGTTGAACATGTAGGGGCAGTCCCGCTAAAAGGTGTGAAATTTGCACAGAAATATTTTGATTTATATCTTAAACAAGCTTTAAAGCAAGCAAATGAGGGTAATTCATCCATGCTTCAAAAATATATAATGATGAATGGATTAGTTTATTCCCCTTATGAAGTCATTAACTCAGATATGTTAAACATGTTAATCACTGGAGATGAGTCTTCGGAAGGGAATGAACTTTTGAACGAACTTGGAGAAGTAGATAAGAGATC
Organism: Bacillus sp. RC251; assembly: GCF_044908765.1. NCBI lineage: Bacteria > Bacillati > Bacillota > Bacilli > Caryophanales > Bacillaceae > Bacillus > Bacillus sp. RC251. Next base: position 76,973 of record NZ_JBIYDP010000009.1, on the reverse strand, counting down.
ACAGCAAGAAAGAATAGATGAACTAATCCCTTCTTTTACATTAGCTTTTGAGAATAACATTCCCAATCTATTCTCTTCCATTTCAATTTCTAATGCCAAATGAGGAAAAGGTAGTACACATCAATGACTATTTGTACTAAATATACTCTTATCTTGTATATCTTACACACTATATCAAAGAAGAAACATAACCTCTCATTTTTGCAGGTTTATGTTTCTTTTTTACGAGACAACCTTGTACTTATTCTCACGTAACTTTACTTATACCGGCTAATATAATCTGATAACTTAAATATAAAAATAATCAAATATTTATAGGGTCAATATTAATTAATCACTATGGATAATTTATAATTAGCATGTTGGTTTAGTTTGGTTAAAAATCCATCTAGAACTTCATTAGAAGAAAACTTACATTCTAGAAGATAACAACCTTCACCACTAATTTTAAAGTTATTTATAATATATTCATGGTGTGTTTTAATAAAAGATAAAAAGGGCTGATGTTGAACGTCTTTTGTATATATATTTATAAATGTATGTACAGGATATCCTGATTTTTGTTTATTTAATTTAATCGTATAACCTTCTATGACTCCGTTCTCTTCCAACTTTATTACCCTAGAAGACGTTGCTTGTCCTGTTAAATGAACTTTTTTTCCTAATTCTTTCATCGATATACGACCATTCTTCGATAACTCTCTTAATATTTTTTTATCTGTATCATCTAACATCTTTTCAAATCCTTTCATATTTCAAGTCAAACCATATAAACACTTGATTTTGCCTATGTAAAATTATTTACTTCTTATTTTATACTATGACTAAATATAGCAAAAGGGGGAGTACCTCATGGATATCAGACTCATACGAAATGCAACGCTAGTTTTACATTATGGTGATAAGAAGTTTCTAATCGATCCTTTTTTAGCTGAAAAAGGATCGATTCCACCGTTTCCTAATACACCAAATCAACATATGCTAAATCCTCTGGTTAACTTACCAACCTCTATAGAAGAAATTATTCAGGTGGATGCTGTTATCATTACACACTTACATCCTGATCATTTTGACCAGATTGCAAAAGAGGTTTTACCTAAAGATATAAAAATCTATGCACAAAATGAAAAAGACGTTGAAGCAATTAAAAAAGAAGGTTTTCAGAACGTTGAAGCATTAACTAATGCTATTAATATGGGGAGCATTACCCTAACTAAAACTGATGGTAAACACGGTACGGGAGACATAGGACATCTTATGGGGGAAGTTTCAGGTGTTGTATTTAAGCACCCAAATGAAAAAACACTCTATATAGCAGGAGATACAATATGGTGTACCGACGTTCAAAATGTACTTAAAACCCATAATCCGGAAGTAATTGTTGTAAATGGAGGAGGGGCACAATTTCTTCAAGGAAATCCTGTAATTATGACTAAAGAAGATATTTATCAAACATACATGGAAGCCCAAAATTCAACTATTATCGTTGTTCATATGGAAGCTGTCAACCATTGCTTACTAACTAGAAAAGAATTAAAAAAATTCATCAATGAAAAAGGACTTTCCGACAATATTTTAGTACCATCTGATGGTGAAATATCTCACTTTCTAATATAAATACTTATGCGCTTTTTGATTATAAGCGTTGATTTTCAAAATAGGGGGCCTACCACATCGCTATCAAGCTAAGATTTTAAAGTACCTCCAGAACGAAATTTTTACCTCTCTACTTGTAATGTTAATAAGGGAATTAGAAGGTAGAAGTAAATCTAAATAAAACAAAAAAGGGATAAGTAGGGAAATATAGAATCTTTATATATATGGTGTTCTGAATTTTTAGATATTAAATAGAATGGAGGAAGAAAGATGATTCAATTTCCTAGAGAAGATGCCGAACAATTTTTTAGATCATATAGTATGGGTAAGTTTACAGTCAGTGAAGATGAAGGAAGGTTAATTTTTAGTACAAACTTAAATGGGCATTCTAATTTATGGGCGATGGATTTACCAAACTTATCCCCGTATCCGTTAACATATTGTAATCAAGCAAGTAATTTTATTAAAGTGGATTCTTTAAATAGATTTATTTTAGCTGGATTTGATAAAGATGGCGATGAAAATTATCATATTTATGCATTAAAACCAGAGGGTGGCGGATTGCTTGAATTGATTCCAGCAGGAGAGACAGAAAAGGATTATTATGTGCATTTAACAGAGGATGGGGAACGATTATACTATGTCACAAGTAAAGATAACCCAAGGTTCTTCAACTCACGTTGTTATAATATACGTACAAAAGAAGATACGCTTCTGTTAACTGGTGTGGAGACACCTACATATGTGGGGGCAGTGAGTCCGAATGAATCAAGTTACATTGTTTTAAAGTCATATAGTAATACATATAATGTAGGATATGTGAAAAAGGGAGAAGAACTCATTTGTATAGTACCTTCCAGTGAGAAAGAACATACCATAGAGTCCATTTGTTATATTGATGAAAATACAGTGATTTTTGTTACGAATTATGAAGAAGAGTTTTCTTATATAGCTTCTTTTGATTTAAATAAACAGGAATTCAAACCGATCTGTAAAATAGAGAAGGAAGATATAACCGATATAAAATGGCATACTGAAACAAAAAATGGCTACATTGTTTCGTCGAAAGGTGTTACAGATAGGTTATATAAATTTGTATGGGATACAAAGGAATTAATTCTATTAAATTCTCCGGTAGATACGATACGTCAAATAGAAATTACCAAATCTGAAAATTTATATCTATTAGGTGAAAGTGCGACGAAAACAGCAAACATCTATTACAGGAAAAATGGAGATACAGAATGGTCAGCATTAACAAAAAACTATGTTATTGGTTTATCTGAATCTTCTTTTGTTGAACCGGATGTTATAACATATGCCTCCTTTGATGGATTAAACATAGAAGCATTATTATTCCGGGCGAAAGGAGAAGTGCAAAATGGATATACAATATTCTGGCCTCATGGTGGTCCACAAAGTGCTGAGACGAAAGATTTCGGGGCATTATTTCAATATTTATTAAGGCAGGGATATAATATTTTTGCACCAAACTTTAGAGGAAGTACAAGATATGGTTCAACATTTACAAAAATGATTGAAGGTGATTGGGGAGAAGCCCCACGCTTAGATTGTGTAGCAGGAATAGAATGGTTATTTGAACAGGGTATATCAACTCCTGATAAATTATTTGTTATGGGTGGTAGTTATGGAGGGTATATGGCCTTATTGCTTTATGGGCGTCATTCAGAGTATTTCCGTGCAGCTATTGATATTTTTGGGCCTAGCAATTTATTTAGTTTTATCGAATCTATGCCTGAAAATTGGAAACCGCTTGCAGTTAATTTAATAGGTGATATTAAGAATGATAAAGATAAGCTTATAAATGATTCACCAATTACATATTTAAATCAAATGAATAAACCACTCCTTATAATTCAGGGGGCAAATGATCCACGAGTTGTAAAGACAGAATCGGATCAAATTTTTCGAGCGCTGCAAGAAAAAGAAGTAGATGTAGAATACCTAGTACTAGACGATGAAGGACATGGATTTTCAAAAAAAGAAAATGAAATATATGTATATCGTCGCATAACAGAATTTTTAGCAAAGCATAAGTGAAATAAATGGCACCTTGGAGGGTATGGCCATCAACTTAAGAATTTTATAAGGACCCAAAACAAAAAAATGTACATTTTTTTGTTTTGGGGCAACTAGTTTCATTAGCTTGATGGGCATATTGGTGGAACCCCAAAATGGACATTTGAATAGATAATGCCTTCCTTAAAATAACCTTAATTAAAACATGTTTTTAATAATATATGGAAAATAAATGGTGAAATTTTCTAGTACAACCTTAATGAAATTTATTTTAGAAAAGGGGTAGAAGGGAAATGTTCCAGAAGTTCAAGTTTTATTTAATGAGCATTTTAATTAGTTCAATGTTAGGCGGAATTATTATAGGTGCTAATTTCTTGGTCCATAACATATATAATTTAGTTGCAGGTAAAGAATATTATTTTAATATGTGGTCTTCTATAAAACCATCCGTTGCTTCCAGAACTCTACCGACGCCACCATCTGTAAGGGTAATACTGGTGAGCTGTTTTACGTTCAGTTTTTCTTCTTTTCGAATGTAGGTAGTTATGGGTGTCCCTAAAGGAAATGCGTCTATGATCTCTTTTGTTGTATAAGTGCTATTATCTATTGATTGAGTTTTAGCTGTAATAGAATCAGTTTGAGTGGCACATCCTGTTGAACATATTAAAAGAATCCCAGTAATCATACTTACACAAGCTGTTTTTATCATTCACAAAATCCTCCTATAACTGTTCGTATTGTCAACCTATTTAGGGTAACAAATTATATATACGAAGTTTGTTGGATTATATGAGTCGTAATTCAACAAAGATACAGGTATTTTGGCAGAATGTGTTTCAAACAAAAGAAAAGACACCCTAAGGTGCCTTCCTGCGACTTGAACCATCGTAATATGGTATTGGATGCCAATCCGATTATTATTTTACCACATTAAATAATTTTGTTTGTTGAGAAATATAATTTAAATCTATATGTTGTTTACTTTTGCCTCGTTAGCTTTTAGTTGTGGATGCTTCAATCTGTTCAGATTTACTTTTACTATCATCGGTAATTACAATCTTGATACTTCCTTGAGCCTTTTTATCATTTTAGCCAACAAGACTTCTTCCCCAAGGGGCGTGAACCCTTCATATTAAGAGAAATTAATCGCGGCTTACTAAATATTATAGATCACCTCTTTACTTATAGAATCATCAATACAGAGTCTTTACGACTTTTCATTTTTCTTTCACTTTTATAGGAGAGGGAAGGGGAATGAGCTAAGATAAAGCTGATTTAGTAGATTTGTTTTATTTTAAAATTAGTTTGAACGAAGGGGATAATTTGCTGAATACACTTTGTTGTTCATTTCCTTCTTGATTCATACTTACTTAATAAGGTGAAAATCCTTTATACGTTTTTCTTTTCCATTGCCATAAGCCATTATTTTGAATGAATTCACCATAGTATTGATTGTAATTAAGTTTGTTTCCTGTGTTTTTACTAAAATTATTGCTAATAAAGATACGACTATTACTTGCATAGATTTGGTTATTGGTAATTACATTATTACGGGTATCATAATTTAATTCTATTTGGCCACTCTCTTGATCTTTTGTACCATTATAATTAAATACATCCAGTTTATATTGAAGGGAATATCTTGTATAGCGTTTTTCAAAAGCTTTTTCCCCTACGGCTTTATATTGTTTAATCCACTATTGGAGTACACTCGGATGAACCTTTATGGATCTCGCAAGTCTTTTCACTCCGTCACTGCCATCTAAATATTTTTTTACTGCCTTTACTTTTTCTTCTGGTGAGAATTTAGCCATAAAAAAGTACACCTCCAATTGTTGTTCGTGTCTAACAATTGGGGTGCACATTATTCAGGCGGTTTTCTTTTATACTTCTATATCTTTCCCCTCTGCTACCACTTTATCTCTCCACAATACAAGTAGTTTTCTAAATTCAGAGGTCTCAATTTTACATTGGTTATTTGGGTCACTCATAAAGAAGTTAATAGCACTGGTATAATTAGGTTCAATGTAGACTGCTGCTACGTTCCCTTCTATTTCATATTGCGGAACTGTTTGGTCAACTACACTATCCAAAATCTGTATATACTCATCTGCTTCATCATCTAAAATATCTTCTAAAAAATGAGAAATTATAGAAATCTCCTTTGGTAAACGTATTCTCAAACCGCCAAGTTCATCACGATAAAATTCGTATCTATATTTCATATTTTACCTCCTAGTATAGACAGGATATGCGGTTATTATCTCATTATTTTTTATAATCATTTCTACTTTAAATCCGTGAGATGTTTGTCCTACATATCTAACTGTATCGACTTGAACCTTATTATTGAATGCTTCTTTGATAGAATCAAGTACCTGTACTCTATCCCAATCCCTAGGGAAAAATGAAGAAAGCGCAGTTTTTGCTTCACCGTCTACTTTTACTTTTGCTTTATATACTCCCACAGAATTTGGTGCATGGGTAATTCTAACTATCTCTCCTCCACCCATCATACTTTCATGGTGATATCCAACAGCTTTTAATCCCCACCATTTTTGTCTTAGTTCTCCATGAAAAAGGTGCTCCATAGGTGATGAATCAAAGCTATAGGGGACATTCCCGTCATTAATTCTTGCACCATTAGCAAATTGATAGGTAGAGAGTTTTTCTTCAACTTGTTTAAAATCTGGTGTATCAAATCTAGATTTTAAACCATCTCCACCAGCAAAAGCAAATCGGTCTTTCAATGGTAATTGACTTGAAATAAAATTTAACTCTGCTGCTATTGGAGTATTTTTACTTGGATATCGAGCAATAGATAGTAAATATGTAAATAAATTAGCAATGAGGTCCTAAATCGTGGATTATTTATTCTAATTTTGCTAAAAATACATTCAGAATAATCAATCTTTTATTTAGAAACGTCAGAATTGAAGGTAGCATCCATATAGACGGAATATTCTGGTAGAATTGAATAGATATACATAACATGGGTGAGGGGGATTTATATGTCTGTAATTATGGGTAGCGAACAAGTTACAAAGTTATTGAATAATTGGTATGTTGAAATTCGTTCAAGAAACATTTCTAAAGCACACCGTATGAAAGAACAAATTGATAGCCTGATCCAGGAATTAAAAGAGGATGAATGGGATTCATTAGAAGCTAAGAAGTTATTATTATATTATTCTCTCCTCGAGTTTCGATATAGTTTTTTAGTGGATAATGTAAGCTTATCTGAACAAAGCTTTGAAAAGATAGAGTTTTTTGAAATGCCAGAGGATGAGCTTTTATCTTATTATTATTATTTTTTTAAAGCTATTCATAGGAGTGTAACAGGTAAATATAATGAAGCGAGCGAATATTTTGATAAGGCAAAAGTTTTTTTGGAGAATATATCTGATGAATTGGAAAAGGCTGAATTCTATTACAAATTAGGTTCGTTTTATTATGATATATTTCAAGGACTTTTAGCGATTAAGTATGTAAGTAAGGCACAAGAGATTTACCGTAAATTTAATGGATGTGAAACAAACATTGCTTTTTGTGAAAATCTATTAGGTTTGGCTTGTACCCATTTAAAGGAGTGGGGACTAGCTGAAGAACACTTTGCAGCCGCAATGAATCAATTTCAAAAAATCGATGAAGACTATTATATTTTAATGGCTAGACACAACTTTGGTTTATTATATGCAAGTCAAAATCTTTCTGAATTAGCAATTCGTTATCTTTCTGAAGTGGTTGAGAAGAAGCCTAAACATTATAAAGCTATCCTTATTAAAGCAAAGGAGCATTATAAACTTAAGGAACATGAAATAGCAAGAGACCTTATAAAAAAAGGGTTGGAAATCTGTAATGAATTGAAACTTGAGGAATATCAGCATCGTTTTATGATTTTAGAAGCACTGAATAGAGATGCTACTGCTGAAAAGCTTGAAAAAGTAGTATTAGAAGGAGTTAAGTATTTTGAGAGAGAAGAGTTATACATGTATATGCAAGAGTCTATGGAAGAGTTAGCGATTAAGTTTTATCAAGAAGAAAATCACTCTAATGCTAGTAAGTATTTTTATTTAAGTACACAGGCGAGAAAAAAAGCAGTTGATAAGGAGGCCTTGAAATGAAGAAAACAATGACTATTTTAATGGGAATGATTACGGTATTAACTTTAACTTTGGGCGTACAAACATTTGTAGAAAAACAACATAATACGGAGTTTACAAGATTTGCAGATGGAGATCATCACTAATAGTACCTTGTTATAATTTAATTGAAATGAGTTTGGAAAATAAAAAGTTGTAGTTTCAATGAAACTACAACTTTTTATTTTTTGTATAACTCTTACACGGGAGAGGTACGGGATGGGAATAGAAAATTTCTAGTAGATTTGTTTTATTTTTGAATTATTTTGAAAGAAGGGGGTAATTTGCTAAATACACTATGTTGTTCATTTCCTTCTTGATTCATACTTACTTGATAAGGTGAAAATCCTTTATACGTTTTTCTTTTCCATTGCCATAAGCCATTATTTTGATTGAACTCACCATAGTATTGATTGTAATCAAGCTTGTTTCCTGTGTTTTTACTAAAATTATTGCTAATAAAGATACGACTATTACTTGCATAGATTTGGTTATTGGTAATTACATTGTTGCGGGTATCATAATTTAATTCTATTTGGCCACTCTCTTGATCTTTTGTATCATTTTTATAAATTACATTGTTCGTAAACGTGTTATTTTCAGCATATCCTTGCTGACTGTCATATCCACCAATCGCAATGCCACTCATTATATTATTGGATATCGTATTGTCCCTAACAGTAATTTGGCTTGCACTTTTTCCTGCATGTTCGCTAGCAACCTCAATACCAAGATCGTTTTCATAGCTTTGATTTTGCTCAATGATAATTTCCTTTCCACCATCCACGTATATACCATCAGCTGAATATTCATTATAACTCGTATTATTGATAGATGAATTGTGATGAACAATGTTATTACGAACAACTCCATTCCGTGCTTGATCTAAAGCAGCAACTGGAGATACTCCTTCATGTCCAATCAGAACAATTCCGATGTTGTTGTTATCATGTACTTTGTTATTGGTAACTTCAAAGGAATCTACATTCCCATTCACAGCAATGGCTTCACTCAATCCTAATTTCAAATTTGTTACTTCGTTATTATCGATGACAATATGATTTAGATTATTTTGTGCACTAGATGAAGTACCGTATACAGCAATGCCGTGTGCATTCCCATCCTTTACATTTGCTTCAATGTGATGGATATAATTATTTCTAATCTCGATATTACTTCCTGTTCCAGTAATATAAATACCAATAGGGGTTTCGCTAACTTTCGTTGATTTTAAATTGCGAAACTCTAATCCTTTTACCTCAATATAATTTTTGTCCTCTATTGTAAATAACCCATCATCCTCTAACTTGACAGTGGAACCATCTAGAGTGACTTTTTCATCTTGGTAATTTTGAAAAGTAATGGGTGCTCCTGAGGCACCAGAATGAGCGACACGAACTTTTTGGTTATAAACTCCGCCTCTTATGTAGATTGTACTTCCTTCTTTAGCGACGTTAGCAGCTTTTTGAATGGTAGCGAAAGGTTGATCTAATGTACCGGGATTGAGGTCGTTACCTGTTGGAGATACATAGTAATTTGTAACAGGATTTGCATTGCTATTGGATTGTGCAAAGGTAGTGGCAGGGATTGTGAAAATTAACATACTAAAAGAAAGGATAAAGATAAAAAGCAATTTTTTTAATGAGGGAAATATTTTTTGATATTTCATCATGATCCTCCTTCTTTTTATAAGCATTCCTTCTCAACTATATAGTTAAAACTGACGATTTATATCTTGTATCAATAAAAATAATTAATTGAAATTCTGGGAAGATCTATCGCACATATGAAAAGTTAAAATGATAAACATTTGGTAGAACCTTCAATAATATATATGTTTTTTTGTGGAGAATTGTGGGGAGAGCTGAAAAAATATGCAATAACTTTACTAGTATTATTCTTATAATCAATCAGAGTAAGCCATCTATATAAATAGTTGGCTTCTTTTTTGTAAATTTACTGCAGGAATATTTTCTAAGGAGAGGTTGGAATTATGGGATAAGTGGTGGGAGAACTATATTTTCCAACAAAACAATATAAAGTTGAGATAATACAAAGAAAAGTTAATAAACAGCAGAAGTTTATAGGTGGATGTAGGATTGTGGATATGAGTTTTGGAGCTCTATTAATCAAAGGTTTTCTTTAATAGATAGCGAAGAGTATGCACGAAAAATACAAATGTATTGAAAGATTAAATCGATTAGAAGTGAAACTTTTACTACGTCGAGGATTCTAGGGATATTAAAGTGGCGTGTGAGTGTGCAGATTGAGACAGGGAAGTTAGGATTTGTAGAAAAATAGGGAATATTAGTTTGGGTTTACGTGCAGATATTAAGGAGAAGAAAGAGAATTAGAAGTATTATGTGTGAAATATTACTCTTATAATCAATAAGAGTGAACCATCTATAAGAATAGATAGTTCTTTTTATTTTTATATTGAAATAAAATAATTTGTTTGTTAAATTTTAATCATGGAATTTTATGGAGGTGAGAATTTTTTAGAATGAAAAATATGTATAGAATTGTAGTTAATATAGTTGTCGGACTTGTAATATTTTATGGTCTTATGAAAATCATAAGAGAAAATTTAGATCATATGGATTGGTACATAGCAGTTATAATAATGCTTTTTATTAAACTTATATTTTGTATAATCATAGCGAGATTTAGTCGGAATTTAATGATAAATGTTAACAGAATGTTTTTTAAAAAGCGAAGACAGAAGAAAAAAATTTCATTATTTAATTGGACAAATTATATACAAGATGTAGAAGGAGATATCAAGAGGTTAATTGGAAGCCCAAAGGCATCAAATAATATCATTAATAATATTGAGGATATTAAGCATCAGATACACTTATATTTTCAGAGAGATAAACAAAAAATGAAAAAATTTAAAGCGTATTTGAATGTAGTAGAAAAAGATAATACGTTAATAGCCTTTCAGACATTTTTATTGGCCATGCTTTCTGCAGGTTTTGTTAGTATAGTAGCAACTGGGAATATTAAATGGATAATAAGAAATTATGTTATGCCTAAATTTGAAGGAGAAGTTTTAGGGAGTTTTTATTATACAGCTGGTTTTATATTTTTAATATTATTTATTACTATAATAGTTGGGTTTATTATGAATTATACCGATAAAACTAGAGTTAGAATATTACAAGAAGTAATGGATTTATGTATTGATGAAATAGAAGAGGCGAAAAAATAGTTTCTAAGAGATTTTATAAACATTTTTAAAGCAAGAAAGGTTGAGTTTTGTGGAAGAAAGAAAGAATTTTGAGCAAAAAAGTAATTGGACAGATAAAGATTGGAAATGGCTAATGAGCATCTTAATAGGTATTATTATTCTTATACTTTCATTGTGGTTTGCTGATTATAAGGGGATAGAAGCAAATTTTTCTATTATGTCAAGTGCGGTTTCAATTGCTTTAGGGCTAGTAGCTATTTACATTGCTCTTAAACAAGATAGTGACTCACAAAGATTAAATCAGCAAATGCAAGACACATTGAGAACAATGGAAAATAAGATTGATCAGGTAGATCAAAAGGTAAATAAATTGGATTCTATGGATATAGAAAAAACAATAGAGGATAATTTTATACCAGTTATTGAAAAATTAACAGTAGCTTTTAACGATAAAAATCAAAATATATCAAAACAAGATATTCAACAGGTCTTTGAAGATGCCGTTCCATATGTGGCAAGTAATATTAGTAAGCAATTGAATGGGGGGGGATATACGGAAAAAAATAGAGAGTTATCAGGTATATATGTGGGTGGTAGTGATATTAGAATAGTAAACCTTTCAGAAAGTATATATGAATTATTAAAGAATAGTAATGAATGGTTAAGTATTTATGATGTTAGAGCGTCCATTCAAGAGAGTGAGAAGGTAGAATTTTCTCTAGCTACGGTAAGAAGGGCGCTAAATAAACTTTCTGTTGAAAAGAAAGTTAATTTAAAGATGAATAAAGAAGGTATATTATATAAGTTTCTATAAAAATATAAAAAAATCTATTTTATTAATCGTAGAAAAATAATCAATAAAGAACTACCTGTAGGGGGAGTTCTTTATTGATAAAAATTTGATGAAAAATAGTATGAGTGTAGCTGTATTATAAGAAGTGTCATACGAATTGCCACGAAAATGGAACTGTATGTTGTTTCTTAATTTATCTAAACTTTTCTGGCTAGAGCAATTAATTATAGTTTACTCAAGAATAAACGTAAGTAAGAGTCCGATCAAGGAGGGAGAGAGTTATACCTCTATAACACATATATTTTTAATGAGAAGAAAATAAAATGACTAATGATTTTAGACGAAAAAACATTCTTTAACAATAGTTTTTATCTAGATGAAGGTAAGATTAAAATTGGTGAAGAGATACGAAAATGTAAGTTCTTAACATATGAAGCTTTAGCCCACGATGCGTTTTTGAGATGTAAGAATGGGAAGATTACTGATTTAGAGAAAATGAAAGCATTAGTCAATAAAGTTGGATACTATTTATAAGACTTTCTAGAGTCCTAATACGAGGGCACTATTATTTTAAAAAATTCATTTTTGGAAACATTGCATGTATTAGAAAACATAGGTTAATCATATTTTGCTATAATGTATATAAAAACAGGTGATTAAAATGGATGCAGGGACTATTGGCGAATATTACGTTTTATGTGAATTATGGAGAAGGGGATTTAATGCCTTAAAATCAGAAAACCCAAGAGAGGAAAACTGGGATATTTTGATTCTTTCCGAAACATATAGTAAAACGATTACTAAAATACAAGTAAAAACAATTGACTGGAACAATAAAACAAAGTCTAAAGTTTTAACTGGAAAGTATTATACAGATTTTGATTATCTTTTTATAGTAATTTTAAATTATATGAATATAGGTTATTCGATTTATATTATCCCAAAATCAAAAATAAAACCAAAAGGAAAAGGGCAGAGGAATATTTTAGTTGATAGTGTGGGTAATTTTTTATATAAGAATAGAACAATATCTTGTACTAAAATAATGACAACAGATAAAGCTCAAAAATATAGGGATAATTGGGGTGGAATTTACAAACAATGTGGTATTGAATTGAAAAAATAACATTATTTATATATCGTTTTTAATAAAACTTATTGTTCATAAAGGATAATAATTAAAAGTTAAGATTTAATGCTATATGTTGTTGAATGGGGAGCGTGTTTGATGAAAGATATTCTTGATTATTATAAAGAAGAGTTGGATAGCACAGATACTAATTTTTTTATTTTAGATACGAAAGGTACTGCCACTGGTCATGGGGATGTAGATTTTGTTTCTTATGATTGGTCTCCTAGCAAATATGGTAAGGTTAACGCTGGAGATTTGTTTATTTATAGAAGGCCTCAGTCGGTATCTGAAATAAGAAATAGCTTTTATTTTTTTGGTGCTGGTAGAATTAAAGAAATTAAAAACATTGGACAAGATAGAGTACGTGGCATAATAGATAAAGCAATATCATTTGAACCGTATTTATCAAAAACTGATCTCGAAAAATTTGAATGGGAGTTTAAACAAAAAGGGGAAACATGGGCATATTTTTTCCATCAATATGGCATCACGCAAATTAAAGAGAAAGATTTTCAGAATATCATAAAGAAAGCTTATGCTGGAAAAGAACATAAGAAGATAGAACTTGAGAACATTACGGATAGAGTTGGATTTGTACAAAAGATACAGAATAAAAATTATTTTGTTGATGATAGCATTGGAACTAGTAAGAGAAGAAGTGGTCAAAGTACCTTCTCTAATGAAGTGAAAAAGAATTATGGATATGAATGTGCAATAACTGGGATGAAAATAAAAGAATTTTTGATAGGTTCTCACATTATACCATGGTCTGAAAATAAGAATACTAGACTTGATCCTCAAAATGGGATTTGTTTATCTGTTTTATTCGATAAAGCTTTTGATCAAGGGTATATTGCAATTCATCCTGATTTAACAATAGAGGTTTCTAAGTTTATTGAATCTGATGTTATCTTAAAAGAAGTACTTATGAAGTTTAACGGAAAGAAAATAAAAAAACCTTCTTTTTCCCCTCCAAAAGAAGAGTACTTAATATGGCATTATGAAAATATTTTTAAAAAATAGTTAAGATAAAATGTAATTTATAACTCATTAAAGAATTTAAACGTGAATTTTAGGATGTTTTTAATATTCATTATCCTCTTCGAAATCTATCTTAAGCTAGAATATATAGCTGATGGTCAATGAATATGACCAAATTGTGACCATTGATATATAAATTAATAAAGAAGTTGAAAAATAAAAAGCCTTCAAATCTTATATTCATAGGATTTGAGGACTTTTTATTCTTATGATCCCGACTGGCCTCGAACCAGCGACCTCCACCCTGTCAAGGTGTGGAAGTGAATATGGGGTATCATTATATGTATAATTGTTGATAACTCAACTTTTCCGATAACTCTATTAACACAATTATACATATTTGATTGATACCCTACAAGGGATTTTAACAACAATATTTAAAATGATATAATTGAGTAAAAACAGGATAATTTAGGGGGGAAGCTTATTGAAAGCAGTTCGTCAGGTTGTAGAAATATCATATAAAGATGAAAGTTTCATTGGTTACCTGAACTTTGATGAAGACGAGAAATACCTAGAATTTTTAGTTGATACAGTGGAAAATCAAATAGAACTATTGCAATTTTATTCGCCTAAAACATTTAATTGTACATTACATAATGGCAAAGTAATTAGTTGTTTCAATTGTAAAATAATTAGAGTGAAAAATGATAACCTTGTACGTTATGGTATAGATATTTATGTGGAAAATGATATTAAAAGATATGAAGAACTTCAATTTAATAATATTACTGCTATATTTCCAAAAGTAGATTTCTGGTTTGTGGGAAGTGGTTTTAGTTATAAGTCAAATTTTGATTATAAAGGACAAAAACTTGATTTAATTATATCTGAAGGAGAAACTAAACAGCGTGGTTTAAATACTGTGATTTCGGAAACCTTTTTAAGGGTTCAATTAAAAAGTGAATCCTTAATGAAATTAGAGTTGGTTAATGAAATATATTTTAAAATGTCTGCCATTCTTTCTTTTTTGATAGATGAATATGTTTCATACACTCATTATAATGTAAATCATGAAGGGCAATATTTATATAAAATTTATCAGCGTAATCAAAATCGGATAAATGAAGTGAAAATGAATAAAATGAATTATCGAATAGACAAAGAGCTAAGTGATACTGATTTTTATAATATTTTTGTTGTGCCACTAACTTTAAAAAATTTTGATGTTTGGTTTAATTATGTTGGTGTATTAAGAACTAAGCCGTTATTAGAAGAACGATATCTAACTTATGCACGATGTCTAGAAATGATTTCTAGAGAAAATGTCAATACAGATATATATGGAAATGCAGAAAGACGTGCAAAAAGTAAAATTTATAGAGAATTAATTGAAGGTATGGATTTAGATGGAGATTATAAAGAAAATTTAATAGAGGCCTTTAAATTTAGTAACAGGAAAGGTTTTAAAGTGCTATTACTTCAATTAATTCAAAATGCATCTTTTAAAGAACAACTTGAAATGTTAGCAGAAAAAGTAGACGTGGAAAAACTGGTTTCAAATATCGTAAACATCAGAAACCATCTTACACATGGTTCGCCTTTTGAAAAAATAGATAAAGCATCTTTATCATTTTATACGGAATTAATTAAAAGGATGGTAACATATTTTATTCTTCAAAAGCACATGGTGGATATACCTTTAAATATTGATTATTTAAATCGAGACTCTAACGAATTACCAGATCCTTTTATAAAATGATTTTAATTACTTAGAAGACATTGAGCATATTGTTCAATGTTTTTTGATTGAACAATAAAACACCCCCGTAGGGGTGTTTATGTAATATTATAATGCTTCTTTTACTAATTTAATTAAATCTTCAAGTGAAATGGTAGACCTGTGGTCTTTTAAAAGTTCAGTTGCCTTTTTAATATGTACAAATACTCCATCTTCATTATCAGCACCAATAATAACATCTTCTTTGGAGATAATTGCACTTACGATTTGTGCTACCGCTAAATCTTTGTTTTCCATGTTTTCACCCCCTTAAATCTATCAATCTGGGAAGTAATCCTCGTCAATCATATTTTCTTTGAACTCTATATGATTGCATTTAGGATTAGGACAAGCATAAATGACTTCAGCTTCCCATTCGCTAACCGGTGTCAACTTTTTAATATCTAAATCATGTTGCAAACAGTTGGCACATTTATGACCACGAATATTATTCATTGCCAGCATAAAAAGATTTCTTTGACTCATTCAGATCACCTTCCAATCTATACATTTCGACAAAAAATGGCGAATTCCTTCAAATAATTACCACCGACCCTAAAGGGTCAGTGATATGTATTTTTAAAATCCAAATATTGCTATCCCAAAGTAAAAAAACGTTATTCTTTCTAAATAAGCTAAATAGGAAAGAATAACGTTTTTTTATGAATTTTTCGATTGAATCACTTTATATCATTCAAGCAGCAAACAATTATAAAAAATTGTTTGTTACTTGAATTTATTTCGATTTGTATAGAGCTAAATTTCACCTTCTAGCGTTGCGATATATATAATTTATGCTTCAATTTTTTTAGTTGCAGATAATACCTTATAACGATGTCTTAAATAACAAAAGCTATAAGAAGTCAATTCAACACATACATATCTAGAAAAAATCTAATGTAATTTATGTTAAAAGAAGGGTGGTAACTTTAAATATGGAAAATGAAACAAATTTATAGGAGGCTTCCATTTGATACAGTTTGGCGGCGTAACGCAAATATTTCGGCTAAATTAATGAATAAATTATCGGACAAAAATAAGCGCTCTAACTTTGAATAGAACGCCATTTTACCGTAATATATGGGCCCGGAAAGGGCTCGAACTCAAGACTTCCACACTGTAGAGGTAGGGGTTTAATTTATTACTTATCTTCCTGCATTATAAAATTCCAAAAACGTTTTAATTCTTCACGCTTTTGGGATGGAGCAAGTTTTATATCATTTAACCATTGATCTAGTTCTTTATTGTTTCTTTCCTCTTTAACATTAGAACCTCGCCCTAGAAGGAAATCAGTAGATACATTAAAGTAATCTGCTATACGTATCAAGGTATTGTAATCAGGTTGACGTTCATTACGTTCATACATACCAATTGTACTTTCACTTAGTTGAAGCGATTGAGCCAGTTCTTTTTGTGTAATTCCTTTTTGTTTTCTTAAATCACGAATTATATTTCCAAATGTTTTCATTCTATCACCTGATAATATATTAACACAATATGTGTTAATATATTAAAATTTTTAAAAATTGATAATTGAAATCTATTGACAACACATTTTGTGCGGTTTATATTTTAAATGACAACACGAAATGTGGTTTTTTTGGGGGTGAGAATGCATGAATTATGAAAGAGTAGCAGAAAATCTAATTAATTTAAGAAATGGGAGATCTAGAGAAGAGGTGGCAAAAGCAGTCGGAATTAGTATTAGTACATTGCAGATGTATGAAAATGGACAGAGAATCCCACGAGATAATATAAAAATAAAATTAGCGAATTTCTATGGTGTTACAGTCCAAACAATTTTTTTTGATTCAGAACAACACGAAGTGTGTTGAATAATGTTAGACTTTTAAGATGATGTAGTGATTTTTTAGAAATGTAAGCTTAGAAAATGTATTAGGCAATTTTACATAAAAATATAATATTTTTATCAGTATATATAAATTATAGGGGTGTATTTGCATGAATATGAAAACATTTGAAATGCGTGAAAAACGATTAGCAGAACTACTAGGTGCAAAGGTACTATGGGAATTTATAAGTGCTGTCACAGAGGAAATTGAAAAACAAGAATTAGAGTCTACACCAGGTTTATTAGAAGATCTATTCGTACATGTGAAAGAAACCATTCAAATTCAAAATATGAATCAACGCATAACAAAAGCCCCTGTAAAAACAGAGGCTGATGCTATAAATAAAGATACATTATTTATGGAAGCATATGTAGAATTAATTAATCATAAGTTTATTATTTCTGAATTAGCTGTAGAGCTTTCATCTGTTCTAAAAGAATTAAATTGTTTTGTTCAATCATCTTTGCCACAGCTTCAAAATAAGCTTGACTCTCAAGAACCTCAACCTGCTTCTCTTTAGGGAGTGATTGAAGTATTTCTTTTATTTCTTTACACTCGTATATGTTATTCTCCGAGTCTTCAATTAATTTATTGCGTCGATTGGCGTATTCAAGTGCACCTAAAGTTGCTAATGCGCGAGGATCTAATCTTAGAATTTCCATGTATTCCTCTCCTTTCCTCTGCAATAATTCGATAGGGGAAAGGAGATTCCTTTAATGATTTGGTAAAATTGTGAAAGGTGACACTTATGTTAACTTGAATATCTTTTACTAGCTTATTCTATATAAAAAATAGCTGCACTCAAGTACAGCTAGTCTTCTTCACAAATTTATATGGCCTCGATGACAAATTGAGATTGAGGTATATAAAGTAATTGGGCTGCTAAGGAAGTTGTTGTATTAGCAAATGGGTATGCTTCCTTATAAAGAAAATTACTATACACTATTTCATTCATTTCATAGGTCGTACACAGTTTTTTTAGGATTTTTTGAGAAATTTTATTTGTACAAGCAGCAATAAAATCATAATCTCTTTTACTTATTTCTTGAATGGCATGTGAAAGAAGGGTAGTGACTATACCACTTCCCATCCAATCTGGATGACAAGCGCCCATATCTAGATAGACCAGTTTTTCTTTATCTAAATGAGAAAACTCAATAGATTCTGTCTCTAATGTATCTAAAAGTTGAAAAATAGGTTCCATTTGTGGGCATAGTTCAATCGCTTTCTCTGTATCTATTAGTGGCTGGGTTAATTTTTTTGTTAAAAGAACTCCAATAATTTGAAAATTTTCTATTGCTACAAATGACATAGCTTGAGATACAGCTGGTTTCATCATTTCTTCGCACATTTTGTGAAAAGGAGCAAAAGGAATTTGTAAACTGCTTACAAGAGGTTCATTATTCACAAAAGAATGTGCAAGTAAATGTGCTGCATCTTTCACGTGGTGTGTATCAAGTAGCTCTATATTCATATGTTTTTCCTCTTTCCTGATATAGTTAATAGTAATTAAAAGGATTAAAAATTTTATTTAATTTAGTTAAGTTTAACTATTAAAGCGCTAACAAAAATGGTTATTAAACATATGAATGAATCTGTTTAGTAGCAATCGAAATATGTTCATAAAGAAATTCTACGATCTCATCTATACATTCAACAGTTGTATATGGAGAGATAGAAAAGAATTTTAATGTAGAAATCGGATTTCTATCATAACTGTTTATTACATCTACTACACAAGAACGAGTTGTATCACCAAAAAATACTTGATCGCGATTTTTTCCTAGGTAATTAAATAGTTCTATATTTAATCGGTTTGTATCCTCAATTTCTTCCTTTGTTGCAAGGCCTATTCGTTCTTTTTCCCAATTTTCTTGGCCATCTCCATTCAGATAGAAACGGAAAGTTGTAATTGGTCCATATGTAAAATCATTTGTGATTGCAACTTGAGGCAGGGCCGTGCGCAACTTCTCTCTAAATAATAGATTTACACGAATATAATTTGCTAATAATTTTTGATATCCTTCAATTCCAAAGGCTAATAGATTGATATACATAGGAATAGCGCTACCAGCTCGTGAACATTCTAAGGTATAGCCTGTATGATAACTCCCATATGATCTATTACCAAGATAAGGTGTATCATCTTGTTCAATGTCCATCAGTTGTAAATCAGTATGGTTTTTTACAATTAAAATACTTGAAGCATAAGGTGTTTGTCCTAATTTATGAAAATCAAAACATACACTGTCTGCAAGGGACATATATTGCATTTTATCTTGTACGTATTGTAAGGCATTTTTCACATTAGGTTCAAATGAGAGTGAATTTTCTTCAAAACTATAATTATTAAAGAAACTATAGAATCCGCCCATTGCAGAATCAGCATGGATATAAATAGGTTTTAATTTATATTTCTCCTGTATTGTTTCAGCACTCTCTTTAATTTTTCTTATATCATCAATGGTAAAAGTATCTGTTGACCCCATAGTAGCTAGAATATAGAGGGGGATACCGCCATTTTTAATAACTTGTATCATTTTATTCTCTAAATCTTCTATATCCATAGAATTTGTATAGGGATCAGTTTTCACTTTTATTAAGTGATTTGACCCAATACCAGTTGCTTCAGCCGACTTTAATAAACTATAGTGTGCATTTTCAGAAGCAAAGCAATATACATTTTGTGGAGCACCATATTCTTTTGCTGATGGGAATTGTTTAGAAATTGCTAAGCGCAAGCTCGAAAACACGCATCCTTGTCCACCCCATGTTGTATAGCCGCCGCTGTTATGTGGATTATAACCTGTCAGTTTTGAAAGCATGGATACCACTTTTACTTCTGCTTCTGCTGCCCCTGGACCGTATACATCCCAAACACCATTACCATTTAAAAGGGCCATGGTTATTACACCTAATAGTGAAGGTATACTTGGTAGTGGTACAGCGTTAGACAAGTAATATTTATTTGGATAAGGATGACCATTCATAAATTGGTTTAGTTCTTCTATAACCTCAGACATAGTGATGCCAGCTAGTGGAATATGACTTTGGTGAATTAAGCTATTGTAGTATCCTTCTGATTTTTCCTCACATTTACCTAAAGTAGCTCGCTCTTCATTTTTTAATCGGTCAAGATTTTTGATTATTTTCTGCATAGATTCTAATAAAAGTTGTTGTTTTTCTTTATTTCCGTCAACGCTCGGAAATAGCTTTAAAATATCTTGCATGCAGTCACTTCTCCTTGTGAAAAACTGGATTTTTATTTTACTTGGTTAAACATAAGGGTATAATAATTTGTAATTGCCCTTTCGAATACTTAGAAAAGAGGAGCTTTTTAGAAAAAAATGTAATTCCATAGAAGATTATATGAACTATGGAATTTAAAGTAAAGAAAAATTTTTTGATTTATTTTAAAAAAAGTAATTGTGAGATAATAAAGTTTCTAAAAATATTTCCGAATTAATTGTTTATTTGGTTTTTATGTTACCCTAGCATGTATTCAACTAATGTAGTAGATAATTTAATTTGATGTAGAACTATTATAAGGTAGTTGAATATAAGAGCTCAACTACCTTATAAACTGTAGATATTGTTGGGAATAGAGAAAAAAATAGGGTGGAAGTGTTAAAGATATGTTCTAGTGGAGAAGAAGTAGTAGTATGGATTTGGTAGAAAAATCAGCATGATTTTTGTAGGTGAATAATGATCTGATCAAACCTTTTTAATGAATTCAATTTCATTATCTAATAATAATGGACGAGTTAAGTGTGAAGAATTTTCTTCAACTTGAGTAGAATTTTTTGCACCAGGAATAGTAACTGAAACAGCTGGGTGACTTAAAACATAACGTAAAGCAACTTGCGCTAAACTTCGATTTGAGCGTACAAGTGAACGTAATTTCTTTACTTTGTTTAAGCTATCTTTAAACCACTTTTCTTTGGGCCAATCTTTTCTTAAATCATCGTCTGGAAATTGGGTTTCATGATTAAATTTCCCTGTTAAAATCCCCATCTTAAGTGGACCTCTTATCACAGCACCTAAATTATGTTTTTCAATATAAGGAAGGATGTCTTTTTCAGGTTCTTTATTCAAAATACTATAATCGAATTGTACGACATCTAAATCATTATTTTGATTAAAATGTTTAATATAATCTAAATCATTAGTAGAAACGCCAACTGCTCTCACTTTGCCAGATTTTTTTAAGGTTTGGAAAGCTTGTAGAAAGGCTTCTGTTTCTTCAGGTTTATCCCACCAAATATGACAAAAGTAAACATCTATATAATCAGTTTTAAGCCGTAGTAAACTAGCCTCAAACGCATCAATGATTTTTTGAGGATCTCCATAAACGGCTGGTTGATTTGGGTCATAATGATGACCAATTAATCCACCTTTTGTAGAAAGAATTATATCCTGTCTGCGATTATTTATAGCTTTTGCAACTAACGTTTCACTATGACCTAGTCCATAAACATCAGCAGTGTCAATAAAATTAACCCCTAGATCAATCGCTTTATTTATTGCATCAATGGATTCATTATCTTTTACTGCTCCCCATTCATCTCCACCAATTGCCCAAGAACCGAATCCTATCTCTGAAACTATTAATCCCGAGTTACCTAATAATCTATATTCCATTATGTACGGACTCCTCCTTTACAGTTTATATTATTAGAAATATATATAGTGACAAGTTGGAATATTCTTGAATTTGTTTTCGAAGAATAAATTAGGCAATTACTTTAATAAATATATGCAAGAATACTGTATAAAAAGAAATTAGAATTATTAGTTAAATGGTTTTTTATGCTTAAATTGAATAAAAGTATGAACTGTTACAGCATAAATATGAATTTTATTCATAATTTTAATAACTATACATTAAGTGAAATAAATGTTGAATTTAGTCGGAATATATATATTTACAAATCGCAGAATCTGTACATATAGTTGTAACTGTAAATATTATCCGTTTTAAAATATTTATAAAAGGAGAAATTCATATGAAAGAAATACAAGAGAAATATGAAATTGTAGATGAATTGGATGTAACAGTAGGCCAAGAAGCATTATGGATAGCTCATCAAATGGAAATAGGAAAAGGAATGAACAATGAACCGAGTATAATAAAGTTAAAAGGAACTCTTCAAATAGAGGTTTTGAAGAAAGCGCTTACCACAATAGTGCAATCGCATCCGGCACTACGTACAATATTTAGGAAGAGGGATAAAAAAATAAAGCAATTAATTCAAAAGAATGTAGAATTTGATATACCAATTAAGGATTTAACTGCTTTTAAAAACACAGAACAAAAATCTATTTTTAAAAATTTCTTAGAATCTATAGTGAATGAGAAATTTAGTTTAGAAGAGGGACCTTTGTTTAAATTCCACATCATTAAATTCAGTGAAGATACATTTATTTTACATTTAATGTTTCATCACATTATTTACGATGGATGGAGTTTAGGAATTTTCATCCGACAATTATCCAATACGTATGGTGAATTACTTCAAGAGAAGACGAATGTAGAATATGAATCTCCTTATAAGAACCTTGTAGAGTATGAGGAGGGTTTTATTGATAGTGCAATATATAAAGAAGGATCATCGTATTGGAAAGATTATTTACAAGGTGAATTAGCCTCTACAGAGTTTCCTATTGATTTTAATAAAATGAATGAAAAGAGATATACAGATAAAAATATAAGCAAGAATATTAATTCGGATCTATTTTATCGAATACAATGTTTTGCTAAAAAAAATAATATAAGTATTTATCGAGTAATGTTAAGTACTTATTGTACCTTACTTCATCAAATGACAAATGCTGAAGAGATAATTGTTGGTATTCCAATTAATACTAGACCACATACAGAAGAACGAAATACTTTTGGTTATTTTGTTAATACATTACCTATACGTATAACAATAGAAAAGGGAGAGACATTTAAGGGGATACTTAATAAAGTGAATAAATCTATTCATCTAGCTATTACGTATAAACATAATCCTTACTCACATATAGTAAAAGATTTAAATCTAAATAAAAATACAAATGATAATATGGTATATTCCACAGCATTTAATACAATGAAGATACCGGAATTAAAAATTCCTGATATTGAGTCAACAGTTTTAACAGATTGTAAAAGAGTAAATTCTTTTAATATGACTTGGAGAATACTGAGATATGAAGGGGAAACAGAGAATAAAATTGAGGTTGACTATAACTCAGCATTATATAAACCAGAGAGTATTAGTGATTTAGTAGAAAGGTATATATATTTGTTACAAAAATTAATGAAGAATGTGAATGAACCTATTCATTCATTGGATTTGCTTTTAGAAAAAGATCATCGTCTATACAAAGAGATGAACTCAAATGCTCTTACATATCCTAATTCAAAAACACTAGATCAATTAATTGATTTACAAGCATTAAAATCGCCAAATCAAATAGCAATTTCAATGGGGGACAAATCTATTACCAATTATGAATTACAGCAAAGGTCCAACCAAATTGCGAATTATTTACGTGAAAATGATATAAAAAAGGGACAACGTGTAAGTATTACTATGGAAAGAGAGATTGATACCATTGTATGGATTCTAGGTATCCTAAAATCAGGTGGAGTTTATGTACCAATCGATCCAAAGTTTCCTGAAAAAAGAATAAAATACATCTTAAAAGATAGCGAAAGTCAAATGATTATTACGAAGAAAGAATACAGGGGATTGGTTGAAAGTTTTGCGATTCATACAATTTATCTAGAAGATTTTCATTACGCTAATTCTATAGAAAATATTGCGCCTACGCATACCATAGAAGATGCAGCTTATATTATCTACACGTCAGGTTCAACAGGTTTGCCAAAAGGAGTCGTTGTACCACATAAAGGCGTAATTAATTTATCATATTCAGTAATTAATACATTTCATTTAGGAAAAGAAGATGTGTTTTTACAATTTGCAACGATTATTTTTGACGCCTCCATTATGGAAATATTTCCGATTTTGCTATGTGGAGGAAGAATGCATTTAATTTCTGAAATCGAAAAACGTTCAACAGAGGAATTTATAAATGTAATTCAAAAGAATGGTATTACATATGTGGTTTTACCAACTGCATTTTTTAAATTAATAGCTGATATGCCAAAAGAAATGTTACTTAAATTAAAATCTGTAAAACGTTTATTTGTGGGAGGGGAAACCTTACCTGCTGAATCAGTTCGTAAATGGCAAAGTAAATTAGGTTTAAAGATTCCAGTTCTTAATGCATATGGTCCTACTGAAACTACTGTGTGTGCAACCATGTATGAAGTAAATGGTGAGATACAAAAAGAAATTTCTAGTATCCCAATAGGTAAACCAATTGCTAATAGTGAAGTTTTCGTGGTTAGCCCGTTCAGTACGTTATGTCCGTCAGGTGTAGTAGGTGAGTTATTTATTGGCGGTGATGGAGTTGCTAACGGATATTTAAATCAAAAGGAAAAAACAGAAGAGGCGTTCATTTCTTTCGATAAATCCTATAATCATGATAAAAGGATGTATTGTACTGGGGATTTAGTTCGTCTTTTACCAAATGGAAATTTAGAATTTATCGGAAGGAAAGATAATCAAGTAAAAATACGTGGATATCGCATTGAGCTTGATGAAATCGAAGGAACATTATTTAAACATCCAGAAGTGAGAGATGCTGTAGTATTCACTTACCAAAACGATAAAATCGTTAGTTTTTATTTATCAAAAGACAATAGAGAACTTAAACAAGAGGAATTAAAAACATTCTTAAGTGAAAGTTTACCAGATTTTATGATACCGAATTATATATTTCATCTTAAAAGTTTTCCTTTATCACCAAGTGGGAAACTTGATAGAAAAAAATTAGAATTACAAATCCCATCTTTACTTGAAAACATGCAGAAGCAATATGTATCACCGATAAGTGAAACGGAAAAAAGGTTGGCAAAAACATGGGCAGAGATTTTAAATTTAGGGAAATATAGAATCAGCAGAGAGGATGACTTTTTTAAACTTGGGGGACATTCATTAATTGCTGTGCAAGTTTTAAATCAAATTCAAAAAGAGTTTCATCTAAAAATTGAAATTAGAGATATTTTTGAGCATACAACGATTGCTAGTCTATCTGCTTACATCGACAAATCAATGACAGTAAATCATGATAGGGAAGAACAGGAGATGCAAGTATTAAAAGTTGCAGATAAGGAAAGTTATCAGTTATCAAGTGCTCAAAAAAGAATCTGGTTTTTAAATAAGTATAACGCCATTAATAGAGTGTATGAT
Organism: Bacillus sp. RC251; assembly: GCF_044908765.1. Classification (NCBI taxonomy): domain Bacteria; kingdom Bacillati; phylum Bacillota; class Bacilli; order Caryophanales; family Bacillaceae; genus Bacillus; species Bacillus sp. RC251. The sequence goes on along the minus strand of NZ_JBIYDP010000009.1, from coordinate 51,154 downwards.
ACACCACTACACATATATATTGAGCCGAGTTTAAATAAGGATATTTTACAAGACACCATAAGATTTTTAGTTGAACGACACGAGATGCTACGAACAGTGTTTATTGAAAGAAATGGAGAGCCTAGACAAGTCATTTTAAACTCAATAGCGATTGACCTGATTCACGATGAGATTGAATACATGTCTAAAAAAGAACAACAAGAATATATACGTACAACAATAAATCAAACGGATCATACACCATTTGATTTAGAAAAGGGCCCTCTTTTTAGGATTAGAATTTTTAATCTGGATAAGAAAAAGTCTTATTTCTATATCAATTTACATCACATTATTACAGATGAGTGGAGTGTAAGGAATTTATTAGATGAATTAATGAAGGTATATAGTGCCTTTGCTAAACGTAGAAATCCTGTGTTTCCAACTATTTCTAATCGATATGTAGATTATGCAGAGTGGGAACAGGCGCAGTTAAATTTAGGTCGATGGGATACAGAAAAATCTTATTGGATGGCCGAACTTGCAGCACCTCTTCCTATATTAAATCTTCCTTTAGATTTTAGTAGGAATCGTCAAAGTACAAATAAAACAAATAAAGGTACAGTATTTGAAATGAAGTTAGATAATGAAATGAAAGAGTCTTTAAAACAAGTATGTGAACAAGAGAATGTTTCTATGTATATGCTATTTTTGGCAGCGTATATTCAATTGTTACATTATCTAACGGATCAAAAAGATATTATTGTAGGTACACCGGTTGTTGGAAGGAATCATCAAGAATTTGAAAAAATACAAGGATTTTTTGTAAATACCTTAGCGATTAGAACACAATTGAATGATGTGAAAAAATTAACACAGCTATTAAAAGTAGTAAGAGAGAAATGTTTGAATTCATTCCAAAACCAATCGTACCCATTTGATAAAGTAATTGAACAAATAAATCCTGATAGAAGCTTTGGAAATAACCCGATTTTTTCTACTATGTTTAGTTATCAAAAAGATATTCTGCAGCAACATGATGCATACAAGCTTCAGTTGTTACCTAATAAACAAGATATTAGTAAGTTTGACATTTCTTTAGCTGTTGAAGAAGGATTGGATTATGTAGGGGTTTCATTTGAATATGATATTAATCTTTTCAAGGAAGAGTCAATTAATAGGTTCACTCAAAATTTACTTAATATACTGGACGCCTTTATTCATCGACGAACAGTGGCATATGAAAATCTTTCATTTCTATCACAGGAAGAAGAATCTTTATATAAAAACGTAAATCATACAGAAAGACCATATCCTTATTTTCAAAATATACAAGAGCAATTCTATATGCAAGTAGATAGACAACCCGATCGGATTGCTATAGCGACTGCAACGGAATCTTTAACATATAGACAATTAAATATGAGCTCTAATCAAGTAGCTCAACATTTACTCGAAAAAGGTATAAAAAGAGGTGATAAGGTAGCCATATTTTTAGATAGAAGTATGAATAGTATTGTTTCTATGCTTGGAATATTAAAAGCCGGTGCTGCCTATATACCAATAGATGTAAAATACCCTGAGGATAGAATAAATTATATAGTTCGTGACAGTGAGGCATGTAGAATTATAACGAGTAACAAATTTAAAAGTCATTTGAATGTAAGTGATTATAAGGTTTCAATAATAGAGGATATATATCGTACGACTATAAATGATGATGTAAAAATTTTAAATAAACCAGATGACTTGGCATATGTAATTTATACTTCAGGCTCAACAGGAAAACCAAAAGGTACATTATTAACGCATAAAGGAGTATTAAATTTAGTTGAATGGAGACATGAAGTGTTTCAGATCTCTCCAAATGATAAAGTAACACAGTTTTATTCCCATAGTTTTGATACTTCAGTATCAGAAATTTTTTCTACCTTGTTAAATGGGGCAGAACTATATTTATTAAGTGATGAACAGCGCTATTCAACTGTCGCATATGCTCAAGCCATTCAAGAAACTCAAGCAACTATTTCTGACTTACCAACAGTATTTTTCAATGAATTATCGACTTCATTAACTAAACTAGATAGCGAAAAGATACGTTCTTTAAGATTTATAATAATGGGAGGGGAAGCTGCATCAACAAATGCTATTAGAAGTTGGCAAAGTACTTTTAAAAACCAAGTAAAACTGGTAAATGAGTATGGCCCTACTGAAGCAACCGTTTCAGCAATGTATTATTTCATACCAGTTTTAGAAGGCGAAAATAACCTTTTAGGAAGCGTACCGATTGGTATACCAATTTCTAATACAAAAGTTCATATATTGAATTCATATATGCAACATTGTCCGGTAGGGTGCATGGGTGAATTATATATTGAAAGTTTAGGATTGGCCCAAGGGTATTGGAAGCAGGAAGAGAAAGTAAAACAGGCATTTATTTCAAACCCATTTTCAGAAGACAATAGTAAAAGATTATATCGAACAGGTGATTTAGCAAGATGGTTACCAAATGGAAATATAGAATTTATGGGAAGAAAAGATAAGCAGGTTAAAATTAGAGGGCACAGAATTGAATTAGGAGAAATAGAAGATGCAATGTTACAACTTGAGGGGATAAGTCAGGCTGTAGTAACACAAACGGAAGATGGAATGTTATTGCAAGCTTATTATAAAACAGTGGCCGGTATAGGGATAGAGAAAAATAAGTTAGCAATACATTTATCAAATGTATTGCCAGAATATATGGTCCCTAAATATTACTCTCATGTGTTAGAAATACCAAAAACGGCGAACGATAAAATTGATTTTGAAAAGCTGCCAAAAATAGAGTTTGGTCATGAGCAAAAAGATGAGCGTAAACTTAAACCTCAAACTAAAGTGCAAAAAGACATTGCAAAGGTATGGTCTGAAGTTCTAAACGTAAAATCTATAGGGTTAAAAGATGATTTCTTTAATTTGGGTGGACATTCTTTAAAAGTTATGCCGGCATTAGTCAAATTAAAACCGTTATACCCTAACTTGAAAATTCAAGATTTCTTTAAGTATAGAACAATAGAAAAATTAGCCTCTCATATTGAAGAGATGGAAGATATGTCGTTCAAGAAAGAGAAAAATATGAATGTAGCATGTATGGAAAATGAAACGAAAATGACTCCTGTTTATGAAACAACTAAATTAGAAGAATGTGAGTTAGATATGGTGAATTATCCAAAAACAGTTTTCCTTACAGGGGCAACAGGATATTTAGGAGCACATATTTTAGAACGGTTATTACAGTTGCCATCTACGACTATTTACTGTTTAGTAAGAAAAAATGAGAATCAAGTAATTGGTGCAAAGTTAAAAGAAAGAATGGAGTTTTATTTCGGTAAAGAAATCCTCCAAAAGTTGAAGGAGAGAGTAGAATTAATTGAAGGAGATTTATCTTTGATGAATCTAGGTCTAGATTTAAAGCAATTGGACCATTTAAAGAATAGGGTAGAGTCAATCATACATTGTGGTGGAGAAGTTAGACACTATGGAGAACGTGAGCATTTTCAAAAGGTAAATGTTCAGTCTACAAAATACTTATTGGAATTAGCTAAGAACACAAATGCACGTTTTCATTATATATCGACTTTAAGTGTAGTAGGTCAGGCTGAAAGCGATCCAAAAGAATTTGAATTCTTTGAGTCTAATTTTGATAGAGGGCAAAATTTAGATAATCTGTACCTAGAAAGTAAGTTTCAAGGCGAGAAAATGGTCAGAGAAGCAATGGAAAAAGGAGTTCGCGCCACAATATACCGTGTGGGGAATTTAGTGGGTAACTCTAAAACAGGTAAATTTCAATACAATATTAATGAAAACGCATTTTATAGATTATTAAAAGGGATATGCCTATCTAGCATAGCTCCTGACGTCAATACGTATGTAGATTTAACGCCTGTAGACTATGGAAGTTTAGCTATTACTGAATTATCTTATAAGGCCAATACAGTAAATAAAACCATGCATATCTGTAATCCAAATCAGCTTAAATGGGATCAATTTATTAATAGTTTACAAGCTTTTGGATACGATATCCTGTTAATGAAACAAGAGAAGTATATAGAGAAGTTTTTTAATACAAATCTAACTACTGATGAACAGAAAGCTTTAGAGCTCATAATGCCTTTATTAGAATCTGTAGAAGAGCTATCAGTAGCTATACCATCTTGTTTATACACGCAAGGATATTTGAAGAATGTACATTGTTTAGAGCCAAATCAAGAGTATATCAATTTGCTATTACATTACGCTATGAGTATCGAGTTTTTACCAGCCACTAAAGAACCGATATTGCTATAGAATATACCATCGATTTTGAACAGATTGGTTTATAAATATGAAGTTTTGAATATTTGTTTACTTTCTCTTATTATTTGGAAAAGTAAAAAGAACTTGTAGTTTTGTCTACAAGTTCTTTTCGATTAAAAGGTTTATACATTTAGTTGGTTGGATAATATTTCAATTCTTCATATTACTAACAGAAGAAATTAACCAAGACAAATAATTCTTTTCAATAAGAGAAAAAATACAATTTTATATTAAGACCAAATCCATCGATCATCAGTTAATGCTTGAGAATCATTAACTTTTTCAATCTCATCTGTTATCGACCACTCATTACTTCTTTCAGCGTTCGCCATATGAACTTTAACCTTTTCACCTACATTAAATTTCTGCCCGTGTGTCAAATAAACTGTAACATTACGTTTACTTCCGTCAATTCCAGTATATTGAACAATTACATAATTATATTCTTCTATTCCAGATTTAAACTTATCTACTTTTGTAACATGCCCTATTTCATATTCGTATGCAAAAACATGTTTTAAATAACTTCCCTGGTGTAAAGTATCAGTACCTTGAACCTTTTCAATTGACTCTGCAATCATATAGTCCGTAAAATTACGCATCATTGCGCCAGTAGCTTTTATTTGATCACCAACTTTTACATTTGGTGTAGAGTTTAAATAAATACTAATAGGTTCTGAATACTTTGTTGATTCAACAGAGATAACATTATCAGTAACGTGAACTACACGCCCTTCAATTGTTGATAAATTTGACTCGATAGAAGCTGCACTTGCTTTTGTTACTTCTAATCCTGGTAGATTTGTGCCTGCAAGAGCTGCAATTCCTAATGCACCAGCTAAAATGATTTTTTTCATACCTTATAACATCTCCATTCCGGTTGTAGTTAAATGCGCAGTTAGGTTTAATTCGTAAATAACTTTCGTATATCACCTAACATGTAATCATTATAGTTACAGTAAGAATGATTATCAACTACAATTGAAATGTAATTTTGCATAATAATAAATCTTGATTTAATAATTTATCATTCAAATGGAAATGAAGATGTGTATGTATGAAAGTGTTACCGTAGAGCAAAAAGGAACCTTCGTGCGAAATGGGGAAAGAAAAATCCTAGGTGTAAATGGTGTGGAAATACATTATATTAAAAATACAAAAACTGGTGAATTTGATGATTTTAAATTTAAAGATAAAAAATGAATAAGGAGCGTTTATTATGAAAGTAGCTTGTTTGTACAACACTGGAGATTATCTAACAAAGGCAACCGAGGAAATATTTAACTTAGTTATTAAGAAGGAATATATTGTTTATGGCATATGTAAGTTACAAAGTGGTGAATTAACATATTTAATCTTAGGAGAACGTGAAAATATGCCATCATGGTATCCAGCAGAATTATTTAAAATATCTGATGCGTTACAACCTATAGAATGGTATTGTGCAGAACACAGACATGTCAAAGATACAACTATAGATTATATATGGGGATATAAAGAGCTAGCCTTGGATGATATACATGCTCTTGGTTTAATAGAAAGAGAGAGTAAAGATATGGAACTATTTTTAAAACGTAAAGCTGAAATTGATGAATTTGAGGAATTGTAATAGTAAGTGAATGAATTGATTAGACTATAAAAAGCGTAGAAATTAAATATTTCTACGTTTTTTGTACATAACATTTAAATGAACAGCTTTTTTTTTGAAAAAGTTTAAAGATGGTATTTATATTGGCGAGAATATCTTTTACAATGGACCCTATATAAAAAAAGTAGCTGCAAGTGCAACTACTTTTTTTCAAAAACATTATTATTCAAATAACGCCTTTAGCGTAAACTTGCGCTTAATGGTACTTGAGAATAAACTGTGAAATTGTTACCATAAGTACCGTGCCTTGAAAATGAGGAAGAAATTGAACTGTTCCAACTTTTGTAGGTAGCCCCAGATGTATCTGTTCTTAGAAGTACGTTTGAAAAGCTAGCTTGGCTAAAGGAATTACGTCCAGTATCTTCAACCCCCTGAACCATTTTTACTGGTTCATATTGAGAAAATGAGCCATATACAGGCTGATTTGCATATCTAGATTTTCCATTTACATACATAGTAACCGTACCATTTCCGTTATTAACGATTTTAAGGTTTACTCGGTCACCATCTTTAATTGATGCATCATACTGTGTGTTCCAATACTTACTGTTTTGACCTGATTCATTATATCCTGAATTTAGAAATACTTTATATCCACTTGGTGTTTTGGAAATACCACCCTCAACTTTAGAAGCTCCAATACCCAAATACCAATTCACATACCCATCTTTAACAACAACTGATTTTGGTAGATTTATATCAGCTGCAATTCCAGTATAGGTACTATTTGTAACACTTTTTACTGCACCTTCTGTAGCTGCAAAACTAGTAGTTGAAAACATTGATAGAGAAATTAGAAGTGAACCAACTAGATACATCATTTTTTTCTTAATTTTTCTTAATACTTGATTCATTTTAGATCCTCCATATTTTAAATTATTAAATTGTATGGAAAGTTGGCCAACTAACTACAACTTACAAATTAAAGATATATCAGGTTTCATTTAATGTATATATTTTCCTGTTAGAAGTCATTGAAATGTCAAATAAATTTGATTTTTTATATTTATCAATATAGGTAGAGTTGACAGAATAAAGTAGTATGTCTATTTAAATGTAAGAAGATTTTGTTAAAAATCTTATAAAAAACTATAAATGTATTGAGGATAATATGTACTACGATTCATTTAGGAGAGAGAAATCTGGAATGAATATAGGGGGATTTTTCAATGGGTAGATCTGCAATATTTAGAAATAGATTAAAAACAAAGGAAATAAATGAATCGTTTTTGTTAAGGAATTCATTGAAAGAGTTCGTAGATGAAGGGGAATATATGATTTAAAAGACATGGATTTCCTATATATAAGAAGAAAGGGGATCCAGCTATGGGAATTACAAATACAAGATCGAAGTTAGATAGTGCAGCTATTGAAGAGACTATAGAGGCATTAAAAGAGGAAAATAAATGTTTACGTATGGAAATCGATTACTTAAAAAAGTTAAAGGCCTTCGTTCAAAAAGAGATGGAATTACAGAACAAGACAAAGTAAGAGTAATTTATCTTACTAAATTCGAAAGTGTGAAACATATTAAGATATTATTAGATAATTATATAGTTCATTACAATCGCAAAAAAATCAAAGTACAGTTAAAAGGAATGAGTCCAGTACAATACCGGACTCATATTCAAACAGCCGCTTAATTTTTTGTTTAATTCTTCAGGTTCAGTTCATCATAGGCGATCGATTGTTGGCTTGCTACGCTCAGTGATTGTTATTCTTTAACTCATCTCATATTACGTTAGTTTAAGTATTGGGAGTAAAAGAATAGGAATAGAAATATTAATGTTTTGCTAAATAATCTATTAAAGAAACTTATAGGAATAACAAGTTCTCCTATTGTAATGATTTTAAGTTTATCCTTATTTAGTCCTTTTATTAATCCTTTTAATGTTTGGAAGTTTATTTTATTAACGAAAGACCAACTTGGCACAGCTTTTGTATCTGAACCTATTTTGAAAATGATATGAATACTATGTGCATGAAAACCGCTTATTATTAAAATAAGCATAAATCCTAAAATAATGAACCAAGTCATTTTTCAACATCTCCTTTCAGTATTTAATATTAAGATATTAAAACTGTTGAGAAAGTGTGCTGTTGTCCATGAAAAATATTGAGAATTTGTTGAGGAAATGTTGAGAATGTTGCAATGCGATTGATTGTAGCGGAGTTAATAATGCTTGTTCTATTATATGTGTGAAAAAAGGAAATAGGAAAGAGAACAGTTGCGTAGACTGTTCTCTTAAGGAGCGGAAGTGCTGAACATTTTCAATGACAATGATTCAAGCCTTCCGTTAATAGCATGTGCATATATTTATAATTCATACAAGAAAGGCAGCTATAAAAAATAGCCGCCTTGCCTCAGGGAGAATTCAAGAAAATCAGAGATTCATTATGGATACAGATTGGCTGTTACCAATTTATTTATATTATTAGCAGGGGTTCAATAAATTATTCATAAGTTAAAATCTTACTTCATCGTAAGGTGAGTGACATGCAAAGTAAAAAGAGCACTTTTTAAAAGTGCTCTTTTTAAGGTGTGTATTAGGACTTGAAAGAGGCATCAATGACAATTTAGAAGGAGATATCTCTATACAACATATGGAGGTAATATGGAAGGGTGACGATAAAAAATAAAAAGAGCAGTTAGAATGAACTAACTGCTCAGCTCCAGGGGAATTGGAGACTTGGTTTTTATAGTATTAACAAACTTACGGTGTATTAAACGAAAGTAGATATAGAGAGTTAATTATTAATATTGTATTAGAGCATTTTATTCTTTAAATAGTGTTCCTCCATTAGTAACATGAGATTCTCCAATCTCTCCAATTTCCTCAACAGGAATAAGTGGTAAATTATTATTACCTGGTTCATTATTCCTGTTCATAGCATTATAGATGAATTGTGCGTACTGTTCTCTAGATACCTTCATATAAGGACTATAGTTATTGTTACCTGTGCCTTCCGCGATATGGTTGGAATGAATAGCATGAATTGCATCTTTTGCCCAATATCCATTCGGTATATCTTTAAAATTAAATGCTCCTGTTGCCTTTAATTGGAATGCCTTTGTTAATACAGAAGCCATTTCAGCGCGTGTTAAAGTATCCTTTGGGCGGAAGTTACCATGTTCATCTCCTTTGAAGATTCCTAAGTTTGTGAGAGATAAAATTTCCTTTGAGTAATGGGTTGTGAGAGAACTGATATCGGAATAAGGATTAGTATATGTTTCTTTAGTTTCTGGTTTGAGGTAATTGTACATAAGAATGGCAACTTGTTCTCGTGTTACATCATCTCCAAAGCCAAATATCCCATTTCCGTATCCAGAAAGGATCTGTTTTTCTTTTAAGTCATGTATTGCTGTAAATGAACAATGGTTTTGTGGTACATCAGTAAAGACTTCTTCAGCATGGGCAGTATAATGTCCAGCTCCAAGTATTGTTAAGGTACTAATAGATAGAGCAGAGCATAATTTAACTAATTTTATTTTCATAACATTTCCTCCGTAAAAGCGATATAGTATTTTAATAAGTATACCGAAACCTATTGTAATTATATATAAATATAATAGGTTTGATAGATGTATTTATGTAGATGTAAAATATAATAGTGTCATATTTAAAAAATTGCAGGATTGACCAGTAACTAGATTTAGTTATAATATTTTTTATTTTATAAAGGAAAAAGAGATAGTTTCAATTAGTGAGACAGTAAAAGGACAAGTAAAAAGGATTACATTTGAAGAAAGTGTGTTGTTTTAATTATATTAAGAGTCTTAATTATCGTATAACTATGTCCTATATAGATAGGGAAAATGAACGGGTAAATTGGATAGAAGTCTTTGTATATCCTATAGGCTTAATTCTATGTATGATACTTGGATATTTTGGGTTACCAGAGTTTTCAATATTAGTAGGGTTAGTATGTAGTGTATGAGATATCCTTATGGCAATAGGAATTAGTGTTATATAGAAAAAATAAGAGCAGGGAGCATCTAAATAGGATACTTTTTTATTTTTTCATAGAAAAAGGAACCCAGAAGGGTTCCTTTTCTTATTCCGATCTATCTTAAGCGCATATAAGATAATGTTATTTTACATCTTAATATTAGGAATTACAATAATTGATTAGAAATTACTGTGAGTTGGTGTAAATGGTAGAAAGAACCATGAACGTTCCTGCATGTTCTGGTTGTAATGAGCCTTGCATATGGACATCAGGTGTCTAATAAACAAATCGGTGAAATATTTCTACCGGTGTATCATCAAAATTGATTAGCTCGTAAATATCAAGCACTACGCTAAAAGATAGAAATACTTACAAATTTTAAAAGAATTCCTTTTGTGTACCAAGAAGCAAAATATATTTATGATAAAATATAGAAAAAGATGATGAAGAAGGGACAATTAAAGTGAAACCAACAATTTATGATGTTGCGGAAAAAGCAGGTGTATCAATAGCGACTGTATCCAAGGTAATTAATCAAACTGGGCGTATTAGTGAAAAAACAATAAACAAAGTAAATCAGGTAATGGATGAATTAGATTACCAGCCAAGTAGTGTAGCAGCAGCGTTAACAGGCAAAAAAACATATACAATTGGGGTACTTGTCCCAGATATCTCAAACCCATTTTTTGCTGAAGTAGCAAGAGCGTTTGAAAATAGTGCACGAGAATCAGGGTATACACTCATTTTATGTAGTACAGACCATCAAACAAAACGTGAGCACGAGTACATTGATCTATTATTTAAAAAGCAAGTAGATGGCATTATTATTGCAACGGAGTTAAATGATTATAAACTGGTAAAAAAAATCGTGAATCGAGATTTGCCATTGGTACTATTCACTGTAGATCATCCTTCCATCACGACTCATGTTGTGACAACTGATGATATGAGGGGAGGCTATCTAGCTGGAAGTTATCTAACGCAAAAAGGTCATACATCTTTAACGATTATGACGGAGAAGGATAGAAAAAGTAGCTTAGGGAGATTGAATGGTTTCAAACAAGCTCTTACGGATTTGGGGATTTCGTTAGATGATGAGGATATCATTAGCTGTTATTCGACAGTGGAAGATAGTAAACGTGCAAGTAAGGAATTACTTCATTTGCCTAACAGGCCTACAGCCGTCTTTGCTTGTACAGATTTGATTGCTATATGCCTTATGAATGAGGCAAGAAAACAAGGGCTTTCAATTCCAGAAGATTTATCAATTATCGGATTTGATAATACAATCTATGCTGAGATTGCAGATCCGGGGTTAACGACAATAGAACAACCAATTAAACAAATGGCAGCCTGTACGTTTGAACAACTGCTAAAAACGATGGAAATGAAGGGGCATGCTAAGCAAAAAATTACAATTATTCCTCAGTTAGTAGAGCGATCCTCAGTAAAGGATATTACATGATATCTTTTTTTATAGCGTATTTGAATGTAACAAAAAGAAGGTCATCTTAACCATATACAGTTATGATGACCTTCTTTTATATTTAGGACTTATACAGAGAATTGCTCACCGCTTTTCGTATTTAAATCCTGCTCCATCTCATTTTCCTTTGGAATAGTAAGGAAATGAGTTAAAAATGCACCAAAGAAGTACAAACCAGCAAAGATCCACATCACGCCACCAACACCTAATGGACCGATGAAGACAGTTACTACTAATGGCCCAACGAATGCTGATAATCCTGAACCTAAATTTAAGACAGACATTGCAGCTCCTTTATTGTCAGGAGATAAGGATGGGACTAATGCTGTAAGAGGTACATAACCGGCAAGTGTTGCTCCGTAGCAACAGGCAACAAATAATATAGCCCAATAATTATGTCCTACCATTTGTGGTACATAATAGAGTGCAAGAGTTACAATGCCGCAACCGACTCCTCCGAACCATTTAATCGTATTTACCCAACCAAACTTGTCTCCAACGATACCAAAAATAATATTAAATACCATATTTACAAAGAATAGAGTACCCCAAATTTGAAGCCATTCAGTCATCGTAAAATTATATTTCATCATATAGGTAGGTAGGAAAATAACAAATCCAAACTGAGCCGCCGAGTTTATAATTTTAACAATACCACCTATACCAACTTTAGGATTTTCAAATGCGATGGTAATGCCTTTTAGTAATTCGCTTGATTTGTTAGCACTTACGGTTTGTGCTTTAAATTTATCCTTATTTACAACAATTGATAATAATCCCCCGACGACAACAAAAATTAAAGCGCTCCATAATGTAGCAATTTCTCCGATTTTCGGAACCATATAACTAGAATAAAAGGCTCCTATAACACTAAGCCCCAGCTGGAATACGAACCAGAACCAGCCAACTGCTCTTGAAAGCATTTGTTGTGGAGTACTGTAAGATACCCAAACTAGAAATGAATAAGCAAATAAAGGATAACCGAACCCTCGTAGGGCATAGCAAATTAATATTACGGGATAATTCATATGTTGAATTCCAATACCTATGAAACCGATTGAACCTAAAATGAATGATACTAAACCAAAAGTCATGACTTTTCTTGGTCCCCACATTTGTACAAATACCCCCGAAAACCAAGAAGAAGCAGATACAGTAATTCCGTAAATAGTAAATAGGAAAGCAGCGTGTTCTAGTGTTAGTCCTTTTTCAACCAGATAAGGGGATAACCATCCCTGTTCTAACCCGTCCCCAATCATAAAAACAATAATCCCTATGTATCCCCAAGTTAAATTAGAAGGGATCCCAATCCTGTCCATAAATGTTTTGTTTGAACTAATAGCGTTCATTCTCCCACCACCGATATGTTATTTTTAGGTTAAGCGCTTAATTCTTTTTGATAAAAAAAGTATACGCTTACATTATGAGGTCGTCAATTAAATTTTTTGACAATTTACAACTTTCTTTTATAGAGTCATTCTATTTACTTATTGGACAATAAAATAATAGTGAGTATGAAAAGAAAGAAATACCTTATAGATGGGGGATTACTATTTAAAAGGCTTCGTTATCTTTGTTATATCAGTATTTTAAAAGATTATATTTGTAGCTTTTTAGATTATTTATTTCTAATTTTTATTTTTTATTTTTATGTAATACGTTTATTGAGGGAATTTAAAATTCGGATGAAAAGAGAAGTATTCAAAAAAATAAAAGTGTTTTCAATTTAGAATCAAGTGTGTATAATGAAGAAAAATAGGGAAAGCGCTTAACTGATTTGATACGCTAAACCCTATAGACTTTCATTTCGTTTCTTAAATTTTAATATAGAGGGAGAAATCATATGAACGTTTTAAAGATTGGGATTATTGGTGCTGGGCGAATTGGGAAACTACATGTTGATAATTTGCAACTTATGCCACAAGTAAAAATTAAAGCGGTTTCAGATGTAGTAATTAGTCATCTAGAAAAGTGGGCTCAAGATAAAGGGATTTCTACTCTGACTACAAACTATCAGGATTTATTAGCAGATCCAGAAATTGATGCTGTCTTTATTTGTTCACCAACAAATACACATGCGCAAATTATTAAAGAAGCAGCTCTTGCGAAAAAACATATTTTCTGTGAAAAACCTGTTAGTTTCTCAGTAGAAGAAACATTAGAAGCATTAGAAGTGGTAAAAGAACAGGGAGTATCTCTTCAAGTAGGATTTAATCGTCGTTTTGATCCGAACTTCAGGAAAGTTTATGATCTGATTCAACAAGGTGAAGTGGGGCAGCCGCATATCTTAAAAATTACGTCACGCGATCCACAACCGCCAAGTATAGAATATGTTCGCTCTTCAGGCGGATTGTTTATGGATATGATGATTCATGATTTTGATATGGCTCGTTATGTGATGAATAGTGAAGTCGTTGAAGTATTTGCATATGGAACAACATTAATTGATCCATCCATTCAGGAAGTAAATGATGTTGATACTGCAATTGTCACATTAAAATTTGCGAATGGAGCTTTAGGGGTAATTGATAATAGCCGCCAAGCTGTTTATGGATATGACCAGCGTGTGGAAGTGTTTGGTGAAAAAGGCGCGGTTGCTGCGGATAATTGCTGCCCGACAACAGTTCAAGTGTCAAAAACAGAAGGTATTGTAAAAGATAAGCCGCTTTATTTCTTCTTAGAGCGCTACACGCAAGCTTACATTGAGGAAGTAACACAATTTACAAAGTCAATTATAGAAGGACAAGCTGTTATTTGCAGTGGTAATGATGGATTACAAGCAGAGCGAATTGCGAAGGCTGCAAAGGAATCCTTACTAACAGGAAAACCTGTACAAATTGAACATAAACAGCCAGCATTAAATCAATAAAGAGAGGCTTACTTCTAGATAGTTGAACTACTCACCACTTAACGTCGTTACGGACTGTTTGAAGTGGGAGATTCCTGCGAACACCGATGTATCCAACAGTTATCTTAGCAGGCGCCGCCCGTAGTCCCTACGGTGAAAACATAAGTATCTTGTACGTTGACTCACCACGTTTCCTACTTTAGCTTGGTTTTCGCAACTTCAGCAAACGTGGGGCGAAAGAACGTTGAAGATTTTACGGTTGCAACGTTTTTCTGCAACCAACCTCATATCTTCAGTTTTCAAAGAGCAATCTGTACAAGTATATAGTAGCAAACATGTTGGCTTATGCCAACCGACATTCATCTCCCACCTAAAATTGGTGTTTTACACCTTCACATTTTTGAGGAAGGAGTCTTTTGTCGGAAAACGATAAAGCATGGGAGGTAGTAACAATGAATCCACTTATTTTTAAAGAAGATTGTCCATTAGACCTTATTGCGGTTGGACGTTTATGCGTTGATTTAAATGCTAATGAAACACAACGTCCTATGGAAGAAACAAGAACGTTTACTAAATATGTAGGAGGTTCTCCTGCAAATATTGCAATTGGTGCTGCACGTCTTGGCTTACAAACAGGATTTATCGGTAAAGTATCTGATGACCAAATGGGCCGTTTTATTACCGGGTACCTAAAGGACAACAATATTAATACAGATCAGATATGTATAGATCGTACAGGTGCAGTGACAGGTTTAGCATTTACAGAAATTAAAAGTCCTGAAGATTGCAGTATTTTAATGTACCGCGACAATGTCGCAGACTTAAACTTTGATCCAACAGAGGTATCTGAGGACTATATTAAACAATCAAAAGCACTCTTAATTTCAGGAACAGCTTTAGCGAAAAGTCCATCTCGCGAGGCGGTATTTTTAGCGCTAGAATATGCGCGTAAGCATGATGTAGTTGTATTTTTTGATGTGGATTACCGCCCTTATACATGGCAGTCAGAAGCTGAAACGGCTGTGTATTATAATCTAGCGGCTGAAAAATCTGATGTCATTATTGGAACGCGTGAAGAATTCGATATGATGGAAAAACTATTAAACTATGAACAGTCTAATGACCAAGTTACGGCTGAAAGATGGTTTTCTCATCATGCGAAAATCGTCGTAATTAAGCACGGCGGGGATGGTTCAATCGCTTATACAAGAGACGGGCAATCTCACCGAGGCGGTATCTTTAAAACAAAGGTGTTAAAGACGTTTGGCGCTGGCGACTCGTATGCTTCTGCATTTATTTATGGCCTAATGCAAGGGCTTGAGATCCCTCAAGCGATGCGATTAGGAGGCGCTTCTGCTTCAATCGTTATTTCTAAACATAGCTGTTCTGATGCAATGCCAACAAGGGCAGAGATTTCTGCATTCATGGAAACGGCTGAGGAATTGGTATAGAAACGTCATGAATTAATAATCAAGTAAGGGCGTATCTTAATGGACGCTTCTACATTACATAAAAGGGAGAGAATGAATATGACAGTACAAACAGCACAAATTGTAAAAAACTACATTGGCGGCGAATGGGTAGAATCCATTTCAACTAAGATGGAAGCTGTATATAATCCTGCAACAGGAGAAGTAATCGCTCAAGTACCACTTTCAACAAAAGTAGATGTTGAACAAGCTGTGCTAGCAGCAAATGAAGCGTTCAAATCTTGGTCTAAAACTGCTGTACCTAAACGCGCTCGTATTCTATTTAAATATCAACAATTACTAGTAGATAACTGGGAAGAGTTAGCGAAACTTATTACAATTGAAAACGGAAAAAGCTATAACGAGGCTTACGGTGAAGTTCTTCGTGGTATTGAGTGTGTGGAGTTTGCTGCGGGCGCTCCGACATTAATGATGGGAAAACAGCTTCCTGATATTGCAACAGGTATTGAGTCTGGCATGTATCGTTACCCAATTGGTGTTATAGGCGGCATTACACCATTTAATTTCCCGATGATGGTTCCATGCTGGATGTTCCCACTTGCGATTGCTTGTGGTAATACATTTGTATTAAAACCTTCAGAGCGCACACCACTTCTAGCGGCAAAATTAGCCGAATTAGCTGAAGAAGCAGGCTTACCAAAAGGGGTATTAAATATTGTAAATGGCGCACACGATGTAGTAAACGGCCTTCTTGAACATAAATTAGTGAAGGCAATTTCATTTGTAGGTTCTCAGCCTGTCGCAGAATATGTATACAAAAAAGGAACAGAAAACTTAAAACGCGTTCAAGCATTAGCAGGTGCGAAAAACCATTCCATTGTATTAAATGATGCGAATCTTGAACTAGCAACAAAGCAAATTATTAGTGCTGCATTCGGTTCTGCTGGTGAGCGTTGTATGGCTGCTTCTGTTGTAACAGTAGAAGAAGAAATTGCAGATCAATTAGTTGGAAGACTAGTAGAAGAAGCAAACAAAATTGTTATCGGTAATGGTCTTGATGAAGATGTGTTTTTAGGACCAGTTATTCGTGATAACCATAAAGAGCGCACAATTGGTTACATCGATTCAGGTGTAGAACAGGGCGCTACATTAGTTCGTGATGGACGCGAGGATACAGCTGTAAAAGGAGCTGGTTACTTCGTTGGGCCAACAATTTTTGACCATGTTACAAAAGAAATGAAAATCTGGCAAGATGAGATCTTTGCTCCTGTTTTATCTATTGTTCGTGTGAAATCATTGGATGAAGCGATTGAAATTGCCAATGAGTCTCGCTTTGCAAATGGAGCTTGTATTTATACAGATAGCGGGGCAAGTGTACGTCAATTCCGTGAAACTATTGAATCAGGTATGTTAGGTGTGAATGTTGGGGTTCCGGCGCCAATGGCATTCTTCCCGTTCTCTGGATGGAAAGACTCTTTCTATGGTGATCTTCATGCGAACGGTACTGACGGCGTTGAGTTTTATACAAGAAAGAAAATGCTTACATCTCGTTGGGAAAAGTAATTATTAAGAGAGAAGTAGAATCTGTCTAGTTGCTTGTAAGCAAAAGTAACGGAAGTAGTAAAACATAAGAAGGAAGTATTAGGAGTCTATCAAATTCCTAATACTCCTTTTTCATATGCAGAATGACTGATAGAGATAGAAAGGAGCAAATCATATGCAAACTGTTAGAATGACGACTGCGCAAGCATTGGTGAAATTTTTGAACGAGCAGTATGTAGAGTTTGATGGAAAGCAACAAAAGTTTATTAAGGGAATCTTTACGATTTTTGGTCATGGGAATGTAGTAGGCCTAGGTCAAGCTTTAGAAGAAGACGCAGGGGAATTAGAAGTATACCAAGGGAGAAATGAACAAGGAATGGCAAATGCTGCGATGGCCTTTGCAAAACAAAAACATAGAAAACAAATTATGGCATGTACTTCTTCTGTAGGTCCTGGATCAGCAAATATGATTACCTCTGCAGCAACAGCTTCTGCAAATAATATTCCCGTTTTATTACTTCCAGGAGATGTATTTGCAACGAGACAACCTGATCCTGTTCTTCAACAAATTGAACAAACACATGATTTATCTATTTCTACAAATGATGCTTTTCGTGCAGTAAGTAAGTACTGGGACCGGATAAACCGTCCTGAACAATTGATGACAGCTATGATTCAAGCGGTGCGTGTTTTAACGAATCCGGCAGATACAGGTGCTGTAACAATTTGTTTACCACAAGATGTCCAGGGGGAAGCATGGGATTTTCCAGATTACTTCTTCCAAAAGCGTGTTCACCGTATTGAACGTCGTCTACCTACAAAAGCCAGCTTAGCGGATGCAGTGGAAATGATTAAGAGAAAGAAAAAGCCAGTTATGATTTGCGGTGGTGGTGTAAGATACGCAGAAGCGGCAGAAGAGTTAAAACAGTTTGCTGAAACATTCCACATTCCATTTGGAGAAACACAAGCTGGAAAAAGTGCAATTGAAAGTAGTCACCCATATAATCTTGGTGGCATCGGGGTAACTGGAAATATAGCAGCTAATACAATTGCAAAGGAAGCGGATCTTGTTATTGGAATCGGGACGAGATTTACTGATTTTACAACGGCATCTAAACAATTATTTCAAAATGAGGAAGTTGAGTTTTTAAACATCAATATTTCAGAATTCCATGCGAATAAGCTGGATGCATTAAAGATTATAGCAGATGCGAAAGAAGCGCTTCTTGCTCTAATAGATGAACTGCAAGTAATGGATTATCGATCTAGTTATACAGTAGAAATTGTAGAGGCAAAAGAGTCTTGGGAAACAGAATTATCACGTCTACATAATATTCGCTTTACAGGTCAAGATTTCACACCAGAAGTAGAAGGCCATTTTGATGGAAAATTAAATGAGTATGTAGACGCACTTGGTACACAATTAACACAGACTGCAGTCATTGGACAAATCAATACATTACTCGATGAAGATGCAATTATTGTTGGTGCGGCAGGAAGTCTTCCAGGTGATTTACAAAGAATGTGGGCACCCAGAAAACCAAATACATATCACATGGAGTATGGATACTCTTGTATGGGCTATGAGGTTGCAGGCGCACTTGGTGCAAAGCTAGCTGAACCATTGAAAGAAGTATATGCAATGGTAGGAGATGGCAGTTACCAAATGCTGCATTCTGAGCTCGTAACAAGTCTTCAAGAAAACAAAAAAATTAATGTTTTATTGTTTGATAACTCCGGATTTGGCTGCATTAATAACTTACAAATGGGTAATGGAATGGGAAGCTTTGGAACAGAGTTTCGCTACAGAAACCAAGAAACTCGTAAATTAAACGGAGCTATTATGAAAATTGATTTTGCAGCTAGCGCGGCTGGATATGGTGTGAAAACATATCGCGTTACATCAATAGAACAATTACAGGAAGCGCTTAAGGATGCGAAAAAACAAACAGTTTCTACATTAATTGATATTAAAGTATTACCAAAAACAATGACAAATGGATACGATTCATGGTGGCATGTAGGTGTTGCAGAAGTATCTAATAATCAAAGTGTACAAGCTGCTTACGAGAGTAAAGTAAGCAGCTTGCAAAAGGCAAGATCTTATTAGATTAGGGCACAAAGAGAGCTTTTTATCTACATGCATATTGTTTAGGAAGCTCTCTTTTTAATGAACAGATAAGAGAATTTGGCAAAATTCTATCACATTTTGTAAAGAGGAGCGACAAGGGGATGTTCAAAGAAAATACAATTAAGCTTGGAATTGCACCAATTGCTTGGACAAATGATGATATGCCGGAGCTAGGGGCCGAAAATACGTTTGAACAATGTATTAGTGAAATGGCACTAGCTGGATTTAATGGAAGTGAAGTAGGTAATAAATATCCGAGAAATACTGTTGTATTAAAAAAATCTTTGGAATTACGAAACTTGGAGATTGCTAGTGCATGGTTTAGTACGTTTTTAACAACGAAGCCGCTTGAAGAGACGGTACAAGCATTTATTAAGCATAGAGATTTCTTATATGATATGGGTGCAAAAGTCATCGTTGTTTCAGAGCAAGGACATAGCATTCAAGGTTTAATGGATGTACCGCTATTTCAAAACAAGCCCGTGTTTACGGAAGAAGAGTGGGATAAGCTTGCGGATGGGTTACATCACCTCGGTAAATTAGCTCAGGAAAAGGGGCTACATATTGTATACCATCATCATATGGGTACGGGTGTTCAAACAACGGCAGAAATTGAAAAATTAATGGATATGACTGATCCAGAGCTTGTATCCTTGCTTTTTGATACAGGTCATCTTGTTTTTTCAGGAGAAGAGCCGCTTTATATTTTGAAAAAATATTTACCTCGTATTAAACATGTACATTTAAAAGATATTCGCCAAGAAGTAGTAGATGCTGTAAAGGAAAATGAATTAAGCTTCTTACAGGCAGTGAAGAATGGTGCATTTACAGTTCCCGGGGATGGCGTAATAGTATTTGATGAAGTGTTTACTATCCTTGCAAACTCTGATTATAAGGGCTGGTTTGTGGTAGAAGCAGAGCAAGATCCAGCTTTAGCGAATCCTTTTGAATACGCATTAAAAGCCCGAAAATTTATACAAGAGAAAGCAGGTCTGTAATTTAAGCATTTTAAGATTATCCCTAAGTAAATGGTATGGTAATCAACATGTCTTCTTACAAAAGGGGTAAAAAGACGTGAAGGTTGGTTTTACATGTAATAAATAATATTGAAATAGGGGAGTATGTAATGCCATTAGTTCAAATGAAAGATATTTTAATTAAAGCAAATCAAGAGAATTATGGGGTTGGAGCTTTTAGTGTCGCTAATATGGAAATGGTAATGGGAACTATTAAAGCAGCTGAAGAGTTAAGCTCACCTCTTATTCTACAAATTGCGGAAGTTCGTTTGAATCATTCGCCAATTCATATGATTGGTCCTTTGATGGTAGCTGCGGCGAAAAAAGCGACTGTCCCAGTAGCGGTTCACTTTGATCATGGTATGACGTTTGAAAAGATTAAAGAGACATTAGAAATTGGGTTTAGTTCGGTTATGTTTGATGGCTCTCACTATCCGTTAGAGGAGAATATCCAAAAGACAATAGAAATTGTAGCGCTTGCGAAACAGTACGGAGCGACGGTAGAAGCTGAGATTGGCAGAGTAGGTGGTAGTGAGGACGGATTAGAAGATATTGAAATGTTACTGACAAGCACTACAGAAGCAAAACGATTTGCAGAAGAAACAGACGTTGATGCGTTAGCTGTTGCGATTGGAAATGCGCACGGTATGTACAATGGAGATCCTGATTTACGATTAGACCGCTTGCAGGAGATTAATGAGGTAGTTCGTATTCCTCTAGTATTACATGGTGGTTCTGGCATTAGTCCAGAGGATTTCAAGCAATGTATTCAACATGGTGTTTGTAAAATTAATGTGGCAACAGCGACGTTTCAGAATGTAATTGCTGCGGTTAACGCTGCTATCCTAAATGCTCCTTATTCAGATTATTTTATGTATCATCAAGATGCAATTGAGGCCGCATACGAAAACGTTAAAAATCATATGCTCATATTCGGAAGTGAAAACAAAGCATAACCAGAAAGGTTTTCTTCATTAATATCAGAAGGAACTCAAAATATAGTTAGCTGACAAAGATAGAGTAGCCATTAATTAAAAGGGGGAGAAAGCCGTGTTAGGAAAATTAGGTGAATTAAATGAAGGGTATAATGTCTTAACAGAAATGAACGGTCAATGTAGTGATATGTTAATGGACATAGGCATATATAAGATGTCTAATGGGATAGAAGAGTTACTATTTAATGATAAGAATGAAACGGCAATTCTTTTACTAGAAGGTGCAATACGTTTAGAGTGGGAAGGAATGGAACAAGTTATTCAAAGACAGTCTGTTTTTGAAGAAAACCCTTGGTGTTTGCATGTATCTAAAAATGTGAAGGTTACAATTACTGCTCTTTCAGATAGTGAAGTGCTAGTCCAAAAAACGGATAATGATCAAGAATTTGCTTCTAAGTTATATACTCCAAATGAGTGTCAAAGTGTTGTAGCTGGAGAAGGAGTATGGGAAGGAACAGCGCAGCGTGTTATTCGTACGATTTTTGACTATGACAATGCAGCATATTCTAATATGGTAGTAGGAGAAGTTATTTCTTATCCAGGGCGATGGTCCAGTTATCCACCACATCACCATGATCAGCCAGAAGTATATTATTATCGCTTTAATAAGCCACAGGGATTTGGATGTGCAATGGTTGGCGAGGATGCATATCGCGTTGTACATAATAGCTTTATTACAATTCCGGGTGAGCTAGACCATCCACAAGCAACAGCGCCTGGATATGCCATGTATTTTTGTTGGATGATTCGACATCTTGAGAATAATCCTTGGAATGATCGTATCATGGAGGAAGAGCACAAGTGGTTATTAGAACCAAACGCGAAAATTTGGCCAGAAAAGGAATAGACCAAAATAAAAACGAGCAATCCTCTTCATAGTGATAAGGTGCTCGTTTTTTTTATTTGTACGTGGAAAGGAAAATCCCTCTTACTGTTATCGCCGGATTATTGTCCTGCAAACATTTAAAGAAGGAGAATTCTATCAGAAATTATGTAAAATAAATCTTTTATTTTGGTCTGTGTTTTTGACTTGTTAGTTATTCATGGGAAAAATTAGTTTATTGGTTATTGAGTTTTTTTGTAATTTATTTTTTGTTTTTTGTTCTATCTACATCTGAAATGGGTAAGTCTGTGCTGTATAGGTCTTGGTTATTATCTTTATTGTTATTGTTTGGATTATGTTCCACTTGAGATGATGTTTCTAGCATTTGTTCTTGCTCCTTACTAGGGGTATTCAGGGCATCCGATGGGATGCGATTAATCTGTTTGCTTAATAGGTTTTCTTTGTCCATATTATACAGCTCCTTTTTGGAATGAGAAAAAAACAGTGGAATTATTAGTTGACACTCCGATATTTTTTGTCTTTGAAAGGAATTATATACAAACTTATATTGCAAAGTTAACTAATAAGAAAATGTTAGTGGTGAATAAAGAGGTACAGAATTGAAATTCGAAAATGTGGTTCTTCTATCTAAAAAGATATGATTTGATATTTTCTTAGTTTTGGTTAGGTAAGTTTATATACTTAAAGTAAAGGGCTTAATTCATTTAAGGGGGATGATAATTTGGAGGTATTTAACTCAGCTGCTCCTGCACAAACAAATAATGAAGAGTTACCATTCGATATTTCCTGGATGACTGATTGGATTGTAGACTGGTTTGGTTCTTTGTTTAATGGCGGCAGTGATGTAATAAAAGATGGGGGAGATAAAATAGATGGGGCAGTCCATGCGAGTGTGCCTGCATTCTTTGATGTTATTTTCCTTATTCTTTCTGTAGTAATCTTAATATCATTACTAGTTTTTGGAGCTTCTTTATGGTTTAAACATATAAAGTGGAAAAAAAGATCTATATATTTTGGAGTAGGATCCTTCATTCTCATACTACTAATAAGGATTTTACCGGTGTTAATGCTGACAACACGTTCTTTTGATTTTCAAACTTTTATGGGTAATATGGTGGGTTTAATCACTTCTATAATTTTAGGGACAGCTGTATTAATGTTTTTAATATCTCTAGCACTAGGTATGCTTTATAAGAAATTTGAACATCCGAAATATGGGAAATGGAGTTCGAGTTTGAGATATAGTTCAATTTTTATATTTGTAATGACATTGATAGTACCCGCCTTGTTGCGCCATTTATAATCTATGTTTATCTAGGGGAAGGAGGGAATAGTGCAGGTAATTTCTATTATTTTTCGGTGTAATTATACTAGCACTCGTTCTCCTCTAATTTTCTGAATTAAGTCTTAGACATTAAAAAGAATTTTGTTGTACGAAGTTTTGGCAAAGGGGGGAGAGGTACTAGTGACTACTTTTGTTGTCATGGTGAGTATATTCTTAATTCTGTTCGTAATTGGTCCTAAAGCGACTAAGAAAAAAGAAGAAAGAGATAAAATTGAAAAAGAACATAAAGAGAAAATGGAGGCTTTAGAGGAAGAAAAAATTGACTTGGACATTAATGGGACTAAAGTACGGTTACACAAGAAGCCTAAGCTAAAGAACAGCATCTATAGGATAAAGAGTGATCGGTAGCCAAAATTGAATTGCATTTAAGGGAGAATACAGTGATGGCAACAAAAAATTAAATCTAGTTTTATTTAACTACTAAGGGGGATTACTAATGTTTAATAGAACTAAAGAAGTACCAAAATATCAACAAATACATTCAGGAGTATATAAGTTTGAATTACCTTACGTCACAGGGTTATTTATGTCCACGGAATCAAATGAAGATAAGGTACGGGAAGTACAACGATTTCCTGTAGAAGTGTATGTTCTTAATGATAAAGACATAGCAAGAGATATAGGCGCAAGATTTGTGATGTATGGTAATAGTAGTCGATCAGTAGGAGATCGTTATGCTCAATTGGCAACGATTTTAAGGAGAGCTTATTTTACAGCACTATTTATTCCGGATGTTCCCCAAAAAATAAAATGGATTGAATACCGTGATTCTAAAAATACAGTACTGAATAAAGAAGAAATATTAGAAGTCGAATTAAAATGGGATGAAAAATCGGCATCTTATAGCTTTGTAGGAAATAGCTTCCTCAATAGTATTTTTGACTGAAATATCAAACGGAGAAATTTTTATGAAGCAAAATCAAAATAGTTTCTATGGAAAACCGATTACAAAATATCCCTCTGTAACAGTAGAATGCAAGGATATTGAAACTGGATTTCATTTAAATGTCGGTGATGTATATGTATTTTATTCGGTTACTGGGGTTAATTTGTATGTGGGAATGTCGAATAACTTGAGAGGACGTATCCTTGAACATTTAAAAGGCAAAAGCAAAGGTACAGAGCTTTTAAATCATTATTTTCATCGGGTAAAGGTATATCTTGTAGAAGATGAAAATGAAAGGTAATCTTATGAACATGAACTAATTAATGAATTATTTCCATTGTTCAATATTGCTGGGAATGACAGTATGCATAGAGACTTTCTGAGTCGTCTTCGTTCATTTGTAAAAGAGATTATTTCAGAACAAGAACAGAAAATTAAAGAACTTGAAAAACCAAGTGAAGAAAAGGTGGATATATTTGGTTGATTTTGTTCAGAATTTTTTAACCCCGCTTATATTTTATTTAAGCGGGGTTATGTTTTATGGAGTGTTTAATTACAGTCTATATTTTTATTTATCCGTACATATGCAATGTTCTCAACTAATTGAAAGTCATTTTCTATTAATTGATTAATAAATTCATTCGAATTGTTTTGCTTATCAATTTCCTTTAATAAAACAAAATCACCTGATTTTTTTTCTTTCCTCAATTGGTAGTGTATATAAATAATAATGTTGTTTAAAAAATGTTATGGTATTATGTTAAGAATAACATTTTATTCACTAAATAAATTTCAATCTAGAAAATGGAGGGTTTAGGATATTAATGATGGAGCACTTTATATAACGTTATACAATACAAATTAGAGGTCCTCCTTTTAGAAATGTTCATAAACATTATTTACATTTTTAGGAAGAATAAGGAATGCGTACAGAAAAAGAAATGATGGAATTGATATTAAAAGTTGCTAATGAAGATGAGAGAGTAAGAGCTGTTGGAATGAATGGTTCTAGAACAAACTCTAATGTACCAAAAGATAATTTCAGGGATTACGATATCGTTTATCTTGTATCAGATTTTCAATCGTTTTTAAATAATCCTGATTGGGTAGATGTTTTTGGGAAAAGGATTATAATGCAAACACCCGAGGACATGGAGTTAATCCCACCTGAATTAGATGGACGATTCACATACTTAATGTTATTTGAAGATGGGAATAGAATTGATTTAATGCTGATTCCTATTGAGGAAAGAAATGAGTATTGTTCTGAAGATGGATTAACAATTATTCTGTTAGATAAAGATGGAAATATGCCTACACTAGCTGGGCCAACAGATGAAGGATATTGGGTTAAAAAACCATCCGCTGTCTTTTTTGCTGATTGTTGTAATGAATTTTGGTGGATCTCAACTAATGTAGCTAAAGGGTTATGGAGAGAAGAAATACTTTATGCTTATGAACACTTAAATAGTGTAAGAGAAATGCTATTAACAATGCTGGAATGGAAAGTTGGCATTGAAACCAATTTTTCATTGAGTGTAGGAAAAAACAGTAAGTACCTAGAGCGCTATGTTAATAAGGACATATGGGAAAGTTTATTGAAGACGTACCCTAATGGAGAGTATAAACAAGGATGGAATTCCCTTTTTGAAATGATTCGTTTATTTGAACAAGTAGCTATTGAAGTTGCTGATGTTCTAGAATATCAATATCCTTACGAAGAAGCGAATAAGGTAAAGGATTATCTTAATCAAAAATAAACTCAATACTTTTAAAGAATTACACTTAAATGGTATGATAGTAGACTTAGAAATGCACAACTTTTGTATGCATTTTTAAACGACTTTATTGTTATATTTTTAAGTACAGTGAAGTATCTTATATTAAGAATTAAACAACTATCTTTTAACCCCGTTCGAAATTTAGAACGGGGTTATGCTTGCTTTAGATTTTTAAATTAAATAACTTTATTCTCACTTTACAGGTAGGTGCCTATTTTCAAGTATAACGTTTAGGATCCCTAATTCAATATTAGAAAAGGTATGATGCTTCGTTAACTTATTTGCTAGATGGAATGCAATTAATTGATAAAACGTTCTAATGTCATATGGGGGATTATTATAATACGTATATCTATTTGCTAGTTCGTTAAGTACATACAATAGATGATCAAATTCCATAGAAGATAAGGCGGAAATATCTGTAACTGGGAGTTTAGGTTTCTTTTTTCTTCCAAATGGTACTTTGATACGATTCATTTTTACACTTCCTTTTTTGTATTTATCTCTTCCCATTCACTTTTTTCTAAGTAAATCATCTTAATGGTGCGTCTAAGTAATTGTGAAATGGTTTTAGTAACTATGGAATCATTTAATGGATTATATAATGTCTCAACTTGCTGGGGATTTTCCATTACGAAAATAATATGGTGTTTGGATCCAGTAGCATGAACTATTTCTCCTAAACTATTTGCAATAAGGGGATTATCTTTCTTTATATGAGCAATACAGTTAGGGAGGAAAGTTTCTAATAATTTGCTTGTTTCCCAAGTAATTTCTGGTAAAACTATATCTTTTGCAGTTTCCTTAGCTTTAGGATCGCGATAAATTTGAATGTTTCTGCGTCTTTGATTAGAAGTGGGTTCTTCTTTTTGTTTTTCTAATTCGTCTAAACGCTGATTGAATGCTGCTATGGTATCAAGTAAACTTTGTAACAATGTTTGATTAAGTTCACTGGAATCTTCATTTTCATTCTTTTTGATATTCTGTTGGTTCGTTGATATTTCCTGCTCCAGCTGAAGTATCTTAACTAATGCAATTTCGATTAGCGTTGCTGCATATACAGAATTTTTTATTTTATACTGTACCGTAGTAAGCTCTTCAAGAATACTTGGAATCTTGGATAATGGTATTCGCTCAGCAAGGTTTATGAAGGCATTATTATAAATGGCCACTTTAAACATGTCAGTTTTTTGAGATAGATTAAATATCATGAGGTCTCTATAGTAACCGATTAAATCGCTTAAAAAGAAATCCGCTTGTTTTCTCTCTAGGATAGTCTGTAAAGAATCCAAAGTGCTAGTTAAATCTTTCTCAGTTATATAATGTATTAGTTTTTCAATATCCTGAATAGCTACCTTACCAACGACAGTTGCAACATGCTCTATTGTTACATTATTTGTTGCGTATGCGATGACTTGGTCCATTATACTAAGAGCATTTCTTAAACCACCTTCAGCTAATTGAGATATTAAATGTAATGCTTCGTCTGTAATCTGAATTCCTTGATCATTGGAGATGAATTTTAACCTGTCAATCATTGCTTGAAGAGGTATATTTCGAAATTCGAATTGTTGGCATCTAGAAATGATAGTTTTAGGAACTTTTTGTGGGTCTGTTGTAGCCAGTATGAAAATAACATGTGCTGGTGGCTCTTCTAATGTCTTTAATAGGGCATTAAATGCAGAATTTGAAAGCATATGCACTTCATCGATAATGTACACTTTATATTTTCCTGTAACCGGTGCTAAATGTACCTGGTCTCGTATCTGTCGTATTTCTTCCACTCCATTATTGCTTGCAGCATCAAATTCTAGAATGTCCGCGAATTTATTATTATTAATATCACTACAGTTAGCACACTTTTGACAAGGTTCACCATTACTTAATGGAGTTAAGCAGTTAACACCTTTTCCAATTATTTTGGCAACAGTTGTTTTTCCAGTACCCCGTGGCCCAGATAGAAGGTAGGCATGTGCTACTTTTTCTAATTTGATTGCATTCATGATTGTCGTTTTAATATGATCTTGCCCCACTAAATCGTTAAAGCTATTTGGTCTATACGCACGGTATAGTGCAACATAATTACTCATTAATATTCCTCCCATAAATATCAAATTTTATTAAATGGCAAGCCTTTTAAATGCAAAAAAGCAGCCAAATGAGTAGAGTTACTGTTCACATTTTCATGTGTTAACTCAACCCAAAGGGCTGCTTTTAATTTAAAGAAAAAAATCAAAAAGTAAAAATTATAAGAATGTTATAACTCTTGATATTGAAAAAAGGAAGATTAAAAACATTATCATTTTAGTCAAAAAGGCTTCTTCCTTAAGGAACGTGATGGGCACAGTCCAGCGAGTATGTGGAAGATGAATTGGCCTCGAAAAAGAGATAAAAGAAAGCCATCTTAATTATTCAATATATTTAAAGTATTACTGGGAAATTTGTCATTATCACTTCATTAAATGACGAATGTATGTTTGTTGTATAATAGATATATATCGGAAAGGAGGTGAAATGAATGCTAATTAATAAAGCATATAAATTTCGTATATATCCAAATAAAACACAAGCAACTTTAATTAATAAAACGATTGGTTGTTCACGTTTTGTATTCAATTATTTCCTATCTTTATGGGATAACTCATACAAAGAAACAGGAAAAGGTTTGACATATGGCGCATGCTCTGCCAAACTCCCTGCCATGAAGAAAGAGTTTGTTTGGCTAAAAGAAGTGGATAGTATTGCGATTCAGTCTTCTGTTCGAAATCTTGCGGATGCTTATATACGTTTTTTCAAAAAACAAAACAGTGCCCCGCGTTTCAAATCTAAGAAGAATAACGTACAATCTTATACCACAAAACAAACAAATGAAAACATTACCGTTGTAGGAAACAAAATTAAATTGCCAAAACTAGGTCTTATTCGATTTGCTAAAAGTCGTGAAATAACGGGACGTATTTTAAATGCTACAGTTAGACGGAACCCTTCTGGCAGATACTTTGTGTCATTGTTAGTTGAAACAAAAGTACAAGAACTTCCGAAAACACAATCTTACATTGGGATGGATGTAGGGCTAAAAGATTTCGCCATTTTGTCAGACGGAACAATCTATAAAAATCCGAAGTTTTTTCGATCATTAGAAGAGAAATTGGCGAAAGCACAGCGTGTTCTTTCTAGAAGAATGAAAGGTTCTACTCGCTGGAATAAACAGCGAGTAAAGGTAGCTAGAATTCATGAATACATGGCGAATGCTAGAAAAGATTACTTGGATAAAATCTCAACTGAAATCATCAAAAACCACGATGTTATCGGTATAGAGGATTTGCAGGTATCGAATATGTTAAAGAATCATAAGTTAGCAAAAGCAATTAGTGAGGTATCCTGGTCACAGTTTCGAATCATGTTGGAATATAAAGCAAAATGGTACGGCAAACAAGTCATTGTTGTATCAAAAACATTTGCTTCAAGCCAATTATGTTCTTGTTGTGGATCTCAAAATAAAGACGTTAAAAATCTAAACCTACGTAAATGGGACTGCCCTTCTTGTCGTACACACCATGATAGGGATTTTAACGCAAGTATCAATCTAAAGAATGAAGCGATAAGGCTTCTAACCGCAAGGACTGCGGGGTTAGCCTAATAAATTAGAGTTCGATAGAACTCTTTACTTAGGAATCCCTCACTTCTAAACGAAGTGAAGATATGGGTAGTTCAAGAATCGATTTGACACTCATAATTCCACATATTACTATTTAGAGAAGTTATCAGAAAATTCTTTTGTGGAGGGGATTAAAGATGGGTGAATTAGTATCAATTACGAAAAAGACAGACAAAGAGTTAATAAATTTATTTAAATATTATAGTGAGTGTTTTGAGGAAGGGGATTCTATAGCTCAGGATAAGATTTCTGATGAATTATTTACAACAGTGAAAGATGCTGTTACTCAATATTGGCTAGAATCTACGGAATCATTAAATGATGTTGTTGATTTGTACATTATTATTTCTTTAATAGAAAGCGATTCACCGAAACACAAGAAAATAATTACACGGTTTTTCAATGACGGTAAAATTTTCTTAACAGCGAAGGAAAAGAAACAAGGTAAACGTGGTAAAATTGATCGATTGTTAAAAGAATATAGTAAACCGCAGACCAAGGAAAGGCTTCAAAAAAACTTGAAGGTTGCTGGTGAAATTGAGATAGCACAATTACAAGCAGCGTATGATCAAACAGATAACCATCAGAAGAAAATTAAAGATGTGCAAGAAGTAATTGAGAAGTACGGAATGCATTTCACAATTTTTATTACTACTTATATAAAAACACAAGGAACAGACGATATGCATGATTTGTATTTAGAGGCTGCTCCATTCAGATACATTAACATTCTTGCAGAATTAGCAATATTTCATAAGGAGAGATATCCTAGTCAAGAAAAGGCCGAAGAGATTTCGTTTAAAGAGGAGCAGAATAAACTTCAAAGTAAGTTAAACGAGTATGAAAAAAAGTTTAATAAACAAGAGAAAATGTTAAATAAATATAAAATGGAAAATGAACATCTGAAAAAACAAAAAATCTCATCAGATGCTAAGGCATCAAGAGTTGTTAAACAAACAGAGAGGTCAGTAAATGAATTGATGACTGATTTGGCAACTGAGGAGGAAATCAAGTCAGAACAACATAAAAAAGAAGTAGCGTATTTAAATAAAATGATTGAACAAATGGCTCAAGAAATCATTCAATTGCAGAAAGAGGAAGAGCCGCAAGGAAATGTGTATAAGAATGATTTATCAGGAAAGAAAGTGGCTGTAATTGGTGGGAATAAAGAAAGATACTATAGAGAGTGCGTTGAAAAATACAATGCAGAAATTATATTTGTAGCAGAAGATCAGCATCGTAAAATAGATAGTGCAGTTAAAAAAGCTGATGTAGTCTTTTATCTAACAGAATTACTGAGTCATATATATCATGAATTAATTATCCCTGCAGCAGCTCGGTATAACACTCCTATTCGCTTTGTAAATAGTAAGGGAATTTCAGCATTTGAAAGTGCATTAAAAAGATATGCTAGTGAATAATATGCAAAGTGAATTGTATGTTTAAGTATGATATAATAGCTTTAATATATTTTTTGAATTTTCTTTCTCTTGTTTGAGATTATGCCCTTCGGGTAAAAGATCTATGTATATTGTACATGGCATTCTTTTTCCAGGAGGGCTGTTTTCATTAGTACACAAGTATGAAAGAGAGGGAAAGCTTTTAAAGATGTCAAAAAAACAAAGTGTATTTCTACCAGAGGGTTAATTTGAAGTAAAGGCAATACCTCAAGCTGAAATAGCTGATATTTACACTTCTAAGGAATTTATTGCTGATGATGAACTTGATTCATTTTATTTTAGAGCGTTAGAAGAAAAGAACATTTTTCTAAATGAGAAACAAATCGAGGCTGTTCAAAAAATTGATAAAGAATAAGCGATTGAAGGATGAAAACAGAAGACCATAAGGAAAACTGTATGAACAAATATAATGAAACAAGGCTCTTACTTTGTAGTCGTATCCACGAAGTAAAAGCCTTGTTTTTTCTAAAGCATGCTCAGAATATTTACGATTATTGATTTCAAGTTTTTAAAACTCATTTATTGTAACTGTAAAATGTGGTTTGAATTTTACTTTGATTTTTTTCTTTTCTTCTGTACCTAGAATGAATAGTGAATCATTACGAGTATATATTTCTTTCACCGATTCCATCTTGGTTTCTATGATACGTTTGTCTTCGTATAGCATTATCAATTCAACTGTTGCATCATAATAAAACATATTCATAACCAGTTCAAATCCAAGTGTATCGATTTTACTATATCGATACGCACCCGCACCTGGAATATAGTAATCTTCCGGCTCGCTTTCGAAAATTTCTAACAACTCATACTTATCATGTTTAATATCCAATATTCCTCAACCTTTTTGTCATAGATTACTTACTATGCTATTCATTCTATTCTTTTTTCTTTGCGGGAACAACTGTGATAACATCACCTTTATCATTTATAACTACGTAGCCTTCGTCCCTAACGTATTTCCAAGTACCAGGATTGTCTCCTGGTTTGCGAGTGCCCGTTTTTATAATATCTTCAACTACATTTGGAGTCATTCCCCGAGGATCAACTTTCTTTAATTCTTCCATGTATTTATCTGATCCGAATGTATACCCTTTTCTTTCAGCTCGCTCACGTGCTCGTTTTGTAAGCTCGGCTCGAACTTGAACTGTATCAGGAGCCATTCTTTCAAGTGCATGTTCAGAGTATTTACGCCCATCAATAACGCCGCCACCTCTCGGCATACTCCATCCAATCTCTTCCGTTACTTTTGATACTTTTCCTAAATCCTTCGCTTTTTGTTCTAGTTCTCCATATTTACCAAACACACGACCAATAACTTTAGGAGACCCACCCACTAGTGTAGAAACAGTTCCCCAAACATAATCATCTGGACCATATTCTCTCTCTGTGAAAAATTCTCTTCCGTTATAAAGTTGCAGACCTTGTTTAATTTGCCCAACAACTGGCATAAAATCAAGTGACATGGACCCAAGTTCATTCGTACGCTTCTGTTCTTCCAGATATTCTTTCATTTTTTCAGGCGGTACACCAAAATCCTTAAGACGATTTGTTAAACCGTCCATGTTTCCGACATTTTTAGCTACGTTAGATGTATCAATTTTATATCCCGCAATCTTATTAGCAGAATCTAAAAGGTGGTTCGTAGCGTCGATACCTGACATGATATCTGTGTGAAGAGTCGGGAATGCTTGTTGCGCTTCTTTAATGTGTGTAGAAACACTTCTTGTTAAGTCTTCGACCATCAAAGCTTGCTTATGTAAAGATTTAGCTGCTGTATCTACTGATTTAGCAAATTTATCTACACTTTTATTAAAGGTGTGTAAATCTTTAGCCATGGATTTATATGCGGGTATCCTACCCTTGAAATCTTCATGCCAATCTTTTATATCTGTTGCAGTATCCTTTAATCCGTTTGCTTGTTTTTTTAATTCATCTTTCGGTAAGGAATCTATGAATCCTTTTATCGGTTGAACATATGCTTCATCTATTTCTACAGGAAAACCATAAGCTGCGTCTAGTTGTGCGGCAAAAATCTGTGCATATTGGTCCATAAATTCTGCCACGAGTTCTACTACTTGTTTTTTCGTTTCTGGTATCAAATCTTTTGCAGCTTGTACATTGTTAATCATTGTACCAGAGTCTTTTGTTGCTTTATCTAAAACCATAATACTATCTTTTAATAACATAAACTTATGGATTTTACTAAAATCATCCTCCATCATTTGCAAGTTCGTGAGGATAGATTGATATTTTACTTGTACATTTGGATCAGCTTCTTTTGCGTTTATGTTATCAACTAAGCTTTGTATATGAGATCCTTTTAAAGTCGTTAGGAACTGATTCAAACATCAGCACATGAAGATGAACATTTAACTCAAACATTGGAGGAGATTGCAATGAATCAAGATCCAATTTTACAAAAAGCGATGAATAAGTGGGAAAATATGAGCCATGACTCTTCTTTCCGAACAGCTTATGAAGCTCGTGAAAAGTTACTTCTAGATGAGCAAGCTAAGTTAGCACATGCTCGAGAAGATGGCTTAGAGGAAGGCATTGAAAAAGGTATTGAGAAAGGGAAAATTCAATTAATTCGTGGTATACATAAAAATGGTATGCCATTAGAAGACATTGCAAAATTCACAGGTCTAAGTACAGAAGAAATACGAAAATTACTATTGTAATATGTATTATTACAAAAACTTTGCGAAAAATATCGCAAAGTTTTTTATTTAGTCCTTTAAACATCAACTCCTTAAAATATTTTCCCTTTTTTAGACAGTTTACTTTTAATTTATATTAGTGTGATTTTAAAGTAAGTTGTACCGTTTGTAAAAAGTTTGATTAAAAATCCTGTATAAGGCCTCACCATACATGTCCATCAATTTAAGAAATGTATACACCCAAAAAACAAAAAAATGAGCTGATTTCTCAAGATAACTAACTGTAGAGAAAGAGAATTTTCATTTAGGGGGTACTTCAAAACCTTAGCTTGATGGCGATGGGACGTTATCCCATTAAGGAGTTTTTTAAATTGAAAGCAACGGATATATTATTATACATGTCAATCAATATGCTAAATTACATATCTAAAAAAGTATAATTTGTTAACAATTTCAAAATAATGATTATCCTTATAAAATTCTGTTAATATCAAACTTGTACCTATATAAAAGAAGGGGATGTTTATATGTTTAAAAAAGTTATATTAGGGATATCATCATTAGCAATGGCATCGGTAGTTGGTTTAGGAATGGCATCGGAGGCATCTGCAGGACCAGCGGCACCTCTAACTTCTTTAAGTGTAGTGAAAGTAGAGTCACAATTGGGTGGGGTTGAATACATTAATCCTAATAGTTTTAGTACAACTAAAGATCATGGGGGAAGTTACTTATATGTTTACACAAAAGAAATAGGGTATGGCCAGTTTCCTTTTGCGAAAATGAATGGATTTGATGTGAAAAGTATTGGTTCACAAATAATTGGTGGTAATCCTATTGTAGGTTGGGAATATAAATGGGATGCATCAAAGCATCAAGAAGGGACTTTTGAATATCAAAAGACTTCAATAAACTATCCAAGAGATACGTGGCGTACTTCGCTATATATTAAATAATTAGTTTTATATATTCCTAGCATAAAATCCCTGCACCTTGTGTGGGGATTTTTTCATAAAGAAAAGACACCCTAAGGTGCCTTCCTCCGACTTGAACCACTTTACTTTTAATAATATGTATTGGACTTCTGTCCAAATACAATTTTATCATATTTTCCGCAAAATGAAAGTGCATTCATTAGCCTGCTTAATGGTTTTATCCCTAACTTCTTTATATGTATTAAACTCTTTAGTTTTTATATCAACATTTATCTGTTAAAGGAAATCGCCTTTAGCGTATATAGGAAAGAATATTATTGGAGCTGAGTTTCCAGGCTCATCATAGTACTTTTTAGCTTTCTCTAAATCTTCTTTCTTACTAAATAGGGTAGTGACAGGGTAGTTGTCATAGACCGCAAAATAAGTAAGGTTGAACTAACAGTAGCATTAAAACCATCTATTATCATAATTAATATAGAAGAAACTTATTCTAAATGGAAAAGTGGGGAATAACAGCTATTATATTTATGGAAATGTTAGAGCTAAAGAAAAATACGTTTTATAAAATAATGAAGGAATATGAGAGAAAAAAGTAGCATCTTTCCTATGAAAAATCCAACTTTTCCCTGGCTGTAAGAATCCTGGAGTTTTTGCACCAGAACAGTATTATATATCGAGAAAAATAAAAGACAACTCTAATTAAGAGCTGTCTTTTTGTGTAATAAAATTCCCAAAATATGAAGATATACAAGCGAATATAATACGTTATGGTTGATATTATAACGAAAATAAATAATATTGTGAATAAAAATAATATTCTAATTATTTTTTGGGGTTTTAGTTAAAAATCTTCGAAAATAAACCTTTTATAAAGGTTTATTTTAAATATGATTATTGTATTTCGAGGGGCTCCTTATAAATCTTAGCTATATATTTTACAAAATCAATGACGGGATAGTGTATGAGTGAACGGTGCTGCGTAAAACGAACCCCTGCTTTTTCCATTTTCGAAATGAGTTGTTCAACTTCCAACTCTTTTTTTTTGTATTCTATTATAATTTTGATATACAATGTTTTTCCATTGATAGGAAGAGCCGTGAAAATAACTCTCTCCTTTTACCATGTGACTAAATATAATTTCTATTTTTTCTCTACGTTGTTTTTCCTTCATATGCGCTTCCGTTGACTGCATGTTTATCGCCTCTTCCCTTTGTGTTGTATACTGTTTCACAAAATTCGGTCTAAATTATCATAGTCAATGTACATTGTTCTTGTTGGGAATTGTCGTTAAAGGCTATCTCATCAACTGTACTTGTTTTTCAAGCGCTTAATCTAATAAATTTGATCTTACATCTAAATAAGTTGATAGTGTGTATAAAATACTATCAATCTTTATTATAAAACGATTCTATATAGGCATGCACCTTTTTACACTCACCAAGATTTACAACATGACGAGTATGTTCATCCATGAATGTTATCCTCAGTATCCTTTTTTATATGAAAAAATCATATAAAAACATAGCGCTCTTAAGGAGTTTTTTTACAAATTTATTATGTTGGACTTAAAAAAAGGAAAGTAATATTTATTTGTAGAAAATTTTTAAGGATAAAAATGAATGTAAAAATAGGATGACTATCTATGATAAGAAAAGGGGGCACTTATATATGCTAACAAATGATTTAGATTTCCGATTAGAACCACGTTTAAAAGAACTGTATGAACAACATAAAATAAGAGCGCAGAAGATAGACTGGGGTTATCATGAGTTTTTACCATGGGATAAGGGAATGGACTTTAACAGAGTTCCTTGGGATGAAAGTCAAGTTACTCTTCCTTCTGGCGTAATTACGGCTATTGAAACAGCTTTATTAACAGAAGTGAATTTACCATGGTTTACAACGTATTTATCTGCAACTTTTAAAGGATCCCTTTCTGTTATTACAGACTTTATTCATACCTGGACCTCAGAAGAGGATCAACATTCGAATTTATTGGAGACATATTTACTACTCACTCGAAGTGTGAATCCTAAACGAATACATGAATTAAGAAAGTCAGTCGTTGAGGGTGGATTTGAACCTGATTTTCACACACCAATCGAAGCAATGACATATACGACCCTACAAGAACTTGCAACAATGGTGTTTTACAATAATGTAGCTAAGGTGGCAAGTAAGCATGATCCAGATCTTGCTACATTATTACGCCGTCTTGCCAAAGATGAGACTCTTCATTATGCGTTTTATCGAGACGTCATTCGAACACATTTGGAATTAGAACCTAATTATTGCTATCATATTGCCAATGTGATTAAGAATTTTAAAATGCCAGGTGCCGTCATGCCTGATTTTGAAAATAGAATGGCTGTAATTGCAAAAGAAGCGAACTATGGACCACTACAATATTTTGATCAAGTACTTGATGTAGTAGTTGATTATTGGGGGTTAAAAGACTTACGACCAATTGCACCTTTAGCTGAAAAAGCAAGAATTGAGATTTTGGAATACCACACAAGATTGAAAAAAATACGGGATCGATTTGGTCGTTTTCAAGGGAAAGCTGATCTACGTTAATGAGTAGAGATTTCAGAATATAAGCGAGGACATTCCCATGCCCTTTGTGGGAAATCTGACACACTCCCTATTGTTTTGGGGGTGTTTTCTACTTAATTTAATTTTTGTTAAAAATGTTATTGACGACAAAAATGATTTTATGATATTATAAAATATTTGATAAAAAATAAAATATATGTTAAGGTTAAGAAGGTTACCATATATGGAGGTGGATTATATGTTTCAAATTGGCGATAACATTGTTTATCCAATGCACGGAGCAGGTATAATTGAAGCCATAGAAGAAAAAGAATTCTCAGGGAAAAAACAACAGTATTATGTGATAAAAATGTCAATCCGTAATATGCAAGTAATGATTCCTACGGGAAAAATATTGAGTTCGAGTATACGACCAGTTACTGATATACTTGCATTAAAACACATTATACATATTTTCCAGCATGGAGAATCAGATAGATTACTGCCGTGGAAACAAAGGCATAAAGTGAACACGGACAAAATAAAAACGGGTGAAATACAAGAAGGTGCTGAAGTTGTACGTGATTTAATGCGTATGAAGAAAGAAAAAGCACTGAATACAAGCGACAAAAAAATGTTGGATAACGCACATGAATTTTTGATTAGTGAACTAGGATTAATTAAAGGTATCACTGAAAATCAAATAAAAAGTTTCTGTTAAGGTTCATTATAGATAATGTATTACATCTCCCGGAAATATCCTGAATTTTTCGGGAATATGATGATTATTAAAAGTAAATCATTTCAAAGACATTCAACTTCTTCAACTCACTTTTAGAGTAGAAACCTCTTTTGTTATTACTTCAATCTAATCCATTTTTATTTTTAAATTTCTTTTACGAACGTTCGAAGTTTCATTAAATAACTCGATCAAATAGTCACTTGATTTTTGCAATCCTGATTCACACTGGCACGGACAAGGAGCCGTAAGGATGAAAGAGAGGTAGGGCTTTCATTGTTTTAGGTATATATATCTAAGTCATTATTTCTAGAAGAAAAAACAATCAATCTCATCTCTATCTTTAAGAATTTTTACATTTACTGAGACAGTGAATAGTAATTGTTTATCTTCTTTTCATAAGAGAGATACGCGAGTTGGTAACATCTAAATATATGGTCAACGATACAAATTGATGGGAGTTCTAGAACTAGAACCCATTTTTACAATTTATTTCACATAATAAGATTAAATGAAACAATAAGAAGGAGTGAAGATATGAAACGCATGCCAACGCAAGAATTAAGTAACGAGTTAAAGAAGCGGAAAGGGATTACTTCTATTAAGATTGAGCCTTATGAAAAAATTGAAGTTGGTGGAATTGTTGTAGATGGACCGGCTGTTATTTTAATTAATCAAGAATACCTAAAAATTGTTGAATGAAGAAAAGGATGATCCTTTACGAAAAGGGATGATCCTTTTTGTTTGCTGCAGCTAATATGGGATATACATAACTTTTATCTAATGTATTGGGGTTAAAAGGAAGGAGAGGGTCGGGATTATCATAGTGGTAAGCTTAATATTGGTAGGATTTCTTTTTATGTTATATAAATTAGTTGCTTAAAAAAACTAATTATTTGAACCGATAGATTGTTTTCTTTTTAAGGGCGAGATTTATTTTATAGGAAAATTGATAATTTTAAGGAGGAATTTAGATGTATGCAAGGAAACAACGCATAAAATACGAGAAGATGTCAAAGAACTATGAACGTATTTCTTTAGTTTCGTTTCTCCTATTAATTGTACTTGTTTGTAGTAGTGTGATTATCATAGGAGCTACAGGGGGGGAATATGGAGTGTTTTTGTTGGTAGCGATTTTACTTAACGCACGTATTACGAAAGAATCTCAAAAAAAGTATGAGCAGTATGCTAATAAAGGGCATATTTAAAATAATACATATTTTGAGAAGTACAACCTGAATGTACATTCAAAATATCCCTATATCATCACCTATTAACTAGCAAAAGGAACCTTATTAAAATGTTAGTTTCGTTCCTATAATGAATTATCATTCTAGCATATTTAAAAGATTTACATCATATATTAAGAGAAAGAATGTAAGTTAGAAAGGAGTCTTATAGAATGAGTTATTTAGAGGGAAATGACTTTAGTGAACAAAATATGGTAAGTGTACCGAATCCCTACGTATATCAGACATTACAATCGATAATTGGTAAACATGTGGTTATTGAAACTGTAAGAGGCAATGTAAGGGGGAGAGTTAAAGGATGTGAAACCAGATCATTTGCTTATTGAAGATACAGTACCATATATTGTACGCATTCAACAAATTGTATGGATTATGCCAAAACAATGATCAAATTACATCTAATTTGATTTATAACAAATTGGTTTCATAGACGACCAAATAAAAACACAGGGTTTTATCTCTGTGTTTCTTCAAATTTTCGTTTTTGGATATATGCTTAAGCATGAATAATTTCTTTCTGCAGTTCTTTTAATTCTTCCGTAGATCCCGTTTCAATCCTCATGTACGTAGTAACTAGACTAATCATCATATCCATCTTCTCTACTATATTTTGAATGACCTGTTCAGCTTGCTCTTTTTTAGGGTGTTGTATTGCTATTAATACATTTTCTATATAATTGTTCTTTCTTTGCTGGATATCATTAATAAACTGTTTTGTGTTTGAGTTCATTTGTTTTTCCTCCGTTTTGCATATACTTCTATTCTATCATATTTGAATAGAAGTATATTGGATCCCCCTAAATTCACATCTGTCTCGTACATCTCCTCAAATATACAAACTAATTCCTTAACGTACAGAGAACTAATCGAAATGTGTCATTTTTATGTCTAAACGTACAATTTTCTTTTTTTGATATGGTGCCCCCATCTCAATCAAGCTAAGGTTTTGAAGTACCCACTAAATGAAATTTTTCTTTCTCTATAGTTAGTTATTTTGAGAAGTCAGCTCATTTTTTTGTTTTTGGGGTGTTTACTTTTCTTAAGTTGATGGATGTGTGGTGGTATCCCATCGCTATCAAGCTAACAAGACAAAATACCCCCTAAAATGAAAAAGACGTTATTCTTTCTGAGAAATCATAGGAAAGGATAACGTCTTTTTATCAATGTGACGGTATCCTATATGAAAAATTAACATTGCCCCAAATGTATATATTGTATATATTGTGCATAGTGTGTATAATGTGTTCATAAGCATTTAGGACGCAAGGAGTTGAATCATGAGAATCTTACTATCTAATAAGTCTAAGTCTCCTATTTATCAACAAATCATTGACCAAATTATATTACAAGTATCAAATGGGACATTGAAAGAAGATGACGCATTACCTTCCATGCGTTCATTAGCTAGAGACTTGAAGGTAAGTGTTATTACTTCAAAAAGAGCATACGAAGAACTTGAAAAAGCAGGTTACATCTATTCTATAGTGGGGAAAGGCTCATTTGTTGCAAAACAAACAAAAAAGCAACAAGTTGATGAACCAAGTGATCCAATACGTGAAAAGTTCAGCATAATCGTTCGAGAGAGTAAGGCTAATCATTTATTAAAGGATGAGTTAATACAGATTATTCATCGTATTTATGAGGAGGAATAGAAATGGAAAACATTGTAGAACTGAAAAATGTTTCAAAAACATATAATGGATTTTCTTTAAAAAATGTATCGTTCAACATAAAAAAGGGGTTTGTAACGGGATTTGTTGGCGGAAATGGCGCAGGAAAAAGTACAACAATTAAACTAATTATGGATCTTATTAGCAAGGATAGTGGAGATATCAAAGTTTTTGGTAAGGATTATCAAAAGGATCAAGTTTCTATTAAAGAGCGTATTGGATTCGTATATGATGACAATATCTTTTATGAAGATATGACAGTTCATCAACTGAAAAAATTCATTGCTCCAGCTTATAAAAAATGGGATGAAAATAGCTTCCAATCCTACATACGAAACTTTGAGTTACCGACTAACATAAAAATGAAAAAAATGTCTAAAGGGATGAAAATGAAGACTTCCCTAGCGTTTGCACTTTCACACCATGCCGAATTTATTATTATGGATGAACCGACTTCTGGGCTTGACCCTGTATTTCGGAGAGAAATTTTAGACATTCTTTATGATTTAATGGTCGATCAAGATAAAACAATCTTTTTCTCTACGCACATTACAACTGATTTAGACCGTATAGCTGATTATATTGTATTTATTCATAATGGAGAAATTGTGTTCGAAAAAGATATGCATAGTATTTCTGAAGAATATGCAATTGTAAAAGGGGATACAGCTTTACTTACACCAAAAATCAGGGAACAATTGATTGGGATTCGTGAAACAAACATCGGATTTGAAGCACTTACAAGTAATGCACTCCATACACATACTCAACTAGGGAATGATTTTTTAATTGAAGAAGCGACATTAGAAGATATTATGTACTATACAAAAAAGGGGAATATTCAATATGTATAATTTAATATTAAAGGACTTTCGATTGCAAAAATTAATTATATTATTGTATTTGATTATCATATGCTTTTTTATTATGACATTTGGAAACTTTTACTTAATGGTCGTTTTACCAGTTGGCTCTTATGTGATAAATCTACATTATTATGACGCAAAGAATAATAGTCACAAGTTTATTAACAGCCTTCCTTATAGTAGAAATTCAATTATTATGTCAAAATATATAGGTACAATGATTTTTATGCTTATAGTGGTGTCATTTTCTTTATCGATTCAAGCGATAATTCAGTTTGTATCTCCGACTTATGGTCAAATTGCAACTCCACAGGAAATTGTGATTAGTATTCTTACTGCAATGTTGTTTACATCTCTCTACTTACCATTTTTCTATCGCTTTACCAATAAATATTTGATAGCTGCTGTCAGCATTATTTTTCCTGTATTTGTTGTTTTATGGAGAACAATTGAGGCATATGTAAATATTACTGACCTTGCATATGGCGTTACTACACAATTTACTATTAATCAACTCATTATACTTGTTTCAATCGTTACCATACTTATATTTATCGGTTCTTACTTCTTAACGGTGAGAATTTATAAACGCACTGATTTTTAGGAGTCTTGTTTAGCAGAAATATAGAATACCTAATGAGTAACAGTTATACAGATGTGCTCTTAAACGCTGTGGTGCTACTCAATCGTTATCAAACTAATAAAACAAAGTTCTCCCCAAAAATGAAAAAATGCGCTATTCTTTCTGTAGAATCATAGGAAAGGATGGCGGTTTTTTATGTCTATTTCTATATCCAATGAATTACAACTATTTGCTCAAGAGATTCAAAGTTTTTTATCTCCAAATACCTTACGGGATCTTGCTAGAGATGTTGGCTTTGTACAACGAACCAGTAAGTACCAAGCAAAAGATTTAGTAGCTTTATGTGTATGGTTAAGCCAAAATGTAGCTATGACTTCTTTAACTCAGTTATCTACCTATTTAGAAGCATCAACAGAAGTACTCATCAGTCCTGAG
The DNA here is from genome assembly GCF_044908765.1 of Bacillus sp. RC251. Lineage (NCBI taxonomy): Bacteria > Bacillati > Bacillota > Bacilli > Caryophanales > Bacillaceae > Bacillus > Bacillus sp. RC251. The sequence goes on along the minus strand of NZ_JBIYDP010000009.1, from coordinate 8,146 downwards.
GGACTGAATCAGCGATTTAATAAGGCAGCTGTCCAACTTTTACAACACCTACTGGCCGAACTATTAAGTAAAAAATTGGCCGCATCTATGCCGATTTCTTCTCCATACACTTCTGTTTTCAAGCGTATTCGTATTTTAGATTCAACTGCATTTCAACTCCCGGATGTATTTTCATCGGTTTATCCAGGTGCAGGAGGATGCAGCCATACGGCTGGGATAAAAATTCAACTTGAGTATGATTTGTTAAGTGGACACAGTTCCTACATATTCATACAGGTCCAGGTAAACAACGTGATCGCACTTACGGCTCTCTGTGTGCCCCAACTGTGACAGCGAATGATTTATGTATCCGAGATTTAGGTTATTTTCATTTAAAAGACCTTCAATATATACAAGATAAAGAGGCCTACTATATCTCTCGTATCAAGTCGAATACACGTATTTATCAAAAAAATCCTAACCCTGATTATTTTCAAGATGGAAGAATTAAGAAAGGTACAGAGTATATACAGATAGATATGGAGACGTTAATGAGCTCCCTTCAACTAGGACAAACATGTGAAATAGCTGATGCTTATGTAGGAATGATAGATAAAGTGCCAGCTCGTGTAATTGTTCATCGATTAACAAAACAACAGCAACAAAAACGATTACAAGATCAAGCTGTAAGAGAAAAAAAGAAAGGAATGAAGTATTCTCCCCGTAGTAAACGACTCAGTGGTATCAATGTATATATGACAAACACCCCTACAGATGTTGTCCCGATGGGACAGGTACATGACTGGTATTCTTTGCGTTGGCAAATTGAAATTTTATTTAAAACGTGGAAGTCATTCTTTCAAATTCATCATTGTAAAAAGATAAAACCAGAACGATTGGAGTGCCATTTATATGGTCAGTTGATTGCCATTCTACTCTGTTCTTCTATCATGTTTCAAATGCGCCAATTGCTCCTCATGAAGAAAAAACGAGAGCTTAGTGAGTATAAAGCCATATATATGATTAAAGACTATTTTCTTCTTCTATTCCAAACTATACAAAAAAACACCCAAGAGTTATCAAAGGTGTTACTTCGCCTGTTCAATCTCCTACAGCAAAACGGGCGGAAATCTCATCGATATGAGAAAAAAACGGTCTTTGATATATTAGGTGTCGTTTACAATTGTCCCCTGTCTTATAATCAAGCCGCTTAATTCAAAAAAGTGAAACCCGCTAGGGTTTATTTCTTATGCAAATCTTTCAATCAACTACACTTGCCCTTTAGAAAAAAGAAACAATCTCATCTAAAATTGACTTTGCATAAGCTTAGCTTGATAGCGATGTGGTGGTATCCCTATTAGAGTATTACACCAAATAATTGGATAAGTATAATTAATATTTCTCATTTTTTTACAAAATTTTCAGTTAATTACCATCAAATCGCTTTGTTGCAGTGTTTTGTAGAGATGAAAAGCGAATTGAAGTCCGTTAATTCAGAATTTTCCGCGAAAAATATATAGACCTGTTGTTGTTTTTTTCATATAATTAATTTGTAGTTTTGATATTCAATTTTCTGTACATTCGCGCGAAACTGGAAATTATTTCAAAGAGCATTTCACTAAGTGAAATAAGAACTACAATACTCACTTATCATTTTATAGAAATCAGGTTATTTTTTGTATGCTTGCAAAGAACATATATTAAAAGTGATTCGAAATCTGAATGTACCGCATGTTTGTGAAACAGACAAAAATATAAAATGTAGGTATTGTGACTATGTGTCTCAATATGAATTGTATATATTTGATTTCAGGAATGTGTCAAAAACAATGAGAATGATGAGTACTCGATAGGTTATATAATGAAATGGTATGTAGGTTATATTATTTTTTAAATATAATATATATGTTATTAGTCTATGTAAATAATCTTTTAATCTTGATTCTGAAAAGAATACATAATCAGATTATTACGTCACTTATATTGCGGTTTAGTAATGTTCACATTATAATTAAAGGGGAGAATAGTTAATATGGCATCTTATATCATTGGTAAATTAGATTTAAACGAGGAATTATTAAAGAAAGATTTAGTTACAATCGCGAATTTTCCAGTTATTCCAGAAGAGTATGATGAGTTCAGTTCGGGTTATTGGATGAACAACTCTCTATGGAATGCTTCAAATGATAAAAATGATACAATGTATCGTGATTTTGATCATGCAGCACAACAAACGGAGTACGGTAAGCAGTTACCATACATTAACTCACTTCTTGAAGAACACTTCACTTTTGATAATTTAAAAATGGTTCGTACACGTAATTTAGTGGATGCAATGGTTATCCCACATAGAGATTTCGTTGAATTCTCTCATAGTACAAAGCAACGCTTTCGTGTCTTCTTAGCTTTAGAAGATAATGAAAAGGCTTTCCATTCAGATGAAGAAGCAGTATTCCGTATCAGAAAAGGCGAAATTTGGTTCCTTGATGCAGCAATTGGACATGCAGCTGCTAATTTCTCTAAAGATAGCCGCGTTTTCCTTTGCCTAGACTATGTATTTGATTGTGATTTTGATCCATCTGATATCTTCAAAAATAAAAAGACATATAATCGTGATTTAGAAAGATTTATTGTCAAACGTGATAAGTTAGATGAAACATTTGAAGAGGAATTAATTACTTCACTATCTAAAGTAATTTCAAGAATTAATTTTAGAGATGTTGTATTCTTCTTATCAAAAATTCATTTTGAAAAAGATATCCCTGTTGCGAAATGCTACGATTGGCTAGATCAAATCGCGGAAAGAAGCGGTGACAAGGAAATTGTTAAGAAAGCAAAACATTTACGTGCGTATATTATTGAGCATCGTGATTTAGGTGAGCGTTTCAGTATGGACAACTGGAAAGAAGAAGTTACTGTCTGATTTTAGAACAGGTAACGTATAGTTCCTCACATAAACAACCGATTTTATTTTGATAAAATCGGTTGTTTTACTATTTGTAATGTAGGAAAGGAGAATGGTTCGCATGGAGATATTAATTGGTATATTGTTTAGTATTTTATGGGCGTCAGGCGCTATCGCCACAAAAATTGGTCTTTTATCTTCATCCCCTTTAATGTTTGCAACAACGAGGCTTATTAGTGCTGGTCTTATCATGTTTGTCTTTACCTATTTTATCAAATCAAACAGATGGCCTAAAGGAGTAGAGTGGAGGCAGTTAGTTGTACTTGGTATATTAAATACTACTTTGTATGTAGGCTGCTGTTTCTTGTCGCTAAAGTTAGTATCATCTAGTTTATTTAACTTATTTATCACTGTAAATCCATTTGTTGTTGCTTTGTTGTCTTCTATCTTTTTAAGTAGAAAAGTAACCAAACAAGAGTGGACTGGGATGTGTATTGCGGCGCTTGGTTTATTCATTGCCGTATATCCATATCTAAAAGATACACAAGCCACTGTATCGGGCGTCATTATTCTCGCGGTTGGCATGCTATCTATGGGGATTGGGAGTGTATGTTTCACAAAATATGATATGAAGATCGATCGTCTGGTCATTAATACTTGGCAAATCATCTTTGGTAGTTTATTTGCGGTTCCTTTAAGTTTCTTATTAGATACAAATCCGTACATTCATTTAGATATGAATTTTGCTATTGGTCTATTTTGGCAAGTCGTAATGACTTCAATTGTATCTATGTTACTATGGTTTTATTTATTAAAGAAAGATCCAATAAAAGCGAACAACTATCTATTCTTAACGCCGATTTTTGGTTATTTACTAGCTTGGTTAATACTCGATGAAGATATTACAATGTACCATCTATTTGGCGCAATTTTAGTTATAGGTGGTTTGTTAATCTCAGGAACCATGAACATTAAAGCACTACTACGGTCAAAAGTAGGGAGTGAAAGACATAAATCTGTTTAAAATTGAAATAATCGGTCTCTCAATCCAACTATATACGTAGCGAATGCCCTTGATAATTTCTAATGGAGTTATCTTGGGCATTCTTTATTGTGTCTTTAGAAAAATTGTTAACTCACAGGCAATGATAACTTAATAACAAAAATATCGTATAAGTGTATAAAAATATAGGTCACGAATTATATGGCCATCTTAATTGCATAGCAATAAATTATGTAAGAAGATTTAGTATGAAGGTTACACATATTTGTTTTTGTGATTCCCATCCATTCAATTATGTTCTCCGTATGGCTATCGCACCAGAGCGCTCAAGAACTTATAAATCCGAGAATGGAAATGTTCGTCGTGTGGTGTAACGTGAATGCAGGACAAAATATCAAACGTGAGGCGCTACGATTTTTAACTGTCGGAACGACAGGGATTGTCTAATCCATTATTAGCATTCGTGGGAACGCTTTACTTAAGAATCTCCCACTTCAAACCACGTTAAGTAGGGGTAGTTCAATTTTTAATTTTTATGCCATTCTATCCAAGAATGTATTCAAAAAAGTTACATACGTTATAAAAAGGAGGGAAAATAATGAAAAAATCTTGGTTCGTTAGTTTGTTTTTTGTTACTATGCTTACAGGCTGTTTTGTAAAAGATGTAAATTTGTATCCGATATCGCAAGAAGTTATGGCTACTGTAACAAAATCCCCCCCTTTTCCGATATCATATCCTACTAAATTACCTTTTGAAGTAGATTCGATGACGATGACAGTTATAGATGAGAATGCAAAGCGTGTTTCCATTGTTTACTCAAGCAAAGAAGACCAGAAACTAATTGTTGAAATAACAAAAAGAGAAAGAGTACTTCCGCAAAAATCCTCTCAAGAGATCAATGCATTTGATAAAACCCGTCAAGCATTCGATCAGACAAAGAATGAAGTCTATCATATAGATTGGACTGAAAAGAACCTTCATTATCAGATTCATTCTGCTTCCAATGAAAAGAAGAAACAATTAACAAAAGAAGAACTTAGCGCAGTTCAAAAATCTTTTTCTGCAAAATAGGAGATTCACTTTTTTCTCGTAAACATAGGAAGAGATGATTAGATAGAAAACCTGTAAGTTTTATCCAATGTGTATCGGTTAGTAAAGGATTGTGAAAAAGTATTATATATCCACCTGTTTGGGGCATTCTATGCATTATATTTTTTCTGCCGTTTGGTTTGTATTAAAAAAATGAAAGAATGAATCCCTTCGTTTTTCGGTAGTTCGAGATCTATATATAATTGTAGGGTTACACGATACATCTATTTGTTGGTAAAATAATGTTTAATATTCATCTTATCAGGTTTTTTTCCGTATCTGTTAAAGTATCTATCTATATTTCATTGGGGTTTAACACTAACATAAGATGTATTTAAATTAGTAGTCATCTTCCATTACTTCTACTTCTTCATTTGTTTATCGTCAACATAAGATGTATTTAAATAAGTTTACAAAAAGCATTAAACTAAGCTACGAAAATGATTTTATCAATACGAGTTTTTTCTTTTCCATATTAAAATGGAAGTACCCTTTCAATGTAGACTAATCCCTTCACAAAACGTGAAGGGATTTTTTTATTTAACAAATGAGCTTGACAAAAGATACAAAATGTTAAACTTATAAAACCCAGTGATATCAGTATGTGTGCATGAAATCACTGGGTTTTTATTTGGATGTTTAATGGTGTGTTTTACAAATTATAAAAAGGTATAAACTTAGTTTTACTTTTTAAATATTATTCGCCCTAAAAAGAATGTAAACTTTTACCAGAAGTTTACTTTCAATCACAGGGTTACCGTTAACAAAGCTCAAATATCGTACGCTAAAAAATCATCATAAATTAAGTCGCCTTAGAGATGTTATTTCAGTAGCAGTCAAAAACAAAAGTCTTGAAACAAGCCATATGGGACACTCTATTGTAGACTTTCTCAATATTATATTTTAAAGCTTCTAATTATATTAGTTCTCTTTTTGGGGCTATATATTTGTACAACTCTTACTAATTACTTAATCACTATAAGGAGGAATAACTATATGTTGAAAAAATATGGGGTAAGATTGGTATTTTGCCATCACGATACACTAGACGAATTAAAAAACGAATTGAGGCATAATCCTTTTCCAATGGGTTATTTTGAATATATTATTAATACATTTGCAGAGGATGAGCGGGAAGCTAGAAGAAACATACTTGAGCATATAGACCATTATATTGATAAAAATAACTTTAGTACGTGGTTAAATGAACGTAGTTATAGTGATAAGAAAAATATATTTTTAATGATGGATAGCGTTGAAGGGAATGAAGAACAATCTTTATGGGATGTAGAGCTGAAAATTGATGGTTCTATTGTAACTAAGCAAGTATCAGCATATTCAGAGTATGACGCAATAACAGACTTTGGAATCGGAAGACTAGCTAACTCAGTTGAAATCATCCTTATTAAACCAAGTACTCAATACATAATTAAGACTGAAGATAATACTAAGGGAGATTACAAATTTGCGGTAACTTTTAATATTAATAATCAAGATAATGAAACGTGTCGGGTTAATTACTTTTCAAGTGTAGCTCCAACAGAAGAAGAATTACAAGCTATTCAGGGAAAAGCACTATCGGCAATAATAAGACCAAGTTGGCAGAACATAAAAGTAGTTGAAACAAAGATCCAGGAGTCTTCTTATGATGTTGTAATTAAATCGAATGAAACTAAGAAGACTTATCAAATCAGGACTCCAAAGACAGATGTATATGCCTGTATTTTGGGTATTATCGAGTTAGCAAAAGAAAACAATCCAAATATGGATTATACAAAGTTAGAATTTTTAGGTTTAAATATGGAAGATAATCAATAAAAATGGAAAATGAAATTATAGTTTAATGACAATTTACTTATTGATTCATATAAAAATCATGATGCATGTAAGAATATTAAACCAGGAGATGTGATTTTATTTAGAAGTAACTAAAGGATATGATATTAAACTAAATTTCTCTTATTATTGTATAGCCGTTATTTCCTGTTGCAGAATCCTTATTGTTTAAAGGGTTCTTTTTTTTGTTCCAAAAGATATACTTGTAAAAATATTAGGTCACCGTTTAATGCAAAGGAGATAACCACATTTTATTGAATATAATATTGAATCATTTAAATTTATATTAAGAGATACACTAGGAGGAAAATTAAATGTCGCTAATCGGTTATTATTTTAATGATAAGAACTTTCGTGAACTTGCTTTCATAACTCTGATGGATAGTGGAGAGACAAAATTGATGAAAAAAGATATTCAGCACCTTTTAGTTGAGGAAAAACAAACTGTTCAGTCAGTTAGATGGTTAGGTTACATTCAATCATAGAAAACAGATAGATATCTCTTTTCTACATCTGATGATAGTCAGGTTATTGTTCAAATCGATGAAGAAATCATTATAAACCAGTCATCTATGGTTCACCCTCTTCATTTAGACAAAGATAAAACATATCAAATACGGATTGAATATCGCCCAGAACAGTCAAATCCATCAGATATAGTGACCGATTTTCAATTATATTGGTCTTGTATAGATATTGATGAAAAAATGGTTATACAATCTAAGAATTTATTACTTCCTAATTGTTCTCGAAGAAATAAAAATAAAATAGCAAGTCCCTTACTTCCTCAAACAAGTTTATTTGATTCTCAATTAATAGATGATGACATTTTAGATGAGGATGATGATGGTATTCCTGATGATTGGGAGATAAATGGCTATACAGTTGACAGAAATTTCGTAGTAAAATGGGATGATTCTTTTGCAGAGAAAGGATACAGAAAATATTTATCCGATCCATCTCGTGCTAGTACAACAGCTGATCCCTACACCGATTTGGAAAGGGTACTGGATTTACACACACGGAATTTCTAAATCGATTCTTCTTTTTTGTCCGTAAAGGTCCACTTTTTAGAATGTGTTTAATAGTTGTAAATTAAAAATGAGTTTTACAAAACTAAGAAAATGCTAAACCCATAAAAACCCGTTGTATCATGTGAAGTGAACCCCGAAAACGGGACACCAATCAAAACACTTAAACCACTTGTTCCCTAAATTCTTTAGGGGATAGGTGGTTTGATTTTTCTTGAATTCGCACACAATTGTAGTAATGAATGTATTCTAGCACAATCTTTCGCACAGTTGTGTTGGATACTTTTGTTATCTTTTGTGAA
>NZ_JBIYDP010000008.1:0-175681 GCF_044908765.1 Bacillus sp. RC251 | reverse complement strand
AGCGTTCATCCTGAGCCAGGATCAAACTCTCCAATAAAGTTAGTTTGTCTAGCATCTAAAAATAAAAATTGACGTTTCACGTTGTTTGTTTCGTTTAGTTTTCAAAGTTCAACATCGCGTTTCAGCGACTTTCATAATATATCATAGTATATTATTTTCGTCAACAAGTTTTTTAAGATAATTTGTATCTCTCATTTGCTGACTCTGCCTATTATATAGAGTTTTACATTGCTATGCAAGTATTATTATAAAAAAATAAGAGGAGGAAAAATCCCCCCTCTTATTCTTCAGAAGAAACCTCTTCATTAGATTCCTCTTCTTCATCTTTCTGTGCTTTTGCTACCGTCGCTACCTCTTGCTCATCCTCTAATCGAATTAGACGAACACCTTGTGTATTACGTCCCATTTGAGAGATTTGATCAACTGGCATACGAATAATAACACCTGCTGCCGTAATTAACATGATATCTTCTTCACCTGTTACAGATTTAACGGCTACTAATTTACCGTTTTTATCTGTAATATTACAAGTCTTCAGACCTTTACCACCACGGCTTTGTAGACGGTATTCATCAATAGGTGTACGTTTTCCATAACCATTTTTCGTTACGATTAGAACATTTACATCCTCTTCGACAATTTCCATGCCTACAACTTGATCTTCATCACCTAATGTAATTGCTTTTACACCAGCCGCATTACGTCCCATAGAACGCACATCTTGCTCGTTAAAGCGAATTAACATACCATTGCTTGTTCCTACAATAATATCCTTATCACCAGATGTTAAACGTACAGATATTACTTCATCCTCTTCACGAAGAGAGATGGCGATTAAACCATTCGTACGTATATTTGCAAATGATGAAAGTGGCGTTCTCTTAGAAATACCTTGTTTTGTTGTGAAGAATAAGAATTCATCATCACCAAATTCACGAATTGGAATAATGGCGTTAATCCATTCACCCTTATCTACACCTAATAAGTTAATAATAGGTATACCTTTTGCTGTACGACTATACTCTGGGATTTCATATCCTTTCGTACGGTATACTTTCCCTTTATTAGTAAAGAATAAAATGTGATCATGCGTAGAAGTAGTTAATAAATGCTCTACGAAATCATCATCATTTGTTCCCATTCCTTGCACACCACGTCCACCACGGTTCTGTGTTTTGTACGTAGAAGCCGGTAACCTCTTAATATAACCATTATGAGTTAACGTAATAGCGATGTTTTGCTCTGGAATCAAATCTTCATCTTCAATAAATTCCATGCCACCAATTGTAATTTCCGTTCGTCTCTTATCATTGAAGCGTTCTTTTACTTCCGTTAATTCTTCACGAATAATCTCAAGAACTTTCTCTTCATCTGCTAAGATTGCTTTTAATTCAGCGATTAATTTCATTAAGTCTTGATATTCTTGCTCAATTTTTTCACGTTCTAATCCTGTTAAACGTTGCAGACGCATATCTAAAATTGCTTGTGCTTGTTTCTCACTTAAACCGAAACGTTCCATTAAGCCTTGTTTTGCAATATCTGCTGTTTTCGAACTACGAATTAACGTAATAACTTCATCTAGATGATCTAGAGCAATTCGTAATCCTTCTAAAATATGAGCACGCGCCTCTGCTTTTTCTAATTCATAAGCAGTACGTCGACGAATTACTACCTTCTGATGCTCCAAGTAATGATATAAATTTTGTTTTAAATTTAGTACTTGTGGCTCTCCATTTACAAGAGACAACATATTAATACCGAAACTTGTTTGAAGTGCTGTATGTTTATATAGATTATTTAATAGTACATTGGCATTGGCATCACGGCGTACTTCCATAACAATACGCATACCGTTTCGATCTGACTCATCACGTAAATCCGTAATACCTTCAATTTTCTTATCACGAACTAATTCTGCAATTTTTTCAATTAATCGCGCCTTATTAACTTGATAAGGTAGTTCAGTTACGAGAATAGATTGTTTACCATTTGACTTCTCTTCAATTTCAACTTTAGCTCGAAGCATAATAGAGCCTCTACCTGTTTCATACGCTCTTCGAATCCCACTTCGTCCCAAAATTAAACCTGCTGTTGGAAAATCTGGTCCTGGAATAAACTCCATTAATTCCGCAATCGTAATGTCGGGATTATGGCTTAGTGCCAATACACCATCAATTACTTCACCGAGTTGATGCGGTGGAATATTCGTTGCCATACCTACCGCAATACCCGTCGTACCATTCACTAATAAATTAGGGAAACGCGCTGGCAATACAATTGGCTCTCTTTCAGAACCATCATAGTTATCTTGATAATCAATCGTATTTTTTGAAATATCACGTATTAATTCCATAGAAATCTTAGACATTCTTGCTTCTGTATAACGCATCGCTGCTGCTGAATCACCATCAACAGAACCAAAGTTACCATGCCCATCAACAAGCATATAACGTTGACTAAAATCTTGCGCCATACGTACCATCGTCTCGTAAACAGCTGAATCACCGTGAGGGTGATACTTACCGATTACTTCACCGACAATACGCGCTGATTTTTTATACGCTTTATCAGCTGTAATTCCTAAATCATTCATCGCATATAAAACCCTACGATGCACAGGTTTTAATCCATCACGAACATCTGGTAATGCACGAGATACGATAACACTCATTGCGTAATCTAAAAACGAGGTACGCATTTCATGACTAATATTAATTTCTCGAATTCGTGCTTGTTGTTGATTGTCTGACATCAACCAGCACCTCCTCTTACATTTCCGTTACACATACATTGATTTATATGTAGAAGACAGGAATACTTAGATTCCTGTCATTACCCATTTAAATATCAAGGTTTTTCACGTATTTTGCATTTTCTTGGATAAAGTTACGACGTGGCTCTACTTTATCTCCCATCAAAATTTCAAATGTTTCATCCGCTTCAATTGCATCTTGAAGTGAAACTTGAAGTAATGAACGTACTTCTGGGTCCATTGTCGTCTCCCATAACTGAGTTGGATTCATTTCCCCTAGACCTTTATAACGCTGAATCCCCGGCTTAGGTTGGGCTGGTAATTCAGCTAAGATTTTTTCAAGTTCCTTATCATTGTAAGCATATTGAATTTTCTTACCTTGTTGTACTTTAAACAAAGGTGGCTGTGCAATATATATATAACCGCACTCAATTATTTGACGCATATAGCGATAGAAGAACGTTAATAATAGGGTACGAATATGCGCACCATCAACATCGGCATCCGTCATAATAATAACTTTATGATAGCGTGCTTTTTCAATAGCGAAGTCTCCGCCGATATTTGTACCAATCGCCGTAATAATTGTACGAACTTCATCATTTGATAAAATCTTATCTAAGCGTGCCTTTTCAACATTAATAATTTTACCCTTCAGCGGTAAAATTGCTTGGAAATGACGATCACGCCCTTGTTTTGCAGACCCACCCGCAGAGTCACCCTCTACGATATAGATTTCACTAATTGCTGGATCTTTAGAAGAACAGTCTGCCAATTTCCCTGGTAAACTTGAAACTTCTAAAGCACTCTTTCGGCGAGTTAACTCACGAGCCTTTTTAGCTGCTACACGCGCACGCGCTGCCATCGTCCCTTTATCTATAATCTTACGTGCAACATTCGGATTTTCCAGTAAGAACTTTTCAAATGCCTCTGAGAATACTGACTCTGTAATTGTTCTTGCTTCACTATTTCCGAGTTTCGTCTTCGTTTGTCCTTCGAATTGTGGATTTGGATGTTTAATTGACACAATCGCTGTTAAACCTTCACGAACATCTTCACCAGTTAAATTACTATCCGCATCTTTTAAAATATTATTTTTACGACCATAATCGTTGATCACACGAGTTAAGGCTGTTTTAAATCCTACCTCATGTGTACCACCTTCATACGTATGAATATTATTTGTAAATGAGTAAATATGATTTGTGTATCCTTCGTTATATTGAAGTGCAACTTCAACCTGAATACCATCTTTTGAACCCTCTACATATACAGGTTCTTCATGAATTGGCTGTTTTGAACGATTTAAATGTTCAACATATGATTTAATTCCACCTTCATAATGGAATTCTTTCTTCTGTTTATGTTCACGTTTATCTTCAATTGTTAATTTAATATTACGATTTAAAAATGCTAATTCGCGCATACGAGTTGCTAACGTATCAAATTCGTATACTATTGTTTCCTGAAAAATTTCTGGATCTGGTTTAAATCGAGTTATCGTCCCTGTTTGATCTGTGTCACCAATGACTTTTAAATCCGCAACCGGGATACCTCTTTCGTATTTTTGATAATGGATTTTGCCTTCACGATGTACAAATACCTCTAGTTCTGTTGATAGAGCATTTACTACAGATGCCCCAACACCATGCAAACCACCGGAAACTTTATAACCGCCACCGCCAAACTTACCACCAGCATGAAGAACGGTCATTATAACTTCTACAGCAGGACGTCCCATTTTTTCTTGTATACCAACTGGAATACCACGTCCATTATCCGTTACAAGAATACTATTATCTTCTTCGATACTAACGTTAATTTCATCACAATACCCTGCAAGTGCTTCATCAATACTATTATCGACGATTTCCCACACAAGATGGTGAAGTCCTTTTCCACTTGTAGATCCAATATACATCCCAGGGCGTTTTCGAACCGCTTCTAATCCTTCAAGTACCTGTATCTGACTTTCATCATATGAGTTTTCTTCCATTTGCTTTTGTTCCATTGACACAAAGATCACCTACTTTTCCATTTAAATAGGGATTACGCCCTATCTATTTCACAATCTACCGTGCCGTTCGTTACATGAATTGTTTTCGCTTCTTTTAATGTTTCGTGTTCAATTCCGTCGACACTCGTCGTTGTCACAAATGTTTGCACTTTTCCTTGAATTGTATTTAACAGATGCGATTGACGATAATCATCTAATTCTGATAATACATCATCCAATAAAAGAATCGGATATTCCTTAACTTCTGAGTAAATCAATTCAATTTCAGCTAATTTTAGGGACAGTGCGGTCGTTCGTTGTTGTCCTTGCGAACCAAAGACTTGAACATTTTTACTATTAACGAAGAATTGTAAATCATCACGATGAGGACCAATTAAAGTCGTACCACGGAAAATCTCACGTTGTTTCACAGATTGAAAATTTTCATAGTATACTTCTTTTATTTTCGACAAATCCATTGATTCTGATACATCTACACTTGGTTTATAGACAATTTCTAATTCTTCTAATCCGCGGCTTATACCGCGATGAATTGGAGCTGCCCATTCTTGTAGTAAATGCAAAAAATCAAACCGTTTTTGCAATATTTTTGCACCATGCTCAATAAGTTGAAGTGTAAATACATCCAACATCGTTTCCTCATTCTTACTATTCCCTTGCATCTTTTTCAGCAAGTGATTTCGTTGCGTGAGCACCTTTTGATATTGACTCAATTCATACAAATAGATTGGAGCTATTTGGCCTAATTCCATATCTAAAAAGCGTCTTCTTACTTGAGGGCTTCCTTTTACAAGATTTAAATCTTCTGGGGCAAACATGACAACATTCATCATACCAATATATTGACTCAATTTTTGTTGTTCAAGTTGATTTAATTTTGCCTTTTTACCTTTTTTCGAAATATTTAATTCCAAAGACAAAGAACTATTTCTCTTTTGTAATTTCCCTTTAATTTGACCGAAGTCTTCATCCCAACGGATAAGCTCGCGATCATTAGAGGTTCTATGAGATTTCGCCATCGCTAAAACATAAATAGCTTCCATCAAATTCGTTTTCCCTTGTGCGTTTTCACCGATAATCACATTCACTTTATCTTCAAAGGAAAGCTCTAACTTTTCATAATTGCGATAGTTTTTTAATTGTATTTCTGAAATAAACAAAGGGCTCCCCCTTTATGCCTGAACTTGGAAACTTCCGCTTCCTGGAATTTCAATAATATCGTTCGCATATAATTTGCGACCTCTTCTATTTTCAAGTTCTTGATTCACGTACACTTCATATTCTTGTAAAAACCATTTTACAGCGCCACCTGTATCAATTACATCGGCTAACTTCAAAAATTGTCCTAGTGTAATATACTCTGTTGAAATTTTAATACGTTTCATAAAATCGCTCACTTTCTGAAAGTGTTCATTCTTTCATTGTACTAAATAAACTAACATTAGGAAAGTAATACCCAAAAATCAAATAAGGGCTACTAGTATCTGAAAACTAGCAACCCTTACTTCTTACTTAGTAAGTACGAACCGGTAAAATTAATTGAATAATGGACTCATCATTTACTGTACGAATTAAGAATGGTCTCATCGCACCAGTAAAGCTAATTTTAATTTCAGTACTATCTAAAGCTTTTAGTGCATCCATCATATATTTTGCACTAAAAGATATTTTTAACTCTTCCCCATCCACTTTTTCACATTGAACTTCTTCTACTACTTTCCCAATTTCTGGTGAATTCGAAGAAATTTCTAGCATTTCCTGTTCTAAAGTTGATAATTTTACAACATTATTACGACCATCCCTTGCTAATAAAGATGCACGATCAATTGCTTGTAAAAATTCTTTTGTATTTACAAAAATATCTGTTTTACTTTCGGCTGGAATTAAACGAGTTGTATCCGGATAATTACCTTCTAACAATCTTGAGAAGAATAATAAATGCTTTGTACGGAATAATACTTGATACTCCGTAATAACGATATCTACCATTTCTTCAGACTCATCTAGAATTTTGCTTAATTCATTTAAGCTTTTACCTGGAATAACAACACTCGCTTGAAATTCATCTGCGATTCCTTCGATTTTTGCTTTTCGAAGAGCTAACCTGTGACTATCTGTAGCAATGCAAGTTAATTCGCTGTTATATACTTTCCAGTTTACACCTGTCAAGATCGGTCTTGTTTCAGAAGTGGAAACTGCAAATACAGTTTGTCTGATCATATGTTTCAGTAAATCTGTTGGAATCTTAAAAACATGGTGTTCTTCAATTTGTGGTAACAATGGATATTCAGCAGAATCTAAACCATTTAAATTAAACTCTGATTTTCCAGAAATTATTTTTGTCATAAAATGATTTTCCACAGAAATTTCGACAGTCTCTTTAGGTAATTTTTTTACAATCTCACTAAAATATTTTGCTTGTAAAATAATACTTCCTGATTGTGCTACTTCTACGATCTCTTTTCCATTGTCTTCAACTGGGATAAAAGATTCAATAGAAATATCAGCATCGCTTCCTGTTAACGTAACTCCTTCTTCCGTAGCGACAACTTTAATTCCTGTAAGGATCGGAATTGTTGTACGAGAAGAAACAGCCTTCATTACATCTTGTACACTTCTTACAAGATAGTCTTTTTGTATTGTAAAACGCATAAAGAAAAACCTCCGGTAAGTATAATATTTTATTTAATTAATAAAGATAAAATATAGTAGTAATAGTAATAGGGCCTGTGGGTATGTGGATAACCCCGTTAAACGATGTAAAAACAGTCTATCTACATGTGGATAGACTGTGCGTAAAACAAGGGAAGTTATTCACACTATTCAGCTACTACTTTAAAATATCGTTAATTTCTTCAACTTGTTTTTGTAATTGCGTATCCGTTTTAAGCAGCTTAGAAATTTTTTCATGAGCATGGATAACTGTTGTATGATCACGTCCACCAAATTCTTCACCGATTTTAGGTAAGGAGTAATCTGTAAGTTCGCGTGATAAATACATTGCAATTTGGCGAGGGAAGGCAACTGATTTTGTTCGCTTTTTTGCCTTGAAATCTTCCAGTTTTATTTGATAAACGTCCCCGACAGCCTTTTGAATATCATAAATGGAGATAATTTTTGGTTTAGAATTTGGAATAATATTTTTAAGTGCTTCAGCTGCTAAATCAGCATTAATATCTTTGTTAATTAAAGATGAATAAGCTACAACTCGGATAAGTGCACCTTCTAGTTCACGAATGTTTGAATCAATTTGATTTGCAATATAAAGCATAACCTCATTTGGTATATCGAGTCCTTCAGCCTTTGCTTTTTTACGTAAAATTGCAATTCGTGTTTCTAAATCTGGTGGCGTAATATCCGTAATGAGTCCCCATTCAAAGCGAGAACGAAGACGATCTTCTAAAGTTGGAATTTCTTTTGGTGGCCGATCACTTGAAATTACAATTTGTTTACTTTCTTCGTGTAATGCATTGAATGTATGGAAAAACTCTTCTTGAGTTTGTTCTTTTCCTGCTAGAAATTGAATATCATCTATCAATAAAACATCTACATTACGGTATTTATTACGAAAATCGACCGCTTTATTATCACGAATAGAATTAATGAATTCATTTGTAAATTTTTCTGATGATAAATATACAACCTTTGCGTTTGGGTTATGTTCAATTACATAATGACCAATTGCATGCATTAAATGGGTCTTTCCGAGTCCAACTCCCCCGTAAATAAAGAGTGGATTATATGCTTTAGCTGGCGCTTCGGCTACGGCCAATGAAGCAGCGTGAGCAAAACGGTTACCAGAGCCAATAACAAATGTATCAAACGTATATTTTGGATTTAGCATACTCTGTGGTAAATGATTAGAATCATCTTGTGCTGAATTTGGTTTAGAAGGAGGAAGATCAATCTCCTCTTCAGCTTGACTTTGGGGAATAATAAAGCGAATAGCTAATTTTGCCCCCGTTAAATCATAAAGTGTTTCCGAAATTAGCTCTGAATAATGAGATTCTAACCAATCACGAGCGAATTCATTTGGAGCTGTAATTGTTAACACGTCTTTCTTTAAATTATGTGCGGTTGTTGATTTTAACCATGTTTCATAACTTGGTTTACTGACCTTTTTTTCTAGTTCTTTTAAGGCGCTGTTCCATAAATCAGAGATGTTTTCCAAAGGTGTCCCTCCTTTACTAAGATGGTAAAAGAATAAGGTTGCGCAACAAATGTACAACCTAAATAAATATAAAATGTATATTTATACGAAACGTATTTTAAAACCTAAAAACGTCGTTTGTATATGAGATAGGGTTTTCGACAAAAAAAGCAAATGTGGATAAGCATTTACCCACATGTGATTAAAACTGTCCACATGTTATACACAAATTGTGGATAAGATAAAGGTGTGGAAAACTTATTCAAAGTGAAAACACAACTATAATATCAAAAAAAAGTAGCTATAGCAATGAATTTAAGAAAGTTATCCACAAAATCAATACCTTGTGGAATAAACTTGTCCACAACACGATATACTGTGTAAAAGTACGAAAAGGGTTTGTGGATATAAAAACCAAGAAAAAACATTTATCCACAAGGAAATATAGGGTCTGTGAAAAAGTATGTGAATAGGTTCAAAATGAATATTTGATGAAAATTTCGAGAACCATTGACATTTTCCTAGTTGATTAACTATAATTTATAGGACTGTCTTTAACAGATATTCCTCAGGGAGGTGTCATATAATGAAAAGAACTTACCAACCAAATAAACGTAAGCGCAGCAAAGTACATGGTTTCCGCAGCCGTATGAGCACAGCGAACGGACGTAAAGTGCTAGCAGCTCGTCGTCGTAAAGGAAGAAAAGTATTATCTGCGTAGACCACTGATCGTTCAGTGGTCTTTTTTTCTAATAATAGTGAATTTCCACTGATGAACTACAGGAGTGTCAATTGATATGAAGAAAAAATATCGTATAAAAAAGAATGATGAATTCCAGACGGTTTTTCAAAAAGGAAAATCGAATGCTAACCGTCAGCTTGTTGTCTATCAACTAGATAAGGGAGAGCAGCCAAACTTTCGTATTGGCCTTTCTGTCAGCAAGAAAATAGGAAATGCAGTAGTGCGTAACCGAATTAAACGTATGATTCGCCAGTCGATCACAGAATTAAAAGATGAGATAGATTCTGGAAAAGATTTTGTTATAATAGCAAGGAAGCCTTGTGCAGAGATGACATATGAAGAATTAAAGAAAAGCTTAATTCATGTCTTTAAACGCTCTGGTATGAAAAGAATAAAAAAGTAGCGTAAGGAAATGAATTACACTATATACATACCGAAACAAGGAGGAGCAGGCTTTGAAAAAGAAAATAGGTTTACTAGCCATGGTTATTGCATTAATGGCAATTGCTGCTGGCTGTAGTGAAGTGAAACAGCCGATTACACCGAAAAGTACTGGAATTTGGAATGAATATTTCGTATATCCGCTTTCTCAGTTAATTACGTATTTTGCCAACTTATTTGGTAGTAATTACGGTTTAGCAATCGTTGTTACAACTCTTATCATTCGTTTTGCATTATTACCATTAATGATTAAACAAACGAAGAGTACGAAAGCAATGCAAGCGTTACAACCAGAAATGGTGAAGTTAAAAGAGAAATATAGTTCTAAAGATCAAGCAACACAGCAAAAACTACAACAAGAAATGATGCAGTTATATCAAAAAAATGGTGTAAACCCATTAGCAGGGTGTTTACCGATATTTGTTCAGATGCCTATTTTATTTGCGTTTTACCATGCGATTATGAGAACGGCAGAAATTAGTAAGCATACATTTTTATGGTTCGACTTAGGGCAGGCAGATCCGTACTATATCTTACCGGTTGTCGCGGCAATTACGACATTTATTCAGCAAAAGCTTGCAATGGCAGGAACAGCTGGTCAAAATCCGCAAATGGCAATGATGATTTGGCTTATGCCAATTATGATTTTAGTCTTTGCAATTAACTTCCCAGCTGCATTATCACTTTACTGGGTTGTTGGTAATATCTTTGGTATCGCTCAAATGTACTTGATCAAGGGGCCAGAAATTAAGGCTAGTAAGGCAGAAGGATCAAGCAAGTGAGTGTAATTACTGCTAAAGGACAAACAGTCGAGCTGGCAGTACAAGATGCTTTAAGGCAACTAAATGTTCCAAAAGACCGAGTAGATATAAATATTATCGATGAGGGTAAAAGAGGGTTCCTAGGTTTATTTGGGAATCGACCTGCAGTAGTAGAAGTCGTATTGAAGAAAGATCCGATTCAAGAATGTGAAGAATATTTAAAAAATATTATTCATGATATGGGTGTGGAAGCTGAGATTAGTAAAATTGTAAAAGGACGCGAAGTTGAATTTACAATTTCTGGCGAAAACATAGGTGTTTTGATTGGGAAAAGAGGAAACACCTTGAATTCTTTGCAGTATTTAACAAAACTTGTGGCGAATCGTAGTACGAAGCAGTATATTGGCATCACACTAGATGCTGAAAATTATCGTAGTAAAAGAAAAGGTACATTAGAAGCACTTTCTTATCGATTAGCAAAACAAGTAGTAAGTACGAAAAAAAGAGTTGTGTTGGAGCCTATGCCATCTTTTGAACGAAAGATTATCCACCAAGCATTATCTAATCATCAAAATATCATTACAACTTCTGAAGGAAAAGAACCACATCGACATGTTGTAATATCTTCCAAGTGACCGGTTACTCAATTGAGTGCCGGTTTTTTTGAGGGGAAAATAGGTGTGGATAACTAAAAAAACACTAAACTTATCCACTGTGAATAAGTTTAGTGTTTTTCACATGAGGACATAATAAAATGAGTTATTATTCTTTTGTAGATAGGTTCGTTATGGTATTCTAATAATTTAGTGAAGAAAATAATCAAGTTGAAATAGAGATAAATAAGCAAGTGAGGTGAAAGGACATGGAATTTGATACAATTGCCGCGATTTCCACAGCGCTTGGAGAGGGTGCAATTGCCATTGTTCGAGTAAGTGGGGATGATGCGGTTGAAAAAGTTAATCGTATTTTTAAAGGGAAGGATTTAACAGAAGTTCCTTCTCACACAATTCATTATGGTCATATTGTAGATTTAGATACAAATCAGGTTATTGAAGAAGTGATGGTATCTATTCTGCGCGCACCAAGGACTTTTACACGTGAAAATATAGTGGAAATTAACTGTCACGGCGGACTTGTTTCGGTAAATAAAGTATTGCAGCTTATTTTAGCGCAAGGAGTAAGATTAGCAGAGCCTGGTGAATTTACAAAACGTGCTTTTTTAAATGGCCGTATTGATTTATCACAAGCAGAAGCTGTTATGGACTTAATCCGTGCAAAAACAGATCGTGCAATGAACGTAGCGATTAATCAAATGGAAGGACGATTATCTAAATTAATCGGCCGTCTGCGTCAGGACATATTAGAAACGTTGGCTCATGTTGAGGTAAACATAGATTACCCGGAATATGATGATGTGGAAGAAATGACACATAATATTTTAATTGAGAAAGCTACACATGTTCGTACGGAAATTGCAAAAATATTAGAAACATCGAAGCAAGGAAAGATTTTACGTGAAGGTATTGCTACTGCAATCATCGGTAGACCTAACGTTGGGAAGTCATCGCTATTAAATAGTCTTGTTCAGGAGAAAAAGGCAATTGTAACTGATATTGCAGGAACAACTCGTGATGTTATTGAAGAGTACGTTAATGTGCGTGGTGTACCACTTAAACTTATAGATACAGCCGGGATTCGTGAAACAGAAGATGTTGTTGAACGAATTGGTGTAGAGCGTTCAAAAGAAATGATGAGCCAAGCTGATTTAGTGTTAGTTGTCGTTAATTATAGCGAGGCTTTAACGCATGAGGATGAAGATCTATTCCGTGCCGTACAAGGAAAAGATTTCATTGTTATTGTAAATAAGACAGATTTATCGCAAGTAATCGATATGGAACGTGTTACAGAATTGGCAGCGGGAAATCGTATTATTACAACATCGTTAATTGAGGAACAAGGAATAGATGAGCTTGAAAAGGCAATAGCTGATTTATTCTTTGAGGGAACAATTGATTCTGCAGATGTGACATATGTTTCTAACGCGAGACATATTGGATTATTAACACAAGCAGGAAAAACAATTGGAGATGCAATTGAGGCAATAGAAAATGGTGTTCCAATTGATATGGTGCAAATTGATTTAACAAGAACGTGGGAAATACTTGGTGAAATTACTGGTGATACCGTCCATGAAAGCCTAATTGACCAGTTGTTCTCTCAATTTTGTTTAGGAAAATAATATAGCGATGTTTTAGAAAGATAGAGATTTTTAGGAGGAATAAACAATGGGATACAATGCCGGTTCATACGATGTCATAGTAATCGGTGCAGGTCATGCAGGATGTGAAGCTGGTCTTGCGGCAGCACGAATGGGCTCCAAAACATTAATGTTAACAATTAATTTAGATATGGTGGCGTTTATGCCATGTAACCCTTCTGTTGGTGGACCAGCAAAAGGGATTGTTGTTCGGGAAATTGATGCATTAGGCGGAGAAATGGGACGCAACATTGATAAAACATATATTCAAATGCGTATGTTAAATACAGGTAAAGGACCAGCTGTACGCGCGCTTCGCGCACAAGCAGATAAGTTCTCTTACCAGCATGAATTAAAGAAAACAATTGAAGAAACACCAAATTTAACGTTGTTCCAAGGAATGGTTGAGCGTTTAATCGTTGAAGATGGCGAATGTAAAGGCGTAGTTACGCAAGCTGGTGCTGAATATACAGCCAAAACAGTTGTAATTACGACTGGAACATTTTTACGTGGTGAGATTATTATGGGGGATTTAAAATATTCGAGCGGTCCGAATAATCAACAACCATCTATTACTTTATCCGAACATTTAGAGGAGCTTGGATTTGATCTTGTTAGATTTAAAACAGGTACACCTCCGCGTGTAAATAGTAATACGATTGATTACAGTAAAACAGAAATTCAGCCAGGTGATGATAAACCACGAGCTTTCTCTTTTGAAACGACAAAATTTATTATGGATCAAATTCCATGTTGGTTGACGTATACAAGTACGGAAACACATCGTTTAATAGATGAAAACCTACATCGCTCAGCTATGTATTCTGGTATGATTAAGGGAACAGGACCTAGATATTGTCCTTCAATTGAAGACAAAGTAGTAAGATTTAATGATAAACCACGTCATCAAATTTTCTTAGAGCCAGAAGGACGTAATACACAAGAAGTGTATGTACAAGGTTTATCCACAAGCTTACCAGAAGATGTACAACGTGATATGCTTAGAACAATACCTGGCCTAGAAAACGTTGAAATGATGCGTACAGGTTATGCAATTGAATATGATGCAATTGTGCCAACACAACTATGGCCAACACTTGAAACGAAAAAAATTAAGAATTTATATACAGCAGGACAAATTAACGGAACTTCTGGTTACGAAGAGGCGGCAGGACAAGGGCTTATGGCTGGGATTAATGCAGCATGTCGTTCTTTAGGTAAAAAAGAAGTTATTTTAGGTCGCGCGGATGCTTATATTGGTGTCTTAATTGATGACCTTGTAACGAAAGGTACAAATGAACCATATCGCTTATTAACATCTCGTGCAGAATATCGCCTATTATTACGCCACGATAATGCTGATCTTCGTTTAACTGAAGTTGGTCGTGAAATTGGATTAATTAAAGAAGAGCGCTATGAGCGATTTACAAATAAAAAATTAAAAATTGAACAGGAAAAGGAGCGTTTAAGCAGCATTATTATTAAACCACGTCCTGAAGTTCAAGAATTAATTCGTAGTATTGGCGGAAGTGAATTGAAAGATGGAATACGTGCAAGTGACTTATTACGTCGTCCAGAGATGACATATGAGCATATTCATCTTTTAGTACCAAGTGAAGTAGAATTAAGTGATGAAATTACAGAACAAGTTGAAATTCAGATTAAGTACGAAGGATATATCGAAAAATCCTTACAGCAAGTAGAGCGTATGAAGAAAATGGAAAACAAAAAAATCCCTGTGGATATTGATTATGATGCGATTTCTAGCCTTGCCTCAGAAGCGAGACAGAAATTGAAAGATGTTCGTCCACTTTCAATGGGGCAGGCTTCACGTATTTCTGGCGTGAATCCAGCGGATGTTTCTATTTTACTTGTGTATATTGAACAAGGAAAAATTGCGCGAGTATCGAACCAATAAATAGTAAGGAGATATTGTTAGATGAACATAGAACAATTTCAATCTATGCTAGAAGAGAAGGGTATCACCCTCTCTTCTAGACAGTTAGAGCAGTTCGAAATCTACTTTGAAACATTAGTAGAGTGGAATGAAAAAATGAACTTAACGGCTATTACGGAGAAAGAGGAAGTATATTTAAAACACTTTTTTGATTCCATTACAGCTGCTTTTTATTATGATTTTTCAGAACCATTCTCAATTTGTGATGTTGGCGCAGGAGCTGGATTCCCAAGTATTCCTTTGAAAATCTGTTTCCCGCACTTAAAAGTAACAATTGTAGACTCATTGCAAAAACGTATTAACTTCTTAAATCATTTAGCACAAAAGTTGGAATTAGGTGACGTTGCGTTTTGTCACGATCGTGCGGAAACATTTGGAAAAAAAGAAGGTGTACGTGAATCGTACGATATTGTAATGGCACGTGCAGTCGCGCGTCTTTCGGTATTGAGTGAGCTATGTTTACCACTTGTAAAAGTTGGGGGAACATTCATTGCAATGAAAGGTGCCGCAGCAAACGAAGAAATTGAAAATGGCAAGTATGCTTTAGAGGTGCTAGGCGGGCATTTAAAAGAAATGTCTACGTTCCAATTACCGTTTGAAGAAAGTGAACGTAATATTTTATTAATCGAGAAAAAGCGCAAGACACCAAAGAAATATCCACGCAAACCGGGAACACCCAATAAATTACCTATTGAAAAATAAATCTTATTAGACGTAAGATTAAATTATATAAATGAAAACGTAAATGTTTCATAGGAAACATTTTATGGAGAATAGTCAATAGGCCTAAAAGGTGGTGGAATATGTATGAAAAATACGTTTTCTCGTTTATTTGGCTTTGGAGATAAAGAGAGCGAATTCGAATTACAAGACGAAAGCCATGAAGAAATAGATAAAAAGGTATATGAAGAAATACAAGAAATTCCGATAGTAAATATTACCCCTAACCGTTATCAACCACGAACAGTTTTTGATGATGCACGAATTGAAGAGCTAGCACTAACGATTCGTACACATGGGCTGATTCAGCCGATTGTTGTGAGGCAATATGAGGATGACAAGTACGAGATTATCGCTGGAGAAAGGCGTTTCCGTGCGGCAACAAAGTTAGGGTGGGAAAAGGTTCCTGCAATTATAAAGAACTTAAATGATACAGAGACAGCTTCTGTAGCTTTAATTGAAAACTTGCAACGAGAGGAACTAACAGCAATCGAGGAAGCTGTGGCATATCAAAAGCTAATTGAGTTACATAATTTAACACAAGAAGCATTGGCACAACGACTTGGAAAAGGACAATCCACAATCGCAAATAAGTTGCGATTGTTAAAGTTGCCTGAAGAAATAAAACGTGCGTTATTAGAAAAAAGTATTACAGAACGCCATGCCCGCGCTCTCATTCCTTTAAAGAATGAGGAATTACAACTGAAGGTTTTACAGGAAATTGTGGAGAAACAACTGAATGTAAAGCAAACAGAGGAACGAATTGCGAAATTACTAGAGGAAGCCAAACCGAAGCGTAAGGCAAAGCAAAAAGCAGTAAGTCGAGATACGAGAATTGCCATGAATACAATTAGGCAGTCATTACAAATGGTTGCTGACAGTGGTTTAAATGTTAATTCTGCGGAAGAAGAATTTGATGAGTACTATCAAATTACAATTAAAATTCCGAAGAAAAAATAATAATGGCGTGTTAGAGACCTTATCCTACTGGATAGGTCTCTTTTACTATATTTTCTTGTTAGATGAAGAAGGAGTTTAGAAATAAATTTTGAAGTTTAATAAGGACGTAAAAGAAAAACTTTTATTTCATGTTACAATAAACGTAATTGTTACTAGAATAAGATAGAAAGGTTGAAAGTAGGTGACATCATGGGAAAAATCATTGCTATTGCCAATCAAAAAGGTGGCGTTGGAAAAACAACAACATCTGTTAATTTAGGGGCTGGATTGGCACAAGTAGGTAAAAAAGTCCTTCTTGTAGATATTGACGCTCAAGGAAATGCAACGACTGGTGTGGGAATTGAAAAATCCGAATTAGATCAATGTATTTACAATGTTCTTGTGGAAGATGCAGATGTTCAAGGGGTTATACGTAAAACCGCAACTGAAAACTTAGATGTTCTACCCGCTACAATTCAATTGGCAGGTGCTGAAATTGAATTGGTACCGACTATTTCCCGGGAAGTACGTTTACAAAGGGCATTACAGCCAGTTCGTGATGAATATGACTATATTATTATCGACTGTCCCCCGTCCTTAGGGTTATTAACGATTAATGCATTAACCGCAGCAGATTCTGTTATTATTCCTGTTCAATGCGAATATTACGCACTAGAAGGATTAAGTCAGCTATTAAATACAGTTCGACTTGTGCAAAAGCACTTAAATAAAAATCTAGCAATTCAAGGTGTATTGTTAACGATGTTGGATGCCCGTACGAATTTAGGGATTCAGGTTATAGATGAAGTGAAAAAATACTTTAGGGATAAAGTATACCGTTCGATTATTCCTCGTAATGTTCGTTTAAGTGAAGCACCAAGTCATGGGAAACCAATTATGCAGTATGACGCTAAATCAAGAGGGGCAGAAGTATATATAGATTTAGCAGAGGAAGTGATTGCAGGTGGCTAAAGGATTAGGAAGAGGAATTAATGTGTTTTTTCCTGATTTAGATGTGAAAGAAGAAGAGGCAATTCAGGAGATTGTGATAACTGAATTAAGACCGAATCCATATCAACCACGTAAACACTTTAATAAAGAGGCAATTCAAGAATTATCGGCCTCTATTAAAGAGCATGGCATATTGCAACCGTTAATTGCTAGGAAGAGTATTAAAGGATATGAAATTGTTGCAGGTGAAAGAAGATATCGTGCTGCCAAAGAGGCAGGGCTCGAAAAGGTACCTGCTGTTGTAAGACAATTAAATGAGCAGCAAATGATGGAGTTTGCATTGCTTGAAAACTTACAACGAGAAGATTTAAACCCAATGGAAGAAGCAATGGCATATCAAATGTTAATGAATGAGCTAAATGTAACGCAAGAACAATTAGCAAAACGTCTTGGTAAGAGCAGACCTTACATTGCAAATTATACGCGGTTATTAAGCCTCCCTTCTTTTGTGCAAGATATGATTGCAAATGGTCAACTTTCAATGGCCCATGGGAGAACTTTGCTTACTATAAAAGATGAAGAACAATTGAAATCTTTATTAAAACGAATCGAAAAAGAAGGATTAAACGTTCGTCAATTAGAGAAAATTGTTCAGGAGATTAATCAACGCGTTTCACGTGAAACAAAACAAGTGAAAAAAGAGAGAAACATATTTTTCGTAGAACGCGAAACGTTCTTAAGAGAAAAGTTTGGCACAGATGTGAAAATTAAAGAAACGAAAAAAGAAAAAGGTAAAATCGAAATTGAATTTTTTAATAAAGAAGATTTAAATCGTATTTTAGAATTATTAGCGCAGAAAAACTAAAAAGCAAACCATCTTATTATTTATAGATGGTTTGCTTTTTTTAATACAGATAATTTTTGGTCTGTTTCTTTTATACTTTGTGCAATTACATCAGCCATTTTCATGACTAAACTTAATCTTGTATTTTGCAGGACGAAAAACTCCATAAAACCATTTAGATTTACGATGCCATGAATATGTAAATCACCAACTGCAGGTAATTTTTTGTTCATCGCAGCTCCAGGTTTACTAGGCCCCATTCCGGTAGTGATGGAACCGATGTTTTGAGACTTTCCTAAACAGGCATCAACCGCAATTATAAATGAAGTAGGATTATATTTCTGTATATTCTGAATTTTTTCTTCTAAATTTAGCGCATGCACTGGCTCATCTAGTGTGCCGAACACTTGGAAGTTTTTAATTCCTGCTTGTTCTAGTTTCGTACCGACTAACGGACCGAGTGCATCGCCTGTAGAACGATCTGTTCCGATACAAACGAGAATAATCGGTATATTCGTTTTAATAGGGATATGGGAAAGTAAGAAGTTACTAATTGTCTCGGAGGCTTCTACGTCTTGGTGCATAACATTTTGAGTTTCTTTTTCGAAAAAGGGTAAGCGAAAACTTCCAATATTCATGAAGCATCCATCCTTTTAATAAATTTTCAAAATATGTTATATGGTGAGTAAAATGGAAAACTATAAGTGCGTACTTCCTGTAAAACTTGAGTGAAAACGGAAATAATAGTACTAGTATATATATATTCGTTCCATTTTATACCTGCATAGAAGTTAACAAATGCAATTAAAGTCATAAAAATTTTTCAGAAATCAGGGTGACTTCTGATACAATAAGAAGGATGATTAAAAAGAAATTTTAGCTGGAGAGGTAGAGGTACATGGATTTAGCGTTGAAATGGTTTGAGTCCATTGATTGGACGAATATAGGTGTGAAATCACTAAAAATAGTCGTTATTTTAATACTTGGTGCAATTATTGTGCGAGTTGCGCGTGCAATTGTACGAAATGCGTTTCGTATGGGAAGTCGTTCGCCAATTCAAATTTCAGAACGTCGTACAGTTACAGTAGCGAAGTTACTTGAAAATATTGTGGCATACGTTGTTATGTTCATTATGTTAATTGCGATTTTGGGTGTGTTTAATATTAATGCATCTGGTTTATTAGCGGGTGCCGGGGTAATTGGTTTAGCAGTCGGATTTGGTGCTCAAAGTTTAGTAAAAGATGTTATTACGGGGTTATTTATTTTGCTAGAAGATCAATTTTCAGTAGGTGACTATGTAAAAATTGGTCAGTTTGAAGGTGTCGTTCTAGAAATTGGACTTCGTACAACAAAAGTAAAGAGTTGGACAGGCGAAATTCATACTTTACCAAATGGAAGTATTATTCAAGTTACGAACTATTCAGTTAGTAATAGTGTAGCATTTGTTGATGTATCCATTTCGTATGAGGCTGACATAGCGAAAGCGGAGCAAGTCATTGAAGAGTTATTGGAAGAATTACCTGCACAGTATACGCAAATGGTAGCAAAGCCTCAGTTATTAGGTGTGCAAACATTGGCTGCGTCAGAAGTTATATTACGTGTTATTGCGGAAGTAGAGCCGATGCAACATGCGGTTGTTGCGAGAGCACTTCGTAAAGAAATTAAAAATCGTCTAGATTTACATGGGATTGAAATTCCATATCCACGTATGGTTTTATATAATCGTGAAGAATTGGTGAGTGGAAAAGCAATTTAGTATGGAGAGGGGTTTGGAGAATGGAGCAAAAGCAGTATAACTTGTACGATGTTGTGGAAATGAAGAAAGCCCACCCATGTGGTGAGAATCGCTGGAAAATTATTCGTATGGGAATGGATATCCGCATTAAGTGCGAGGGATGTGACCATTCAGTAATGATTCCTCGAAGAGAATTTGATCGTAAGGTGAAAAAAATACTTGTGAAGCACGAAGAATAGAGAGAAAGTAACAGTTGCAATGGGTAGCTGTTACTTTTTTTCGTTTGGAGGAAACTTGTCATTTTTTTCGTTACTATCTATAATGATGAAAGATTGAGACATAGGAGTGAAAAATATGGGATTAACGGCTGGGATTGTTGGATTACCTAACGTAGGGAAGTCAACTTTATTTAATGCAATTACACAAGCAGGAGCAGAATCTGCAAACTATCCATTCTGTACAATTGATCCAAACGTAGGGATTGTAGAAGTACCAGATGAGCGTTTAAATAAATTAACGGAATTAGTAGAACCGAAAAAAACTGTTCCGACTGTATTTGAGTTTACTGATATTGCAGGTATCGTAAAAGGTGCTAGTAAAGGTGAAGGTTTAGGAAATAAATTCTTATCTCACATTCGCCAAGTAGATGCAATTTGCCAAGTTGTTCGTTGTTTTGAAGACGAAAATATTACACACGTTTCAGGGAAAGTAGATCCAATCGATGATATTGAAACAATCAACTTAGAGCTAATCTTAGCGGATTTAGAATCTGTTGATAAACGTATCGAGCGTGTTGCGAAGTTAGCAAGACAAAAAGATAAAGAAGCAGTATATGAGCATGAAATTTTAGTTCGTTTAAAAGAAGCTTTTGAAGAGGGAAAACCAGCTCGTACTGTTGAATTTACAGAAGAACAAATGAAGATTGTTAAAGGCCTTCATTTACTTACAACGAAAGAAATGCTATACGTAGCAAACGTAAGTGAAGATGATATTATGGATCCTTCTGAAAATAAATATGTACAAATGGTAAAAGAATTTGCTGCAAATGAAAATGCTCAAGTAATCGTTGTATGTGCAAAAATCGAAGAAGAAATCGCTGAGCTAGACGAGGAAGAGAAAAAAGTATTCCTTGAAGAACTAGGCATTGAAGAATCTGGTTTAGATCAATTAATTCGTGCTGCATATGATTTATTAGGACTTGCTACTTACTTCACAGCTGGTGTGCAAGAAGTACGTGCATGGACGTTTAAACAAGGTATGAAAGCACCACAATGTGCTGGCGTAATTCATACAGACTTTGAGCGTGGATTTATTCGTGCGGAAACAGTTTCTTACGAAGACTTAATGACAAACGGTTCTATGACAGCTGCAAAAGAAGCTGGTAAAGTTCGTTTAGAAGGAAAAGAGTATATCGTAAAAGATGGAGACGTTATGCACTTCCGTTTCAACGTTTAATTTAATATTTCCTAGGAAAAATAAAGATATGAGCTTGGCAAATATATTATGTGTTTGCCAAGTTTTTTATGCATGGGTGAGTTGATTCATCTAACTTACTATGATATAATCTAAACTCGTGAGTAATTACTATAAATTAATTGCTCCTTGCCCATTATGGGCCGTTTAGACCAAAAGGAGGTGAAAGTGTAATGAGAAAGTACGAAATTATGTACATCATTCGTCCTGGCGTTGAAGAAGAAGCTCAAAAAGCTTTAGTTGAACGTTTCGCAGGTGTTTTAACAAACAATGGTGCAGAAATCATTAACACGAAAGAGTGGGGTAAGCGTCGTTTAGCTTACGAAATCAACGACTTACGTGAAGGTTTCTACATGATCTTAAACGTGAACTCTAACGCAGAAGCGATTAACGAATTCGACCGTTTAGCTAAGATCAACGAAGACATCCTTCGTCATATCGTTGTTAAAGAAGAAGAAAAATAATTGATATATAAGGGAGAGTGGTTCGATTGATGAATCGTGTTATCCTCGTTGGTCGTTTAACTAAGGACCCTGACTTACGTTACACGCCCAATGGTGTTGCGGTAGCTACTTTTACGTTAGCTGTGAATCGCGCATTTGCGAATCAACAAGGTGAGCGTGAAGCTGACTTTATTAATTGTGTAATATGGCGTAAACAAGCAGAAAACGTAGCAAATTATTTGAAAAAAGGTAGCTTAGCAGGCGTAGATGGACGTCTTCAAACTCGTAATTACGATGGACAAGATGGTAAACGTGTATATGTAACAGAAGTTCTTGCGGAAAGCGTACAATTTTTAGAGCCGCGTAATGGCGGTGGGGAGCAACGTGGTTCATTTAATCAGCAACCATCAGGAGCTGGTTTCGGTAACCAAAGCTCTAACCCATTTGGTCAATCTAGTAATTCAGGTAACCAAGGTAACCAAGGTAACCAAGGGAACTCTGGATTTACGAAGAATGACGATCCATTTTCAAATGTAGGTCAACCGATCGACATTTCCGACGACGATTTACCGTTCTAATACAGTAAATTAGTTAGTTTTAACAAAGAATGGAGGGAATAGACATGGCAGGACGCAAAGGTGGACGTGCGAAACGTCGTAAGGTGTGTTTCTTCACATCTAACGGCATCACTCGCATTGACTATAAAGATGTTGATTTATTAAAACGTTTCGTTTCTGAGCGTGGTAAAATTTTACCTCGTCGTGTAACAGGAACAAGCGCAAAATACCAACGCAAACTTACAGTTGCAATTAAACGTGCTCGTCAAATGGCACTTTTACCATATGTTGGTGAATAATAGCGTATGAAATGCACAGTAGAGTCGGACTCTACTGTGCATTTTGCTATGCTTTTCTTTTTTGAAAGAGAGGTTAGATGATGAAGAATACGAAATTTATTACTGAGGGTGCAGCGTTGCTGGCTATATATGCAATGTTATTGCTTATATCTATGTATGTTCCAATTTTAGGTACAGTTGTAAAGTTTGCGTTGCCATTGCCGTTTATATTGCTAACGATAAGATATAGATTATCTAACGCCTTTGTAATTTTTACGGCGGCACTTTTTATTACTGTTATTGTCAGTCAACCGATGAACCTAGTAAAGACAACTATGTTTGGATTGATAGGTATCGTTTTAGGATATATGTATAAAAAACAAAAAAAACCGGTAGAAATTTTGATGGCGGGGACGCTTGCGTACTTAATTGGTATTATGCTCATTTATGTTGCAAGTATAAAGTTTTTTAACATAGATTTAATGAAGCAAATGCAAAATATGCTTAATGAAAGTATGGCGCAAAGTGAAAAGATAGTCACTGCTGCTGGTATGCCTATTAGTAAGGAGCAAAAAGAATTATTTGCACAATTTAATGATGTGTTACAAACGTTATTCCCAAGT
The DNA here is from genome assembly GCF_044908765.1 of Bacillus sp. RC251. NCBI lineage: Bacteria > Bacillati > Bacillota > Bacilli > Caryophanales > Bacillaceae > Bacillus > Bacillus sp. RC251. The sequence continues at coordinate 152,041 of NZ_JBIYDP010000008.1, read as the reverse complement.
TTGCTTGTAATGGTCTCGGTATGTTTTTCTTGGATTACAGTTATGATATCAGGTAGTGTTTTGAGAACACTAAAGCATGACGTTATACCTTGGCCTAAATTTAAAGATATACAATTACCAAAGAGTATTGTTTGGTATTACGTTATATTTATTTTGCTATCAACTTTTATAAAAGTAGAACCGACATCATATTTACATATGGTATTTTCTAACCTATATGTCATATTTGCCTTACTACTAGTACTACAAGGTCTGACATTTATCGCTTTTCTAGCGCATAGCAAAGGTTTTACGAAAGGGATTCCTATTATTAGTTTTATTGTCTGCATGTTTATACCGATGTTGTTTCCTCTTGTGACAATCTTAGGTATAATTGATTTAGGGATTTCATTGCGTTCTAAAATAGGAGGATAAAGTAATATTCCTTATACTATTTTAATCTGTTTAACTAACTGAAAGGTGAGTTAGTTTTACTTTATAGGAGTTGTATACATGCCTGAATTTTATAAGAAACAGTGGTTTTTATATCCTGTTTATGTATTGGCATTTTTCGTGTTTGTGCTCATTGCCATCCTCTGTTATTTTCATTTAATTATGGGGATATCCACCTTTTTTATTTTTTGCATTGTACTTTTTGTTGTTATACGCTTTGAACTGACCTTTCAAAGGAATTTCGAGAAGTATACGACAGATATGATTACAAGAGTAAAGAAAGTGAGTAATGAAGCATTTAACCAAATGCCGATTGGTATTTTGTTATACAATAAGGATTATGGGATTGATTGGGCGAATCCTTATTTATCTTCATGTCTAGGACAGCATGCGTTAGCTGGATGGCACCTTTATGATGTATCAGAAACGTTGCTTCTTTTTATTAAGGGAGAAACTTCCGACGATATAGTCTCTTTAAATAACCGAAAGTTTCGCGTTTTTGTAAGGAAAGAAGAAAAGTTAATTTATTTCTTTGATGTAACGGAACAAACAGAGATTGAAAAGATGTACGAGGATCAACGCACTGTTTTGGCTGTCATTTATTTAGATAATTATGATGAAGTTACACAGGGGTTAGATGATCAATTACGTACGAATATCACAAGTCTTGTAACATCACGACTAAATGAATGGGCCGTTAAGTATGGGGCATATTTAAAACGTGCATCTTCAGAAAGATTCTTCGTTGTACTAAATGAGAGTATTTTAGCACAGATGGAGAAAGGGAAATTTAGCATTTTAGATCAGGTGCGTGAAGAAACATCCAAAAGGAATATACCACTCACCTTAAGTGTAGGTGTTGGATCAGGTGATTTACCTTTATCAGAGCTTGGGGCAATGGCTCAGTCCGGTTTAGACCTTGCGCTTGGCCGTGGTGGAGATCAAGTAGCTATTAAACAAGCGACAGGTAAAGTTAAGTTTTATGGTGGTAAGACGAATCCAGTTGAAAAACGTACTCGTGTACGTGCCAGAGTTATTTCGCATGCATTAAAGGATTTAGTATTAGAAAGTAGTAATGTCATTATAATGGGGCATAGGGCTCCTGATATGGACGCAATTGGTGCTGCGATTGGTATTTTAAAGGTAGCGCAATTAAATGAGCGCAAAGGATATATTGTGTTAGATGAAAATGATTCTGATAAGGGAATTAAGCGTTTAATGGATAAAGTGAAACAAAACGAAGAGTTATGGTCTCACTTTATTACCCCAGGACAAGCGATGGAATTTGCAAATGATGATTCATTACTTGTTGTTGTTGATACGCATAAACCTTCAATGGTGATGGAAGAAAAGCTGTTACATAAAATTGAAAATGTAGTTGTTATTGACCATCATCGCCGGGGAGAAGATTTTATTGAAGATCCATTGCTTGTTTACATGGAGCCATACGCTTCTTCCACGGCAGAACTTGTTACAGAATTACTTGAGTACCAACCGAAAAATTTAAAAATGACAATGTTAGAAGCAACGGCACTGTTAGCAGGTATTATTGTTGATACGAAAAGCTTTACATTCCGAACGGGTGCTCGTACGTTTGATGCCGCTTCTTATTTACGCTCACATGGTGCAGATACTGTACTTGTACAAGAGCTTTTAAAAGAAGATATGGATCAGTATTTACGGGTTGCAAAAGCTATTAAAAATGCGTACATTTATACAAATGGAATTGCGATTGCAAAAGTTGATAGTGATGATTACTACGATCAAGTGCTTATTGCGCAATCAGCCGACACATTATTAACAATGACAGGAATTATTGCGTCATTTGTTATTGCAAAACGTGGCGAGAATTTCATTGGAATTAGCGGCAGGTCTTTAGGTGAAGTGAACGTGCAGCTAATTATGGAAAATTTAGGCGGTGGTGGGCATTTAACGAATGCAGCCACACAAATGAAAAATGTTACAGTAGATGAAGCTGAGGAGAAGCTTCGATTTGTTATTGATGACTATTTACAGGGAGGCACACAATCATGAAAGTAATTTTTCTAAAAGACGTAAAAGGTAAAGGGAAAAAAGGAGAAATAAAAAACGTACCAGATGGCTATGCAAATAACTTCTTACTAAAACAAGGATTAGCTGCTGAAGCGACAAATAGTAGTATGAAAACTTTAGAAGCTCAAAAGCGAAAAGAAGAAAAAGATGCAGCAGCAGAGGTTGAAAATGCAAAAGAGTTGAAAGAAACGTTAGAGAAACTAACTGTAGAAGTAAAGGCGAAATCTGGAGAAGGTGGCCGTCTATTCGGTTCAATCACAAGTAAACAAATCGTAGATGCGATGCAAAAATCACATAAAATTAAACTTGATAAACGTAAATTTGAAATGGATGATGCAATTCGTGCATTAGGCTATACAAACGTTACTGTGAAGTTGCATCCGCAAGTAACAGCAACAGTAAAAGTTCATGTTAGTGAACAATAAAAATAAGTTAAGCAAGGAGGATTGCGTATGAGTGATGTAATGGCTGATCGTACCCCTCCGCATAATATAGAGGCTGAGCAGGCGGTTTTAGGGGCCATATTAATTGATCAAGATGCGTTAACGTCAGCATCGGAATTATTGGTACCTGACTCATTTTATCGAACGAAACATCAAAAGATTTTTGAAGTCATGCTTGGGTTATCTGATAAAGGAGAGCCGATTGACTTAGTAATAATGACGTCAGCAATGGCTGATCAAGGATTATTAGAAGAAGTTGGTGGGGTTTCTTACTTAGCAGAATTAGCAGAAGTTGTTCCAACCGCTGCTAACGTAGAATATTATGCACGAATCATCGCTGAAAAGGCGCTATTACGTCGTTTGATTCGAACAGCGACTCATATCGTGTCTGATGGGTATGAGAGAGAAGATGACGTGGATGGTCTTTTAAATGAGGCTGAGAAAAAAATATTAGAAGTATCTCACCAAACGAATGCAAAAGCATTCCAAAACATTAAAGATGTTCTTGTAGATGCTTACGATAAAATTGAACTTTTGCATAATCAAAAAGGTGAAGTTACTGGGATACCAACTGGATTTACAGAATTAGATAAGATGACCGCAGGTTTCCAGCGAAATGATTTAATCATCGTAGCGGCACGTCCATCAGTAGGGAAAACCGCATTTTCATTAAATATCGCACAAAACGTAGCGACGAAAACTGATGAAAATGTAGCGATTTTTAGTCTAGAGATGGGCTCTGATCAGCTTGTTATGCGTATGCTTTGTGCAGAAGGAAATATTGATGCGCAAAGACTGCGTACCGGTTCATTAACTTCTGATGATTGGGCAAAATTAACAATGGCGATGGGGAGCCTTTCTAATGCTGGTATCTATATTGATGATACACCAGGGATTAAAGTAAATGAGATTCGAGCGAAATGCCGTAGATTAAAGCAAGAACAAGGTCTAGGGATGGTTTTAATTGACTATTTACAGCTTATTCAAGGAAGCGGGAAATCAGGAGAAAACCGTCAGCAGGAAGTATCTGAGATTTCTCGTACATTAAAAGGGATTGCGCGTGAATTGCAAGTGCCTGTTATTGCCTTGTCGCAGTTATCTCGTGGTGTAGAATCTCGTCAAGATAAACGTCCGATGATGTCTGATATTCGTGAATCGGGAAGTATCGAGCAGGATGCTGATATTGTAGCCTTCTTATATCGTGAAGATTACTATGACCGAGAAACGGAAAATAAAAATACGATTGAAATTATTATTGCAAAGCAGCGTAACGGTCCCGTAGGCTCAGTAGAGCTCGCATTCGTTAAAGAGTTCAATAAGTTCGTTAACTTAGAACGTCGCTTTGAGGATGGACATGCGCCGCCTGCATAAAGATAGTATAAAAAAGAAATGCATTTCTTATAATAAGATGTGTTTCTTTTTTTTTATAGGAAAGATAAGGCTTTCATAGTGTGAAAATATAATTCTTACGAACGAAAATGTTTTTTAATAAAAAAATGTTCGCTTTTTGGTTGACTTCTTTTTCGGTTTTGGTACAATTATATTGTTTGAATAGATCGTTTGAAAATCGCGGAGGTGCTTTAATAATGTCTTCAGTAGTAGTTGTAGGAACACAATGGGGCGACGAAGGAAAAGGTAAAATCACTGATTTTCTTTCTGAGCATGCGGAAGTAGTTGCAAGATATCAAGGTGGAAATAACGCGGGACATACAATTGTTTTCGGCGGAGTTAAATATAAATTACACTTAATTCCATCTGGTATTTTCTATAAAGAGAAAATTTGTGTAATCGGAAATGGCTTAGTAGTAGATCCGAAAGCATTACTTGAAGAGTTAAAATACTTACACGATCGTGGTGTAAGTACTGATAATTTACGTGTAAGTAACCGTGCGCACGTTATTTTACCTTATCACTTAAAACAAGATGAATTAGAAGAAGCAAGTAAAGGTGATAACAAAATCGGTACAACGAAAAAAGGTATCGGTCCTGCATATATGGATAAAGCTGCTCGTATTGGTATTCGTATGGCTGATCTTTTAGACCGTGAAGCATTTAAAGAAAAGCTTGAGCGCAATTTAGTAGAAAAAAATCGTTTATTTGAAAAAATGTACGATACAGAAGGTTTCAGTGTAGAAGAAATCTTCGAAGAGTACTTCGAGTACGGACAACAAATCGCGCAATATGTATGTGATACGTCTGTTGTATTAAATGATGCACTAGATAACAATCACCGTGTATTATTTGAAGGTGCACAAGGTGTTATGCTTGATATCGACCACGGTACGTACCCGTTCGTTACATCTTCTAACCCGATTGCTGGTGGTGTAACAGTTGGAACTGGAGTTGGTCCTGCGAAAGTTACTCGCGTTGTAGGTGTGTGTAAAGCATATACAAGCCGCGTAGGTGATGGTCCTTTCCCTACTGAGCTTCATGATGAAATTGGTCATCAAATTCGTGAAGTTGGTCGTGAGTATGGAACGACAACTGGTCGTCCGCGCCGCGTAGGTTGGTTCGATAGCGTTGTTGTAAGACATGCACGTCGTGTTAGTGGTTTAACAGATTTATCATTAAATTCTATCGACGTTCTAACAGGTATTCCGACTCTTAAAATTTGCGTTGCTTACAAATACAATGGCGAAGTGATAGATGAAGTTCCAGCAAACTTAAACATTTTAGCGAAATGTGAGCCTGTATACGAAGAGCTTCCAGGTTGGACAGAAGATATTACTGGTGTAAAATCATTAGACGAGCTTCCTGAAAATGCACGAAAATACGTAGAACGTGTTTCTGAGTTAACAGGAATTCAATTATCTATGTTCTCAGTTGGACCAGATCGTAACCAAACAAATATTGTTCGTAACGTATACGAAGCTTAATTGATATTTTTGAGAAAAAACTCATGTCCGCATGAGTTTTTTCTTATCTTTTATAAAAAAATAAAAAAAGGTATTGCACAAAACAAAGAAAACATGTTATGATACATCTTGTCGTCACGAAAATATGACGTTGGTGAGTATGAGCCATTAGCTCAGTTGGTAGAGCATCTGACTTTTAATCAGAGGGTCGAAGGTTCGAATCCTTCATGGCTCACCATTTTATTTTTCGTGGCCCGTTGGTCAAGTGGTTAAGACACCGCCCTTTCACGGCGGTAACACGGGTTCGAATCCCGTACGGGTCATGTTTTTTTTATGTTCATTTTTGGTCCCGTGGTGTAGTGGTTAACATGCCTGCCTGTCACGCAGGAGATCGCCGGTTCGACCCCGGTCGGGACCGCCACTTTTGTTTATACCACCATTAGTGGTTTTATATATAGTTTTGGCTCGGTAGCTCAGTCGGTAGAGCAGAGGACTGAAAATCCTCGTGTCGGCGGTTCGATTCCGTCCCGAGCCACTCTCAGGATATTAAGTGGGCCCACTTAATATCCTTTTTATTTGTGTAATTTTACAAAAGTGAGTAGTTATTTTAAAATAGAATGAGAAGCCTCTAGCAGTTGAAGCTAGAGGTTTTTCTATAGATCGTATAGGATTCCGTGTAAAAGTGGATCATACATGAGTCTGTGAGAATAGAGGAGAAAGTACTTAAGCAAAAGATGCGGTCATATAGGGACATACTATGTAGACATCAATGTGTTTAGGGATATTGACCATATTTTTACCCGCTATTTGCCGGGCGGTAAGACCCCACCCAAAAATTCAGCGAAGGTAAAGAAGTTAAGTGTGGGATTAACGGCCCGTAAATGCCCGATTGGTTCAACTAATAGTCGGTATGGGATGAAGAACCCCAGCGATTAAAGTTTCACTTTATAAGGAGGAAATAGACGATGATGGGAAAGAAAATTTTAGTAGTTGATGATGAAAAGCCGATTGCGGATATTTTGAAGTTCAACCTAGAAAAAGAAGGTTTTGAAATTGTAATGGCGCATGATGGTGATGAAGCGATTGAAAAAGCGAATGAAGAGCAGCCAGATATGGTTTTATTAGATATTATGCTACCAGGTAAGGATGGCTTAGAGGTTTGCCGTGAAATACGTAAAAGCTCAGAAATGCCGATTATTATGCTTACAGCAAAGGACTCTGAAATTGATAAAGTATTAGGGCTTGAGCTTGGAGCAGATGATTATGTAACGAAGCCATTTAGTACGAGGGAATTACTTGCTCGTGTGAAGGCGAATTTACGTCGCCATCAACAAGGTGGTGCTGCAGAAAAAGAAGAAAATACGGAAATGGTTATTGGACCAATCGTTATCAATTCAAATGCGTATAGTGTAACGAAACGTGAGGAAAATATTGAACTTACACATCGTGAATTTGAGCTACTACATTATTTAGCCAAACATTTAGGACAAGTTATGACTCGTGAGCATTTATTGCAAACAGTTTGGGGTTATGACTATTTTGGAGATGTACGTACAGTGGATGTAACAGTGCGTCGTTTACGTGAAAAAATTGAAGATAATCCAAGTCATCCTACTTTAATTGTAACTAGACGTGGAGTAGGATATTACTTGCGTGACCCAGAGCAGGAATAGTATATGAAGAAAGTTGGTTTTTTTCAATCTATTCATTTAAAATTTGTACTCATATATATGCTATTAATATTAATAGCTATGCAAGTTATTGGGGTATATTTTGTAAGAGAGTTAGAAAAGAGTCTTGTACAAGGCTTTAGAGATTCTTTAACGCAGCAAACGAACTTATTATCATATAACTTGAAACAAGAGTTTAAAAAAAGTTATACAAAGGCAGAAACAGAATCAACAGATGAAACGATTAAAACTTCAATTCGAAAATTTGCCTCTGATCGAAAGAAAGATATCCAAGAGGTAAGTGTATTTGATTCGCATAGAAAGTTACTCGCTATTTCAGATGAGTCAAAGCAAAACAAGGTAAATAGAACATCAACTGATATAGCTGTTCAACGGGTATTGGTACAAAAAAAGCCAGAAGTGAAAATTGAGAAGGATGGTCGTACAGGCCATCGTGTACAAGTTATGCTTACTCCTATTCTAGATGATAACGGCAAGGATGCACTTGGTGTTATTTACATTGTTGCATCTATGGAAGATGTTTATAAACAGATGAAGGATATTAATCAAATTTTTGCGACTGGAACCGTTATTGCATTACTCGTAACAGCTGTACTTGGAATTTTGTTAGCTCAAACGATTACGAGACCAATCTCAGATATGCGAAGACAAGCGATTGAAATGGCAAAAGGAAACTATTCAAGAAAAGTAAAAGTGCATAGCCATGATGAAATAGGACAATTAGCATTATCTTTCAATAATTTATCAAAAAAATTACAACAAGCTCGTTCTTCAACGGAAAGTGAAAGACGTAAATTATCATCTGTTTTATCACATATGACAGATGGAGTAATTGCTACTGACCGAAAAGGAGACATTATTTTATTAAATGATCCTGCGGAAAAGATGCTAAATGTTTCGCGTGAAACGGCGCTCGATCAATCTGTTTTAGAAGTATTAGGGATACAAGAAGAATTTACGCTCGATCATTTATACGAAGAGCCTGATTCCGTTTTATTAGATTTTAGTACGAGAAATGAGCCATATATTTTACGTGCTAGTTTCTCTGTTATTCAAAAAGAGACAGGGAAAGCAAATGGTTTAATTGCCGTATTATATGATGTAACTGAGCAGGAGCGTATAGAAAGGGAACGCCGTGAGTTTGTGGCAAACGTTTCCCATGAATTAAGGACGCCATTAACAACGATGCGCAGTTACTTAGAGGCACTTACGGACGGAGCGTGGCAAGATCCGAATATTGCACCACAATTTTTAACAGTTACACAAGAAGAAACAGAAAGAATGATTAGACTTGTAAATGCGTTATTGCAACTTTCTAAACTCGATAGTACAGAACATCGTTTAATGAAAGAATGGGTCGACTTTACTGACTTCTTTAATAACATTATTGATCGTTTTGAAATGTCTAAAGAGCAAAACGTAAGTTTCAAACGATCTTTTTCTAAGAAATCCCGATTTATTGATATGGATACGGATAAAATTACGCAAGTTTTGTATAACATTATTTCGAATGCATTAAAGTATTCACCAGAAGGTGGAACAGTAACATATCGCTTACGTGATCGTGGGGAATTATTAGAGGTTAGTGTAAGTGACCAAGGAATGGGTATTCCCAAAGAAAACGTCGATAAAATCTTTGAACGTTTTTACCGCGTAGATAAAGCACGTTCAAGACAAATGGGTGGTACAGGACTTGGATTAGCAATTGCAAAAGAAATGATTGAGGCACATGGTGGCTCGATTTGGGCGAAGAGTGAGGAAGGAAAAGGGACAACTATTTACTTCACATTGCCAATGGCAGCAGATGAAGAGGACGATTGGGAATGAGTATGGAAAATGTTAAAACGATAGTTTTAATTAATTTAGTTGTAATTAGCCTATTTCTTACTTTTAACTTATGGACGTATGTGCCAGATTCCACGTCTATGCAAAACGCAAAATTTGTGCAGGGGAATGAAGGAATTACTCAAACTAAAATCGCTGATGTTGTCCGCCCTACTTCTATCATCGTGCATAAAGATAAAAATCATTATGGGAGCAAAAGAGAGGTAGATATAGAATCAATCTATAAACCTTTGGAAGCAGGGGAATTACATGGTTTCAAAGAGATATCGATTGCTAAGGCTGATTTCCTTTCTTATGTGCATGGTGAAGGGAAAATGGAGCTTGTTTTTCCTACCAACATCCCATTTGATGCAGTTAAATCTATGTTTAATATGAAAGAAAAAAGTATAGATAAGCCTAAACATTTTAATCGAATTATTCTTGACCCTTCTAGAAGTAGGGATCAAGAAATTAAAATTAATTTTGTTTCTGATGGTGATAACTCTAGAATATATGAAGCAAAATTAAGTGGTGTGTATTTAAAAGATATTGTAAATGCACAAAATCAATTTATAGTATCGGCAAAACCTTATTTTGACTATCAAATTAATGATATGAAAAAGCTATTTTTACCAGATGGAACGACAGAATTAAGTAATATAACATATATTTCATCTAATTTAGCGGTTGATACATTTAAGAATGCTCTTTTTAGTGACCCACGTTATTTAAGCCCTATTACCGAGAAATCGAAAGAAACATTTACGGATGGTATTAGGTCCATGGAGATTGAAAACGATCATCATATGCTAAAGTATAAAAATTCTTCTGTTTCAAGTGAGAAAACGACAGATAATTTAATGCTTTTACAAAAAAGCTTTGATTTTGTAAATGGTCACAGTGGGAGTTTGGATTCATATCGTTTGGATTATATGAATAAAGGACAGACGGTATTCCGTTTACATGAAGATGGATATTCCGTATTCAATACAGATGGATTAGCTGAATTGAGACAAGTATGGGGATCAGAAGAAGTAATGGAGTATGAAAGACCGTTGTTGTCTTTAAATACGAAAGGTATAGAACAGAAGGTTACTCTTCCATCAGGTCACGTTGTAATAGCATCTTTAGAAAATAATGCCGCGGTAGATAAAAGATTCATTAAAGACATTGGTATTGGATACAAATTATCACTAGATGGGCAAGTAGCTCGACTACAGCCAATTTGGTATGTAAAGTTTGTTGAAGATGAAGCGGGTAAACAAAAAATATATGAGTGGAGTGAGGGAGGACTAAATGGATTGGGATCGGATTAAAACCATATTTATTGTGACCTTTTTTGTTTTGGACCTCTTTCTCATTTTTCAATTCATTCAAAAGCAAGATAGTAATCAATTGGAGCTTATTGCAGAAACAAAGATAGATCAAGAATTAAAAGCAAACAAAATTACTATGGGTAATTTCCCTAAAGAACCGAAAAAAGAATCATTTATTAGGGCGGAAAACAAGGCGTTTAAAGAAGAAGATGTACAGTCTTTAAAGAATCAAATGGCGCATATACAAAATATGTACAGGATAGAAAGTAAGCTAAAAGAGCCCTTTTTAAATACAAAATCATTATCCAAAGATAAGTATAGTGATTTTTTGAAGAACTATGTATTGGATGGACAAAAGTATGAGTTTGGGGCGATGAAAGACTCTAAAATTTACTTCTTCCAAAAATATAAAGATAAGCCTATTTTCTATAACGATCAGGCAATGATTGTTGTGGAATTAAATGAAAAAAATGAACTCGTGTCGTACACGCAGACGATGCTAACTGATTTAAAAGAAATGGGCGAAAGTGAAAAAACGAAACAGCAAGAAATTATTACTGCTCAAACAGCTTTAGAAAATCTGTATTTAAAAAATAAAGTTCATGGGAATACACATGTAAAAGAAGCACAAATTGGTTATGCCACCCTTACCGCATCTACTTCTAATAACCAAGTACTCGCTCCAACATGGAATTTAAAAACGGAGCAGAAGCAGGACTTCTTTGTAAATGCAATCGAAGGACAAGTTATGGAATTAGGGGAAAGGGAAAATCAAGTGGTTGATGAACATACTGGAGTGAGAAAGAATGGGGTTGCATTTTAGCGTACTTGCAAGTGGAAGTACAGGGAATATGCTATATGTAGGAACAGATGAAAAAAAATTACTCGTCGATGCAGGTTTAAGTGGTAAAGCAACAGAGGCTTTATTTAAACAGGCAGAACTAAATATAAATGATGTATCAGGTATTCTTGTAACACATGAACATAGTGACCATATTAAAGGGTTAGGTGTATTGGCACGTAAATATGATTTACCTGTTTATGCAAATGAGAAAACATGGAATGCAATGGAACATTTAATAGGAAATATCCCAACTGAGCAAAAGTTTATTTTCTCAGTTGGGGATGTGAAAACATTCGGTGATATTGAGGTCGAGTCATTTGGGGTTTCTCATGATGCGGCAGAGCCGATGTTCTATGCCTTTCATAACAATAATAGAAAGTTAGCCCTTATTACAGATACGGGATACGTGAGTGATCGTATGAAAGGTGTTATTAAGGGTGCTAATGCTTTCGTGTTTGAAAGTAATCATGACGTGGAAATGCTTCGTATGGGACGTTATCCATGGAGTATTAAGCGACGTATTTTAAGTGATGTGGGTCACGTTTGTAATGAGGACGCTGCATTAGCGATGGCGGATGTAATTACAGATGAGACAAAACATATTTATTTAGCCCATTTAAGTTTAGATAATAACATGAAAGAACTAGCACGTATGTCAGTATCACAAGTATTAGAGGAAAAAGGATTTGGAGTGGGAGAAGCCTTCGAAATTCATGATACAGATCCGAAAATGCCTACAAAAATTCAATACGTATAATTCTGCATTTTAGTAAACAATAAAGGTGAATATAGTTGTTTTCAGGAAGATGGGTGAACAAATATGTCCTTTATTGATGAAGAAAATTATCGTATGAAACGTGCAAGAAAAAAGAAGCATAAAGGTATTGTTATTTCTAGCATAGCAGGAACAATTGTAGGAGCTTCGTTATTTGCATTTGGAGCTCCTTTATTTGCGAATGATGCGGGCGCGCTTCCGCAAGCTGAAGCAAGTGGAAGTAATATGGCCGAAGCTCAAGGAATTAAACAGATTAGCTTTGTTGATGCTGTTGATCGTGCGTCTGAAGCTGTTGTTGGCGTTATTAATATTCAACGAGATAATTTTTCAGAGGCAGATTCAGAAGCTGGTACAGGATCGGGTGTAATTTATAAAAAAGCAGATGGCCAAGCTTATATTGTAACGAATAATCATGTTGTTGCTGGAGCGAATCGTATTGAAGTAAGTTTAAGTGATGGTAAGAAGGTTCCTGGAAAAGTATTAGGAACGGATGTAGTCACAGATTTGGCTGTACTAGAAATAGATGCAAAGCATGTGAAAAAAATAATTGAGATTGGCGATTCTAATACTGTTCGTAGAGGAGAACCGGTCATTGCGATTGGAAACCCACTCGGGCTGCAATTTTCAGGAACCGTTACACAAGGCATTATTTCAGCTAAGGAACGTATTGTTCCTGTAGATTTGGATCAAGATGGACATTACGATTGGCAAGTAGAAGTATTGCAAACAGACGCAGCAATTAATCCAGGTAATAGTGGTGGTGCGCTTGTAAATGCGGCAGGTCAATTAATTGGCATTAACTCAATGAAAATTGCAGCAAAAGAAGTAGAAGGAATTGGACTAGCTATTCCAGTTACTAGAGCTGTTCCAATTATGAATGAATTAGAGAAGTACGGAAAAGTAAGGAGACCGTATGTTGGAATTGAACTTAGATCGTTAAATGAGATTCCAAATTACCATTGGTCAAAAACATTGCATTTACCAGGCAATGTAACAGAGGGAGTTTGCATTTTAGATGTGAAAAGTCCTTCGCCAGGTGTAGATGCTGGTTTACGAGAACACGATGTGATTGTAGCAGTAGATGGAAAACCGGTTCGCGATATTATTGGATTCCGTACGGCCTTATATGATAAAAAAATTAATGATAAAATGACTCTTACGTTTTATCGTGGTACAAAACGAGCAACAACAACGGTTAAACTAGGCATTCAAAAGTATTAAAAACAGGAGGGCCTACCTCCTGTTTTCTATTGTAGAAAAGTGAGGTGAAGAATATGAATTTACCTTGTTGTTTAGAACATGTTGAATTAGCTTTAGATATTATTGTGGATGAGTGTGAAGTTGCACCAGTTATCAACAATGTGGATAACTCAGGAAAAGAGAAAAAAACATGTGAATTTTGTCAAAATGAGGCGACATATGTTGTATCGAACACAGATTCTCACACAATATGTGGGTAATAATTGTGGATATGTGGATAAGTTATGTGGATAACATGTTTGTAAGGTGGGGAATGAGTGTGAATATCTCGATTATTTCAATTGGGAAATTAAAAGAAAAATATTTAAAACAAGGTATAGCAGAATACTTAAAACGATTATCTGCATACGCAAAAGTAGAAGTAATTGAATTGCCAGATGAAAAGGCGCCAGAAAATTTAAGTGAAGCAGAAATGTTAATTGTAAAAGAAAAAGAAGGTATACGTATACTGGATAAAATTTCTGACGATACGCATGTCATTGCGTTAGCGATAGAAGGAAAGCAAAAATCATCAGAAGAATTTGCAATAAGCTTAGATCGTCTTGCTACATATGGGAAGAGTAAAGTTGCCTTTGTAATTGGTGGATCACTTGGACTAAGTTCAGAAGTAATGAAGCGTTCAAACGAATCTCTTTCTTTTTCAAAGATGACATTACCACACCAATTAATGCGATTAGTATTGCTTGAGCAAGTGTATAGAGCGTTTCGTATTAATCGTGGAGAACCGTATCATAAATAAAATTCCTTTTTGTATATAAAAAGACCATTGGAAAAAAACACCGATGGTCTTTTAAACATTAATAGGTAGTACGAAGGTTTCCTAAAATAAGTATGTTTCTATTTATAAAAAAGTGTGTTGTAATATGAAGAGGAAAAAGTATAAGTAGTCATAGAAGTGAGGAATTAAAGGTGAAGAAGTTTAAAAAGTTTTACTTGGAGATTACGAGTGTATGTAATCTTGCGTGCAGCTTTTGTCCGCCGACGGAAAGGCAGAAGCAATTCATTTCTGTGGAGGATTTTGCTAAAAGATTAGACCAAATTAAACCTCACACAGACTACATTTATTTGCACGTGAAGGGTGAGCCATTGCTCCATCCAAAAATAGATCAACTGTTAGATTTGAGCCATGAAAAAGGGTTTAAAGTTAATATTACAACGAACGGAACGTTAATTAATAAGAGAAGGCATAGACTGTTAAATAAGCCTGCTTTAAGACAAATGAATTTTTCACTGCACAGTTTTGATGGGCATCCAGGTTCGCAAGATAAAGAAGGTTATGTAAGGAGTATACTTTCCTTCATTAGAGAGGCGACAAGTCAATCGGATTTAATTGTTTCACTACGTTTATGGAATTTAACTCAGGATAATAAAACAAATGCTGAAATCCAGAAAAATAGAGATTTATTATCCATCATTGAAAATGAGTTTGGCCTATCTTATCAAATCGAAGAGAAGCTTACACCAGGAAAAGGTATAAAAATTGCGGAACGTGTCTTTATTAATCAAGACTATGAATTTCAGTGGCCGGCATTACATGAAGAAGAGGATGACGGAAAAGGATTCTGTCATGGTCTTCGAAATCAAGCTGGTATTTTAGCGAACGGAACAGTTATTCCTTGTTGTTTAGATGGTGAAGGGATTATTAACCTTGGGAATATTAATAATGACTCATTTTCTAACATTATAGAAGGTGAAAGAGCAACAAATATTGTCGATGGATTTTCGAAAAGAGTTGCAGTAGAAGAGCTATGTAGGAAATGTGGATACCGTAAAAGATTTGGAAAATAAATATGAAACAAGCCCTCATAAAGCGAGGGCTTATTTTTTATTCTTGATAAGAGCGTCCTAATTCATCAATTAAGGAACCGACGTAAGAAACAGCCCTGCGGATTGCATCTGGTTTTGACATATCGACTCCGGCATGTTTCATTAATTCAAGTGGTTTCATCGTACCACCAGCGCGAAGGACATCTAACCAGCGATCAACGGCAGGTCGCCCTTCCTCTTTAATCATTTGGGCTACCGCAGTAGATGCAGTGAGGCCTGCGGAATAGGTATAAGAATATAAGCCCATATAATAATGAGGTTGGCGCATCCAA
Organism: Bacillus sp. RC251; assembly: GCF_044908765.1. Classification (NCBI taxonomy): domain Bacteria; kingdom Bacillati; phylum Bacillota; class Bacilli; order Caryophanales; family Bacillaceae; genus Bacillus; species Bacillus sp. RC251. The sequence continues at coordinate 136,450 of NZ_JBIYDP010000008.1, read as the reverse complement.
GTTAAGCCAGCACCTTCGTCAATTTCTACAGAATCTCCCCAGAATGTCGAAAGTACATTTGTTTTTATTTCAGTTAAAGTTGTAGCTGTAAGTGCTTCTCCTTCTTCTGCTAGGGTATATACTCTTCTTTGATATTCTCCCTCAAGTAAGTGAGTAACAAAGTTATGATAATATGTGCCGAGGAGTTGCAGAATCACCCATCTGCGCATTCTCTTGTCGTCAGTAGTCGCTAATAAATGCTGGGCTAATAGTAATTCATTCATTGTAGATGGTGCTTCAACAAAGTACATAGATGGACGTACATTCATGATACGCTGGTTTTTATTTGCTAAATAAAAATGACCAGCATGACCAAATTCATGTGCTAATGTGAAGCATCCACGCATCGTATTTTGCCATGTAATTAAAATATATGGATGAGAGCCATATGGGCTTGAACAAAATGCTCCGGTGGATTTGCCTACGTTATCTGCAAGATCAACCCATCTTTCTTTGAATCCTTTTTCGATAATGGAACTATATTCATCGCCTAATACCTTTAAAGAATCTTGAATTAATTTACCAGCCTCCTTGTATGTGATGGTTGGATTAAATTCGGGATCTAAAGGTGCATGTAAGTCGCAGAACAGCATTTGATCGAGTCCTAATACTTTCTTTTTTAAATCTGCAAAACGGCGCATATGAGGCGCTAATTCTTTATAAATAATATTAAGTTGATTGTTATACATTTCAAGTGGAACTTTTTGAGGTTCTAAAAGCATATGAGTAACAGATTCAAATTTGCGTAAACGAGAGAGTGTTACTTGTTTTTTTACTTCAGTAGCATATGTTGTTGCCACTGTATTCTTATATCGTTTCAAGGTGGAAACAAATGATGAGTATGCTTTTCTACGTATGTCTGCGCTTGGAGAGAACTCATATTTGCTTTCAAATAATGCAAATGATACAGGGAGCTCGTTTCCTTGTTCGTCTTGTATGGAGGTAAAATCCATATCGGCTAATTTAGTCATACCGTAAATTTTGTATGGAGAATTATGTACTTCGCCAAGTGCAGCAAGAGCTTCTTCTGTTTCAGGAGAGAGCGTGTGCTGCCTTTTTTGTAGGATGTCTAGTAATGATTTACGGAAAGGTTCGAGTTTTGTTTCTTCGTGTAAATACTTTTCAATTGTTCCTTCATCGAATGAGAGGATTTCATTATGGATAAAGGATAGTGCAGTATGTACTTTCGTCCATAAAGCAGAAATTTTGGAAGAGTTCGCTTGAATAACTGGATTTGTACGATCAGTTGATTCTTTTAAATTTGCATAGGAGTATAGTTTTGTTAACTTCATTAAAAGCTCTTCTTCTAAAAGTAGGCAATGTAATAAGGTAGTGGGGCTAGTGTGTAATTGTCCTTTAAACGCATCAAGTTTTTTTATATCGTCTGTTAATACACGTAATGTAGTTTCCCAATCTTTATCAGATTCGAATAAATCAGAGAGGTCCCATGTTAGTTCAGTAGGGACTTCTGCGCGAATATGGCGTTTCTCAATTACATTTTTCATTTGTTATATCCCCCTTATTATAAGTATCTAAAAACATGATACTAGAAAATTCAGTAAAATGAAAATATTTCACATTTCTATATATGAAAAAGAAGGACAAGCATAAAAATGCTTGTCCTTCGAGTTAAATTTAAAAATTAATATACTTTATCCCCGTTGAAAATAGAGTTTTTCACGACTACATAATCTACAGTACGAATTGAATCTAATTTTGTTCCACCAGCGTAAGAGATAGAAGATTGAAGATCTTGTTCCATTTCGATTAAAGTATCTTCTAAAGAACCTTTATGCTCAACGAACATTTTCTTACCTTCAACGTTTTTCTTCTCACCTTTTTGGAATTCAGAAGCTGAACCGAAGTACTCTTTATAAAGTTTGCCGTCTTTTTCGATTGTTTCCCCTGGAGACTCTTCATGACCAGCGAATAGAGAACCGATCATAACCATAGTCGCCCCAAATCGAATAGATTTAGCTACGTCGCCGTGTGTACGAATACCACCGTCAGCGATAATTGGCTTACTTGCAGCTTTTGCACACCAGCGAAGTGCAGCTAGTTGCCAACCGCCAGTTCCAAAGCCTGTTTTAATTTTAGTAATACAAACTTTACCAGGTCCAATACCGACTTTTGTTGCGTCAGCACCAGCGTTTTCTAATTCTCTTACCGCTTCTGGAGTTCCAACGTTTCCAGCGATAACGAAGCTTTCTGGTAAATGCTTTTTAATATGTTGAATCATGTTGATTACAGCATTAGAATGTCCGTGTGCAATATCAATCGTGATGTATTCAGGTGTAAGTTGCTCAGCAGCTAATTGTTGTACGAATTCATATTCGTCCTCTTTTACACCAACGCTAATAGAAGCGATTAATCCACGTGATTGCATATCTCTAATAAATGAGATACGTTTCTCTGGCTGGAAACGATGCATGATATAGAAGTAATTGTTTTCAGCTAAATAAGTTGCAATTCTTTCATCAATAATCGTTTGCATATTTGCAGGTACGACAGGTAATTTAAATTTATGTTTACCTAAAGTGACAGTTGTATCACATTCAGAGCGGCTGTTCACAATACATTTTGCAGGAATTAATTGAATATCTTCATAGTCAAATACGTTTTCCATCATTTACACCCCTAAAATACGAATATTTTATTTCTATTAATTAAAAACGTTCGTCCATAGGATAATTTACATCATTTTTATGAAGAAGTCAAAGTATTTCTTAACATTTTTTTAAAAAACAGAGTATATATATGATGGAATAGTGTTAAAAGCGAATTTAAAACATTTTTCTACCCTTATTGTTCGTTTATTAGAATCTAGATAGGAGTGTTGTCAGTGATAACAACTATTTTATTGAAGGCAAACATTAAAAAGAAAAGGCATTATCATTTAGTTGAACATTAGATGGAATGACGGAGGTTATTTTTATTCTGAAATAATATTTCTAAAATTTTTTTCGGAATAAAGGAACCTTTTGTTTATTCCTATATAAAAAGATGAATCTTGCACGATTTGCCTTTTTATGTGAGCTTTCAAGTATAATGAATAAGGTGATAGTATCTACATGATAATTCAGTGATAGGAAACGATAAAGAAGAAAATAATACAGAATAAAATGAGGTTAATATATGAATAAAAAAAGCTTTACTAATTATGCATTAAGTAAAGAAATTGTAAGAGCACTTACTGGTTTAGGCTACGAAAATCCAACAGAAGTGCAAGGAGAGGTTATTCCAGTTGCATTGAAAAAGAAGGATCTTGTTGTAAAATCGCAAACTGGAAGTGGAAAAACAGCTTCATTCGGTATTCCACTTTGTGAAATGGTGGAATGGGAAGAGAATAAGCCACAAGCATTAGTTTTGACGCCGACGAGAGAACTTGCTGTTCAAGTGAAAGAAGATATTACGAATATAGGCCGCTTCAAAAGAATTAAGGCTGCGGCCGTTTATGGTAAGTCTCCATTTGCACGTCAAAAATTAGAGTTAAAACAAAAGACACATATCGTAGTGGGGACTCCTGGCCGTGTGTTAGATCATATTGAAAAAGGTACCCTTTCTTTAGAATGTCTGAAGTATTTAGTCATTGATGAAGCAGATGAAATGCTAAATATGGGCTTTATTGATCAAGTAGAGGCAATTATTGATGAATTACCTACAAAGCGAATGACAATGCTATTTTCGGCAACACTTCCAGAAGATGTTGAAAAGTTATCCCGTACGTATATGGATTCGCCAACGCATATTGAAATTAAGGCTGCCGGGATTACCACAGACAAAATTGAACATACACTTTTTGAGACGAGAGAAGAGGAGAAGCTTTCACTTCTTAAAGATGTAACAACAATTGAGAATCCAGATAGTTGTATTATTTTTTGCCGTACACAAGAAAATGTAGATCACGTATTTAGACAGTTAAACCGTGTTAACTATCCTTGTGACAAAATACATGGTGGTATGGTGCAAGAAGATCGTTTTGAAGTTATGGACGATTTTAGAAAAGGAAAGTTCCGTTATTTAGTAGCGACAGACGTAGCTGCTAGAGGAATTGATATTGATAATATTACACATGTTATTAACTATGATATTCCGTTAGAAAAAGAAAGTTATGTACATCGTACGGGAAGAACGGGACGAGCTGGCAATAAAGGAAAAGCTATTACATTCATAACTCCGTATGAAGATAGATTTTTAGAAGAAATTGAGGCGTACATCGGCTTTGAAATTCCAAAGGCATATGCACCTTCAAAAGAAGAGGTTATGAAAGGGAAGGCAGTATTTGAGGAAAAAATACATGCTAAACCAATTATAAAGAAAGATAAAAGTGCAGACTTAAACAAAGGGATTATGAAGCTGTACTTTAATGGTGGGAAGAAAAAGAAAATTAGAGCGGTAGATTTTGTCGGCACAATTGCTAAAATTAAAGGTGTTACAGCAGAAGATATAGGAATTATTACGATACAGGACAATGTTTCTTACGTTGAAATATTAAATGGAAAAGGACCAATTGTTTTAAAGACCATGAAAACTACAACGATTAAAGGGAAACAATTAAAAGTCCATGAAGCAATTAAGTAAATAAAAAAACTATCCACTGTAACAGGTGGATAGTTTTTTTATTTACGATTCTTTTAAATCGTCCACTAACTTCTCTGCCAATCGTCTGTACATATTGCTCATCGTCACGAAGGATGTTAGTAATAAAAACTTTTCTAGCTTTTGATCTTCTAAGGAGGAAATCTCATTTACTTCCCTAATACGGTTATTTACGTCCTGTTTAAAGGTTTCCACATTGGTTTCAGTAAGAGCAAGATAATCTTTATAGAGAGTATTTAATTCGAATGTATCATCGTTTAGTAAAGGTACATTTATATTTTCTAAGGAGCTTTTTATGTCATTAATGGAAAGGGCTCCTTTTAACTGGTAAATCAAGCCAATTAGAATCATATGCTCTTTTGAATACTTTTTATTTTTAATAGGGATGAATAGTTTCCCTTTTGCGTAATTGTTAATCATTGTTTTTGTTAATACCTTTTCATCATCAGTTCTTGTTGAATCCGCATAAGTATTCTCAAATAGTTGAACAACTTGGTCTACATATAAGTCGACATTTGGGATATCCTCAAGTTTAATATTTTTTTCTAAATGTAATGATTCAAGTAATTTATTTATATTTTCCACGTAAAACCCCTCACTTTTATAACTTAGTGGAACTGAATGTTTAGTATATCTTTAAATATGGTATTACGAAACAAGTGAATTGTAAATGTTGACTAGTATAAATAATGTGTATATAATTACACGTAGTTATAAAAACTACATGTAATTATATGAGGGGTGTTTATATGAATGCTTATGTAAGAGAACCGGTTAATGCATTTACTCACTTAGGAGGAGCTGTATTAGCATTTATTGCATTATTAGCTATGCTTGTGAAAGTTTCTGTTAAGATGCCATCTTTTGCTGCAATTACAGCTGTTATTTTATTCGGTATTGGGATGATGGTCCTTTATATGGCATCAGCTGTGTATCATAGTGTTGTAGCCAGTGAACGTGTTATTTATTTCTTTAGGAAGTTAGATCATTCTATGATTTTTATATTAATTGCAGGTACATATGCACCCTTTTGCTTAATTACATTAAGTTCGGCAAATGGTTTACTACTATTTTGTTTAGTTTATGCAACTGCGATTTGTGGTATTGTTTTTAAAATGTTTTGGTTTAATTGCCCAAGGTGGTTATCGACAGGAATTTATCTTCTGATGGGTTGGTTAATTGTTCTATTCTTTGCACCGCTAGCTGAGAATTTAAGTACAGGAGGTATCCTTTTCTTAGTACTTGGAGGTATTTTTTATACAATTGGTGGGTTTATTTACGGTGCTAAGCCAAAATGGTTGGAGTTTAAATATATGGGGCACCATGAAATTTTTCATGTTTTCGTATTATTAGGAAGCCTGGCACACTTTTTAAGTGTATATTGTTACGTAATTTAACAAATCAGAACGTTTGGATAGCTTTTACTAAAATTTTTGGGTAATAAAAAATGATATAGAAAAATATAGATGTTGAAGAGCTACATAACTTAAAGGTTATGTAGCTTTTTGTATAAAAGAAAATTTAAAATATTTAGAATTTATACCTTGGAATATGATAGGATAGATGTGTATTGAGATTATAAAATTTTATAATTGATGATAAGTGGGGGACTATATATATGGCGATACTTATAACGGGTGGAGCAGGATATATTGGTAGTCATACGTGTATAGAATTATTAAATAATAATTATAAAATTATAGTCGTAGATAATCTTTCAAATAGTTCAATAGAGTCTTTAAACCGAGTAAAAGAAATAACAGGGAAACAATTTAAATTTTATAATGAAAGTGTTTTAAATCGTGAAAAAATGAATGAGATTTTTTTGGAAAATAACATTGAAGCAGTTATTCATTTTGCTGGCTTCAAAGCAGTTGGGGAATCTACTACAATTCCGCTTACATATTATTATAATAATATTATAAGTACGATTATATTATGTGATGTAATGCAAAAACATAATGTGAAAAAATTTATTTTTAGTTCGTCTGCAACTGTATATGGAATTCCAAAAACATCACCAATTACGGAAGAATTTCCATTAAGCGTGACAAATCCATATGGGCAAACAAAGTTAATGATAGAGCAAATTATGCGTGATGTTGCAAAATCTGATGGTGAATGGAGTATCGCGTTACTTCGTTATTTCAACCCATTTGGGGCGCATCAAAGTGGTCGTATTGGAGAAGATCCAAATGGGATTCCGAATAATTTAATGCCATATGTAACACAAGTAGCGGTAGGGAAGTTAAAGGAATTAAATATATTTGGAAATGACTATCCAACAAAAGACGGGACAGGTGTTCGTGATTATATTCACGTTGTTGACCTTGCAAAAGGACATGTAAAGGCACTTGAGAAAGTGCTTGAAACTACAGGAATAGATGCATATAACCTTGGTACAGGGAAAGGGTATAGTGTATTGGAGATGGTTAATGCTTTTGAGAAGGTTTCGGGCAAAAAAATACCTTATAAAATTATCGGGCGTCGTCCTGGGGACGTAGCGATATGTTTTGCTGATGTATCTAAAGCAAAGCGAGAATTAGGATGGGAAGCGGAATATGGAGTAGAAGAAATGTGTTTAGATTCTTGGAGATGGCAGGTAAATAATAAAAATGGCTATCAAATGATTTAAGGAGGATACTTTATTTTTATTGTATTTATGTATAATAAAGGAACCAAAGGTCAGTAATAGTTTTCGTTGAGGAAAAGAAAACTATTACTGACCATAGCACTTCAATAGGAATTTAATCTATTGAATGCTTTTATAAATTGGTGATTTGGAAAGAGAACTTAATGAATTCGAACGAGTTGTTTATGATATACGGTATTACCTTCTTGGCTTGCGTATGGCGGTATGCTTCGTCCAAAACAATTTGCGATAATATTGGAGTGGCTAGGATAAGAAATACGAATTTCATACAAGTCAACAGCGTCACCTAAATCAGCATAAAAAACTGCTAAGTTGTTCCCTTGTAAAATATATGGAAATACTACTTCCGCATTTTCACCAATTAGTACAGGTAATTTTACAGGATTAGAATAGTTAGACCAATCCCAAACCTCTATACTTACATAGTGTGCGTAAAATGCATCTAAATTTACAATGTTTACTACTGCTGAAACAGTTGCAGGCTCTCTTGTTAATACACCTGTGGAGTGAAAAACAGGTTGATTTGGATAATGAAGAGGCATAAATATCAAACCTTCCTTAAAATGATATGATTATACTATATTTTATGCTAGGCATTAGTAGAATGAGATAGGGAAAATGTATCATTCTATTCATTTTTTATAGAAATTAAAAACGTATGATTGAAAAGTATTCCAACACTTGTATCCTTGTTAGAGTCCGTTTATAATCAAGGAATCCTATTGCATATTTTGATAGGGTTATTTATTATTGAAAGCGTTTTAAGTTTGCTCTTTTTTAAGGTAGGAAGTCTGACTTATTTGGATGAAAAATTATGTATGTAGTTTTAAATGGGAAGAAAAATAATATAGGTATCACTTTAAAGTGTGGGGAGGTTAAAAGTGTGAAAAGATAAGATTTTCATACGAATATATATGGGTTATGTAGGATTATTACTTTCAGGTGCAGCTTTATTTTTAAATAGTCTTGTTATATTAGGAAAAGCAGAGATGAAAAGCGCAGGTGTTTTTAATTTATTTGTGGGGGCATTACAAATTATCATTCCGTTCTATTTGATTATGATTTCTGATCAAAGCAATTGGACGGTATATTCATATGCAGCTACTTTCTTATTTGGATTAACCTATTTATATGTAGGTGTTACTTTTATAAAGGGAATGGATAGTAGTGGTCTAGGATGGTTCTGTATTTGGGTAGCAATTATTGCTTTATTCTATATGGTCGTTTCATTTGTTCAATTTCACGATGTTGTTAATGCATTAACGTGGTTTATGTGGGCATTACTTTGGTATTTATTCTTTGTATTAAATACACAAAAGAAGAATATCAATCAATATCTTGGAAGAATTGCCTTCGTACAATCATGGGTAACATTGACGTTGCCTTCACTCTTTTATTTTATGGGAGTATGGGGAGAGGGATTCGTATATGAACTATGGGTTTATGTATCCGTAATTTCTATTTTATACTTCTGTTATTGTATTTATAAATATCGAGTACGTTAATATATTTTCTGCAGAAAAGCATGGAATCGTTAAACGAATTCCATGCTTTTTCTATATGAGCAGTTATAATAGAGAGGTATTATTTTACATTTTATCGAAATGGGGATGATGAAGTTGAAAAAAGTATTGGTGCTAGGGGGAACAAGATTTTTTGGTAAACATTTAGTAGAAGCACTTTTGCAAGATGGACACGATGTAACGATTGCGACGAGAGGCATTACTGAAGATTCTTTTGGAAGTGTAGTAAACAGATTGATTGTAGATAGAGAAGACGAAAAACAACTAGCTGAGCGTCTAGAAGATAAAAGTTATGATATCGTATACGATAATTTATGCTATAGCTCGAATGCGGCGAAGATAGTATGTGAAGTGTTACGAGGAAAAACGAAGAAATACATTATGACATCTTCAATGGCTGTTTACGAGCCAACACTAGGCTTGTTAGAAGAGAACTTTAATCCGTACGAGTATGCTATTACGTATGGGGATAGAAATGACTTCAATTATAGTGAAGGAAAGAGATTAGCCGAAGCGGTTTCATTTCAACAAGCAACATTCCCAGTTGTTGCAGTACGTTTTCCAGTTGTTATTGGAGAAAACGATTATACGAAAAGGTTACAATTTTACGTTGAACATATTGTGAGGCAAGAACCTGTCGCCGTGAATGATCTAGATGGAGAGTTGTCATTTATACATGAAAAAGAAGCAGGAGAATTTTTAGCTTGGTGCGGGATGAAGGACATAGAAGGGCCAATTAATGCTTGTAGCAACGGGGTAGTTTCTACTCGAGAAGTTATTCATTTCATAGAAGAAAATACGGGAATAAAAGCACGCGTTCAAGAAGTAGGAGATACTGTAGCGCCTTATAATGAAGTGATTAATTGTACATTACATAATGGAAAAGCTAGTAAATTAGGCTTCCCGTTCCGAGAATTGAAAATAAAAATAGAACAAGTATTACGTTATTACATACATGCAATGAAATAATCATAAATCCCCCGGTGGCAATCCAGGGGATTCTGGAGGATTTCGACAATACTAATTTTACATTACCAAATTTACCTTATACGCACGACTAATGTGTTTGTGATTGAATTGCTTGTAAATACTTTTCATTTACCCGGTCCCAGTTCACCGTATGCCACCAGTTGGTAACAAATTCTGGACGCCGATTTTGATACTTTAAATAATAGGCATGTTCCCATACATCGATGACGAGTAATGGAATTTTACCTTCTTGCAAAGGTGTATCTTGATTGGATGTACTCATAACGGAAAGTTCCTCACCGTCCAGAACAAGCCATCCATAGCCACTTCCAAAACGACTAATAGCTGCTTTGGAAAGTTGATCTTTTAAGTTGTCAAAGGTATTGAAATAATAATCAATTACTTTTGCAACGTCTCCATTAGGCTCACCGCCACCTCGCGGGCTCATTACTTCCCAAAACAGACTATGACAATAGTGACCACCACCGTTATTTCTGACAGCTGTAACAATTTCTTTTGGTAAAGTTGCTAAATTACATAGTAACTCTTCTAAAGATTTATTATGCAATTCCGTATAGTTTTCTAAAGCGGCATTCAAGTTATTTACGTATGTCGCATGGTGCTTTCCATGATGAATAGAAAGTGTGTTGCTATCGATATATGGCTCTAGTTCATCATAGTCATATGAAAGCTTTGGCAATTGAAATGAAGACATAACATTCCCTCCTTCCTTATTAAAAAGTTGGTCTAGGTAAAAATAATTTACCTGAGTCAAAAATACACCTATTTTTTATACAAGTCAATAGTAATCTCTTTAATTTTCTGAAAAATATTACAATAAAAGTAACACTTCGACTTTCATTTGTGACTCTTATTCTTTTTGCTTATACTGTAAAGTAGTAACGTTTTGTTGAAATAGAAGGAGATCGTTTATGAGTAAAACGAAACAATTAATAGAGGAAGCGAGTCATTTTATTACGGTTTGCTATAAAGAGCTTAATAAAGAACAATTCATAGAAGAGAGAATAAAAGAAATTCAAGTTGAGATAGAGAAGACGGGGACGTATGAGCATACATTTGAAGAACTTGTTCATGGATCACGAATGGCATGGCGCAATAGTAATCGATGTATCGGAAGACTATTTTGGAGTAAGATGCACATATTAGATGCACGTGAAGTAAATGATGAGGAAGGTGTATACAACGCATTAATTCATCATATTAAATATGCAACGAACGATGGGAAAGTTAAACCGACAATTACAATTTTTAAGCAATATCAAGGTGAAGAAAATAATATACGAATTTATAATCACCAATTGATTCGGTATGCAGGGTATAAAACAGAAGTGGGAGTGATTGGGGACTCTCATTCCACTGCGTTTACGGATTTTTGCCAGGAACTTGGCTGGCGAGGAGAAGGTACGAATTTCGATGTATTGCCACTTGTTTTTTCTGTCGATGGAAAAGAACCTGTATATAAAGAAATTCCAAAAAAAGAAGTGAAAGAGGTACCAATTGAACATCCAGAGTACCCAATCTCATCTTTAGGAGCAAAATGGTATGGGGTTCCAATGATTTCAGATATGCGCTTAGAAATTGGCGGTATTTCCTATACAGCTGCTCCGTTCAATGGATGGTATATGGGGACGGAGATTGGGGCTCGTAACTTAGCGGATCATGATCGTTATAATTTACTGCCGGCTGTTGCGGAGATGATGAAGCTTGATACATCGAGAAACGGTACGTTATGGAAAGACAAGGCGCTAATTGAATTAAACGTGGCTGTTTTACATTCTTTTAAAAAACAAGGAGTTAGTATTGTTGACCATCATACTGCTGCACAACAATTTCAACAATTTGAGAAGCAAGAAGTAGCTTGTGGTCGTGTTGTAACGGGCAATTGGGTGTGGCTCATTCCACCATTATCCCCAGCTACCACCCATATTTATCATAAACCGTATCCGAATGAAATTTTGAAGCCAAATTTCTTTCATAAATAATATTTAGTATAGTTTTTTATGCAAATTATAATTTTTTTTAATTACTGTTACGTAGCAAATGGAAGCCTTTACTCTCGGTTATTTTTGGAAGGAGCTTTTTGAACCAAGGAGTTCCTTATGTTATAATCAAATTTCTGTTTCGAAGACCTTATAGAAATATAAGGTCTTTTGTTTTGCTTTTTTATGTAATAGGAATAGAAATTTTCTTTTAAATAAGGGATTTAGCATATTTTTAGGGACAACATAAGTGTGTAGAAAATTGATGAATTATTATGCTTATATAATCATTGTGTTTTGGATGTAAACAATAAAACATAATAAAGTTGTTTTTTTAGATTGCTGAGGAAGGAGGAAGTGTAAATGAGAATGAAGAGTCGAAAAACGGATTGGCCTGTATTTCTTATTAGTGGTGGCTCACTTTTATTATTTGTAATTGCAGTTATTTTAAATAAAAGTTACGTAGAGGGAGTCATTAATAGCAGTTTTGCAGCTTCAATTAAATATTTTGGTGCCTTTTGGCAAGTTTTATTAATTGGTACATTTGTTGTTGCAATGTGTATGGCATTTTCGAAATATGGGAGAGTTAAACTTGGGGGGCTAGAAAAACCTGAGATTAGTACGACAAAATGGCTGGCTATTATTATGTCTACATTACTTGCTGGAGGTGGCGTTTTTTGGGCAGCCGCAGAGCCGATGTACCATTTGATGACGGTGCCACCAATACATGAAGGTATAACTGCTGGGACGAAAGAAGCGGTAATGCCTGCTTTGGCACAAAGTTATATGCACTGGGGTTTCCTGGCTTGGACGATTTTAGGTACAATTAGTGCAGTAGTTATGATGTACGGGCATTATCATAAAGATATGCCGTTAAAACCTCGAACGCTTTTATATCCTATCTTTGGGGAGAAATTGCGAAAGAGTTGGCTTGGAACAATGATCGATGTATTTGCTATTATTGCGGTAGCTGCAGGGACGATTGGTCCAATCGGATTTTTAGGACTACAAGCAAGTTATGGGTTACAAGCATTGTTTAACATTCCTGATGTGTTTACTACTCAATTAGCCATTATTGTTTGTGTAGTAGCTGTTTCTACTATATCTGCGGTAACGGGAATTGACAAAGGGATTCAAATTATAAGTAATTTAAATGTTAGGTTAGCAGTTTTATTAATGGTATTCGTATTACTGTTTGGACCTGGTGGATTTATTATCGATTCATTTGTGTCTTCGTTTGGATTTTATATAAATGAATTTATTCCAATGAGCACATATCGTGGTGATACAGCTTGGTTAGGATCGTGGACAATCTTTTTCTGGGGATGGTTTATTGGATATGGACCGATGATGGCAATTTTAGTGAGCCGAATTTCAAGAGGAAGAACAATCCGAGAAATCATCGTTGCAATTGGCATTATTGCGCCTATTATTACAACGTTTTGGTTTACTATACTAGGGGGATCAGGTGTGTTTTATGAGTTAATGAATCCTGGTTCTATCTCGGTGGCATTAAGTGAATCTGGTATGCCAGCGGCTATGATTGCAATTACAGAGCAACTGCCACTATCTAATATTATTGGACCTGCATTTCTTTTATTAACAATTTTATTTGTAGTGACAACAGGAGATTCGATGGCTTATTCAATTTCAATGGCAGTGACTGGAGATGGAGATCCTAGAATTAGTTTGCGAGTTTTTTGGTCGCTTATTATGGGCGCAGTTGCGGCGATTCTTTTATATATGGGTGAGGGAAGTATTAACGCCTTACAATCCTTCATTGTAGTGACGGCTGTTCCGGTATCTATTCTGTTATTCCCGATGCTATGGCTAGCGCCTAAAGTTGCAGGGGAATTAGCCTTAAAACAAGGTATTGTAAAAGAAGAAGAGAAAACTTCCTTCTTGTTCCAAAAAGCTAGTAAATCAAAATAAATAATTGTATTTATATAAGAAGAGGAAGCATTTCATTTGAGATGCTTCCTCTTTACTATTTATTTAACTACTTTTCTCGAAGGAGATAGTACCCTGTACAGTTTCAATCTATTCTAATACTTTATCTTTTGTCTCTGGGACACATAATAGCATTGTAACTAAACCGATTGGATAAATAATGAAGATGAGAGATAGTGCTCCCATTAAATTACCACCTGCAGCAAGTAAGCCGATAATAACAGGTCCAAATCCAGCTAACCCACGTCCTGTACCGAAAATAAAGTTTTCGGCTGTCGAGCGAGCTTCAGCAGGGTAGTTTTCAGCTAAAACAGCTCCGAATCCCCCCATCATGCCATTGGCAAAGAATCCAAGTAGTGCACTTCCCCATAACAATGATGTTGGGTCTGTGAATAAGAAGAAGTAAATGAGACAGTATATAGTACCACCGACATAATAGATTGTAAAAGTTTTACGGCGGCCAATTTTATCGGCTAGAATACCAAAAGTTGCAATTCCAATTAGCATGCCGATTGTAGAGATGAACATCCAACCGCTCGCTTTTGCTAATGTGTAGTTATATTTATTCGCTAAAATAGTTGGCATCCATGTGAAAATTCCATAATATCCGAAGTTCTGGATGAATGACATAATAATAAGACCGATTGTTGTTATCGTTACTTTTTTATTGGCAAATAACTTTCGAAGTGGGAACTTTTTCATTTGCTTTAGTTGTTCTGCCTCGGTAGTTGTTAAATTACCTTCAGCTTCTTTTTGTAACAATTCTTTTTTGTATCGTTGTTTTTGTTCCCATATTTTCGGTTCACTTAAACTTTTGCGGACGTAAACAGCTAATAAAGCGGGAATGAGTCCAAATAAGAAAACAGCTCTCCATCCAAAATGTGGGACGATAAATGCTGGAAGGAGTGAAGCGACTAGTACGCCAAATTGCCATCCAAGTGCAACAACGGATGTCGCCTTAGCGCGCATTTCTTTAGACCATGTTTCAGTTACGATGGCCATTCCAATACCGAATTCACCACCAACCCCCATTCCAACTAAAAAGCGAAGAATTAATAATTGCCAATAATCTGTTGCGAAATAAATAAGTGCTGTTGCGAGTGAGAATAGTAAGATTGTGAAGGCCATCGTACGGATACGCCCAAATAAATCAGCAATAAATCCGAATAAATAAGACCCGATTAGCATTCCTATTGTGGTAGCTAATGTTAAGTTTCCACCTTCAACAGGGCTTAAATGAAATTCTTTTAAAATGTAGACGAGTACGAAAGATAAGAGCAACATATCTAAACCTTCTGCTGCATATCCTAGCGCAGAACCAAACAATGTTTTATATCTTTTCTCCTTCGTTTCCTCTGTTGTTGATTGTACATCAGTAGTAACGTTCATCATTACTCCTCCTTATTTTCTTCTACAGTCGCTATGGAAGAATAACAAAAGGCCTTCTCACCTGATATGATGAGAAGGCCAAAAAAGCATACGTATCTCTAAAAAAGACCATACGTATAGTATATTCCGACTTCCTTCTCAACCTCACGGGGTTGGGTTAAAGGACTGTATTATATTACTTTATTTTTAGCACTCTTCTATTAGGTTGTCAAATAAAGAGGGGATAGTTATGTGTAAAATATTTCAAAAGATATTGCATTCTTCTTGACGCCCACTTCATTATTTTCCCATAATAAAACTAACTCATATAAAAAGGAATGAATCACAGATGCTAAATTTAGTACTTATGATGATTGAACGTGTCGGACTTATTGTTATTTTAGGATTTTTACTTTCTCATATTAGAACGTTCAGGCGCCTTCTTCATAGACAAGATGGATATGTAGATAAGCTTAAGCTTATTTGTATTTTTTCAGTGTTTACAATTGTCAGCAATTACACGGGAATTGAAATTGCGGGGAATACAATTATGAATGAAAATTGGCTACAAGGTGTTTCGTCATCTAGTACAATTGCGAATACACGTATTATGGGTGTTGGAATTAGTGGATTGCTTGGTGGTCCTATCGTCGGAATTGGAGTAGGATCGATTGCTGGTATTCACCGTTATATGCTTGGCGGGACGACAGCGCTAAGTTGTGCAATCTCTTCAATTTTAGCAGGTGTTATAACTGGGTATATTGGACACATTTTCAAAAAATATAATCGTGCAATTACGCCTAAATTTTCAGCGATTTTAAGCGTGTTTATCGTTTCTTTAGAAATGATTATGATCTTATTAATCGTAGAGGATGGAATTAGTATCGTGAAAACAATTGCGATACCAATGATCCTTGTAAATAGTTTCGGAAGTTTTATTTTACTTTCAATGATACAAGCTATTTTGCGTCAGGAAGAAAACGCGAAAGCTCTGCAAACGCATAAAGTATTACGAATTGCTGATAAGACATTACCGTATTTTCGCAGGGGGTTAACAGAAGAGTCTTGTAAACATGTGGCACAAATTATTCACCGCTTTACGGGAACAGATGCGGTATCCTTAACAGATACAGAGAAAATATTAGCTCACGTTGGATTGGCATCAGATCATCATATTCCTTCACACAGTTTAATAACAGGTTTATCGAAAGAGGTTTTACATACAGGGAAAATAATGAAAGCGAAATCACGTGAGGTTATTAATTGCCAACATGAAGGCTGTCCTTTGCAAGCAGCTATTGTTATTCCATTAACTTCACATGAAAATACGATAGGGACATTAAAACTGTATTTCAAGAACCCTAACCAGTTAAGTCGTGTTGAAGAGGAACTTGCAGAAGGATTAGCAAAAATATTTTCCACGCAGCTTGAGTTAGGTGAAGCAGAGTTACAAAGTAAGTTATTGCAAGATGCCGAAATAAAAGCGTTACAAGCACAAATCAATCCGCATTTTTTATTTAATGCAATTAATACCGTATCAGCTTTATGCCGAACAGATGTAGAAAAGGCAAGGAAGTTATTATTGCAGCTTAGCGTGTATTTCCGTTGTAATTTGCAAGGGGCACGTCAGTTGTTGATTCCACTAGAACAAGAATTAAACCATGTACAGGCATACCTATCACTAGAACAAGCAAGATTCCCAAATAAGTATGAGGTAAAGATGTATATTGAGGAAGAGTTAAAGACAACATTAGTACCACCATTTGTTCTTCAACTGTTGGTTGAAAATGCGTTGCGACATGCTTTTCCGAAGAAACAGCCAGTATGCGAAGTAGAAGTGCATGTTTTTGAAAAAGGGGGCATGGTTCACTTCGAAGTAAAAGATAATGGACAAGGAATTGAGGAAGAACGCTTAGAACAATTAGGAAAAATGGTAGTGTCGTCAAAGAAAGGGACTGGAACAGCTTTATATAATATTAATGAACGACTTATCGGGTTATTTGGGAAAGAGACAATGCTTCAAATTGAAAGTGAATTAAATGAGGGGACAGAGATTACTTTTGTTATTCCTAAAAAAATAGGGGAGGAAGAACGGAGTGTTAAAAGTATTAGTAGTTGACGATGAAATGTTAGCACGTGATGAATTGAAGTATTTATTAGAGCAAACGAAAGAAGTAGAGATAATTGGTGAGGCGGATTGTGTAGAGGATGCATTAGAGGAATTAATGAAAAACAAACCAGATATTGTTTTCCTAGACATTCAGCTATCTGATGATAACGGATTTGAAATCGCAAATATATTAAAGAAGATGAAAAATCCCCCTGCAATTGTGTTTGCTACTGCCTATGATCAATATGCATTGCAAGCATTTGAAGTAGACGCGTTAGACTACATTTTAAAACCATTTGATGAAGAACGTATCGTACAGACATTAAAGAAATATAAAAAGCAAAAACAAATAAAATTAGAAACAAATCAAGAGGTAAAGAGTGTAGACGTAACGACCGAGATGCATAAATTAGCATTACCAATTGAGGAATCGATTGTACTTGTGAATATTGAAGATATTATATATGTAGGCCTTGTGGATGGAAAAGTGACAGTAAAAACAATGAGAGAAACGTATGTAACACACGATACGCTTGTAATTTTGGAAAAGAAGTTGCCACAAGCAAGTTTTATGCGTGTCCATCGCAGTTTTATTGCAAATATTAATCATATTACGGAAATACAACCATGGTTCAATTCTACATATAATTTAATTATGAAAGAAGGATCAAAAGTACCTGTTAGCCGTACATATGCAAAAGAACTCAAAAAGCTACTTCGTATTTAAGAAGTAGCTTTTTGCATTTCATCTGCCTATTTTTGTAACTAATTTTGTATATTTGACGTTCCGATATGCAAACGCTTACAGTTTTGTTTTTATCTTATACAATAAAGGTACCAAATCGAAAGAGGTGGCCAAAATGAGTACGAAAAAAGTATATAGTTTCTTATCACAAGCATTCATATTTTCAGCTATTATGTTAGTTTCTAATATTATTGCAACGCATTTACCAATTCCGATGCCTTCATCGGTGATCGGATTAGTTATTTTATTTAGCCTATTATGTTTAAAAGTTATTAAATTGGAACAAGTTGAATCACTCGGAACGGCTTTAACAGGTATTATCGGATTCCTTTTCGTTCCATCAGGTATTTCGGTTATTAATTCTCTCGGTGTAATGGGACAATATTTTGTACAAATTTTAACTGTAATCGTTGTCGCAACAATTATTTTACTCGCTGTAACAGGATTATTTGCACAATTTATTTTAGGAAAAGACGATAAAGAAATAGAAGATACGAAAGAATTGAAAGTAGTAAATAAAGGACGCAAGCACGGAAAAGTTGCGTAACCAATTTAGTATATATTGCTAGGAGGGAATGAACATGGCAAGCACAATGACTCCATATTTCGGAATCGTCGTTTCATTAATCGCATACGGAATCGGAACATTATTATTTAAGCATTCAAAAGGATTCTTCTTATTCACACCATTATTCGTAGCGATGGTATTAGGGATTGTCTTTCTAAAAGTAGGTAACTTTACTTTTGAAGAATATAATACTGGCGGAAAAATGATTAGCTTCTTCTTAGAACCAGCAACAATCGCGTTTGCAATTCCATTATATAAACAAGTGGATAAGTTAAAAAAATATTGGTGGCAAATTTTATCGGCTATCGTGGTTGGATCTATTTGCTCAGTAATTGTCGTGTTTATTGTTGCAAAAGCAATTGGTTTAGATACAGCAGTAATGAATTCAATGTTACCACAAGCAGCAACAACAGCAATTGCATTACCAATCTCTGAAAGTATTGGTGGTATACCAGCAATTACATCGTTTGCAGTTATTTTTAACGCAGTTATTGTATACGCATTAGGAGCATTATTTTTAAAAACATTTAGAGTAAAACATCCAATTGCAAAAGGTTTAGCACTTGGAACAGCAGGTCACGCATTAGGAGTGGCAGTAGGAATTGAAATGGGTGAAGTAGAGGCAGCTATGGCAAGTATTGCTGTAACAGTAGTTGGGGTTGTAACTGTAGTTGTCATACCGATGTTTATGCCATTCATTGGATAGTAAAACTTACTTAAAAAAACGAGAAAAGCAAGCTATTTGTAGGACAGATTTCTACTGATAGCTTGCTTTTTATGTTACAGTAGTGGTAAGACCTATGTTAATAAAATGTAAGTTTCCTTAAATCTTCATTAATACTGTGTAGAATACGTTTTGAATTAGGTCATTGTATTGTAAAATAAGAAGTAAGCTACTATAGGATCTGCTAAGAGAGATCTATAATAAGCTTATAAAAATCTTTATATGAATGAATAATTAAAGGTAGAGAAGAGAGAAAAAATCTACTTATTAACGTTTTACTTTATAGGACAGGAGAGAGTACTCGTCGATTATGCAAATAAAAAACCTGTTTCAAAGCAAAGGATTTCAGAGGTTTCTCGTATTAGTAATACTTGCTCTCGTGTTATACGGGCTGCAAAGTATGTTGAATTTAATTTTAATTACGTTTATTCTCACATATTTAATGGATCGATTCCAAAAGTTTATTTCTCGCAAATTAGATCATTTCATGCCCATTAACCGAAAAATTATTATAGCGTTTCTATATGTAATGTTAATTGGTGGAATTGCTATTACGCTATTTAAATATTTACCAGTATTAACGATACAAATTTCACAATTGATTTATCAATTTAACGTATTTTTAAGAAACCCACCGGATAGTGAATTAATTAAGTATGCAGTTAATGCTGTCAATCATATGGAACTTTCGAAATATGTAGGACAAGGCGTTGACATTTTGTATAAATCGATTACGAATGTTGGGAAATTTGGCCTTCAAGTGTTACTTTCTTTAATTTTAAGTTTATTTTTCTTATTGGAGAAAGCTCGGATCGTTGCTTTTACTGCAAAATTTAAAGAAAGCCGACTTGCAATTTTCTATACTGAAATTGAGTACTTCGGTAAGAAATTTGCACGTTCATTCGGAAAAGTAATCGAAGCACAATTTTTAATTGCAGTTGTTAACTGTGTTTTATCCGTTATTGCACTATGGATATTAGGATTCCCGCAATTATTAGGTTTAGCGTTAATGATCTTCTTACTCGGTTTAATTCCAGTAGCTGGGGTTATCATTTCGTTATTCCCGCTTTGTATGATTGCTTACAATATTGGCGGTATTATGTACGTTGTTTATATTTTAATTATCGTAACAGTAATTCATGCGCTTGAAAGTTACGTGTTAAATCCGAAGTTCATGTCGCAAAAAACAAACTTACCGATCTTCTATACATTTATGGTATTAATCTTCTCAGAACACTTCTTAGGTGTATGGGGATTAATTATCGGTATTCCAATCTTCATTTTCTTATTAGATGTCTTAGATGTGACAAGTGATGAAATAGAGAATGATGCCAGAAAAAATAAGGTGAAGTAAAGAAAAAGCATCGATGTTCGATGCTTTTTCTTTTATAACATGATGTTTTTTATGCCATACTGTAAGCAGAAGATAGAATAGGGGTGAAATAATGGCTGTAAATGAAAAGGTAGAGTTAGCTACATTTGCTGGAGGGTGCTTCTGGTGTATGGTTTCGCCATTTGAAGAGATGGAAGGAATTATAAAGGTTGTTTCTGGTTATACAGGTGGTCATAAAGAGAGTCCAACATATAAAGAAGTATGTTCAGAAACGACGGGACATTATGAGGTAGTACAAATTACATTTGATACAAATAAAATGCCGTATGAGGAGTTATTAAATATATATTGGAGACAAATTGATCCGACTGATATAGGAGGACAATTTCACGATCGTGGACAGTCTTACGAAACAGTAATTTTTTATCACAATGAAGAACAACATAAAAAAGCAGAGGCTTCAAAAGAAGAGCTTGCAAAGAGTGGACGCTTTTCAAAACCAATTGCGACAAAAATATTACCAGCAGCTACGTTTTATCCAGCTGAAGACTATCACCAAGGATATCATAAGAAAAATACATTCCGCTATGAGTTATACCGTAAAGGATCGGGACGAGATGCTTTTATTAAACAACATTGGCCAAAAGATAATACTCATTTAAAAGAAAAACTCAATGAGATGCAGTTTTATGTAACACAGGAAAATGGTACAGAACCGCCATTTCGAAATGAGTATTGGAATCATAATGAAGAAGGTCTTTATGTAGATATCGTTTCAGGAGAACCGTTATTTACTTCTTTAGATAAGTTTGATAGTGGGTGTGGATGGCCTAGTTTTACGAAGCCAGTCATGTCAGCAAGTGTGAAAGAAAAAATGGATGTCAGTCATAATATGACGCGTACAGAAGTGAGAAGCAAAGAGGGAGATTCACATCTAGGTCATGTATTCCCAGATGGCCCAGGACCAAATGGTCTTCGTTACTGTATTAATTCCGCAGCCCTTCGATTTATCCGAAAAGAGGAATTAGAGAAAGAAGGATATGGTGATTTTCTAATCTTATTCGGAAATAAAAAATAACCTCGCTAACTGCGAGGTTATTTTTTGTTATTTTGCTTTTTTCTTTTTGAACTTGCTTAATACTTCATAAACGATTGGAACAATAAGAAGTGTTAATAACGTTGAACTTGTTAATCCACCAATTACTGTTACACCAAGTCCTTTAGAAATTAAGCCGCTACCTTCAAATCCTAATGCAAGTGGGATAAGAGCACCGATTGTTGCAATTGCAGTCATTAAAATAGGGCGAAGGCGTGTAGCACCAGCCTCTAATAAAGCTTCACGTGTTGATAGACCTTCATTTTCTTTATGAATAACACGGTCGATAAGCACGATTGCGTTTGTTACAACGATACCGATTAACATAAGTGCACCAATCATTGCAGAGACACTTAACGTTTCACCAGAAATTAATAAGGCAACAAGAGCACCGATAATTGTGAATGGTAGCGAGAATAAAATTGCGAATGGTGCAAGGGCACCGCCAAATGTAACGACAAGAACGAAGTATACAATGGCAATCGCAGCTAACATCGCTAAGCCAAGTTGCTTGAATGATTCTTCAATATCTTTTGTAACACCGCCCATAGAAACATCTACACCGGAAGGAAGATCCATTTTATCTACTTCCTTTTGAACAGCCGCAGATGCTTTTGAAACGTCATCAGATGTTAGTTTTGCACTTACTTCTGCATAAACACGGCCATCGCGGTGTTTCACTGTATTCGAAGTTTCACCTTCTTTTACAGTCATAACATCTTTCACAGCCACTTCAGTACCAAGTGGCGTTGTAATTTTACGATTTGTTAAGTCATCGATTGTTTCATAATTTTGTTTTTCAGCTTCTACATATACATTGACATCTTTACCGTCTTTTTTAATTGTTGTCAGAACAGGGCGATCATGTTGATTAGAAAGTCCCATTCCAATTTGCGCAGCTGTTAGACCCATTTTACTTAGTTTTTCCTGATCTGCGACTAAAGTGTACTCTGCATACGTTTTTGCAATACTAGAGTCAATATCCTTTAAGTCTTTATTTTTCTTCATGATATTTTGAATATCTTTGACGATAGGTTTAATGTCTTCCGAGCTATCTCCGTAAACGTATAGTTTAATTTCATTACTACCGCCACTCGCTCCGAAGTCTTGGTTTTTCCATTCGCCTTTTCCAGACATCTTCTGTAAATCTTTAACGACTTGCTCTTTTTCTTTTTCGAAGTTTTTCGTGTCGTTATCATATTGCACGAAGAACATTGCTTGATTTGATTGACCAGGACTCATTGGGTTTTCGCCACCTAATGAGAATTGAATTGTTTTGACGTCTTTATTATCTTGGAAGTGCTTCTCAGCTTTCGTTGCAATTTTTTCAACATCTTCTAACGTTTGACCTGGTTCAGGGTTGTACGTTGTAATGATCATTTTTTCTTCTTCAGATGGTAAGAAACTTACACCGATAATTGGCACAAGTGCAAGACTACCAACTAATAGAAGGACAGCAATGCTTGATGTGGTGATTTTATGATTTAAAGCCCATGCAAGTATGCGTTTATACCCGTTTGCTAATTTACTTGGTTTTTCTTCATGATGTACTTCTTTTTCCCTCATGCTCTCTTTTTTAAATAAAGAGTGAGCTAACATCGGCACGATTGTAACTGCTACTAGTAACGATGCTAATAAAGCGAAGACGATAGTTAAGGCAAATGGTAAGAACATTTCACCAATCATACCTTTTACTAGTCCAAGCGGTAAGAATACAGCAATTGTTACAATGGTAGAAGACATAATTGGGATAAACATTTCCTTCGTAGCTTCACGAATTAAATCTTTTCCGCGCAGTTTCTCTTCTGATAACGACATTCGTCGGTAAATATTTTCAATAACAACAATGGAGTCATCGACGACGCGGCCAATAGCGACTGTCATTGCTCCAAGTGTCATAATATTAAGCGTAATATCCATTTGCTTTATGACTAATACAGCAATTAATAAAGAAAGTGGTATGGAAACGACAGAGATTAATGTTGTTCGGATATTTCGTAGGAACAGCATAATAATAACAATCGCAAATATAGCACCAAAAATAGCTTTGCTCAGCATTGTTTCTACTGATTTCTCAATCGGTGCACCTTGGTCGAATGTTGAAATAATCTCTAAGTCTTTATATTTTTTCTCAAGGTCTTTTACTTTATCTTTCACTGCATTTACAACATCAACAGTATTCGCGTCAGCAGCTTTCACAATTTGAATTCCAATTGCTTCTTTTCCATTTGTTCGAGAAATAGATTCTGCTTTTCCGACTTCTTTAATTTCAGCAATTTCATCTAATGTAACTGTCGGAATCCCGTTCATAGCCGCTGGATTCATTTGCGGCGTTTGTGTACCAGCTCCAGCGTTTTGACTACCTTGACCGCTCGGTGATGAAGGTATAGCTGGGATCTTTAATTCTTTTAATGCTTTTATTGTTGTAATATTTCCATCTACAACAACTGATTTTTCTGTGTCTTTAAATGTATATAAGCCAAGTGGTAAAGATACGTCCGATCCTTTAATTACATTTTTTACAGTATCTTCACTTAAACCTAATTCTTTCATCTTATCTTTCTTGAAGACAAGTTGTACTTCATCTACTTGTTGACCTGAAATTTGAACAGATGCGACCCCATCAAGTCCTTTTAATCCAGGAACAACATTTTTTTCTACATTTTCAGTTAAGGCAGCTAAAGATTCATTTTTACTTGCTACGCTTAACGAAATAACTGGAAAGGCATTGAAGTTTACACGTGAAACTTTCGGGTCTTTTACACCTTCTGGGAGTTTCACATTTGTGAGAGCTTCTTTAATTTCTGTTTCAGCCTTTTCCATATTTTTATCAAAATCATATTCTATCTGAATAGAAGATGCGTTTTGATAAGATGATGAACTAACAACGTTTACACCACTTAAATTTTGTAGTTGCTCTTCCATCGGTTTTGAAACTTTGTCAGCTACTTCTTCTGGTGTAGCACCAGGATAAACCGTAGTTACTGTTACAACAGGTGTTGTAATATCAGGAATTGTTTCCAGCTTCATATTCAGCCCAGAATAAATACCTGCAATGGTAACAATAATGGTTAGTAGCCAAACTGCGAACTTATTTTTTAACGAGAAATTAATAATTTTGTTCATGTTTGCGCTCCCTTTGTATTGTATTGACCAACTGGTCAGTCTAATACATAATATAACTGACTGATCGGTCAGCCGTCAATGAAAAGGGATGGTATAATAAATTCATAATAAGATGCGAGATTAAATTTAGGAGAGACATGATATGAAAGAAAAAGAGCGCTTAATTATAGAGATGGCTATGAAGTTATTTGCGACTAAGGGTGTAAATGCGACATCAGTACAGGAAATTGTGACAGCTTGTGGCATATCTAAGGGAGCTTTCTATTTATACTTTAAATCGAAAGATGAGCTTTTATTAGCAACACTTCGATATTACTATGACAAGATTCAAAATAAAATGCTGGATATTGAAAATGAATCGTTATTGCCGCGTGAAAAATTTGCAAAGCAATTGCATTGTCAGTTTAACGATATACAAAAGCATAAAGAATTTATTATTATGCATGCGAGGGAAAATGCTATACCTTTTAATAAAGAAGTAGAAGAGTTTATGATGAGGATGAAGTTAGAGTCTCACGCATTTTATCGGAATAGTTTATTGTCTATTTATGGTGACAAGGTTATGCCTTATTTATTAGATTTAGTCATTATGGTAGAAGGTATATGCCGTGGATATTTAGAACTAATCATTTTACAAGCACCAGAAATTGACTTATCTTACGTTTCTGCATTTATTTTGAAAAGAGTAGATGATTTAGTAGATGGATTGGTAGAATCTTCGGAAGAACCTGTGTTACATGAAGAAAAGCTTGGGGAATTTCTTTGTAAATCAGAGCTTATTAAGGAGCAGGTTAAGGAACACTTTTTAAAAGAAGTTATTGTTTTTAAACGTACATTAGCTGATCAACTAGAAGATGAGGAATTGCTTGTTACATTAGATGTTTTGGAGGCAGAAATGAGATTGCAAAATCCAAGGATCCCGGTCATTCAAGGGATGTTGTCTAATTTAGACGTATACCCAAATTTAAAAGAATTTCGCTTACGACTTATGGGGTATTACAATATAAAAAGGTAACAATGATAGTTTTCATTGTTACCTTTTTTATTAATGAACGAATACTGCTTCCTTATATTGTTGTAAATCGTGTAAGGGTGTTATTACGTGAATATTTCAAAGGGCTGATATGGCATTGTGCATGTTTGGTGTACTTTTATATTATTCGATAAGATAATCTGTATTGTGTATATAAAGTTCAATAATCTTTTTATTTTAAACCTTGTATTGAGTTTCTTTTTGTTATTAGGATATGACATATATACAATCCATAGCTTTGAATAATCGTAAAGCTAGGAACGATGAAATAACGATATCTTGTTTGATATTCGATTAAGAAATGAATAGCTACATAACCAATTATTAGTAGTAAAAATAATGTATAAGGAGTTTCATTTTGTTTAGTTATTATAAGATAAAGAAGTGACAATATACCAAATAGCAAGGTGGTAACATAAATATATCTTTCGTATTTTATAAGGTTGTCTTTTAATGTGATTATATCATTGTCTTTATTTTCTAATCCAAATAAACTCCACATCGGAGCTGAATCGTAATCGGCCCACATAAGTATGAACTTGTCTTTAAATAAAGATAAAACTTTTTTCGGATCAGCTATGCGTTCTTGAATAAGTTTTTTTTCAGCGACTGTCCGTTCCTCACCAATTTCAATGGATGTAATATATTCTGCATCTTCCTCAGAATAACCGCCTTTTGTGTCATGATTAAACCCTACTGTGAATTTCCAGAGCGGATCACGATTAGAGAGCGGATATTGTGTAACACCGGTGGATATAAGTATGTAGCTAATAATATAATGTACAAGGTAAAAAATGATGAAAATACCAACAAGTTTTTTTATAGAATGGAAAACACTCTGTTTTGATTTTCCTAATATTCCTTGTAAAAAGGTATAAATAGTTACGGCAATCAAAATTAAGGCACCGAGTGGACGGATGATATCTCCTAGAGATAGGAAGATTCCTATAAAAATCCACATATATTTATGGCTTAATCCCTTTGTAATTAATATATAAAAACCAAGGTAAAAGAAGAAGGTAGCAAGGTGTTGATTTGTTAATACAGAGCTCATTATAATGCTTGGGATATATAGCGAGTATATTACCCCTGCAATACGTCCAGACCATTCATTAAATACCTTTGAAGTAATCATGTAAACCAGTAATGTTGTTCCTGTAGAATATGCAACATTTAAAATCTTCAGCAGTGTAGGGGATTCTCCGAATAAATTTATAATAAAAGCTTGATACATTGTAAAACCAAGTTGATACACCCATGAAGTATAGTATGTATTTTGAGCAAAACTAAAGTCGCCTTTAGCGGCTTGGACTGCGCTATAGTACATCATTGCAAAGTCAGATTCGATAGGGGTTGGAATATTGAGAATCCAGATCAATCGAATCGAAAAAGCTAAAGTAATAAGTGAAATAGTAAATACTATTTTTGACATATATTTATTCGCAATGTAACCAATAAGTAAAAGGAGTAAACCTATAATAAGGGGCAGGACTATAACAAGGAAACGAGAACCGGAAGTACTTCCGATTATGGATATGGAATACCATGTTATGGCTGCATAAATAAATAGGCATAGTAGTAATAAACACTTTACAAAACATGCATTGGCTTTTAGAGAAAATGTATTTTGCATTATATGTTTAAACTCCTTAATGAATTTTATAAGTTATTTCAATGAAAATGGCCCTATGCAAACTTAACTTGGTCTGCATAGGGCTTGTTTTAAGAAATTAAGAGTTTTGTTGAGACCATTCTTCTACGTCCCAAACTTTTGTTATCCAATCTTCATAAAAGTCTGGTTCGTGACATACAAGTAGAATCGTTCCTTTATATGCTTTCATAGCTTTCTTAAGCTCTTCTTTTGCTGTAACATCAAGGTGGTTTGTTGGCTCATCAAATAGTAGCCAGTTACTTTCTTCTCCCATTAGTTTACATAAACGAACTTTTGCCTGTTCACCACCACTTAATTGATTTAGAGGGCGAGAGATATGTTCATTTTTCAAACCACATTTTGCTAACATTGCACGGATTTGATGTTGGTCCATGCTAGGAAATGTATTCCACACGTCATCAATCGGTGTTATATTATCAGCTTTTACTTCTTGTTCGAAGTATGATGGCGTTAGGAAATCACCAAGGCTTGTTTTACCACTTAATGGTTTAATCTTGCCTAAAATTGTTTTTAGTAATGTTGATTTACCAACACCATTACATCCAACAATTGCAATTTTTTCACCGCGTTCAATTGTCATCGTTAATTTTGGTAATAATGGATGTGTATATCCGATTTCTACATCTTCACCTTCAAAGACGAAACGACTACTTGCGCGACACTCTTTGAAAGAGAATTCTGGCTTAATTGCTGTTTCAGGACGATCAATACGCTCCATGCGATCAAGTTGTTTTTGACGACTCTTTGCACGACCCGTCGTTGAATAACGAGCTTTGTTCTTCGCAATAAAGTCTTCTTGCTTTTTAATAAATTCGCGTTGTTTTTCATAAGCGTTTATATGCTGATTTTTATTGATTTCCGCTAGCTCTAGGAATTTTTCATATGTCGCTGTATAACGCGTCATTTTTGTGAATTCTAGATGGAAAATAACATCAACACATTTATTCATAAATTCCGTATCATGGGAAATTAATAGGAAGGCATGTGGATATTCTTTTAAATAACTTGTTAACCAATGAATATGTTCAACGTCTAGATAGTTGGTAGGTTCGTCTAATAGTAATACTTCGGGTTGTTCAAGTAGTAACTTTGCAAGTAATACTTTTGTACGTTGTCCACCACTTAATGCAGCAACATCACGATCTAAACCGATTGCATCAATTCCAAGACCACGAGCTGCTTCCTCAATTTTAATATCTAATAAATAGAAACCACCTGCTTCAAGAGCATCTTGTATTTCTGCCATTTGCTCAAGAAGTTCCTCTAATTCTTCTGGTGTAGCAGTGCCCATTTTTTCTGTAACTTCATTTAAAGCTTTTTCTTTTTGAAATAGAGGTAGAAATGCATCGGCTAATACATCACGAATTGTGCGACCGGGTGTTAAAATTGTATGTTGATCTAAGTAACCGTAATTTGTACCAGGTGTCCATTCTACACGGCCCTCATCATGGATAAGTTGACCAGTAATAATATTCATAAATGTTGATTTACCAACACCATTTGCACCAACTAATCCAACGTGCTCACCCGCTAGTAATCGCATAGATACATCTTTAAATAATGTACGATCGCCAAATGTATGTCCTAGTTTTTCGACTGTTAATAAGCTCATAATATCCTCCGTCCAACTTGAAATAGTATCTTGAATCATGATACTAAATTCTTTCGTATAATGCTATCATTTCAAAATGTATATTTTTTCAAAAAAATATGTTTCATTATTTTGAAAAATATATATATGATGGTGATAAGTATGAGAGATTTATTGGAGAAGTACCAAAAACGTCGTAGCGTGAAGGGGTAGAAAAGACTATTTTGTCTATAATAGAAAGATAGATAAATAGAAGGTACAATCAGTTTATTAAAAATGATTGCACCTTTTTTAGGGTAAATAAAAATTATTTAAAGTATCCACGGATAATGCCTCTTACCCGATTTGCATGGAATTTACGTTTATTGTTCAATATATTTTGCATCATGCGGAATGTAGCGGCAACGACTGCACGTACAAGGTAAGGAAATCCATAATGTAAACGAATAACTTTACCAAAACCACCAGCGTAAGAAATAGCTCTGTTTAATGATTGTTCATCTATAGTATCCTCTTTTACAGGATGGTACACGAAAAGATTTTTTCTAAATAAACCTATATAATTTTTTTTCATACCTCGTAGTACGAAATCAGTCTCTTCACCGGCGCCATAAATTGTTCCAGATCCAACACCTAAATCTTCATTAAATGTGCCAACGTCTTGTACAAATTGTTTTGTAAAAAACAGAGCGAAAGAGGGGCCCATGAATCCATACTTATTATTTAGAATGATATC
This sequence comes from Bacillus sp. RC251, assembly GCF_044908765.1. NCBI lineage: Bacteria > Bacillati > Bacillota > Bacilli > Caryophanales > Bacillaceae > Bacillus > Bacillus sp. RC251. Next base: position 106,615 of record NZ_JBIYDP010000008.1, on the reverse strand, counting down.
TTTATCAGGCGCATGTATTAAAGATCCTGTTTTTTCAACGTTTGTAGTGTTTGTCGATATAAATTGAATATGTGCATTTGAGTTAAACGTTGCTACTATGCTCTCTAAGACATTCGTTTCGTAAATACAATCATCATCTGGAAAAGCAATAACATCGCCATCAGCTACTTGTAAGCCGATATTTCTTGCGCGAGATAGGCCTTTAATAGGTGTATAAATATAGTTAATAGAAAAATTATTGGTATATTCCTCAAAGAGCTCAGAGATTGGAATGTCATTTTGATCTACTACAATAAGTTCGAAGTTTTTATAAGTTTGTTGTTTAAGTGACTTTAGTAGATCTAGAATATCATCACGTCTACCACAAGTGGCCATAATCAAAGAAAATTTCAATTTTAACAGCTCCTTTAAGAGGTTGCGTTTACACCTTTTTGAATCGTACTTGTAGCTTTCCTAGTAGAGCTAATAGAATCTCATCTTTTGTTACAAATAAGATAAGAATGTATGTTGATCCGCATATCAATATTACTAGGGCGAATTGTATGATTTGTCCAGAGACTAACTTTTTTATAATAAACGCTATTGGTAAAAATGTTAGAGAATAAAATAGGTATTTAAGTTTTTGAATATCAAACAATGTATAATTCACTTTTAATTTCTTTTTTATATATATATATTCGAGAGTAATTAATCCAATGTTTGCAATGGTTGTTGTGAAAATTGCTGTTGTGGGAGTGAGTATATCGAAAAATATTAATGCGATATTGGATGCTAAGTTGACGAATCCACAAATAAATAAAAAGCGCACCAAAATATTTTCTTTCTTTTTCACATAAATAATTTGATTCGATAAGATAGACTCAATACCTACTGTGATCATATAAAAAGCAAAAATAATTAAAGTATTACCAGCGGGAGCGAATTCCTTTCCACCATAAATAATGACGGCCTTATGGGCAATGAGCATTAGACCGATTGCCGCAGGAAATAAGGTAATGAAATATACCTTTGATATTCTATTTAATAAATATTCATATTCATTTTCAGTTGCGTTTCCAGATAAATACGAAAGCCTTGGAATCGTGACTTGTACAACACTTAACATAAGTGTATTGATGATAGTCATAATTTGGAAAGCCATAACATAGAAAGCGACTTCTATTTTTCCTGCGTATGCGCCTAAGACAAGTCGATCTAATTGTGTATATAAAATATTGGCATTTGAAAAAATAACGACTAATACTAAGGGTTTTAAATGTGGAATAATCGTTAAGTTAGAAAAATCAAATTTAACTTGGCGTTTCACATATATAAAACTAATAAAATGATTTAAGAATGTTGATATCACTAATAAGCAGGCAAATGTTTTATAATCATTCACTCCATGAACTAGAGAGAAAAGAAGTCCAACATAGATAAGTCGAACAACAATTGTTTTTTTAGTAATGAAATCATAATTTTCATATGCTTCATTGAACCACTCCACATAAAATATATTTGAAATGAAATTGAAGCCGAAGATTAGAAGGACAGGGAATAAGTTTTCGTTACCGTATCCAATGTAACTAAAGAGTAAAAAGGATAGTAAGGCCAAAATACTAGTCGTAAAGTTAATTACATAAAGACTTGTAAATAACTTAGAAACTTTACTTTTATCATTTTTTATTAAACTCATTTCACGTAGTCCGTATTGATATACACCAAATACTGCGAATATGAAAAAATAATTAAAAATAGTTTCAGCATAGTTAACAGTTCCTATTGAATTGGCTCCTAGCATTCGATACGCGTAAGGACCAACTAAGATTGGGAGTATAATATTAAATGTATTGAGCAGTATTTTATAAAAGATATTAGAAATAATTGATTTTTGCATGATTTCACCTTTTCATTAAAGTAATACGATTTAATCAAAATATCATTTATATCGTATTAAGAACCCTTATTAGAGATCATTATTTGGCTCCATATAAAAATACATTTGAAGTGTGAATAATTTTAGTATAATGAAATACATTTTATATACAGTTTTGAAGGTATAGTTTTTTATATGAGCAATAAATCATCACCTTCATTTGTTAATTACGAGTATAAGTGTACCTTACATAAACTTTGTAAATCAACTATTGCTTGTATAGAAATAAATATAAAATAAATTGTATAAAAAAGAAAATAAGAATGGATATGCGTAGTTAAGATAGATATATATATGTTAAGGGGTGACTATAAAAATCGTAGTGGATGTTTGAATTGTTTACAAAGCAATGAGCGAATATATATACTACATATTCGCTCAGAAGGAAATTGTTTTTTATACGCTCCAAGGTTTATTTAAAGTTAGTACTTCAGCCATTTCTTTACTTTTTAGACGTCCTTTTTTTCGGTCTTCTGCACGTTCTAGACCAGTTTTGTGCAACCAATGTTCTTCTTCAGTTTCTGGCAGTACTTGCGGAACCGAAGAAGGTTTCCCATCTTTTAGAGCTACGAATGTAATGAAGCAAGTAGCAGCGATGCGACGTTCTCCTAATAATAAGCTTTCTGCGATAACCTTCACAAATACTTCCATAGATGATTTACCAGTATAACAAACAAACGCTTCGTAACAAACAGAATCAGCTTGTTGAATTGGTGTTAAAAAATTAACAGAATCAATAGATGCTGTAACGCAATGCTTTCTGCTATGTCTGGCAGCTGCAATAGAAGCAATACTATCAATTTCCGCTAATAATTTTCCACCGAATAAAGTTTGATGATTGTTCAAATCGTTTGGGAAAACACGTGTTGTTTTAATTGCTTTTGATTCTCTCATAAATTTCTTTTCCATATAATCAGCCCCTAGGTTACGTTTTCAATCAGAGTGACATGTTCTTTATGACATAAAAGGAGTATTAGTTCCTATTGGATTTTACCAGATATTCAAATGAGTAAAAGGTATGGATAGAGGGGGAGGAATACTTCTGCAAGTATATTCATGCAACTGAAAGAAAATTTATTTTGTCTAAAATGTAGTGTAAAAGAGGATTCGCTTACATTGCAAGTGAAAAGTGAAGAATACATATTTGTTATATAAATTCCCTATCAGCTGTGTGCCCATTCATGATAGAATCGTTGTGTTATGAATGGAAATAGAGGTGCAATGGACATATGAATCATATACAAACAAATTTTTCATCTTTCTCCAGTAAAATAATGGTTGGTACGATGCTCGCATTTTTTATTTATAGTTGCTGGTCAGCATTTGAAACGAGTAAGCAATTTTTTGAAGGAAGTACAATGAGTTTAACAATTATATTAGTAATTTTTATTATCTTTATTTTGTTAGTAACATCGATTTTACAATATCGTTTTACAGATAAACAATTTCTTATTTTTCTTATAGGCACATCTATAGTTGTGAGACTTAGTATGGTTATATTTATAGATGTTCCAATGATTGGTGATATGAAAGCAATGTATGAATCTGCAAAGCAGGTTGCAATTGGTAATAACATAGGGAATGTAGCTCAGTTACCTTTTATCATTTATGAATCGATTATTATTCGTATATTTGGTGATACGGTATTTGCTTTACAGCTATTTAATGTTTTATTTTGTACAGGGACCATATTCTTCATTTATCGCATTACGTCAATGATTTTTGGGGAAGAGTGTGGTCGTATTGCATCTGTATTTTATGCTTTATATATCCCAAATATATTTATGAGTTCCTTATTAACACAAGAATCGCTCGCAATATTTCTATTTTATTTTGCTTGTTACATACTTTTATATAAAGGATTAGATCATCCTTATATGTGGGTGTTTTCAGCAATCTTCTTTGCATTTAGCAATATGATTTTCCCAATGGGATTATTTCTTCCTATTTTTATCACTGTATATGTGTTGTTAATTGAATTTTTTCAATCAGCAACGAAACAAAAAGTGCTATTAAAGATGATAGGCATACTAATTCTATTTTATAGTGCTCATTTTTGTGTGAATTACGGAATTAAGGCAATGGGGATGTCCCAATACACGATTTCGAATGAGATGTATGTTCAATCTGTTTTAATTGGGAAAAATCAAAGTGAGGAAAAAATAACGAAAAATCAAAGTGTATCAGAGCACATTAATCAAAAGTTAAAAGAGATTGAAGATGAAAGATTTAATCTTTTAAAACCAGTAATTAATCAGTTTTCAGATGAGGGAGTAAATTCTATTCTATTTAAATGTGAAAAACTTATATATATAATGGTAACATTATTTATGGCTATAGCATTATTACATTTCCTTATTAAGACAAAACAAAATGAAGGATATATGTTGTTCTTATTGTTAATTAGTGGATATGTGTTGTTAAGACTTTTCCAAGTACATATGGCATATTACAATATGATTGTGCCAGCCTTGTTTATTTTACAAAGCTTTGGTATTTATATGAGTTATGTTTACTGTCAAAAAATATTTTTCAGAAAATAAAAAGAATCCATTTTGGATTCTTTTTTTGTAGATGGATGATTAGAGTTCATACAAAGGAGAGATGAAGAATCTCCACCCTTATATTTGTTTGCTTTATCGGTTTAGTTCTAGCTGCAAACTATCCGCTGTTAAGGCCATTTTTGAGGAGTCGTCTTGAATACTCTTCATTACCTGTGAAATAACTTCTAATTCATTTTCAATTTTTTTATTCTGGTCTTTAGAGTTAGACATATCTTTTACGATTTCTTGGAAATATTGATCTGTCGCATGCATACTATCTGTCCCTTCAGATACGAGAGAGCTAATTTGTTCTACGGAGGAAGAGACGTGGATAATTTGTTTATTAGTTTTTTCAACGAGCTTTGTAACGTTGTAGATAGATTCTTTCGTTTGCTCTGATAACTTTCGAATTTCTCCCGCTACGACTGAAAAACCTTTACCGAATTCACCAGCACGTGCAGATTCAATAGCAGCATTTAATGCTAGTAAATTTGTTTGCTCAGCGATTGATTTTACGATATCAATGATTTCGTTAATTTTATTAGAAATATCGAGAAGTTCACGAGTATCAGTAATGATAGTTTCCATATTTGTTTGAATGCTTTCCATACGTTTGTTTTGCAGATTTAATTGTTCTTTTCCTTTATTAGCCTTTTCTTCTGATGTTGTGGCTAATGATGTACCTGTTTTTGCAATTCCTACAATATTTTCTGATTTAGATGTTAACTGTTGAATAGAAGAACTTGTTTTTTCAGATACTGCTGCTAGTTCTGTTGCAATATGTGTAATCGTCATAGCTGTCAGTTCTTTTTCTTTTTCATGTTCTTTTTGAATTCTTTCATATTCGGATTCATAAGCCGCAATAACAAGTTCTTGTTCTAATGTAAATAATTTGTTTATTACATTTATAGAATAAGAAAAATCCTCTATTGTTGAAATTTTAGTTTGCAAAATCTTCATGACGGAACGGAATAATTCTTGATAGGCTGCAGTATACCATTTTCTATGTAAACCAATTTGTACATGTCTTCTTGCAATTTTAGCACGTTGTTCAATAAAATCTTCATACATATTACCGCTAAACAATTCTTTAATATGTGTCTTTAACGTTTGTTTTAATTTGGGAATAGAGCTGTAGCGTTCAATAACGGCAATTAAATTAGGTTGTTTTGTGATGTTGGTGTAGAATTTTTCAGTGATCCAATCTATTTCCTCATAAATAAACGGCTGTAATACTTTTACAATTTGTAAATCTTCCTTCGAAATATGTAGCATATCCATTTGAGTTTTTAGTTCAGAATTAGCAGGCACATTAAATATTATTTGTTGGCCTTTACTTAACTCAATTATACTGGTGTTTGTTTTATTTTTTTTAAAAACCCCAAGCATCATTCTTCCCCCTGTTTGTAAAGCGTTTTCAATTTTGTATTCTAACGTAATTATATATTGTTATATGAAATTACTCTACAGTATATGGAATTGTATATAAATTAAGAGAATTCTATGTAGAATCCTCTTAATGGCCTTTATTAATCTTAGCGTGTGTTTTAAAGAAAACTGGGAAATGTACATTATATATTACAGTCACGACACGAATAACGAATGTTACTAATAAACAAACATAGAAGGCTAATACGTGCGCGCCCATTGCATGTGTGATTAGGAAGCTAATTGCTCCTAAGATAGAAGCGATTGCGTAAATTTCTTTTCGGAATACGTAAGGGATATCTTGAGCGCAAATGTCACGCAAAATACCGCCTCCAATACCTGTAATGACGCCCATTGAAACTACTAAAAACGAGGCGTCAACGTGATGTGACATTGCTGCATTTGCACCAATAGCTGTGAATACACCTAAACCAACAGCATCAGAAAGCATAATAACGACTTGAAGTTTATTGATGCGCTCAAAAAACATACAAGTAAATAATGCTGATAATACGCTTACGAAAAAGTAAATGGGTTTTACAAATGCGACAGGAGGCAGGTTACCAATCATAATATCACGAATAATACCGCCGCCGAGCGCAGTAGCTACAGCTAAACAAAGGACACCGAATAAATCTAAATCTTTTTTCAAACCAACTAATGTACCAGAAATGGCAGCGGCGATAATGCCAAGAAACGTAAATATATCGATTAATAACATGGCTCTAATTCCTTCCTTATAAAGATGTTCCAGAGAAAAAATATACACTAAAGTTTTGGAAATAACAATGTATTTTCTTTACGTGTAAAAAAAAAGAATAAATTAGGAAAGAAAGCGTTTGAAAATACAAATTTATTACCTTTTCTATTATAAAAATTGGTATATAAATCGGATAGTTTAACAATAAGGTTATGTTATAATAAACATTTGAGATGAATAAAAAATGTTTATTTTATAGGTTGAAATTATGTAATAGTTATGGAGGCTTTAAATGTTAAAGGAAAACAGTATAAGTAGTAAATTTGAAAATTTCTTACTGATTTTTATAATGTTACAGCCAATTCTAGATTTACTCACGGCATTTTGTATAATGGTTTTAAAAATTGATACAACCATTGGAGTTCTTGCGCGTCTATTTGTCATGGGCCTAGGAGGAATATACATTGTATTCCAAGCTAGGAAAAGAGGGAATCTTAAGTACTTGCTGTATATAATTGGAATGGGTGCTTTTTTCACTATAGGACTAATTAATAATAAATTGGTTAAGGATCCTATCGTATTAGGGGAAGAGATTAAGTTTATAGCGAAATCTTTATATCCGTTTATCATGTTTACTTGCTATATTTTGGTCTTTAAATCACTTAAAGAAAATAGGCATTTTAAAATGCGAAACAATATTGCCTATGCAGCATTAATTATAAATATAGTAATGGTAGTTTCAGTTGTAACAGGAACAGATTATAACAGTTATGATTGGTTAAAGGTTGGTTCACGTGGATGGTTTTATGCAGGGAATGAATTAGGTTCAATTCTGGCGATTATTTGTCCAATAGTTGTTTTATATTCTATTGAAAAAACAACTAGTATGTCTAAAATATATTGCTGGATTCCTTCTATTTTGATTATTTTTTCATTGTTTGCCGTTGGTACAAAGGTTGGATTTGGAGCGATTTTTGCTACAATGATTATTGCGTTCATCATGTGTTTTATTCAGGCATTTATGCAACGTAAAGATGCGAAGAAAAATGCATATGTATTAAATGGTATGATTGCAATGACTGTTTTTCTAGGGGTAATGGCATACACTCCTTTCTCACCATTTATGAAAAATATGGGGCTACATTTTCAAGTAATTGAGAAGCTGCAAAATGAGAAGAAGGAAGAAAATGCGAAACAAGTAGAAGAATTGAAAGAACATAAACCTCACGTTATTGAGACGGAAAAAGAGAAAGAAATTGAAAAAGAAAAAGAACAGAAAGAGGAAACACAGGCTATTATTTTTAGTGGCAGGGAATTATTTGAACAGCAGTATAAAGAGTACTATGAAAAAGCTCCTCTTTCTCAAAAAGTATTAGGTATGGGTTATTCAGGTAATTATAAAGGTGAGCCGAAATTAATTGAACGAGATTTCCATGATTGGTTCTATTCATTTGGAATTGGTGGACTTGTGTTACTTTTACTACCTTTTGTATACTTTGGATTTAAAATTATTAGACTTGCATTGACTAAATTTAAACAATTATTCACTGTGAAATATGTATTAATAATGACCGGAATAGGTTTAGCCTTAGGTATTTCATTTATAGCTGGTCATGTTTTAATGGCACCGGGTGTAAGTTTTTATTTAGCCCTTATTAGCGCATACCTACTTGTTGATTTGGAAATTGAATGATTAAAAAATAAAAGCTAGCGCATGTTAGCTTTTATTTTTGTTATAGTAAGTAAAAATAAAAAGTGTGGAGGAAATAGGAAATGAAAGTGTTACATATAAATGCTGGTGCAGAAGAGGGCGGAGGAAAAACACATATTATTTCACTTTTATCTCAGTTTCCGAAGAAAGAAGTGGAATTAATGGTATTTGAAGAAGGTGCAATTGCTAGAGAAGCGAGAGACCTTGGTATTCAAGTGCATGTTTTTACTCAATCATCTCGGTACGACCTATCCATTCTTTCAAGAATAAAATCATTTATTAATGAAAATCAATTTGACATTGTGCATACACATGGCGCACGAGCGAATTTCTATCTCTCCCTCTTGAAAAAAGGTATAAAAGCAAAATGGATAATGACTGTCCATAGTGATCCAACGTTGGATTTTATGAAGAGAGGATTAAAAGGGTGGGTGTTTACGAAGTTAAATTTACGTTCTTTCAGGAAGGTAGATTTATTCTTTGCAATTACGGAAAACTTTAAGAGAAACATAATAAAACTAGGTGTACCAGAAGAGAAGATTTGTACGGTTTATAATGGAATCGAGTATGATAATACTCCAGCAAAACCTTATGATAAAAGTGAATTTGGCATCGATGAAGGAGTATTTACAGCTGTTCAAGTAGCGCGTCTTCATCCTGTTAAAGGTCATGATATTTTATTTGAAGCGTTACAAAAAATTAAAATTCCAAATATAAAGGTGCTCTTGCTTGGTGATGGACCTATAGAAGCAGAATTAAAAGAGATGGTGAAACAAAAGGGCTTAGAGGATAAGGTGATTTTTCTAGGTTTTCGTACAGATTCAAAAGAATTATATGCATCTGCACACATTAATTTGTTAACCTCTTATAGCGAAAGCTTCCCTCTTGTTTTATTAGAAGCGGCTAATCAACGCTTAACATCTATTGCAACAAATGTAGGTGATATGAAGAAGTTAATAGTTGATGATACGTATGGATGGATTGTACCGATTGGTGATGCGGCTTCGTTAGCAAACGCGTTAGAAAATGCTTATGAAAAATGGTTGAATGGTGAATTAGAAGCGATGGGAAATCTTTTATATACTCATGCATCTACTCATTTCTCGCTAAAGAATTTGTATGAAGATACTTATAATGCATATAAAAAACTTTTACTGAAATAGAGAGGATAGTTAATCATGGAAGTAAAAACGGTTGATATTCTAGGTGTTCCTTTTTCTACAATGACAATGGATGAAACGATCCAATATTTGAAGGGACAACTAGAATTGGAGCGAACTCATACTTTTCAGGTAGTAACAGCAAATCCTGAAATTGTTATGTGTGCAAAAAAGGATGAAACATTCCATAAAACATTATTAAATACAGATTTAATTACACCTGACGGTATTGGAGTTGTAAAAGCAAGTGGTATGTTAGGTACACCTGTAAAGGAACGTGTAGCAGGTTTTGATTTAATGTGTAATCTATTTGCAAAGTTATCAGAGGAGAATAAACCGGTATCTGTTTTCTTACTTGGTGCAAAATCGCATGTTGTACAAGCTGCAGCAGATCATTTAACGAAGACATATTCAGCTGTATCTATTGTGGGTACACAAGATGGGTACTTTAAACAAGAAGAAGAAGAGAGTATCGTTTCTCGTATTCAAGAAGCAAAACCAGATTTATTACTTGTCGCGCTTGGTTTCCCAAGACAAGAGAATTTTATCCAAACTAATAAGCATCGTTTAGAAACGAAGATGGCTGTTGGAGTGGGCGGAAGTTTAGATGTATGGGCTGGAGAGGTAAAACGTGCACCAAAATGGATTCAAGCGATTAACTTAGAGTGGTTTTATAGATTGTGTAGTAATCCAACGCGCTGGCGTCGTCAGTTAGTATTAGCGGAATTTTTAAAAGAAGTCATGCGTTCGAAAAAGTAGCGGAATATCGCTACTTTTTTATTTGGTCATTTTTAATAAAGTGAGGTTTTGCTCATCCACCACTGATGGTTAACCCTCACCAATTGGACGTTTAATGGCAGTTGGTCTTCAATTTAACCTTTTTGTTTCAGCTGAATTTTGAGGTGGGAGTCTTACTGCCCTCAAATAGTGTGATAAGTATTTTATTTTTTGGGAATGATGAAGGAGAATTTTTTGAACGAAAGTATTTTACTTATACAATTCACACATGTAAAATGATGTGTAAAGACAGCTGTGTAAGGAGGACTTCTTGTGGGCAAGGTGAAAGAAATTTCGAAGCGAAAGCTACTTGGTATAGCAGGGCTTGGATGGTTATTTGATGCAATGGATGTTGGAATGCTTTCATTTGTAATGGTAGCACTGCAAAAAGATTGGGGATTAAGTACGCAAGAAATGGGCTGGATAGGCAGCATTAATTCGATTGGTATGGCAGTCGGAGCACTCGTTTTTGGAATACTATCAGATAAAATAGGGCGGAAATCAGTCTTTATTATTACATTATTACTATTTTCTATCGGTAGTGGTTTAACTGCTTTAACGACGACACTTGCGATGTTCCTTTTTTTACGATTTTTAATTGGTATGGGGCTTGGCGGAGAGCTTCCAGTTGCGTCTACATTAGTATCAGAGAGCGTTGAAGCGCATGAACGTGGCAAAATAGTTGTGCTATTAGAAAGCTTTTGGGCAGGTGGATGGCTAATTGCAGCCCTTATCTCGTATTTTGTTATTCCGAAATATGGTTGGGAAGTTGCAATGGTATTGAGCGCGGTTCCGGCATTATATGCTTTATATTTAAGATGGAATTTACCGGATTCTCCGAGATTTCAAAAGGCTGAAAAAAGACCATCTGTTATCGAAAATGTAAAGTCAGTTTGGTCTGGGGAATATCGTAAGGCAACAATTATGTTATGGATTCTATGGTTTTCTGTTGTCTTTTCGTACTATGGGATGTTCCTTTGGTTACCTAGTGTGATGGTATTAAAAGGATTTAGTTTAATAAAAAGTTTCCAGTACGTACTTATTATGACGTTAGCTCAATTGCCAGGATATTTCACGGCTGCTTGGTTTATTGAACGACTTGGTCGTAAGTTCGTTTTAGTTACGTATTTAATCGGTACAGCATGTAGTGCTTATTTGTTTGGAGTGGCGGAGTCATTAACGGTATTAATCGTAGCAGGCATGTTACTATCCTTCTTTAATTTAGGTGCTTGGGGTGCATTATACGCTTATACACCGGAACAGTATCCAACGGTTATTCGTGGTACAGGTGCAGGGATGGCAGCAGCATTCGGTCGTATTGGTGGTATTCTTGGACCGCTATTAGTAGGATATTTAGTTGCTTCACAGGCTTCACTATCACTAATATTTACGATTTTCTGTGGATCAATTTTAATTGGCGTAGTTGCTGTAATTGTACTTGGGCAAGAAACGAAGCAACGAGAATTAGTATAAGGTGAAAGTTTAATCGGTGAGGGATTTATCCCTCGCTGATTATTAGCCAGCACCAATTGTGTTTTTGGGGAAGTAATATTCATTTCTTCGCATTCAGTGGGGGTTACTTCCTACAAATAATGTAATGAAAGGGTAGGGGGAACCGTTGTGGTTTCCTTTTTTCTGTTTTTTTAGATAAATAATGGTATAGTAAGAAAAAGGGAATGTTTCTTATAAAAGCGAATGTATACAACAAGACATATGGACAAAAGAATTAGGTGGTTGAAGAAATGAAAATTTTACTGATCATGGAAGAAGCAGAAGAGCGAAGAAGTTTAGCTGAAAAATTTACTGAAAATATAAGGAATGTAGAATGTTTTGAAGCGAATACGGGAACAGAATCATTATTGATCATGAAAAAGCATACACCAGATTTTGTTTTCTTGAATTCAAAATTACTAGATGGAACTGGTTTTGAATATGCGAGTTTATTACGGGAAGTAAATTGTTATACGAAATTGATTTTTATGGGTGAAGATATAGAAGAGTCGATTACGGCATTTCGGTTTCAAGCATTTTATTATTTACTACGCCCATTTCGTGAGGAAGATTTGCAATTCCTTTTATATAGAATGTGTAAAGAGCAAGGCGAAAAAGCAAAGAGTTATTTGCGAAAACTACCGATAGAAGGTCAAGAGGGAATTCGGTATATTTTCCCTGAAGATATTGTATATGTAAGCAAAAATAAGGAAAATAAAACGGTTTCAATTTATACAACAAATAATCAGTATATTTCAACATATACACTTCAGGAGCTGGAAAATAAGCTAAATGTATATGATTTTTTACGTGTGCATAAAAGTTATTTAATTAATATGTCATATGTACAAGAACTAAAACCTTATTATAATGGCACATATAATCTGTATTTAGATAAATATGATGAGCAACCGATTCCAGTTAGTCGTAATTATGTGAAACGACTTCGAAATAAGATTGAATTATAGTAGGTAATGCGAATTTTTTAACATGATAAACTAAAAATCCTTCATGATAAGGAGGATTCAAATTAAATATTCAGAAAATTTAGTACAATCCGACTAAGCGATAGTATTGGGGGGATTGTATGTGAAAACATTGAAGTCGATTTTACTATGGGGAGTTATTGCAGCAGTAGGCGCAGGTGCTTTTGGTGTAATAGCTTTATCACAAGGTGAAACTATTAATGCCGTGTGGCTCTTAGTAGCTGCGGTATGTGTGTATGCAGTTGCTTACCGCTTTTATAGTAGATTTATAGCGAGAAAGGTATTTGGTTTAGATAATAATCGGCAAACGCCAGCCCATACATTAAACGATGGAAAAGATTATGTTCCGACAAATAAGTGGGTATTATTTGGGCACCATTTTGCAGCAATTGCTGGGGCAGGCCCTTTAGTAGGACCGATTTTGGCAGCGCAAATGGGATATTTACCAGGGACAATATGGATTATTGTTGGGGTAGTTGTTGCTGGAGCTGTACAAGATTTTGTAATTTTATTTGCTTCGATGAGACGGAATGGTAAATCTTTAGGAGAAATGATTAAAGATGAGATCGGTCCTGTTACAGGGCTTATTGCAATGATAGGCATTTTAGGCATTATGATTATTTTATTAGCGGTATTAGCATTAGTGGTAGTAAAGGCGCTTGTCGGAAGTCCTTGGGGAATGTTTACAATAGCAGCAACGATTCCTATTGCTATTTTAATGGGAGTGTACATGCGCTACATTAGGCCTGGCCGGGTTGGAGAAGGGTCAGTAATCGGAATTATTCTACTTATACTGTCTCTTATTGGAGGACAGTATGTAGCAGAGCATCCAACGCTTGCAAGTATGTTCACGTTTAGCGGTGAAACGATTGCTATTATGCTTATTGTATATGGATTTATCGCATCGGCCTTACCAGTTTGGATGCTTTTAGCACCACGTGATTATTTAAGCACATTTTTAAAAGTCGGAACAATTGTTGGATTAGCAATTGGTATTTTAATTGTAGCACCAGATTTACAAATGCCAGCAGTTTCGAAATTTATCGATGGAACAGGTCCTGTTTTCTCTGGAAACTTATTCCCGTTCTTATTTATTACAATTGCTTGTGGTGCGGTGTCTGGATTCCATGCTCTCGTTTCATCAGGTACGACACCAAAGATGATTGAACAAGAGGGACACGCACAGCCAATCGGTTATGGGGCAATGTTAATGGAATCATTTGTAGCCGCGATGGCGATGATTGCAGCTTGTGTATTAACACCAGGAACTTATTTTGCGATTAATAGTCCCGCAGCACTTATCGGTACAGATGTCTCGCAGGCAGCTCAAGTTATTTCCTCATGGGGATTTGCCATTACACCAAATGAATTAAAAGATCTCGCTGTAAACGTTGGAGAGCAAACGATTTTATCACGCACAGGTGGTGCACCAACGTTAGCGATAGGTATGGCGTATATTTTCTCACAAGTAATAGGTGGAACAGCGATGATGGCATTTTGGTATCATTTTGCAATCCTCTTTGAAGCTCTATTCATCTTAACGACAATTGATGCTGGAACGCGTGTAGGCCGATTTATGATTCAAGATATTTTAGGACATGTATATAAGCCATTTGGGAAAACGGATTCTACATTAGCGAATGTGATAGCTACAACGTTATGCGTATTAGGATGGGGTTATTTCTTATACCAAGGGGTAGTTGATCCGCTTGGTGGAATTAATACATTATGGCCACTTTTCGGTATTGCAAACCAAATGTTAGCAGGTATTGCATTATTACTTGGAACGACAATTTTGTTCAAAATGGGGAAAAAGGCATATGTTTGGGTGACACTTATTCCAACTGTCGGATTGCTTATTGTAACGATGACGGCGGGTTATCAAAAGCTATTTCATGAAAATCCTAAAATAGGATTTCTATCTCATGCAAAGGTGTTTCAGGGAGCATTAGATGAGGGGAAAGTGTTAGCACCAGCTAAAAATGTCGCTCAAATGAAACAAATTATTTTCAATGATTATATTGATGCAGCGCTTTGCGGGATTTTTATGATAGTTGTAATCGCTGTATTAATTTCTGCAATTCGAATTTGGATTCAAGTATTAAGAAATAGGCCGATGCCGCTAAAAGAGGCGCCATATATTTCTAGAGATGAAAGTGAGTCGAGGAACTATTATGCTTAAACGACTACGGAAAGTATGGAGACAAAGAAAACACTTTATTAGTTTACTCGTTGGAGTACCAAGTTATGAAACATATGTAGAGCATATGAAAAAGCATCATCCAGAAGAAGAGGTTGTATGTCAAAAACAATTTTTTGCAGAAGTGCAAGAAGCTAGGTTTAATGCAAAGGGTGGAAAGATATCACGGTGTTGTTAATAAAAAGGGCGAATTTTCGTCCTTTTTTATTTTTTGCTGTTTCACGTGGAACAGCAAAAAATAAATAAAAGCTTTGGGAATTATAGGGATTTCGTATACAATAAAATAAGGAAAGTGATAGATAGAAAAGTAGGGAGATTATTTTATGTTAAGGGACTTATTTGTAAACACAACAATTATTCTTTCCTTTATTTTTGTTGGAGGTCAGCTTTTAAGAGATAAACCGTTAAAAGAAGGGTTCTCTTTTTTGCAGAAATGTGTAGTAGGTATTCTTACTGGAATATTAAGTGTACTGTTGATGCATTTTGGTGTACATATTGAAGATATTATGTTGGATCTACGTTATTTAGCTGTTATTTTGGCAATTATAATTGGAGGTCCGATAGCTAGCAGTATAACAGTTACTATTATATTAATTACCCGATTATTTTTTACTGAGTACTCTTTAGCCTCTGAATTGGCTTGTTATACAATTGTATTGATAGGTTTTGGAATTATTTTCATTTGGCGGATGAAAGCTTCTATATTTAAAAGATGGATCTGGTTTAATGTATATAGTTTATCTATTTTAACGGTTCCACTTTCTATTTTATTTAAGGATATGTCTATAGTAGCATTATATTTAGTTTGTAGTGGTGTTGCAGCATATATCACATTTATAAGCGCAAATTATGTATTGCAATCCAATGAGTTATTTCAAACGATGAAGCAATACGCAACGATAGATGCACTGACAGGTTTAGGAAACGTAAGACAGTTTGATTTAGAGATGAATCGTCATATTGGTAATAAGCGTATGAAAAATGATTCACTTTGTTTATTACTTATAGATATTGATCACTTTAAGTGTGTAAATGATACGTATGGGCATCCTGCGGGAGATGAAGTATTAAAACAAATGGGGCATATTTTACGAGAAGTTTCAATGTTTCCAGATTTGGCTTTTCGAAAGGGTGGGGAAGAGTTCGCGCTTTTGATACCGCAGAAAGGATTAGCTTATGGAATGCGTATGGGGGAAAAAGTTCGCACGGCTGTTGAAAACCATCCATTTCAATTGCTAAATGGAACAAAAATAAAAATTACAGTTTCAGTAGGAATTTCAGTGTATGAAGAATCACCAGAGCGATTTATTCAAGCTGCTGATGATGCATTATATTACTCCAAAAGAAATGGTAGAAATCAGGTTAGTTCTGCATCTTAAAGATAAGATGACCAGAAGAGCTTATAAAAAAACACCCACAGAGAGGAAATATATAAACTCTGTGGGTGTTTTCATTTATATGTTAGACAAGTTCTTTTGATGCAACGAATTTACGATATGCACCGTGATGTGTTGGGCCTACGTATTCGTTGATCTTGAATGAATAACGGATAGCAGCTGTGATAAATTCTTTAGCAGTTTTTACTGCTTCTTTCACAGTTTTTCCTTTTGCAAGTTCTGCTGTAATTGCAGCGGAATATGTGCAACCTGCGCCGTGTGTATTTGTCGTATCAATTTTTTCTGATTCTAGAAGATCGAATGTTTCTCCATCATATAGGACGTCGATTGCAGTTTCCGTACCAAGCTTGCTACCGCCTTTAATTAGGACGTATTTCGCACCTAAAGCGTGGATTTTTTTCGCAGCTTCTTTCATGTCTTCAAGAGAATTAATCTTTATGCCACTTAATTGGTAAGCTTCAAATAAGTTTGGTGTTACAACTAATGCCTTTGGAACAAGAACGTCACGTAAGCAATCGTTCGTTTCAGGATGTAATGCTTCATCAGCACCTTTACATACCATAACAGGGTCCACTACTACATTTTTGAAATTATGTTTCTCGATTGTTTCTGCAACCATTTCAATAATTTCTACTGATCCAAGCATACCTGTTTTTAAAGCATCTACGCCAACGCCTTCAATTGTCGTTTCTAATTGTGGTTTTAATGTAGAAGCCGGGATTGGGAATACGTTATGTGCCCAACCGTTATGTGGATCCATCGTTACGATTGTCGTAAGAGATGTCATTCCGTATACACCAAGTTCTTGGAATGTTTTTAAATCTGCTTGTATACCAGCACCGCCACTTGTGTCAGAACCAGCGATAGTAAGTGCTTTATTTAATGTCATTATGAAATCCCCCTCAAGTGATATAATGAAAACTATGTTTTCACCATTATATCAATGTTACGAATAAGTACAAAGTGAAAAGTAGATGATTTACTTTAGGGGCGATTTAAAATCTTGTATGTAGGAGACGAATTATGTTTCAAGAGAATCGTACAAATGAATTAGTTATATTAAAAGAGATTGCAGAGACGTTGAACACCTCAAATGATACATATCATGTGCTGCAAGCTGTGTTGGAAAAACTGTTGAATGTAACAGGTTTAACGACAGGATGGATATTTCTTGCGGATGAAAATGGCAGATATACAAAATTAATTGATTATCAATTACCAGAGGGATTAAGATTTGAAAATAAACGACCGATGTGTGAGGGGAATTGTTGGTGTTTACACCGATTTGTGGAAGGGAAACTAGAGAAAGCCGTTAATATTATTGAATGTAAGAGAATTAATAATGCGATTGAATATAACTGGGGAGATACAGAAGGGATTGTGCATCATGCGACAGTGCCGCTAAAAGCGGGGGGAGATGAATTTGGCGTATTAAATGTGGCTAGTCCAGGTAAAACGCATTTTTCTGAAGAAGAGTTAGTGCTATTACAATCAGTTGCTTTCCAAATTGGAACAGCATTAAAACGTACAAAATTGTATGAAAATGAAAAGAGAAGGGCTCATTATTATGTAAAGTTAGACCGCTTTATTCAAGCTTTAAGGACGATTCATAAATTTAATGCATTGCCAGAGGAGATTGTAAAGCAAATAGGGAAGTTATTTTTATGGGAGCAAGTTGTATTCTTTATTAGAGAAGAAAATGAACTTGCTGTAAGAGCCTCATGTAAGATAGATGAGATACAAGAGGATTTGAAGTCGGCGGCACAGGAAGCTCTGAAAAAAGAAGAGCCTGTTTTGTTAAAGAGTCAGGTTGGGAATATCGTACATCCTAATCGTGCGGTTATTGCCATTCCCATACATATTCAAGATCATATATTTGGCGTACTAAGTGTAAGTTCGAATAATGGAGAATTTGATATAAATACGATAGATGTAGTACAGGCGTTAGCCAATCATATATCGTTAATGATAGAGAACTTAAGGTTAAATGAAAAGCGCCGAGAACTTGTACGACTGGAAGAACGTAATCGTTTAGCTAGAGATTTGCATGATTCTGTTTCACAAAAGTTGTTTTCATTAACTTTTATGACGAAAGGTGCCGAAGCCGTCTTAAAGGGGAAAAACGAAAAGGTAGATCAGTCTTTGCATGAGATACGTGAGTTATCGCAAGGTGCTTTAAAAGAAATGAGGACGTTAATTTGGCAACTACGTCCAGCGGGATTAGAGAAAGGACTATTACCAGCTTTAAAACAATATGGTGAAAGTTTGGGATTGAAAATTCGGGAACAAGTTACAGGTGTTCGTGATTTGCCACGTGTAGTAGAGGAAGCGCTATGGCGAATTGGACAAGAAGCTTTAAATAACGTAAGTAAACATGCGAATGTCAGAGAAGCGGCGATTTATTTCAAAGTGACGGAGAAGAATGTATCATTAGAAATAGTCGATCAAGGAAACGGCTTTGTAGAGAAGGATATAAAAGAGAAGAAATCACTCGGTATGACTACGATGCGCGAAAGAGTAGAATTAGTCGGTGGAACAATTAAAATTGTAAGTGATAAGAAAAGAACAAGTGTAAAAGTAAATGTACCATTATGATGTGAAAATGAGGGAAGTTTGTGAAAATAAAAGTATTGTTAGTTGATGATCATACAGTCGTTTTAAAAGGATTAGCATTTTTCTTAAGTACACAGGAAGACTTAGAGCTAGTTGGAGAAGCAAGTAATGGGAAAGAGGCATTAGTGAAAGTAGGGGAGACACATCCTGATGTTGTACTAATGGACTTATATATGCCCGAAATGGATGGTGTCGAGGCGACGGCGTGCATCAAAAAAGAATATCCAAATGTGAAAGTAATTGTATTAACCAGCTTTTCTGATCAGGCGCATGTTTTACCAGCGTTAAGGGCGGGGGCAAGTGGGTATATTTTAAAAGATGTAGAACCCGATCAGCTTGTTGAAGCTATTCGAAGCGCATATAAAGGTAATATTCAATTACATCCAGATATAGCAAATACTCTTCTCTCTCAAACATTACCTGTGGAAGAAAAGGAAGAAGAACCTTCTATTCAAGTGGATGTGCTAACGGCGAGAGAAAATGAAGTGTTGCAGCTATTAGCTAAAGGGATGAGTAATAAAGAGATTGCTTCTGTTTTAGTTATTACAGAAAAAACGGTAAAAGCGCATGTAAGTAGTATTTTGAGTAAGTTGAATTTATCTGATCGCACGCAAGCAGCATTATATGCAGTGAAAAATGGAATTGTATAAGACAAAAGTCGTAAGACCTAGTTCGCCTTTAGAAGGTGGACTTTTTTTATGGAAAAATACGTCTATGTGAGGACGAAATTGTCTTGATATAAAGATAAAATATGTTTGTAAGCAACAAAACAACAATTACAAGGGATACCTTTTTTGAAAGCATATAACAACAGAAGAGTGAGTACTAGGAGGAAAAACAATGGCAACAGTTTTATTTGTAAAAGCAAACAACCGCCCAGCGGAACAAGCAGTTAGTGTGAAATTATACGAGGCATTTTTAGCAAACTATAAAGAAGCACATCCGAATGATACAGTAGTAGAACTTGACTTATATAAAGAAGAATTACCATATGTAGGCGTAGATATGATTAATGGTACATTCAAAGCAGGTAAAGGATTTGATTTAACTGAAGAGGAAGCAAAAGCAGTAGCAGTTGCTGATAAGTATTTAAATCAATTTTTAGAAGCTGATAAAGTCGTTTTCGGTTTCCCATTATGGAACTTAACGATTCCAGCAGTGCTACACACATATATTGATTATTTAAACCGAGCTGGCAAAACGTTTAAATATACGCCAGAAGGTCCAGTTGGTCTAATTGGAGATAAGAAGATTGCATTATTAAACGCGCGCGGCGGCGTATATTCTGAAGGTCCAGCAGCTGAAGTAGAAATGGCTGTTAAATATGTAGCAAGCATGATGGGCTTCTTCGGTGCAACAAATATGGAAACAGTAGTTATTGAAGGACATAACCAATTCCCAGATAAAGCAGAAGAGATCATTACAGCTGGTCTTGAAGAAGCAGCTAAAGTAGCAAGCAAATTTTAATTGAAAATAGAATCGTCACTATAAAAAAGTAGCATTAACAGGTAAACGTTAATGCTACTTTTTTATATTTTAAGTTCATCAGCCAGTTTTTCTAATTGAATTCGATCTTGTATGTAATAGGTTCTTCCGTCTTTTTTTAAGTAATTTTGCTGGCAAAACTGGTTTAATACGTATAAAAGATGGCGGTAGCTGACATTTAAGTATTCCGAAGCCTCGGTATGTTTTTCTGTATAACTGTTATTTTGTTCTGTTAATAGAATAAACGCCGCTAATCGATTTTCGAACGGATAACTATTGTTTTTGGCGTAACTTTCTGTTCGGCTAATTGTTTTTTCACCGATAAATTTACATAGTTTCTGTAGAAATGTAGCATCTTGCAACAAAAGATGCTGACAATCTTTAAGAGGAAGCGCTAAGCACATACAATCTTCAATCACTTCCACCGTTTTCGTAACGGATTCTACGCCAATTAACCCTAATTCTCCAATGAACGAAGGTGCTTGAATAAAGTTAATTAAGGAGACCTTCCCGTTTTTGTGACTCATATATATTTTCGCTTTTCCGGAAATTAAGTAATAAAGATAAGGAACATCAACACCTTCATTACATATCCTTTCTCTCTTTTGAAAGGAATGTAGTTCAGCATACGGTAAGACATCAAAAGAAAAAAGAGTATGGAAGTTGTAAGTTTGCATGTAATGAGAGATTTCTTCGCTATTTTTGCTGACTTTCATATTTTCACCTCATGTTTAGTATGAGATATCTCCTATTATGTTTACAAGAAGGAATGATACGATTTACATAAATTTGTTTTTGTAGAAAAGAGAGTGTGAAGGGCTTATGAAAAAATATAAAACATTGCTATTTGATGTAGATGATACATTGTTAGATTTTCAGAAGGCGGAGAAAATGGCGTTACGTATGCTGTTTGAAGAGAAAGGGATTCCTCTAACTAGCGAGGTTGAAGGGCACTATAAAAAAATTAATAAAAGTCTTTGGGATGCTTTTGAGGAAGGTGAAATGAACCGTGATGAAGTTGTAAATACGCGGTTTTCAATTTTGTTTAAAGAGTACGGGGAAGAAGTAGATGGAGTATTATTCGAAAATAATTATCGTAGCTACTTAGAAGAAGGAGACCAACTTATGCAAGGTGCGTTTGAATTTATAAGTCAAATTCAAAGTGAGTACGATTTATATATAGTGACAAACGGTATTTCTAAGACGCAAGATAAACGTTTACGTAATGCAGGATTACATGCCTTGTTTAAAGATATTTTCGTTTCTGAAGATACGGGATTCCAAAAGCCGATGAAAGAGTATTTTGATTATGTTTTTGAACGAATTCCTAATTTTTCCCCTGAAGAAGGGCTCATTATTGGGGATTCGTTAAGTGCTGATATGAAAGGTGGATATGTAGCGGGAATTGATACTTGTTGGTTTAATCCAGAAAAGAAATCAAATAATAGCGAGATTGTGCCAACATATGAAGTACAAAATTTTGAAGAGTTATACGCGTTATTGAAGCAACGTGTGTAATAAAAATAGGCAGTGGAACTTTTGTCCCTACTGCCTATTTTTATTCGTTTGTAGCTTCGTTATTTTTAGGAAGTGGAAATGCATTACCAATCGCTGCCGCTCCAAGCATCGGTAATAGTAAATTGAGCGGGAAAAACATGAGTAATAGTAATGTTATAGCAATTGGTTTTCTTAATGCATAGCTTGAAATTGCTGTCGTGACGATGGCTACCGAAGCGATTGGATCTATCGGGATAATGGAAGCTATAGCATATCCGATACTAGATCCAGCAAATATAATTGGGAAAATATGTCCACCGCGCCAACCTGTATTTAAACAAACGGCAGTAATACATAATTTTAAAACACCTGAAAGAAGTAGTACCCAGAAGGATAAATGACTCCATTCAACGACTAAATCTTTTAATTGGTGTTCTCCTGAGAATAACGTGTACGGGAGAACAGTTCCTGTAATTCCTAATAAAATACCACCGATAATTCCAAGTGATAGTTTGTATTCCCTGAAGGGATGGATTAATTTCTCTAATGTGAATTCAAATTTGAAATAAAAGAAACCAACTATAGCACCAATACTAGCAAGTGGTAGAAAGGCGATCCATTCATTAAGAGAAAGGGAACCTTCCCCAAAATCAACGATAAAGGATCCGCGATTATCGAATTTACTAAGTAATAAATAAACGGAAAAACCAGCGAAAGTAGTAGCTAAATATACAATTGCTTTTTTTCCTTTAGAAAATTCGTTAATTTGCTCACCCTCATTTTCATTTGGAGCTAAATAACCGAATAGCGGCGCGTTAAAAATTACACTTAAAGTAGCGCCAATTCCAACCTCTGTTAGTTCATTCATTCCTTTTAAGGCAAATGTAAAGCGATCCCCTACCCATGTACAAAGTCCACCGATAATTCCAACAAGTGCTGCTTCGGGACCTAAGCTAGCTCCAAATATTAAAACGATAATCGCAGTTAAAGTAGCTTTATGTACAAAACGGTATTCAATTCTACCTGTTTTTTTATATTCACCCATCACTTCTGGCATAAGACGTGGATATGTACCGAAATACTTTTGAGTTAAACCAACGAGAATACCACCGATAGTTGTGACGCAAATAGTGTAATACGGGGGAGAAGCGAAAATAGTAGGTAAGTATCCCCAAATAAAGTGAATGCCGATATTTATTGTAACTAAAAATAGCCAGACTGTAGCTCCTACTATAGAGCCTAAAAGAATGCCGTATAGGACGAGTATATAGTGCATGTCCTTTGTATTTGTCATGTTATACCTCCGTTATGTAAGCTTTAATGTTGAAAGGATTCAATATGCTCCTGCGAAATGAATATGTATAGTATCTTTTTGAGAGGTTGGCTTATTCAATATATTGAGGTCTCGTGAGAATTTGAAATGTTATACAGTTAAACTACTTACTTAATTTTATATAGTAATCGAGGGTTTTAAAAGGTCTTTTTCAAATGAATATGGAATATATTTCTTTTGTTATGCATGTCAAATTCTTTGTATTTAATTTAGAACATTCAGAAAAACTGATTGACATTAGGAAATTATTGCTATAAAATCAACGGTAATTGCATAGTCTTATCAAGAAAAGGTGGAGGGACAGGCCCGATGAAACCTTGGCAACAGCCGTATAACGGAATTGTGCCAAATCCTGCAGGTAATAATCCTGAAAGATAAGAAAGAGCCTTTAGAGCGTGTTTTCAAACTGCTCCTTTCTTGTTTTCAGGAAAGGAGCAGTTTTTTTATTTTGTATAAAAGAAAGGAGAATGAGAGATGGGAGAATCATGGGGAAAAGGAACAATTTGTGTGCAAGGTGGCTATACACCAAAAAATGGTGAACCGCGTGTTTTGCCACTTTATCAAAGTACAACGTATAAATACGATACTTCAGATGATTTAGCAGCGCTATTTAATTTAGAGGCAGAAGGATATATATATACGCGTATTGGAAATCCTACTTTAGCTGCATTTGAGCAAAAGTTAGCGGATTTAGAGGGTGGTGTAGGAGCTGTTGCAACGGCTTCTGGGCAGGCTGCTATTATGCTTGCTGTTTTAAATATTTGTAGTAGCGGAGACCACTTGCTTTGTTCTTCCACAGTTTATGGCGGAACGTTTAATTTATTTGGAGTGAGTTTGCGTAAGCTTGGTATTGACGTTACGTTCTTTAATCCGAATTTAAGTGCTGATGAAATTGTGGCCCTTGCTAATGATAAGACGAAACTTGTTTATGCAGAGTCGTTAGGAAATCCAGCGATGAACGTTTTAAATTTCAAAGAATTTTCAGATGCAGCGAAAGAGTTAGAAGTACCTTTTATTGTGGATAATACATTAGCAACTCCTTATTTATGCCAAGCATTTGAGCACGGAGCAAATATTATCGTTCATTCTACGACGAAATATATTGATGGTCATGCAAGCTCTTTAGGCGGCATTGTTATTGACGGAGGGAACTTCGATTGGACAAATGGGAAATATCCTGAACTTGTTGAACCGGATCCAAGTTATCACGGCGTAAGTTACGTTCAAAATTTTGGTGCAGCAGCTTATATTGTGAAGGCGCGTGTTCAATTATTAAGAGACTACGGAAACTGTATGAGCCCATTTAATGCGTATATTAGCAATATCGGCTTAGAAACGTTGCATTTAAGAATGGAGCGTCATAGTGAAAATGCTCTCGCAGTTGCTAAGTGGCTTGCTAACCATGAACGTATTGAATGGGTGAATTATCCGGGATTAGATAGTAATGAAAATTACTCGTTAGCACAAACGTATTTGAAAAAAGGTGCTAGTGGTGTTTTAACATTCGGCATTAAGGGCGGATTAGAAGCAGCGAAAGAATTTATCGCAAATGTAAAACTAGCAACTCTCGTAACGCATGTAGCGGATGCACGAACTTGTGTTATACATCCTGCTAGCACAACGCATAGACAATTAAGTGCTGAAGATCAGCGTCTAGCTGGCGTTACATCAGATTTAATTCGTTTATCGGTTGGTATAGAAGATGTTTCTGATATTATTGCAGATTTAGAAGCAGCGCTAGTCGGAGGCAAAGAACATGCCGATCATAATTGATAGAGATTTACCAGCTCGCAAAGTGTTGCAGAAGGAAAATATTTTTGTAATGACGAAAGAGCGAGCAGAAACACAAGATATCCGGGCATTGAAAATTGCTATCTTAAATTTAATGCCTACAAAGCAAGAAACAGAAGCGCAATTACTTCGTTTAATTGGCAACACACCGTTGCAATTAGATGTTCACTTACTTCATATGGAATCACATTTGTCTCGCAATGTAGCGCAGGACCATTTAACGAGTTTCTATAAAACATTTCGTGATATTGAGAATGAGAAATTTGATGGACTTATTATTACAGGAGCACCAGTTGAAACTCTTTCTTTTGAAGAGGTAGATTATTGGGAAGAGCTTAAACGTATTATGGAGTATTCAAAAAAGAATGTAACATCTACGCTTCATATTTGTTGGGGGGCACAGGCTGGCTTGTATCATCATTATGGTGTTCCAAAGTATCCTCTTAAGGAAAAAATGTTCGGTGTATTTGAACATGAAGTTCGTGAGCAACATGTGAAATTGTTACAAGGGTTTGATGAATTGTTTTTTGCCCCGCATTCTCGTCATACAGAAGTACGAGAGAGTGATATTAGAGAGGTGACAGACTTAACATTATTAGCAAATTCTGAGGAAGCGGGAGTTCACCTTGTCATTGGGCAAGAAGGAAGGCAAGTATTTGCGCTCGGGCATAGTGAATATAGTTGTGATACGTTAAAGCAAGAATACGAACGGGATCGCCAAAAAGGGTTAAATATTGATGTGCCGAAAAATTATTTTAAGCATAATAATCCAAATGAGAAACCACTTGTAAAGTGGAGAAGCCATGGGAATTTATTATTCTCTAATTGGCTGAATTATTACGTGTATCAAGAAACCCCTTATGTATTATAAAAAAAAGATTGTGTAACACGTGGCAACGTTTTCTTTGTAAAGATTAACTTATATTTTTCCGAATGTTCAAAAAACATTGTTTTTCAGATTTTTTACTCATATAATTTCATCTAAACACAATTTTTGAGGGGTGGACAGTATTATGAAAGAAATTCAAGTTGGTTTATTAGGTCTTGGGACAGTTGGGAGTGGTGTAGTTCGTATCATTACAGATCATCAAGAGCGACTTATCCACCAAGTAGGTTGTCCTGTAAAAGTAACGAAAGTACTAGTACAAAATATTGAAAAAGAGAGAGAGGTAGAGGTACCTTCTACTCTATTAACACAAGATGCAAATGAAATTTTAGATAATCCAAATATTGACGTTGTCATCGAAGTGATGGGTGGCATTGATGATGCAAAAGCATATATTTTGCAAGCCTTACAGAGCGGGAAGCATGTTGTGACTGCCAATAAAGATTTAATGGCGTTACATGGGGCGGAACTCTTAGCGGTAGCCAAAGATAATAAAGCAGATTTGTTTTATGAAGCAAGTGTAGCCGGAGGGATTCCGATTTTAAGAAGTATCGTAGAAGGACTTTCTTCAGATCTTATTACGAAAGTAATGGGAATTGTAAATGGAACGACAAATTTTATTTTGACGAAAATGTCAGATGAAGGGAGAGCATATAACGACGTGTTAAAAGAAGCCCAACAACTTGGATTTGCAGAAGCAGATCCAACATCAGATGTGGAAGGTTTAGATGCAGCGAGAAAAATGACGATTTTGGCTACCCTTGGTTTTTCTACAAATGTAGAGCTTGGAGATGTGAAGGTAAAAGGGATTACTTCTATTACAGAAGAAGATATTGAATACAGTAAGAGTTTAGGATACACGATTAAATTAATCGGTCTTGCGAAGCGAGATGGTGAAAAATTAGAGGTGACGGTTGAACCGACACTACTTCCAAATACACATCCTCTTGCGGCCGTACAAAACGAATATAACGCTGTATATGTGTATGGTGAAGCGGTCGGAGAAACGATGTTTTATGGACCAGGTGCAGGAAGTTTACCGACAGCAACAGCTGTTGTTTCAGATTTAGTAGCTGTAATGCAAAATATTCGATTAGGTGTAAACGGAAATAGTGCGGTATCCCCGCAGTATAAAAAGGTATTAAAAGAGCCAGACGAAATTGTTGTGAAGAAATTTTTAAGACTTCATGTAAAAGATGAAATTGGTGTATTTGCAAAAATTACTTCATTATTCTCTGAGCGTGGCGTTAGCTTTGAAAAGATTATTCAAATGCCGCTTGAAGAGAAAGGGAAGGCTGAAATTGTAATTGTGACGCATCGTGCGTCTCTTGCTGATTATGATTATATTCTACATACGTTGCAAGGGTATGAAGAAATAGATTGTTTGAAAGCAAACTATCGAATTGAAGGGGATTCTAAGTAGTATCTCTTCTCATAAAACAGAAAGAGCCTGTTAAGCAGCTTGCTTAATAGGCTCTTTTCTATTTAAAATCTTCGTACCAATTTGAATAAATGCTTGGATAATCCAGCCTGTTGTAAAGGATAAGATGATTGTTCCAAAATAGATAGGTCCATCTAATAGGAAGCTTAATGTTAAAAATAAAAACGCTAACGAAATTTCTGTTCTTCTAAATGTCCATTTCTTTTTCTCAGCAACCGTTAAAACGAAAGCTTCTTGAGGTGCTGCGCAAAGGTTTGTAGAGACGTAAAGACCAATCCCAGCTCCAACGAATAGATTTCCGCAAATAAGTGTTATATATTTTGGAAGAGAACGGATAGCGTCCATAATAGTTGGAATGGAACCAATCCAATCAACAAAAAGGGAAATAAGAACCATCGTTACAATTGTACCAATTGTTATTTGTTTTTTATTCCAAAAGAGTACGATAAGAGTAAATACAAAGTTAATCATGAAAATCCAAAAACCGATACTTATCCCGAAATTTTGATATAGTGCAATAAAGAAGGAATCATAAGGGCTAAGTCCAAAGGAAGTAATTGTCGTCATCATATTAATACCGATGGCGAGAGTGAGTAGACCGCCAATGAAAAATATATATTCTAATTTGAATCGAAGCATAGTTGTATATCCTTTCAAAATGTATTTGCTAGGAAAGGATATATTGTGGAAAGCTTACCAGGTCAAGGGAGAATTTTTGCAGAGAAGGGGAAAATGAGATGACGAATATAAGAAAGATTGCTGAACTTGCTGGAGTATCTGTTTCAACTGTTTCACGTGTACTGAATAATCATCCATATGTGAATGAACAGAAACGAAAAGAAATTTTAGCAATTATAGAAGAATTAAATTATACGCAAAATGTGAACGCAATTCATTTAGTGAAAGGAAAAACGAATGTCATTGGTGTTTTATTACCGCATGTAAATGATCAATATTATAGCGCTATTATCGAGGGAATATCAAAGGAAACAGCAAAGAATAACTATAATATGATGCTTTGTCAGACGAATTATAGTGAGGAAAGAGAATTAGAAATTTTGAATATGTTAAAAATGAAAAAGCTTGATGGGGTTATTATATGTTCCCGAGCAAATAGTAAGGGAAAGCTTGAAGAATATACGAAATTTGGTCCAATTGTTATGTGTGAAGAAATAGACTCGAATTTCATTTCGAGTGTGCATATTGATTACTATAAAGTCTTTTCGCGCGGGATGAAGAGCTTAATAGATGCCGGCCATACAAGTATTGGGTATTGCATTGGAAGGAGTAATAGCATTAATAGTCAGAGAAGAAAACAAGCATATGAAGATTCGCTTCAACAGATTGCTGTAACACCGATAGAGGCTTGGAAGTTTAAAGGCTGTTTTACGGTGGAAGATGGGCGTAATGTGATTAGGGAATGGACACGTATGTCAGTGAAACCAACTGCGTTTCTTGTATCTTGCAACCATATTGCGGCGGGAATGGTAACGGAAGCAAGAAAACAAGGAATTTGTATTCCAGAAGATATTACGATTATCGGTTGTGATGATCAAGATGTCGCAGATATTTTAGGCATTACGACGATTTCGTATTGTAGTAAAAATGTTGGTGTGAAGGCATTTGAATTATTATATGAAAAGATTAATGATGAGAAAATAGATGTAAAGCACGTAGAGTTATTGCCAGAACTAGTACATAGGGAAACAACATAATAGATAAGGTGTGAAAATCGCTTTTCAAAATTGCGTTTGGTATAATTATGGACAATCTATGAGGGCTAAAAGGGGTTTTGATATGAGATCAAAAGTAGTAAAAGTAATTCTACTCATTACAATTGCATCTTTCTGTTTATTTGCATATGGCTTTGTTTCAGGTGTAAATGATGTGTTAAATCCGAAAGCTTCAAATTTAATTAAAAAGACCGATGTAGTGGCAAAAGAGAAAAAGAAAACGGGAACGTTACAAATCGTTAGTTTAGGTGACTCATTAACACGTGGTGTTGGTGATAAAGAAGGAATTGGCTATATTGGGCGTATGAAAGAGGATTTACAAAAAGATTATAAGCAAAGGGTTGCATTAACAAACTTAGCTGTTAGTGGTGCAAAAATGCCTGACCTATTAAAACAAATTGAGAGTAGTGGCGCTCAATATTCAATTAAGCAAGCAGATGTAATCGTTTTAACAATTGGAGGAAATGATTTATTTCCAGGTTGGGAATCGCTTGGAAAGATAGATTTAGAAACATACCGTCCTGATACAGCAACGTTCCAAAATGAAGCGAAGAAAATAATAGAAGAAATTCGTAAGTTAAATACAGATAGCCCTATTTTTTGGCTTGGTTTATACAATCCTTTTGAAGATGTAGAAGATTTAAAAGGTTCTTCAACCATCGTTGTAGACTGGAATGCATCTTTAGAAAAATTGGCGATAAATAATAAAAATGTGTATATTACACCGACATTTGATTTATTCCAAAACCGTGGGAAAGATTTATTATACTCCGATCATTTCCATCCGAATGAAATAGGATATACATATATGGCGGACCGATTAGTTCAAAATGTTGTGAGTAAATTAAAACTAGAACAAGGAGGGGTAAAATGACGACGATACTTTCTGTACGAGACGTGAAGAAGGTAATTGGAAAGAAGACTATTGTAGAGAATATTTCCTTCGATGTAAAACAAGGAGAAGTGTTTGGCTTCCTAGGACCAAATGGCGCCGGAAAAACAACTACCATTCGAATGTTAGTTGGATTGATTAAAGAAACAGAAGGTACGATTTCTATCGGTGGTTATTCGATTAAGGAAAATTTCAGAGAAGCGATGCGTCAAATTGGGAGTATCGTTGAAAACCCAGAGTTGTATACATATTTAACGGGATGGGAAAATTTAAAGCAATTTGCTCGTATGTTAGGTGATATATCAGATGAACGTATTATTGAAATTGCTGAAATGGTTCATTTAGATGAAAGAATTCATGACAAGGTAAAAACGTACTCACTTGGTATGAAACAACGCCTTGGAATTGCGCAGGCGCTCCTTGGGAATCCAAAATTGCTCATATTAGATGAGCCAACGAATGGTTTAGATCCAGCAGGGATTAGAGAACTTAGGGAATTTATACATAAGCTTGTGAAAGAAGAAAATATGAGCGTGTTTATTTCAAGTCACTTGCTAAGCGAAGTACAAATGATATGTGATCGGGTTGCGATTATTCATAAAGGAAAAATGATAACAGTTGCCAAGGTTGAAGAGTTAATTAAAACAGCAAGTGATCGTGTAGAATGGATTGTTACACCGATTTCTAAGGCGAAAAATATGCTAGAAGATGCTAAGGAAGTAAGAGAAGTGAGTATAGAAGATAATCGATTACTATGCCGCATGGATATCGCATGTATAAGTAGTTGGAATAAAAACTTTGTAGAAAATGGGATAGATGTGCATAGCGTTAAGGAGCTTGTATTTACGCTAGAAGATTTATTTATTGAACTCACAAGGGGTGAGCAGCATGCGTGAATTTGCGAATCTAGTCTTAAATGAATCGGAGAAAATTTATCGTAAGAAACGTATTTTTGTTGTCATGCTTATTTTAGCAATCTTGATCCCGCTTTTCGTGTATGCGCAGTATCGTGAAGTAGAAACGACACAAAAAAGGCTCGGTACGACGGATTGGAAAGTTTCATTACAACAACAAATTGTTGATTCTCAAAATCGTTTGAACAATTCTAGACTACCAGAAGAATGGCGTGATTGGCTAAAGGTAAGAGTGGAGCAGCAACAATATTATTTAGATCATGATATTAACCCGATGGCACCGGGCGCACCCACTTTTGTAAGGGCGTTTATTGAGCAAGGAATTACATTGTTTATTCCGCTTCTCGTAATGATTGTTGCTATTGATATTGTTTCAGGAGAGCGAAGTGATGGAACGATGAAGATGCTACTTACACGGCCGATTCGGCGCTGGAAAATACTTCTTAGTAAGTACGTGACGATGTTATTTTTCATTTCACTCATACTGCTTCTTGTAGGTTTGTTTGCTTACATATTATCTGGGCTTGTATTTGGATACTCGGGATGGAATTTGCCTGTTTTAACTGGGTTTGTTATTGATAAGGAAACGTTAAATACGAATTTTGTACATCTTATTCCGCAGTGGCAATACGTCTTGATGGCGTATGGGCTAGCTTGGTTTGTTGCTATCGTTGTCGGAACTATATCATTTATGGTTTCTGTTTTAATTCGAAATACACCAGCCGGTATGGGCGTTATGTTAGCCGCATTAATCGCAGGTGGTATTTTAAGCTCATTCGCAACATCTTGGGAAGGTGCGAAATATATTTTTAGTGTGAATTTATCATTAACGGATTATTTATCAGGAAAACTACCTGCATTACAAGGCTTATCGATGGGGTTCTCTTTAATGAATTTAACGGTATGGGCAGTTGTATCTCTTATTATTTCATTTGTAGTATTTACAAAGCAGGATATGGTGAATTAATTGAACAGGAAGTGAAAGTATGGAAAATGTTTTAAAAAATGATTGGGGACCATTATTGGCACCAGAATTTGAGAAAGAATATTATCGCAAGTTGGCTAATTTTTTGAAAGAAGAGTATAGTACACATGTTGTTTATCCGAAGGTAGAAGATATTTTTAACGCTCTTCAGTATACAAGTTATGAAAATACAAAGGTCGTTATTTTAGGACAAGATCCATATCATGGACCGAATCAAGCGCATGGTTTAAGTTTTTCTGTACAACCTGGTGTTAAAACACCACCATCATTGTTAAATATGTATAAAGAACTTCGAGATGAATATGGTTATGAAATTCCGAATAACGGTTATTTAGTAAAGTGGGCAGAGCAAGGAGTATTACTACTAAATACAGTATTAACAGTTCTTCAAAGTGAAGCAAATTCTCATAAGGGAAAAGGATGGGAACACTTCACAGATCGTGTGATTGGACTGTTGAATGAACGTGAAAAGCCAGTTATTTTCATATTGTGGGGGCGCCATGCGCAGGCGAAGAAGAAGTTAATTACGAATACAAATCATCATATTATGGAATCTGTACACCCAAGCCCATTATCGGCAAGACGTGGTTTCTTTGGTAGTAAGCCATACTCTAAAGTAAATACGATTTTAGCTAATATGGGCGAAAGAGAAATTGATTGGGAAATTCCAAATTTGTAAATAAAAAAGGTAGTTAACAGTCGTTAACTACCTTTTTGTTATTATTGTTGCTCGTTCTTTAATTTTGCATCTAGTACAAACGTACCGAATGGGATAATTGATGAAACGAATGCTCCAAGTGCCCATAAAATTGATTTACGGTGTACGATTGTTACTTGAATTACCGCAAAGATGAATAGAATAAATAAAACACCATGAGCCATGCCTGTAATTTTAACGGCTGTAGCAAATCCTGCAAAATATTTTAATGGCATTGCTACAAATAATAGTAGTAGGAAAGAAATCCCCTCAACAAGTCCAATTGCTCTTAATCGTCCGATTGGTGTAGATAACATGAAGTAGCCTCCTTTAATGTATGCTTGTATATAGTAAATTTGTATTCTTTTTCAAAATAAAATAGTCTATTTTGTTCCATTATATACAAAAAGAAAGTTTACACTACGAGAATAGTGCAAAGTTCAAAATATAGTCACAAAAGCATGAGAATTTAAATAAAAACCTATTTGAAGTGTTTGACTTCAAATAGGTTTTATGAGTGAAAATATTAAACGAGTGCTTCTCTTTTTAGTACGAACTTCTCTACAACTTTTGCAACGCCATCGTTCATATTTGTATCTGTTACGT
Organism: Bacillus sp. RC251; assembly: GCF_044908765.1. Taxonomy (NCBI): domain Bacteria; kingdom Bacillati; phylum Bacillota; class Bacilli; order Caryophanales; family Bacillaceae; genus Bacillus; species Bacillus sp. RC251. Next base: position 73,434 of record NZ_JBIYDP010000008.1, on the reverse strand, counting down.
AGTTTGCAATTTCTTTAATATCATCTGGTGCATTGCCCATTGCAACACCAAGACCGGCGAATTCGATCATTGCCTGATCGTTATAGCTATCGCCCATTGCGATAACTTCTTCGCGCTTAATGCCAAGTTTTTGAATCAGTTGGTTTAAGCTTGTTCCTTTTGTAACACCAGCTTCAGTAAATTCTAAGAAGAATGGTTTAGAACGCATAACACTTAATTGGCCTTCTAGTTGTTGTTGTAGTTTTGATTCTACCGTTTGTAAATGTTCTGGATTTTCTACCATTAACACTTTTACAACTGGTTGTTGTATAGATTCTTTCAGGTTATTTACTTCTACGATTGGCATACCCGTAATTTGACCTTCAATTTCTGTATAAGAGTTGTTTTTTTCAGTGATAATATCGTCACCAATGTATGTGTGAATCCATACATTTTCTTCTTTACTAATATCGTAAAGACTGTGAACGATTTCAGGGGATAATGTACTACTGAATAACTCTTCATCTGTTTTACAGTTAATAATTTTTGCACCATTAAATGAAAGAATAAAGCTACCGTACTCCTCTAATTGCAATTCTTTTGCGATTGCACGCATTGCGAATGTTGGACGTCCAGAAGCAAGTACAACTTTTACACCTTGCTCTTGTGCAGTCATTAACGCTTCTTTCGTACGAGGTGAAATAGTATGGTCATCACGTAATAAAGTATCATCTAAATCTAAAACAATCATTTTATAAGTCATATTGAAAATTCCTCTCTTTGTTGAAATAGAAATAAAGTTTTATGAAGATATTGGGGAATATATAGTAAGACATCGAACTTCTTTATCCCACATTAACGGGCAGTAAGACCCCCAACTCAAAATTCAGCGAAAGCAAAGAAGTTAGGTGGGGGTCGGGCTGCCCGTAAAAGTCCGATTGGTTCAACTAATAATCAGTGGGGGATGAACAAAACCCCCACTGATTAAAGTTTCACTTTATGTGAAGCTAGGAGAAGTTCTGTATTTTTAGTATAAATTACCACGAGCATGTTGCCTATGATAATTTATACTGCTAATGCCCGATCGGTGAGAGCTAATCATTAGTAAAGATGAATGGCTCTCATTGATTAAAGTTTCACTTTATCATTATCGTAACAACTCTAAAGATAGAGTGCAATAATGGAAGTTTTCCAATTTACGATGGTTGTTTTTCTGTAGAACGAGAAAATAGTATTTCGAGCAAAATTGCCATTACAGATCCAAGAACGAGACCGTTACTTAAAAACGATGCTAGAAATGGTGGGAGTGTAGAAAATGCTCCTGCTGGAACAAACATAACTCCGACTCCTGTAAAGATTGAAAGACCTGCTACTTTAAATAACCGTTCTTTATCTTGTACTGTTTCGTATTCGCGAAAGGCAAGACCAATCATGCTTGCAAATACAGGGTAAATGGCAGCATATCCGACTGCGACAGGTATCGCCGCAAAGAATGAAGTAATCTTTGGGAATATACTAACGAAAATAATAAAGCTTGACCCTAACATAAAGGGGAGTCGTTTATAAATATTAGTCGTTGCAATAAATCCTGCTGATCCAGAAATCGCAACAGGTCCAATAGCTGAAAAAAGGCCTCCTAGCAATTGATTTATGCCTGTTATAATGCCGGCTTGTTTGAAACGATCTGGTGCTGCATTCTTTTCATACTTAGAGACAATCCTTTGCACAACGCGAATACTTGCTAACATATTTGTTAGAAGTAATAGTGTAACGAAAACGACTGTAATTGCCATATTCCATTCAACACGAGGCATTCCGAAAACAAATAGAGACGGAAAACGGATTATATCTGTCACAGGTGTTACTGGATTAGATAATCCGAAGCATGCGAATAATATCCAGCCGCAGACGATACTGAAAAGAACAGAATATTGTCCGATAATAGGTAGCTTCATGATGAAAAAGGATAGTAAAATAACAATGAGTGAAAGAATAAATACGTCAGCTTGTACTTCTGTATGTTTTCCATCAAGGCCAAACATTCCTTTTAAGAAGGACCCGCTAAGTTGCGCGACAAGAAGAAATAAATATGTTCCAATGACTGTCGGTGTAAAATAGCGAACTAGTTTATCGATGAGTCCAAAAATACTAAGAATAATACAAATGATACCACTTAATAGGAATGCGTACTGAAGGACTTTAAGCGTTTCATTGCTGGATCCAAATAATACGACACCTAAACTTGCATAAAGGGAGAAAATGCCCCACCAAAGGCCTGCAGGACCTTCTTGAATAGGCAGTTTATGTCCAAATACAGCTTGCAGTAGGCCGGCAAAGCCAAGAACAAATAATGTTCTTTGTACGAATGCAATAGCTTCAGCGCCATCGAGACCATAATTAGTTGCGACGCTAATTGGTACAATAAGGCTTCCAGCTAAAATAAATAGTGCCCATTGTAAGGCGGAAAGAAATGTTTTCATTATATCAACCTCTTTCATAGATTCCGTATCTAGTATATATGTATTTCATTTCCACTGGCAAAGATTGTAGATAGAGAAAAGAGTTGAAGCACAATATGAATGCACGGAAGCAATTATGGATAGCAGTTATATGTATGACTTTTGTTGTAATTCTAGGAACGCTAGGATTTATGATGATTGAAGAGATTAGTTTGTTTCAAGCATTTTGGATGACGATGATTACTGTATTAACTGTTGGGTACGGAGATGCCGTTCCTGTAACACAGGCAGGAAAAGTTTTTGCGCTTCTTATCATACCTGTTGGAGTCGGTATTGTTACGTATGCAATTGGTGTAGTGGCAGCTATGATTATTGAAGGGAATTTATTTCATGCAGTACGGAGGAAGAAGATGGATAAACAAATAGCACAGTTACAAAATCATATTATCGTATGTGGTTGTGGTAGAGTGGGGCTTCAAGTTGTACATGAATTGCAAGAAAAGAAAATTCCATTTGTCGTCGTAGATAAAGATGAAAGTATATTAGAGAAGGAAAAACTTTTGTATGTACACGGAGATGCAACGGAAGACCAAGTGTTACATCATGCGGGAATTTCAAAGGCAGCCGGTTTAGTTGCTATCGTAGCAAATGATGCTGAAAATGTATTTATTACATTAACGGCAAGAGGGCTAAACGATGCAATTAAAATTGTGGCAAGAGCAGAAAAACCAGAAACTGAAGACAAATTAAAGCGTGCTGGGGCAAATAAGGTGATTAATCCATCTAGCATGGCAGGAATTCATATTGCAAAAGGTATTGCGAATCCGCTAACAGTTCATTATATTGATACAGTACTATATGGCGTGGAACAGTCATTTGTAATTGAAGAAATTGCAGTCGGCAAAGGTTCTATTTTAGCTAGTAAATCGTTACTAGAGAGTGATGTGAGAAATCAATTTGATGTAACAATTTTAGCGATTTTGAGAAATGGGAATGTTATACATAATCCAACGGGGCAGGAAAAACTACAAGAACATGATATGATAATAGTGTTTGGTTCAGTAGAGAAGCTAGGACAATTTGAGAAAGAACTACAAAGTAAGAGGTGACAAGGAATGCAAATATCGAGCGATAAGATTTTAAATAAAATGGCGAATGAAATTGCAAAGGCAAAAAGCAGTGAAGGGCAACAATCAAAAGCGCATTTATTAGTTGTGCGAGCGTTATGTGATTTATTATTAGATGAACAAGCTGAGCCTTCTATGTATAGAGAACCTGAGATTCCATCACAAGTAATTGGCTCTCAGCCTATGACGACAGTTCAACCAGTTATGCCGGTTTCTGGAGAACCTGTTTATATAAAAGAAGAAGGCGCAAACGGTAATTCTTTATTTGATTTCTAGAAGATAAATCGTTTGGCTTATATGAAAAAATTGCTTATGATAAAGGTAAAAAAAGGGGAATTAAGATGAAAATTTTCTTTTTACTAGGTTGTATTGCGGCAGGGCTATCTGTTGCGTTAGGGGCTTTTGGAGCACACGGTTTAGAAAATAAAGTTTCTGCAAAAATGTTAGAAGTTTGGAAAACAGGTGTTACATATCAAATGTTTCATGCCGGTGGACTATTCGTAGTTGCTTTATTAATGGATAAAATTCAATCATCACTTTTAACTACTGCTGGCTGGCTTATGGTAGCTGGGATTATTATGTTTTCAGGTAGTTTGTATGCATTAAGTACGACAGGTATTAAGTTCTTTGGCCCAATTACACCTCTTGGTGGTGTAGCGTTTATCGTGGCATGGATCTTAGTCGGAACTGCAGTTGTAAAAGGATTATAAAAAACAAAAGCTGGCATACGCCAGCTTTTTTTTATGGTCTTGGAGCATAAGTTGCTTGTTGACTAGGTAAATAAGTAATTTCTTCTGGGAATTCTACATAATCTAAATAAATCATTAATAGTAAATAACGTTTCCCTGATTGGGGCTCACTAATTACGATATGATCACGACCAGCTGCCTCAATAATACCTGTATAAGATTGTGTACCGAGCGAACTACCACGCTCATAAGTCATTACAACGGTAGCTTGCTTGCCTTTGTTCAAGCGAAGAATATTTTCAATGTACGACTGTTCTAATGGTAACATGCCTTGAGAAACGGCATATTGAGCTTGCGCAGCTTGTTGTTGCATTGCTTGCTGTTGTTGCTGTTGCTGTGGGGTCATTTGTTGCGGTTGTACATAAGTTCCAGATGGTTGATAGAAACCTGTTCCGTAATACGGGTTTTGTTGCTGTGCCATTCAAAAATCCCTCCTCATTATCAATCCTTAATATACGCCAGGACAATCCTCGCCAGATGGCTGGAAGAAGCAGTGCTTTTTGAAGCGACCAGAGTTTTGCTGATTATACCAAGTTGGCGGACAAGGGCCTTCCGGTCTAAAAAACCATAAGGAAAAGTTGGCGGGCCAAAAACGTTGTCCTTGAATCGTTCGCCTTGCTAATGCGATATCTTGTTCTCTTGCACGCTGATAAAAATACCCTTTTTGCGTTGCCTCAAAACCGCCAGGATTTTGATAAACCATTTGACGTAAATTACGTATTTTTTTAAAATCTAAACAATTTCCGCGGACACGATTTACTCCTACGTTTCCGACCATTAACATTCCTTGTTGTCCTTCTCCTTCGGCTTCAGCACGCATCAGTCTAGCTAATAACTTTACATCTTCTTCGTTATAAGCAATAACACCCATTATGTGTCACCTCTCTTTTTGGAATACCTTGTGGAAAGAGGTTTATTTCTAGATGAAGTGTGTAACGATTACTAGTTCATACGTATGAGAAAAAGGACTCAGATATGACAACCAAACGAAGTTTTACATGGAGAGAGGGAAATAAAAAAAGCTAGCGTGAGCTAGCTTTCCGTCATTAAAATACTTTAGACCATAAGTTTGAGAAGAAATCTCCAATAGAGCGCATTGTTAATACGAACCAATTTGCCTTTTCAACTTCTTCTGTCGTTTTTGCAGTAACTTTCATGTTTTTATTTCCATCTAAAAATCCGTATTTATCAGTTGGTTCTAGAACGATGGAACCTACTTTTGCATCCTTTTTAACAGGAGCGACTAAATGTCCATCTTCAGCAAGGGATTTATCTGCTTCAGTCCCAATTTTATAAGGATCTTTGCTACCTTTTTTCGCAATTACTGTTATTTCTTTTTCCGGTGTAACAGTCACTTGATCTTCGTTACCTTTTACTACAGAGATTGTGTTGTGTTTATCAACTTTTAATTTTTGTTTTTCAAAGTTATTAAATCCATATTCAATTAATGCACGAGATTCAGTGAAACGCTCGTCCATTGATTTTGTTTTAATAATTACTGAAATAAGGCGTAAGTCACCACGTTTTGCTGTAATAGTGAATCCGTATCCAGCAGTATCAGAACTACCAGTTTTTAAACCATCTGTTCCTTCATAAGAAAAAGCAGCACCTGGTAACATCCAGTTCCAGTTTTCCATACGAATTGGTTTCGGATGATTATCTGGGAAGTTTCTAAATCTTTGTTTTGTATCCTCTAGCATTTCTGGATACTTTGTAATTATTGCTTTTGAAAGCATACCCATATCGCGAGCTGACATGGAATTTTCTCCATTCGGATCCGTTCCCTCAGGGTGTTTTCCCTTTAAGTCAGCGTTATTTAACCCAGTAGCGTTTACAAATTTATATTTCTTTAACCCTAGTTTTTTTGCATGTTCATTTGCAAGGTTTAAGAAGTTTTTCTCACTTCCTGCAAGAAGTTCTGCTAAGGCAATACTAGATCCGTTTGCAGAGAAGATAACGATAGAATGATATAATTCTCTTACAGTATATTGACGTCCCTTTTCAAACGGAACGTTAGAGAATTCATTATTACGTGAAACTTCATAAGCATAATCAGAAATGTTTACCTTTGTATCCCAAGTGATTTTTCCTTCTTTAATTGCTTCTAATACGGCATAAACAACAATTAGTTTTGACATACTAGCAATAGCTAGCAATTCATCTGGATTTTGTTCATGCAGTATTTTTCCTGTATCTGCATCAAATAGAAGTGCAGCAGCTGCCTCAATGTGTATTTTTTCTTCCGCATGGGATGTTGTTACTCCTAAGGAAGAAATTGACAATAAAAGCGCTAGTAAAATAGACAAGATTTCCTTCATATAGATTATCACCTTCGCATCGTTATTAGCATGTAGCTCGTACCATTTTAGCATAAATTTGGATATAGAAAGGTTACAATTTTGTAAGGAAATCGAAAAGAATTGTCGATTTTTGTTCAAATTTGCAGAGAAAAGAAGTTTTTTGAGGAGAAATATAGAGGGTAATAAAAAAAGGAACGAATTTCGTTCCTTTTTCATGATTTGCCCCGCTATTTGCCGGGCAGTAAGATCCCCACCTCAAAATTAAGCGACAGCAAAGAAGTTAGGTGGGCGATGATAATGAGTGGGGGATGAACAAAACCCCCACTCATTAAAGTTTCACTTTATATGTGTAAAAATTTCTCTACCTTTTCGTCTGGTAAAATGTTTCCAACGAAAAATGTTCCGAATTCACCATAACGAGCACTTACTTCATCGAAGCGCATTTCATATATAAGTTTTTTAAATTGAAGAACATCGTCAGCGAATAATGTTACGCCCCACTCAAAATCGTCGAATCCAACTGATCCTGAAATAACTTGGCGTACTTTACCTGCGTACTGGCGACCGATTTTACTATGACTGTACATCATTTTTTTACGTTCTTCCATAGGAAGCATGTACCAGTTGTCATCACCTTGGCGACGCTTATCCATTGGGTAGAAGCAAATGTGATTTGCTTTTGGTAGTTCTGGATATAAGCGAGCTAAGATTTGTGGGTTTTGATATGGATCTTCATCAGCTGGAAGGTAGTTGCTTAGTTCAACAACAGATACGTAAGAGTATGCAGGAACCATATATTCAGCTAATGTTGTTTTATTCAATTCTGTCTCAATTTCATTTAACTCTTCCATTGTTGGACGTAAAATCATAAGCATAATATCAGCTTTTTGGCCAACAACAGTATACATTGCATGACTACCTTTTTTCGCGGTAGATACTTCGTTCCATTTTTCAACGACATTTAAAAATTCAGACACAGCTTGTCCGCGTTCGTCGCTAGATAATGTTTTCCATGCAGCCCAATCAATAGAACGTAAATCATGTAAACAATACCAGCCATCTAACGTTGTTGTTGCTTCACTCATTCTATTCACCTCAGTTAATGATAGTTTTACACGTTAACTATAGCATATATAGTTTTAAAATCATCTATATAAAGCTTTAGCGCATAAAATTGTCACATTTAAATTTACTTGAAAATAGGAGAAGATAAGGCTTAAAGGGGATTTATTTCTAGGCTGAATTTTATGAAAATATAATCATTTTCATTTTATCTATTTTTTGGGAGCTATAAGTTTAAAATATAGAGGAAAAGCAGTATTCTTAAAGATAGAGTTTTTTAACATATGTAGGAGGGTTTATTCGTGAGCAACTTATTTACAACAGTAAAAGAAAAAGTTCAAGGAAAAGGCATTTCTATCGTACTTCCTGAAGGAACTGATGAAAGAATTTTAGGCGCTGCAGAGCGTTTAGCAAAAGAAGAGTTAGTACAACCAATTTTAGTTGGTAATAAAGAAGAAATTAGCGCAAAAGCTGCTAGCATGAATTTAACATTAGCAGGCGTTGATATTTATGACCCAGCTACATACGAAGAAATGGATGCAATGGTAGCATCTTTCGTTGAACGCCGTAAAGGTAAAGCAACTGAAGAAGACGCTCGCAAAATCCTTAAAGACGAAAACTACTTCGGTACAATGCTTGTATACATGGGTAAAGCACACGGTTTAGTAAGTGGTGCAGCTCACTCGACAGCTGATACAGTTCGTCCAGCACTTCAAATCATTAAAACAAAACCAGGCGTTACAAAAACTTCTGGCGTATTCATCATGGTACGTGAAGAAGAGAAATATGTATTCGCTGATTGTGCAATTAACATTGCACCAAACAGCCAAGATTTAGCTGAAATTGGTATCGAGAGTGCGAAAACTGCTGAACTATTCGGTATTGATCCACGCGTTGCTATGTTAAGCTTCTCTACAAAAGGTTCTGCGAAATCTCCAGAAACAGAAAAAGTTGTAGAAGCAACTCGTATTGCAAAAGAAATGGCTCCTGAATTAACTTTAGATGGAGAATTCCAATTCGATGCTGCATTCGTACCGTCTGTAGCTGAGAAAAAAGCTCCAGGTTCTACAATTAAAGGTGATGCTAACGTATTCGTATTCCCAAGCTTAGAAGCTGGTAATATTGGCTACAAAATCGCTCAACGTTTAGGTAACTTCGAAGCAGTAGGACCAATCTTACAAGGTTTAAATATGCCTGTAAATGATCTATCTCGCGGATGTAACGAAGAAGAAGTGTACAAGTTAGCTTTAATTACAGCAGCTCAAGCACTTTAATTCTATAATGAATCGAAATAAAGACCGTCGCTATTATAGCGACGGTCTTTATTTTTCTAAGCCAAGTGCTTTATTGTTACGATCAATAATGCGTTGTAAATTCGTCTCATATAAAGGTATTTCATCTATTGTTAATTGAGATGATGTTAACTTTGGAGCGAATTGCTGCAATGTTTTTAAAAGGCGCATCATTAAATCTTGTACTGTAATGGTTTCGCCAAGTAATTCTGAAAGTGAAGCCATCGTACTCGGTACAATTTCAGGATATGTAAAGCGTGTTTCTTCTCCTTGAATGGCTAGGTTGTAGAAATCACGAACGAGTGCGGCACGCTCAGAGCCACTTCCTGTAGCGCAGAGATAAATTTGGACAGCGACACCACCGCGAATACGGCGCTGTGAAATGCCAGCAAATTTTTGATTGCGAATACTTAAGTCATAGCTACCAGGACAGTAAGAACCAACAATTTCTTTTGCCTCGATTGTAACATCGTAATCGTTTAACATTTCCTTAATTAAATGCCACATTGTATCGTATCCAAGATCAATATCGATACCTTTTTCCGTCTCTTGGAATAAAAGTGATACGTTTAAAACACCTTTATCAAGTACGACTGCAAGTCCACCGGAATTACGAACGATAACATTGAAGTTGTTTTCTTGTAAAAAGGAAATACCTTCTTCCAAGTGTGGTAGGCGTGAATCTTGAATGCCAAGAACAATTGTATTGTGATGAACCCAAGAACGCATTGTTGCAGCTGATTGACCATTTCCAATGCTTGTGCACAGTGTGTCATCCATTGCGAATGACTGCAATGCATGGAATGTTGGTCCCAAACTAGACTGATCTACAATACGCCACTCTGGCTGAGATAAAATGGAACGGGAATTGCTCATATAACTAACCCCTTATCTTTAAAATGACAATCTCTATTATAGCAAAAAATGAAGAATGGGGTTTTCTCGCATATAAAGGGAAAGTTTAAAGATGAAAGACTAAAAAAGGATGCATTACATGCATCCTTTCTATTCTGCAATTTTTTCTAAATTACCGTTTCGATCCATGCGGAACGATGTTTGTGAGCGTTCCTCATCATCCATGACTGCCAACTTACGAGCGCGGTTCATAATGTTCATAAGTGTTTCGTAATCTTCTTGTACAGTATGAGATTGTTTTTCTAATTTTTCTAGTTTCTTTTCTAGTTCTTCATTTCGAAGCATTTGTGATTTAATTTCTTGTTTCAATCTCGTATTCTCGTTTTCAAGAGCTGTTACTTTTATATTGGAAGATCCGACTGTTTGTAAAAAATAAATAACATCTTGCATTGTTATAGAGCCTTTTGCAGCAGGAACGTTGGCTTCTTTATATGGAATAGCTTCTTTATATTGTACAATTGATTCCTCTTGTACGAATTCTTCGTAATCAGTTATCGAATCTGAAGCTGGTGGTGTATAAAGTAAACGTTTTTTCGCTTGTTCGCCGCTTGCAGCGCGCATTTTATCTTTACGATGTTTTTTTGCTAGTTGAAGAGCTTGTTCATAACTATAGCGAACAACAGCATTCCAACGGAAACCACAGGCAGCCGATGTACGATTTAATTGATCACCCACTTCTTCAAATGCATTTAATTGAGTACTTCCTTCTCGAACGTGACGAAGTACAGTTTCAGCAAGTAATAAATCATCCTCATCCGTCCAAGCATCTTGTCTTACTTTCATAGATTCAACTCCCTTTCTTTTTATGAACTTCCTATTTTTATAATGGGCAAAAAAATGAGCTTTTATACAAAGCTTTTAAAAATATGGTAGATTTCGATGAAAGGTATAAATTTTGCCAAGAATGACGTAAGCTTCTGTAGGAAAACATATAAATATGTAGCATTAATATGAAGAAAGAGCTTTAAAGGGAAACTTGCAACGAGCTTCAAAGAGCGGTAAAATACCATTTAGTGTTTATTCTTAAATGTACTTGAGAAAAGTTTAAAATAGAGGAAGTGTTATATAATGGGGAACGAATTTCGTGTGTGTGATGATTGTCAGGCAACGAACGTTAAAACGTTGATTCCAAAGTTAAAAAAAGTAGATTCATGTGCAACGATTGAAGTTGCGTGTCAGTCTTACTGTGGCCCTGGCCGTAAAAAATCATTCGCATTTGTAAATAATCGTCCAGTCGCGGCTCCAACAGAAGATGAATTAATTGTAAAAATTGAAGCAAAGTTAAATAAGTAAGAAAAAGAAGAGTGAATAGATTACTCTTCTTTTTTATGCCCATAAGAGGAATGAGTTATTCTACGAAAATACAATTGAGTAGATTAACATTCAATGAAGGAGGGGCATCATCTATTTATTCAAATTTCAATTTATATAAATTTGTATTTCAAAATAATGGTTGACAGTCTTTTGAAGCGATAGGTAGAATAGAAAGTGTCTGATTCTGATAATCATTATCAGGAAAAGATCAATTAACCTAATTTTTTTATTACTATTTGAGAATAAATTTCATTTTATTAAATATATGTTGTTGGTTAGGATGGTTGAGGTATGGAAGCGAGCGCAAGGAGTATAGAACATCAAGATGTGAATGTTAAAGAGATTAAGAGCAGACCGCTCGTTGCTTCTATTATTTTAGTAGCAGGTACAGTTTTGTTAGCTTTAAGCATGGCAGTTTCTATTTCGTTTGGTGCTGCAGATATTAGTTTAAAGACTGTATGGCAAGCTGTGTTTCAGTTTGACGGTTCTATTACGCATCATAACGTAATTCAAGAACTTCGCATGCCTAGAGCAATAGGGGGCGTAGTAGCAGGTGCCTTTTTAGCGGTATCAGGGGCAATTATGCAAGGTATGACGCGAAATCCACTTGCTTCACCATCGTTAATGGGAATTACAGATGGAGCTGTATTTGGAATTGCAATTATGTATGCATTCTTCCCTAATTCACCTTATTTAATGTTCGTTATCGCATCTTTTATTGGAGCTGCGTTTGGAGCGAGCATTGTATATGGAATTGGGTCTTCTTCACCAGGTGGATTAACACCTGTGAAGTTAGCTTTAGCCGGTGCAGCAATTAGTGCTTTATTAGGGGCCATTTCATCTGGAATTGCGCTATATTTCAACCTTGCCCAAGAGGTGAGTATGTGGAATGCAGGCGGAGTTGCGGGAGTGAAATGGGAAAGTATTAATATGTTAGTACCAATTGGCCTTGTTTGTCTCTTTATTGCAATTATGATGTCGAGGTATATTACAATTTTAAGCTTCGGTGAAGAAATTGCAATTGGGCTTGGTCAAAATACGACATTAATTAAATTTATCGGAACAGTACTTGTTCTTGTGTTAACAGGTTCTGCGGTTTCTATGGCAGGATCGGTTGGATTTGTTGGTCTTGTAATCCCGCACATGACTCGTTTCCTTGTAGGCTCAGACTATAGATGGGTTATTCCATGTTCTGCGGTCTTAGGTGGGCTGTTAATTGAAAGTGCAGATATGTTATCTCGCGTTATTAATCCGCCGTTTGAAACGCCAATTGGAGCAATTACAGCGCTAATTGGGGTTCCATTCTTCCTCTACTTAGCACGTAACGAAGGGAGAGGGAAAATGTGAGGACAAGTGTCTTAACAAAAAAGAATGTTTCTGTTTTAACAATCTTAGTAGGATTAATCGTTACTGTATTTTTAGTAAGTTTAAATACAGGGACATTTAAAATACCGCCAATGGACGTATTAAAGTCATTGGTTGGACTTGGTGCTGAAGATCAGTCTGTTATTTTATTTGAATTCCGTATGCCGCGTATGGTTATTGCTATATTAGTTGGATCCGCTTTAGCGATGTCAGGTGCGATTTTGCAAGGGTTATCACGAAATCCACTTGCTGATCCAGGTATTATCGGTATTAACGCTGGAGCGGGATTAACAGTTGTTATATTCGTCTACTTTTTCTTCGGAAAAGTTGGGACTGGCACATTTTTATCTGTATTTATCCTTCCATTCTTCGCGTTAGTTGGTGCAATATTAGCGGCGGTTATTATTTATTTACTAGCATGGAAAGACGGCGTTTCATCAACGAGATTAATACTAGTTGGTATCGCTGTTGCAGCCGGGTTTGGTGCTGTTAGTTTAATTTTTTCTATGAAGATGACATCTAACGATTTCCGCTTTGCTACGATTTGGTTAGCAGGAAGTCTATGGGGCACAGATTGGAAGTTCGTACTAAGTGTACTTCCATGGATGGTTATTTTCTTGCCACTGGCTATTAGTAAGGCGCACATATTAAATGTAATGAACCTAGGCGACTCGACAGCTGTTGGTCTTGGTTTAAATGTAGAAAAAGAAAGACGTAAATTATTATTTATTGCAGTGTGTTTAGCTGGTGCATCTGTCGCTGTTGCCGGAGGAATTGGTTTTATCGGTTTAATGGCTCCGCATTTAGCGAGGCGCCTTGTTGGTGGTAAACATCAAATTATGCTGCCTACTGCTGCACTAATAGGGACGTTTTTACTTTTATTCGCAGATGTAATTTCAAGAAGTGTGTTAACAACTTCAGAAATACCGGTCGGTCTTGTTATTTCTGTAATTGGTGCACCATATTTCATATACTTACTTATGAGGACAAAATAAAGGGAGGCTTTTTGTATGGCAACTTTAGCAGTTGATGCGGTATCTGTTGGATATAATGAAGGGTTAATTATTGATGGATTAACAGTTGAAATTCCGGAAGGGAAAATTACAACAATTATTGGACCAAATGGTTGTGGGAAGTCCACATTATTAAAAACGGCTTCTCGTATTTTGAAGGCAAAAAAAGGTACTGTTTATCTTGACGGAAAAGCAATTGAGAAACAGCCAACGAAAGAAATCGCAAAGAAAATGGCGATTTTACCACAGACTGCAGAAGTGCCAACGGGCCTTACTGTGTTTGAACTCGTTTCATATGGACGCTTTCCTCATCAAAAAGGATTTGGAACGTTGAAAGAAGAGGATTATCGCTACATTCATTGGGCACTTGAAGTGACGGGAATGACAGAATTCGCAAATCGCTCAGCAGAGGCGTTATCAGGCGGGCAACGTCAACGCGTATGGATTGCGATGGCTCTTGCACAAGGGACAGAATTACTCGTATTAGATGAACCGACAACGTACTTAGATATGGCTCATCAATTAGAAGTATTAAACTTATTGAAAAAGTTAAACGAAGAAGAAGGTAGAACGATTGTTATGGTTATCCATGACTTAAACCATGCTTCTCGTTTCTCAGATCATATGATTGCATTAAAAGCAGGTAAATTAATGAAGCAAGGAACGCCAGACGAAGTGATGACGAGTGAAACACTTCGCAGTGTATTTGAGATTGAAGCTCAAATCGTTCCGTGTCCAGTAAACTGTAAACCAATTTGTTTAACATATGATTTAGCGATGATTAGTAATCAATTGCGTAAAAAAGCATAAGTAGAATCCCCCTCGTAAAGAGGGGGCCTTCTAATGGACGTTGAGCTTCTTATTAGTAAATAGGAAGTTGAACACCCGTTAGAGCGGGGCATAAGCAACAATTAATCAATATATATTTATTAATTGTTAATCTTGTTTCTTATAGTTCACTGTAACTTATAAGAGAAATACAGCTAGAAGGAGTGGGAACATGAAGAATTTTAAAATGGCGTTATTAGCAATGGTACTAGTCGTTACTTCTGTACTATTTGCAGCTTGTTCTAACAAAGAAGAGAAGAAAGCAGATGCGAAGGATGCGAAGACTGAAGAGCGCACTGTACAACACGCAAAAGGGGAAATTAAAATTCCTGCAAATCCAAAGAAAATTGCTGACCTGAGTGGTTCAACGGAAGAATTATTAATCTTTGGTATGAAACCAATTATTACTGCTAATACATCTCAAGAAAAGATTGATGCACATATTGAAAAGAAATTAAAAGACGTAAAACCAGTTGGTTCTGCTTGGGGTGATAAAATTAACATCGAAGCAGTAGCTGCTGCAAAACCAGACTTAATTCTTGTAAACAATCGTCAAGAAAAGATTTATGATCAATTATCTAAAATTGCACCAACAGTTATGTTAAAAACTCCATTAGACCAATGGCGTCCGAAATTCGAAGAAGTAGGTCAAATCTTCGGTAAAGAGAAAGAAACGAAAGAATGGTTCAAACAGTATGATGAAAAAGCAAGCAAATTACATGACAAAATCGTTGCGAAAACTGGCGATGCTAAATTTATGAAAATGGCTGCATATCCAAATGCTTTCCGCGTATACGGTGACTACGGTTACGGTAGCGTAATCTTTAATGATTTAAAATTACCAGCAGTTAAAGGTACACCAACGGATAAACCACTAGTACAAGTACAAAAAGAAGCTTTAATCGATTACAACCCGGATTACTTATTCGTATTTACAACTGGTGACGGTTCTCAACGTCTAAAAGAATTCCAAGAAGAATCAATTTGGAAAAACATGAACGCTGTTAAAAACAACCACGTATTTACAATTAAAAGCGAAGACGTAAACAAAGGTTACTTCCCTCTAGGTAAAGAAATGATCTTAGATGAAGTTGCTGAATTCGTTTTAGGGAAATAATGTATAAACAGAAATCACTTTTACTTCGGTAAAAGTGATTTTTTCTTTATATAAGGGCAATTAATATAGTCTTTCATTTCTTTCTGTTTCCTATTTCGTTTATAATATATAGTAAGAATGCAGTAAAGAAAGGGGGATGTCGGAAGGTGGTATATTTAAACGACAAACTCAGCGAAACAAAAGTGTTTAAAGACCCGGTACATAAATATGTGCACGTGCGCGATCGTGTTATTTGGGATTTAATCGGAACGAAAGAATTTCAACGCTTGCGCCGTATAAAGCAGCTTGGAACGACATTTTTTACATTTCACGGTGCAGAGCATAGTCGCTTTACTCATTCGTTAGGTGTATATGAAATTATTCGTCGTATGATTGATGATGTGTTTGATGGCAGACCGAACTGGAATGCTGAAGATAGATTGTTATGTTTATGTGCGTCATTACTTCATGATGTCGGTCACGGCCCGTTTTCTCACTCGTTTGAAAAAGTATTTTCATTAGATCATGAGAAATTTACGCAAAAGATTATCGTTGGAGATACGGAAATTAATCGTATATTAAGCCGCGTGGATAAGGAGTTTCCGCAAAAGGTAGCCGATGTAATCGCCAAAACATCTACGAATAAATTAGCGATTAGTATGATTTCCAGTCAAATTGATGCAGATCGTATGGACTATTTATTAAGAGATGCGTATTTCACAGGCGTAAAGTATGGAAACTTTGATATGGAACGTATACTGCGTGTCATGCGTCCGTACGGGAATCAAGTAGTCATTAAAAATAGTGGTATGCATGCTGTTGAGCATTATATTATGAGCCGTTATCAAATGTATTGGCAAGTATACTTCCATCCGGTAACGCGCAGTGCTGAAGTTATTTTAACGAAGATTTTACACCGTGCAAAATCATTGCACGAGAAGTATTATACATTTAAAAATCATCCGGTTCATTTCTATTCTTTATTTGAAGAAGAAGTAACAGTAGAGGATTATTTAAAGTTAGACGAGAACGTTATGTATTATTACTTCCAAGTATGGCAAGACGAAGAGGATCCAATTTTAAGTGATTTATGCCGCCGTTTTATGAATCGAAACCTATTTAAATATGTAGAGTTTACAGATAAGCACGGTTTAGATAATTGGATGGAATTAAGTAGCTTATTTAAAAAGATTGGACTTGATCCAGAATACTATTTAGTAGTTGATTCAACGTCAGACTTACCGTATGACTTTTACCGTGCTGGTGAAGAAGAAGAACGTCTGCCAATCTTACTTCTTATGCCAAATGGAGAGCTTAGAGAGCTTTCGCGTGAATCGGATATTGTTGAGGCAATTACTGGTAAGAAGAGAAGGGATCAAAAACTATTCTATCCGCATGATTTAATCTATGAAGATGGAAGAAAAGGAAAATATAAAGAGAGAATCATCGAGTTACTAGAAGGAAAAAAATAAGAAGCAGCTAAGAGCTGCTTCTTATGAAAGAACTTGAAATTATTTGTCGCTTAAGCGTTTTCCGCCAACTGCATAATGGTTTTTAGACATTTCTTCGATGAAAACAACGATGTTTTCTTCAGGAGCACCAGTTGTTTCGCTTACTGCTGCTGTTACTTTCTCAGCAAGAGCTTTCTTTTGTTCCTCTGTGCGTCCTTCTAGCATTTTCACTGTTACGTATGGCATATATAATCGCTCCTTTTATGTAAGTTACACTTTTATTATAGCGGATTATGGGGAAGAACAATCGAAAAAACAAATAATTTCTTTTTTTGACATATTGAAGAGGAGATGAATCATGGATCAGTTATTTAGATACCCATTGCAACAAATTCCGTTGGTAGCAATGGCCATTATTATTGCGTTATCAGTGCATGAATTTGCGCATGCATATGTTGCATATAAATTTGGAGACGATACAGCAAAGAAGCAAGGCCGTTTAACATTATCACCGATGGCGCACTTAGATCCTATTGGGATGATCGCTGTATTAATTCTTGGTTTTGGTTGGGCAAGACCTGTTCCTGTTAACCCATATAACTTTAAAAGGCCGCGTCTTGCAGGGATATTAGTTTCAATTGCAGGCCCAATTAGTAACTTAATTTTAAGTGCAATTGGTTTAATTATTTGGTATAGCCTATTAACATTTGGTGTATTAGATTCAATTCCATTTGCAGTAGCAGATACATTGGCTCAATTCTTCCGAATTTTTATTATGCTTAATATCGTATTACTTGTATTTAACTTATTGCCAATTCCGCCACTTGATGGGTATCGAGTTGTGGAAGATTTAGCACCAACAAATATTCGTGCGAAAATGACACAGTATGAAAAGTATGGAGCAATAGCGTTATTAATTCTTGTTATTACACCGCTTAGCAATTATACAATTCAACCTATTTTTAATGTTGTCATTCCATATGTATTTGTATTTTTAGACAGTATCATTGCGCCTATTTTTGGCCTTTTATAATCATTAAGTGAGGAGGAGTTTACATATGACAGAGAAAAAGAAAAAAATCGGTTTTAATATCGTGAAAAATGATTCAACAGATGGACATGGTGGTTTTGGTGTTGGAGCATTAAGTCTAGAAAACATTTCACCTGTATTTGTCGATGTACTAGAGAAAACAGCATTTGTTGATATCGGTGCAATGCATGCACGTAGTACAGTCGAAAAAGGTATTAAGTTTTTAACAAATAAAGATGAAGTTCCAAACGGAAAACCATTTTGGCTTGTGTGGGTAACGATTGAAAGAACGGCGACAGGTGCTTATTATGCAGGTGTAACAGCTTGTGAAATGACAGTTGACCGTGAAATTCGCCGCGGATATAAATCACTTCCAGAGCACGTAAACAAAATGGATAAATCAATGAAGCGTTACATTATGGTCGACCATATGGATGAATCATCTAAAAAAGTACTTGGTACATTCTTGAAAGAACATAATGAAGCGATTTGGAACGAATCTAGTGAAGAATTGCGCCGTGCATTATTAAGTGAATAAAAAATAGCTGACGGATGCCCGTCAGCTATTTTTTTACCAAGGAAGATATTTTTTCCACCAACTTGTTTTCTTCTTTTCTTCAGTTGTCTTTTCAAATTCCTCTTTGTCATCGACATGATCCATACAATATTCAGTTGGTTCTGTACCTTTTGCGAAATACATTTTAACTGAAATGGGACAATTTTTTGTAGCGATTTTTCCGTTTTCAGGGTTAATATCGACTGCAACGACGTCACTTGGTTGTTTAAACTCTTTTTGAGGTTGTCCATCTAAGCCTTTTTCCATCGTATCGGTCCATATTTTTTTCGCATATCCTTGTTCTGCTACGTTTGAAATCGATTTAGGTTGATCATATCCAACCCATACACCCGTTACGATTTGCGGGGTAAATCCAATCATCCAACTATCTGTTTCAGTAGAACCGGATTTTCCGGCATATGTTCTTGATAGTTTAGATAACATCGATTGACCAGTTACAGCAGCATAGCTGCTCAGTTTTTTATTAAACATGCCCGTCATCATTTCTTCCATTACAAACGCTTTGCTTTTATCGAGAACTTGTTTACTTTCCAAATGAGCATCGTATAGCATGTTTCCTTCCTGGTCCATAATGCGGCGAATAAACATTGGTTTTACTTCTTTTCCGCCGTTTGCGAACATGCTATAAGCGTTAACCATTTCAATTGGTTTTACAGGAGATGTACCGAGAGCGAGAGACGGAACATCTTTTAATGCGGTAGTAATACCGAATTGCTTCGCTGTTTTTGTAAGAATGTCTTCGCCTAAAAATAAATTGGTCTTCACGGCATATACGTTATCAGAGACCGCAAGAGCTTGCGCCATTGTTACAAAATCGTCTGCATAATAGTCTTTATAGTTTTTCGGTTTATACTTTGAAACACCGTCACCTAAAGTGAACACAGTGTATTCGCTTTTTAAGCGCGTAGCAGGGGTGAATCCTCGTTCTAATGCCGCATAATACAGGAATGGCTTAAACGTAGATCCAGGCTGTCGAGCGGCCTGTGTGGCCCTGTTAAATTGACTCGTATTATAATCAGTCCCGCCAACAAGGGCAGCTACTTCACCTGTTTTTGGATTCATAGAGACGAGCGCAGTTTGTATGTTTGTTGTGTCAGGTATGTGATCTTTTACAGCTTGCTCTGCAACAGATTGTAATTTAGGGTCTAGTGTTGTATAAATACGCAGGCCACCCTTTTGTAAGGCTTGTTCATCTAATCCGATATCACGAAGAAGAGAAGCTTGTACAGCATCTTGGAAATAAGGTGCAATCTCTGTCACTTTTTTTGTATCTAATGAGGCAAAAGTTAGTGGATCTTTTTTTGCTGACGTTGCTTGTTTCTTCGTAATGTAACCTTGTTCTACCATTTCGTCTAATATGAGAGATTGTCGTCCTTTCGCACGATCCTCTTTTAAAAAGGGAGAGTAGACACTAGGTCCTTTCGGGATACCTGCGAGCATACTAGCTTCCGCTAATGTTAATTCTTTTGCTGTTTTATCGAAATATAGACGAGACGCAGCTTCGATTCCGTAAGCACCATGCCCGTAATAAATTGTATTTAAATATCCTTCTAAAATATGATTTTTATTATAGTTCACTTCCAGGCGAATTGTGTACATCGCTTCTAATAGTTTACGTTTCCACGTTTTATCATGATCTAAGTATAGGTTACGAGCGTACTGTTGTGTAATCGTACTAGCACCTTGGACCTTTGCCATCGCTTTTAAATCGGCAACAATAGCACCAGCAATACGTTTCATATCAAAGCCATGATGTTTGTAAAATCGTTGATCTTCGATAGAAAGTGTCGCCTCTTTTACATAAGGAGAAATTTCATTGAGAGATACATTGTAACGTTTTTGCATTTCATTACTTTGTCCGATAACAGTGTCATCATTAGCGTAAAAGACACTTGTTTGTGGGACAGCAACAGGAGGAGGTCCCATAATTTTTGCAACTATAATAATAACAAAAAAGGAAAAAACGAAAAAAAGAACAGAAGAAAACATTACGGTGAAGAAAAGACGTTTATATTTTTTAAGTTTCGGATTCATAGTTTGATCCATCTTTTTCAGCCCCTCAATACTAATACAAACATTATTGTATTAGTATTGAGGGTTTTCGGTTATTTTAAACAATGAAATTTCGAAAACAAAAAGCTCCTTCAATTAAGAAAGGAGCTCAAAGGCACGTGCTGGCCAATCGGTAATAATGACATCTACGCCATAGTCAATCATAGTTTGTAAATCTTTGTATTCGTTAATCGTATAAGGGCGGAAAACGTACCCTTGATCTTGTGCAAATTGAATAAATTCCTTTGTTAGTAATTGAAAGTTTGGATGTAAACCAGTTGCTTCTCTATTTTTTGCTTCAGCGATAGGATCAGCAAGTGGTGTATCATATAAAATTGCTCTTGGGATTTCAGGAGCTATTTCTGCTAATAATGAAACAGAGTCGTGGTTAAATGATGAGAATATAATTTGATTAGATAGATGGTATTCACGAACGAGAGCAACAGCTTTTTCTTCAATAGTTGGATAGTGGATAACATCTGTTTTTAACTCAATATTGAGCTGTAAATTTGTCGTAGATAACCAAATGAATACTTCACGTAACGTTGGGATTTTTGCTTCATGGAAAGAAGGGTCTTTATGGCTACCAGCATCTAAAGTTTGTAATTCCGCTACCGTTTTTTCAGAAACAAGACCTATGCCATTTGTTGTGCGATCTACTGTTTCATCGTGAATCACGACAAGTTCACCATCTTTTGATAGGTGGACATCAAGCTCAATGCCGTGGGCACCAATGCGTTCTGCTTCTTGGAAGGCAATCATCGTATTTTCTGGATGTGTTCCTTTTACCCCGCGGTGGGCGAAAATAAGTGGTTTATTCATACGGAAATCTCCTTATCGTTTCTTTTCTTTCATTATGAAACTGCTTTTGGAAAAATACAATTGAATGGGATAAACATTTACAAAAGTCTAACAGTTGCACAAAAGTTAACGTTAACGTAAAATGTAATAATCAAGTGAAGGGAGGAATAAACATGTATAAAATTGATGAAGTCACAAAGCAAGTTGGTTTAACAAAACGTACACTTCGTTATTATGAGGAAATTGGTTTAATTCATCCCCCTGAACGTAGTGAGGGGAACATTCGCCTGTATACGGACGAGGACATCGCCAGAATTAAAAGGATTGTAGAAGCGAAAGAAGTATTAGGGATTACACTTCAAGAAATGCAACATTTTTTATCGTTAAAAGAAAGAATGGAGCAAAGAAGAAATAGTGAGAATCCTCGTGACCGCGAAGTGATTCAAGAAATTAAAGAGATGCTTGAAAAACAAGTGCAAACGCTAGACGAGAAAATGGATCAAATGCAGCGTGTAAAGGCGGAACTCGAAGATAGCCTACATCGTGCAGCGACATTTTTAGAGAGTACAAAAGGAGAATGATCAAAATGGAGAGCAAACAAAAATTAGGGAGATTGATTACAGTGGTGGCTACCTTCCTTGCCTTTTCGGGTATAGGGGTAGTCGACCCAATCTTACCAAGTATTGCTGAACAAATTGGTGCATCACATTGGCAAGTAGAGATGTTATTTACAGCATATATTTTAACAATGGCAATTATGATGTTACCAGCTGGAATATTCGCATCAAGATTTGGTGATAAACGAATGATGACGATCGGTCTTGCGATTGTAACTGTATTTGCGTTTATATGCGGTATATCGCAAACGATTGCCCAATTATCTATTTTCCGCGCGGGGTGGGGATTAGGAAATGCGATGTTCTTCGCAACGGCGATGACATTATTGATTGCATTAAGTAAAGAAGTTCATGAAGCAGTAGGACTATATGAAGCAGCTATCGGTTTAGGGATGGCAGGCGGACCGTTATTAGGCGGGATATTAGGTGGACATTCTTGGCGTTACCCATTTTTTGCGACGAGTATTTTAATTTTCTTAGCATTTATTTTAGTTTTCTTTTTTGTAAAAGAACCGGAGCGAAAAGTGAAACGTAAAGCGGCAGGCGTAGGGGAATTACTTAACCTAGTGAAATATAAACCGTTTATGCAAGGTGCGATTTCAGGAATGTTATACTACTACGGATTTTTCGTTGTGCTAGCATATTCACCACTTATTATGCATTTATCTGCTATTCAATTAGGCTTTGTATTTTGCGGATGGGGATTAGCGTTAGCTTACGGTTCTGCAATTTTGGCTCATAAGCTAGAAGGGAAATATGAACCGAAAGCATTGTTGAAAGGTAGTTTACTCGTATTTGCCCTTTTCTTAATCGCACTATTCTTCGTGAAAGTTATGTGGTTACAAATTGTATTAATTGTTCTATCGGGATTAGCATCTGGGTTAAATAATGCATTATTTACAAGTTATGTAATGGATATTTCACCTTATGAAAGATCTGTTACATCAGGTGTTTATAACTTCGTTCGTTGGTTAGGTGGCGCAATTGCTCCAATCTTATCAGGAATTATCGGCCACACTGTTTCACCGCAAAGTCCGTTTTTAGTCGGTGGAATTGTTGTGTTAGTCGGTTGTGTAATGATTTTAATTCCGGTTCGAAAGCCGGTAGAAGTAGAGACAAAAGCCCTTTCTTAAGAAAGGGTTTTCTTTCCTATTACAGGGCAATCCCTTTTCGTACATATGTTAGAACCCTCTGACTAAAATATATTTTCGGTATTTTTGTACTTTTAACTATACTTTTTGGATGTTTTGTTTTATTTTTGTTAGGGGACATTAATGATGTCCCTATTATAAATTTGCATTGAAAGGCGTGATTGTACGATGGAACTATGGTTCACTGAAAAACAAACAAAACATTTTGGGATTACGGCGCGTATTAACCGCACATTACATACGGAGCAAACAGAATTCCAAAAACTTGATATGGTTGAAACGGAAGAGTTCGGAAACATGCTTATTTTAGATGGCATGGTTATGACAACAGAAAAAGATGAGTTCGTTTATCATGAAATGGTAGCGCACGTACCTTTATTTACACACCCAAACCCTGAAAACGTATTAGTCGTAGGTGGTGGCGATGGCGGTGTTATTCGTGAAGTGTTAAAACACCCAAGCGTAAAGAAAGCAACTCTTGTTGAAATCGATGGAAAAGTAATTGAGTACTCTAAACAATACTTACCATCAATTGCGGGCGCACTAGATAATGAGCGTGTAGAAGTAAAAGTAGGAGACGGTTTCCTACACATTGCAGAAAGCGAAAATGAATATGACGTAATTATGGTAGATTCTACTGAGCCAGTAGGACCAGCAGTAAATCTATTTACAAAAGGCTTCTACGCTGGAATCTCTAAAGCGTTAAAAGAAGATGGTATTTTCGTTGCACAAACGGACAACCCTTGGTTCACACCAGAACTAATTACAACTGTGTTTAAAGACGTAAAGGAGATCTTCCCAATTACTCGTTTATACACAGCGAACATTCCAACTTACCCAAGTGGTCTTTGGACGTTCACAATTGGATCTAAAAAACATGATCCATTAGAAGTGAGTGAAGAGCGTTTCCACGAAATCGAAACGAAATACTACACAAAAGAATTACACAATGCAGCATTCGCATTACCGAAATTTGTTGGCGATTTAATCAAGTAAGAGCGTTAAATTGAAATAAATAAAGTGTAAGTGACTCATTTAAGGTGTTTGTCTAGAAGGCTTGAACATGCTAGTTACTTACACTGCTACAAATGAAGTAGTCTTCTTGTAAGAACAAGAAGGCACAGGTAAATCGAGAAAGAGGAGTTATAGGCTCCAAATTTGAGAAATAATGAAAGGTTGGGATACCTTAAGTTCCACATAAGGAGGAAAAGAGTATGCGTTTTGATGAAGCTTATTCAGGTAAAGTATTTATTAAAAGTCATCCAAGTTTTGAAGAGTCAGAGGCAGTTATTTACGGGATGCCAATGGATTGGACAGTAAGCTACCGTCCAGGTTCTCGTTTTGGCCCTGCACGTATTCGTGAAGTGTCAATCGGTCTTGAAGAATATAGCCCATATTTAGATCGTGAACTAGAAGAGGTAAAATATTTTGATGCGGGTGATATTCCATTACCATTTGGAAATCCACAGCGTAGCATAGACATGATTGAAGAGTATGTATCAAAACTTTTAGATGCCGATAAGTTTCCACTAGGTCTCGGCGGTGAGCACTTAGTGTCTTGGCCAATTTTTAAGGCAATGGCAAAAAAATATCCGGATTTAGCAATCATCCATATGGATGCCCATACTGATTTACGTGAATCGTATGAAGGGGAGCCTTTATCCCACTCTACACCTATTCGTAAAGTGTGCGATTTAATTGGTCCGGAAAACGTATATTCTTTCGGTATTCGTTCTGGAATGAAGGAAGAATTCGAATGGGCAAAAGAAGTAGGTATGAACTTATATAAATTTGACGTATTAGAACCGTTAAAAGAAGTATTACCGAAACTTGCAGGACGCCCAGTTTATGTCACAATCGACATTGACGTATTAGACCCAGCTCACGCTCCAGGAACAGGAACGTTAGAAGCTGGAGGTATCACATCTAAAGAATTATTAGATTCCATCGTGGCAATTGCAAATTCAAATATAAATGTAGTTGGAGCAGACTTAGTAGAAGTAGCTCCTGTCTACGACCATAGTGATCAAACACCAGTCGCAGCAAGCAAATTCGTGCGGGAAATGCTGCTCGGTTGGGTGAAATAAAAGTGAAGCCGACTGTTTAGACCCGGTGACTAAGGTTCTTTCCTGCAAAAGGTGCTTTTTACCTTTTGGCAGGGAAGGTTCTTAGACGCAAGGGTCTAAGAGGCGTAACTGGATAGAAATAAAAGCGGAGGCAGCTCGCTCAGAATCGCAGGTCATTGGAACGCTCGACCGAGAGTGTGAAATGGCCGGAGATTCTAGCTGCTGTAGCTAGATAAAATAAAAGCCTCCTATATGAATAGGGGGCTCTTATTTTGTCGTTATGTGTCGGTAAGTCGATATATTAAAAAAATCGCCGATATAATTCGAGTTACGGTCGATATATTAAAAAAATCGCTGATATAATTCGAGTTACGCCGATATATTTGAAAAATCGCTAATATAATTTCATTTACCGTCAGACGACAAGAAAAAGAGTTACTCTCAAACAATGAGAATAGCTCTTTTTCTTATGCGACTTTCTCTTCCGAAGTAATGCCGCGAATTTCATCAGCAGAACGAATTGGATATTTGCGGAATACGATTGATCCGATGTATCCAACAATAGTGGTAACGATTCCACATAATACAGCAGCAATTGTTACTTTTACAACGTCATTAAATCCGAATAAGACAAGAAGTCCTGGTATTGGTGATGCTGTTCCTGGCGCATTATTAACGAGCTGGAACAGAGATGTAATAATACCAGCAAGGGCACCGCCAACGAAGTTTGTCGCATAAATTGGAATTGGATTTGCTGAAACAACATCGGCTTGTGTTAAAGGCTCGATTGCTACAGCGATTGTGTCTTTCTTTGAACAAATTTTTAGTCGTTTAAAGAAAATAAAGTTCATTGGGGCTGAGGCTGCTACGGCAAGACTACCAATTGCCATTGGTAAACCTGTTAATCCTAGCATTGCAGTTAGTGCCATAGAACTTAATGGAGAGGTAGAAATAACTGTTATTAATCCACCAAGCATAATACCCATAATGATAGGACTTTCTGTAGTTGCAACTGAAATCATAGAACCGATTTTACCGAGCGTTGCGTTCACGAGCGGATCCATAAGCATGGCCATTCCGCGTGAGATTGGTGCGGCAATAAATAAAATTGCTAAAAATTCTACACCAGCCGGTAATTTCTTTTCGAGAAATTTCACGACGAAAGCGCAAACGTATCCAGCGAAAAATCCTGGTAAAATACCGAATCCGCTAGTAGCGATACCGATTAAAACAGCATATACGGGTGAAACACCGATTGCTAGTGCGACTAAAATTGCCGCTGCGACACCGCTCATACTACCAGAAGCTTCTCCTACTGATTGTAAAAAGTCATTATGAAACATCTCTCCACCGATATAACGGTGAAATGCTTCAATAAGAAAACTTGCGATTGCTGCATTAGCTAAAGCACCCATTGCTTTCATTCCGTAAGGAGCACGGTAACTAAAAAGTGTAAATAGACAAAGTACAACAAGTAATAGTGCTAAACCTTGCAAGATAGCCATTTGAAAACTGTCTCCTTTGATTTTTGTAATAAAAATTTGTATCATTCAATAATAATATAAAAGTTCATGAAACGGAAAAATTTTTTATTGGGAAATTGCTATAAGTTGAAAAACCCTTACAATAATGTAAGGAAAGTGTAAGACTTTTCAATAGAGTATAGTATGCCTTTTTCCGTATAATACAGGTATAGACATAAGATTAGTGAGAAAGAAGTGCAAACAGGAGGCGCATGTATGAAATTGGTAATTAAAGTTTTAGCTGTATTCGCCATTATTTTAGGTGGAACAGCGTACTATTTAAACACGAAAACAGAAGGTGTGCATGCTTTTGTAGACAACTTCTTTTCAAATAAAGAAATACAAGATTATTATGCGGTTATAAATAAAGGTGAGAAAAAAGACGGTGAATACTTGTATACATTTAAAGGGTATACAGAAGACGGAAAGTTACAAGTTGTGAAAAGAATGATGAACCGTGAATTGCATACGGGGGCGTTTATAAAAATTTATGCAAAAGGTATGCAAGGAAAAGGATGGGCTGAAATCCCAAAAGAATCAATTCCGCAAAAAGCGTTGGAAAAAATAGAAAAACCGTAAAAGGAGCGAATCGTTCGCTCCTTTTTTAGTGCGTTAAAATGGTGATAGCTGAATTCTCTTTATTAGAAAAGATTTTTGCACGTCCACCAATTGGGAAAGTGAAAATCGGGGTTGTATGCCCGAAACTTGCATTTGCAATGATAGGTATATGTGTAAGTTCAGGCTTTGAAGCAATCATTTCTTGAATGTCTTCTATCGTACATTCTGCACCTTTTTGCATCTTTCCTATAACGATGCCTTTTACATGTTCAAAGTCAGGTTGCTGCATAAGAGAATGTAAATAACGATCAAAAGTGTTAAGGGTAGCTTTTCCAGTTAAACTATCCTCCTCAAGAAATAATATTTTCCCCTGTAAGTTTGGCATATATGGTGTACCTTGTAGTAAATTCAATGTGCTCATATTACCACCGATAATCTCTCCAGTTGCTTCGCCTTCATGAATCGAAATATAACCTTCATTTGTAATGAATTCTCGATTTTCCTGATCTATATACCAAGAATCATCGCTCCACGTTTCAGATGGCAGGACTTCAATAGGCTTATTAGAAGTTAAGCATTGTAAAAAGTAATCAGTCGTATATTCGAGACCTTTCTCCATTCCAAATGAAGAGAAATGGGGTCCTGAATATGTAATAAGTCCTGTTTTTGTGTAAATTGCATTATTTAAAGCGGTAATATCAGAATAGCCACAGAAAAATTTCGAGTTTTCTCGAATTAAATCATAATCGAGATGTTTCAATAAACCATTAGAGTTGTATCCGCCAAGTGTTGTCAAAATGGCTTTTACATTAGGGTCTCTAAATGCTTCATGAAGATCTTGAACACGTGAAGAAATAGAAGAGGAAGCAAAGCGATCTATCTCATCAGCATATGTTGAGAATGTAACTTGAAAGCCCATGTCGGTTAATCTTTTTATAGCAAGCTTTCTGTTTTCAGTTGAGACAATACTTAAGCTACAAGATGGTGAAATAACTCTAATTTCATCACCCTTTTTTAATTTTGTCGGTAACACATAACTCACCTCTTCGAATGAAAGAATATTTAGATTTAAAAAACATTTTATCATATGAAATAAAGTGAAAGTGAATTATTTTTTGAAATGGAGTTTTCCTGATTTTTCAGCAGACAGACAGAGGTTTTTTTTGATATGATAGGAAAAGTGATTTATTATAAGTAGTATTTAATATCTATAACATTTGAAAGGTGTGCAAGACGTGGAGAAACAACTTGCAGGCTTGCCGGTACACGTTCATTTCGTAACAGAAATCCGTGAAGGGGCGAGGAAGGAAACCGTTGCTTTTGAAGCAAATGGTCAATACTATGTAAAAGGTCAAGGTACATATGTAACATTCCAAGAGCCGAACGAACAGGGCGAAGTGAAAACAATTATTAAAATTCAAGATGAACAAGTTCTCATTATGCGTTCAGGTGCTGTTTCAATGCGTCAAACGCATGTGAAAGGTGAATGGACAACTGGTACGTATACGAGTGAACTTGGTACGTTTGCATTGCAAACGAAAACTGATAACGTTCTTTTTAAATGGTCGGATGAAAAGAAAAAGGGACAACTCTTCTTAACGTACGCATTGCTTCTAAGTGAACAAGAAGCTGGCAGATATACAATTACACTTAATTTGAAGGAGGCAAAATAATGAATTCTTTAGAACAAGTAAAAGGATTGATTAAAGAAGAAATTCAAGCTGCTGTATTAAAGGCAGAATTAGCGACAGAAGAACAGATTCCAAACGTTGTATTAGAATCTCCAAAAGATAAAACAAATGGTGACTTCTCTACAAATATGGCAATGCAACTTGCACGCGTTGCGAAAAAAGCACCTCGTATGATTGCAGAAGAATTAGTTGCAAACTTCGATAAAGCAAAAGCTTCTATTGAAAAAATTGAAATCGCAGGACCTGGTTTCATTAACTTCTACATGGATAATAGCTACTTAACAGACTTAATCCCAACAATCGTTAACGCTGGCGAAGCTTACGGTGAAACGAATACTGGTAAAGGTGAAAAAGTACAAATTGAGTTCGTATCCGCGAACCCAACAGGTGACCTTCACTTAGGACATGCACGTGGTGCGGCAGTAGGTGACACTTTATGTAACGTATTAGCAAAAGCAGGATACGATGTATCTCGTGAGTACTACATTAATGACGCTGGTAACCAAATTCATAACTTAGCTCTTTCTGTTGAAGCTCGTTACATGCAAGCTTTAGGCCTAGAGAAAGAAATGCCAGAAGACGGATACCATGGTGCGGACATCATTGGAATCGGTAAGCGTTTAGCTGAAGAGTTTGGCGATCGTTATGCAAAAGCTGATGCTGAAGAAAGCTATGAGTTCTATCGTTCATACGGTTTAAAATATGAGTTAGCAAAACTTCAAAAAGACTTAGAAAGCTTCCGTGTTAAGTTTGATGTATGGTTCTCAGAAACATCATTATACAAAAACGGAAAAATCGATGCTGCACTTGCAGTATTAAAAGAGCGTGACGAGATCTTTGAAGAAGGCGGTGCAACTTGGTTCCGTTCTATGACTTACGGTGACGACAAAAACCGTGTATTAATTAAAAACGACGGTTCTTACACATACTTAACGCCAGATATCGCTTACCATCGTGATAAATTAGAGCGTGGTTTCGATAAGTTAATCAACATTTGGGGTGCTGACCACCACGGTTACATTCCTCGTATGAAAGCTGCTATTCAAGCGCTAGGTTACGATAAAGAAACACTTGAAGTAGAAATCATCCAAATGGTACAACTGTACCAAAATGGTGAAAAAATGAAGATGAGTAAGCGTACAGGTAAAGCAGTTACACTTCGTGAGCTTATGGAAGAAGTAGGCGTGGACGCAATGCGTTACTTCTTCGCAATGCGTAGCGGTGATTCTCATTTAGACTTCGATATGGACTTAGCTGTATCAAAATCTAATGAAAACCCAGTATACTATGCACAGTATGCTCATGCTCGCGTATGCAGTATCCTTCGTCAAGGTGAAGAGTTAGGACTAGCTGCAGGCGGAGACGTGAATTACAAGCTTGTTACTTCGGAGAAAGAAGTAGAGTTACTGAAAAAACTTGGTGAATTCCCAGCTGTAGTTGCGGATGCAGCACAAAAACGTCTGCCACACCGCATTACAAGCTATGCATTTGAATTAGCAGCAACATTACACAGCTTCTATAATGCAGAAAAAGTATTAAACCAAGATAACTTAGAATTAAGTAAAGCTCGCTATGAGTTAATGAAAGCAGTACGCACTACACTTCAAAATGCATTAGCAATCGTAGGAGTATCTGCACCAGAAAAAATGTAATTAAGAAAAGCTGAGCCGACTGTTTAGCCCCGAAGGCTCTTAGACAGAAGGGGCTAGGAGGCAGAGCTGGACAATAAAGAAAAGCGGAAGCGACTCGTTCAGAATAGGAAGGCGCGAAGCCACCGAGTATTCTAACCGATTTTTCGTTTTCAGTAAAAGGCAATCACACGATGTTGTGATTGCCTTTTTGTATGGAGATAATAAAAAAATAAAATTTTATCAAACAAAAGGGGAATTTGCGTCGTCTTATATAAATGACAGGAGGTTTCCGATGGAAGAAAAGGTAGAAGAATTAATTGATATATATAAGCAGCAAATATATTCCTTATGCTATAAATTAGCGAAAACGAAAGAAGATGCAGAAGATATTTTTCAAGAGACTTGGATAAAAGTTTTTTCCTCTCGGCACCAGCTTTCTTGCGTGGAAAATTATAAAAAATGGATTACTACAATTTGTGTTCGTGCGTTTTATGACTTTTATCGTAAGAAGAAAAGGTGGAAAGATCGCGTATTGGATTTGTTTCATAAAGAGGATGGTGGAGAAATCGATTTCGCAGATGAAGTGAATATATCAGAAGAATTTATTCAAAAAGTGGAAGCGGAAATGATACGGGAAGTTATACAGCTATTGAATGAAAAATATAAAACCGTGCTCGTACTCTACTATTATGAACAATACTCTTATAAAGAAATGAGCGAAATATTAAATATACCGATTGGTACGGTGAAATACCGCCTTAATTATGCGAAGAAGCAAATGCGGGAACATTTGGAGGGGTTCGTTTATGACGGAAGATAAGTTTGATCAGAAGATAAGGAGCAGCTTAGCTGAAGACATGATTCCAAGCGAAGAGCTGATAAATAATACGAAACAGAGCGTACGAAATGCTCGAAAATTAGAGAAGAGATGGGTTATTTGTATTCATGCGATTTGGATTATTTTATTAACAATTGTTATGGAGCAGTTTGTCACTCATTTGAATCATAAAGTCCCTATGTTGATAGCAAGTGTGATTATGATGCATCTATACGTTCCTATATATGTTGTCATACAGTCATTTTTAAAGAAGGAGTATAAATTACATGATAGAGTTCGCTAATCCATTTGTAGTATTTGAGATAGCTGGGATTGCAATGCTTTTAACTTTTATAGCACTTTTAGTATGTGTAGCATCATGGGTGTATACAGATGCGAAAACGAGTGGGATAAGTAAGTGGTGGAGTGTTATAGCGATTGTATTTCCATTTTTTATTGGAGTTTTGTTATATATGATACGAAGAAGTAACAAGAAAATAGAAGGAGAACATACGATGAGGGCTATGAAAAAACAAAAGATAACATTAGTTGTCATATTTGCAAGTGCGATGTTTGTATTACTGAGCGGCTTTGCTTTCGTCCAAACGTTAGATGATATGTGGAGAGCTGGTGATATATATTTAGAAA
Source organism: Bacillus sp. RC251 (assembly GCF_044908765.1). Classification (NCBI taxonomy): domain Bacteria; kingdom Bacillati; phylum Bacillota; class Bacilli; order Caryophanales; family Bacillaceae; genus Bacillus; species Bacillus sp. RC251. The sequence goes on along the minus strand of NZ_JBIYDP010000008.1, from coordinate 41,322 downwards.
ATGAGAAGCAAGGGGAGACCAGTTATGAGGCAAAATTCTCATCATGGGATATTGCTGGGAAAGATATTGAACTTGAGTATGAAAAAGATACAGAAGTAACATTTTCTTATGAGACAGATGCAAAACGTGGGAATTTATGCTTTAGCTTGTATGAAAGACAAGGAAAAGGTATAAGAGAGTTAAAAGAGATCTGTGAATCGAAAAAAGGTACTTTCAAAGCTACCTTAAAGGCAAATGAAAAGTATGTATTTAATATAAGTGGTGTATTGGTGAAAGATGGTTTTGTAAAAGTGAATTGGGAAATAAAATAAAGGGCCTTGAGAAAGGCCCTTTATTTTATCCCGCTTTAATGGGCAGTAAGACCCCCACCTCAAAATTCAGCGAAAGCAAAGAATTTAGGTGGGGGTCGGGCTGCTCATAAAAGTCCGATTGGTTCAACTAATAATCAGTGGTGGATGAAGAAAACCCCCACTGATTAAAGTTTCACTTTATTGGATTGTATACGTAACGGAAAAGCTAACAGGACTATAGTAAACGAAAGGTGCATGAAATTGAACATACATATTTCCATCTGTTTTTGCAGTGAAAATTCGGCCGTAACCATCAGAATAGCGCCCAATAAGGTTATGACTTGAGTCATAAACACTGTAACTAGGAGTTTTACTGTTAGGTTGAATTGTTAGTTCCTGTCCTTTTTGAAGGAAAATAGGTTCTTGTTCAGAACTACTTCCAGTTTGTAAAGAATAAAATTTTGTAAAACTTTGTTCTTGAGTGGCAGCAGCGACTTTTGTTTCAGGAATAAAAGCGGTAGCGCCAGTAATTCCTGCTAAAGTTAAAGCACTGGCTAAAATCATTTTTTTCATAGTAGAAAAAACCTCCTTATTAGTTGTAATCATTTTTGTTACACTTAATATTGTATAGGATAATGAGCAGGAGGAAATATGCTTTTATGCATATATATATTTTCTCAATAAAAGACCACCGATAAAAATCAGTGGTCTTTTAAATGATTAAGCAGCTTTCTGTTCAGTTTGAGCAACAGATTTTTGAAGTGTATTATAAACTCCTGTCCCGATAACTTCTAATGCCATTTTCATACGTTCAGGCGAAATGTTTTCTAACACATTATCTTGAGGCGTATGGTATACCTTCTCAATATGATAGATTAATGGATTCCAACTATCGACACCCATCCAAATAAATAGGGCGGCAGGAATACCAACTTCAGCAAATGGCACGTGATCACTAGAGCCGAATTTCCCTTGCAGTACGAGGTCATTATTTAATTGTTTACCTGCTTGTAAGGCTGCGTCTGTTACAAGGTTTGGAGAACCGTTAGGCGTCATAGCATATAAATTCTTTGCTTTATCGTAATTTGTTGCAACCATGTCTGCGTTAAAGACACCTAAAATTCGATCGCGTTCTTTTTGGGATAAACTATTAACGTAATAATCGGAGCCAAGTAAGCCAGTCTCTTCAGAACCAAAAGCAATAAAACGAATTTCTTTATCAGTTTCTACATTTTGAAAAGCACGAGCTAGTTCTAATACTAATCCTGTACCAGAAGCATTATCATTTGCTCCAGGTGCTCCAACGACACTATCATAGTGCGAACTTACAACGACAGCTTTTTCATTACCTGTGCTGTTTTTTGGTTTCTTTTTAGCGATGACATTAAGTGATGTTAAGTTAGATTCATGTCTCGCTTTTAGAGAAAGAAGAGTGGTCCCTTTTTTAGCGATTTCCTCTTTAAATGCATTTCCTTGTGCATAAGCAAGACCAAAGACAGGGATAGACTGCTTTTTCGTTAGGCGGGGATTGAAGGTTTGTCCATAATTTCCGCGTCCGCCAATTAAACTGTATAAAAGGACACCTTTTGCTCCTTTGCTAACAGCATTTTCAACTTGTTTATTATAGTCTGTAACTGTTGTTCCTCTTTCAAATAGAACAATTTTTCCGTTTACTTCATTTGGGATATCCTCTAATTTTGTTCCACCTTGAACAAAGATAAGAGGAGCTGTAACAGCTTCTGTAGAAATTAGTGCGTTAGCGGCAGCTCCGGCTTGCCAATTACGTTTTGTGGATAATGGTGATTCAATAAATCCAACGTATTGATCCGGCACTTGAAATGGTTGATATTCTACTTCATAGCCCATTGATTTAAGCTGCATACCAACGTAGCGAGAAGCCCATTCTTCTGATTTTGTCCCACCAGGGCGAGGACCAATTGTTTCGGATAAGAAACGGATGTGTTCGATGGCACGGCTTGCATCAACTTGTTTTGTGATAGGTGAAGTCTGTGTGATTTCTGACGTGGAATCAGCTTTGGCTTGTCCAATTGGAGCTAAGCTAACAGCGAGTGATACAGCAAGCAAAGAGCTTACTATTTTTTGTTTCAAAGATTTTTTCATTTTTTCCTCTCCTATTCTTCTATTCTCTCTGACTGACAAAAGAAGACGGATAACGACTTTATTTTACCGTTACCTTTATTATTTTTCAATATTCTGACATTGAGAAATAAAAAAACGCTATATGCATATTTACATATTTTTGATGAAGATATGTATGCTATCATTTTAAATGAAGGTTCGCTTTCTGCTTGGAAAGCTCCTACATTGCATGAATCTAGTGTACCCAAACTTTAGATTATGTAGAGAAAAGAATCCTATAGGGTTTCTTTTCTCATGTTTGAATCATGTGATGATAAATATGTTTCCGCATTTCATACTTATTATCAGTGATATATGTAAGGCATCCATATGAAAATACGAGGCTGTTCAAAGGTTTTCCGTACTTTTGGGCAGCCTCACCCCGTTAAAAGGACAATACTCTATGTATCGTCCTTTTTTGGTATAAAAAAACACCTAATCAAATGTTTACTTGATTAGGTGTGAAAAACTATTAATAATATTTTTTTCGTTTTGTAGCTAAAATACTTAACAAACCAGCTAGTAGAAGTACGATACCTACTGTTTGAGTAGGATCATTTTTGTGACCTGTATTTGGAAGTTCTTTACCCTTATTTCGGTCATCTTGCTGTTTGTTTATTTGTGTGTCAGGGTTTTCTTTTTCTAGTTCTTCAGAAGTTCCTTTACCATGTGTGTCAGGATTTCCTTTTTCTAGTTCTTCAGAAGTTTCTTTCCCTGTTTCCTCTTCTTTATTAGGAGGAGTAATTGGTTTATCATCTCCACCGGATGAAGAATCGATTTTTTTATTTGAAACTGTAATTTGTAGTGGTGCAGCTTGAGCTTTTTCAATTGTAAAATTTATTGGTGATGCATCTAATTGATAGCCTTTAGGAGCCTTTGTTTCCACTAATTGATAATTACCAGGTTTCAAATCATTTACGATTAATTTACCATGCCCGTCTGTTTGTAAACCTTCTCGTACTACTTTTCCGTCGTGATCTAAAATATTGAAAAGGGCACCTTCAAGTGTTCCATGGTGATCAATATCAATTTTAGTTAACTCCATTGAACCTGTTGTTAAACTATTTAAAGCTGTAACAGAAGTAACTTGAGATTGTCCTTTCGTAATTGTGAAAGGAATTGGCTTAGCACTTAAATCGTATCCAATAGGAGCCTTCGTTTCAATAAACTGATAGTCTCCCGGACGTAAATCAGAAACAGAAATTTTTCCATCTTTATCAGTAGTTAAATCAGAACGAACGTTGTGCCCGTTCATATCGACGATTTTAAATACTGCATCTTTAAGGACAGAACCGTCAACGTCATCCACTTTAGAAAGTTCAACAGCGCCTTTCGTTAAGCTATTCGTAGCAGTAACGGAAGCGATTTTTTCTTGTCCTTTTTTAACTGTGAACTTAATAGGTGTTTCGTTTAAGTCATAGTGATTAGGAGCTTTTGTTTCGATAAACTCATAGTCTCCTGGTGGTAATTCATCCACAACTAAACGGCCGTTTTTATCAGTAGTTAAATCAGTACGGACGTCGTGTCCATCCTTATTAACAATTTTAAATACCGCACCTTCAAGTGTTGTGTTTTCTTCAACATCGTCAACTTTAATTAACTCCACACTACCTTTCGTTAAGCTGTTCGTAGCTGTAACGAAGACATGTTTTGTTTGACTTCTTTCAATTGTGAACTTAATCGGCTCTTCATTTAAGTCATAATGTTTCGGAGCTTTCGTTTCAATAAACTGATAGTCTCCAGGTTGTAAGTCTTTAGCGATGATTTTTCCGTCTTTATTGGTAACTAAATTCGTACGAATGTCGTTACCGTTCATATCAGTAATTTTAAATACCGCACCTTCCAGCGTTTCTTTCGCATCTAGAGAGTCAACTTTCGTTAATTCCACGCCACCTTTAGTTAAGCCATTTTTAGCAGTAACGGAAACGTGAGCTGGTTGGCTTTTCTCAATAGTGAAAGAAATCGGTGTTTTATTTAAATCATAATCTTTAGGAGCTTTCGTTTCAACGAATTGATAATCTCCTGGTCGTAAATTAGAAGCAGAAACTTTCCCGTCTTTATCAGTAGTTAAATTCGTGCGAACAACTTTACCTTTCGCATCAATGATGTTAAATACTGCATCAGAAAGTTTTGTATCTGGATTTATATCATCCACTTTAATTAATTCAACAGCACCTTCAATTAAGCTGTTACTAGCAGTGACTTGTAGTTTCTCTGCTTGGCTTTTCTTAATTGTAAATTTAAGCGGTGTACTGTCTAATTTGTAGTGTTCAGGAGCTTTTATTTCAATAAACTGATAGTCCCCTGGACGTAAATCGGGAACAGAGATTTTTCCATCTTTAACAGTAGTTAAGTCAGTACGAACATCATTGTTTTTGTCATCAACAATTTTAAATACTGCACCTTCAAGAGCTGTACCGTCGATATCATCCACTTTAGAAAGCTCTACCGCACCTTTTGTTAAACTATTTTTAGCAGTAACAGAAATCGGTTCAGCTTGTCCTTTTTCAATAGTAAAAGGAATTGGTTCTTTATTTAAATCGTAGTGTTTCGGAGCTTTCGTCTCGATAAATTGATAATCACCCGGACGTAAGTCAGAAACGCTAATTTTACCTTGTGAATTTGTAGTAAGATTCTTGCGGATTACAGTCCCATTCATATCAACAATGTTGAATACTGCGCCTTCAAGAGTAGTACCATCGACGTCGTCCACTTTAGTAAGTTCAACGCCGCCTTTTGTTAAACTATTTTTCATAGTAACAGTAGCAATATCTTTTTGGCTTTTTTCAACTGTAACTACAATTGGTTTTTTGTCTAAATCATAATGTTTCGGAGCCGTTGTTTCGATAAATTGATACGTACCAGGACGTAAATTTTCAACAACGATTTTTCCTTCACTGTTCGTTTTTAAATCTGTTTTAAGCACTTTCCCGTTTTGGTCTAGTAAATTAAATACCGCATCAGAAAGTTTCATTTGATCGTTTAGATCATCTACTTTAAGTAGTTCGATACTACCCGGTTGTAAGCTATTTTTAGCAGTTAAAGTAATAGCCTTCTTCTGTCCTTTTTCAATAGTGAAATGGATTGGTGTTTCATCTAAAACATAATGCTTAGGAGCTTTCGTTTCGATGAATTGGTAATCACCCGGACGTAGGTCGTCGATTTCGATTTTCCCTTTACTATTTGTAACAAGATCTTTATGAATTACAGTACCCTTCATATCAACAATGTTAAATACTGCGCCTTCAAGTTTAGTGCCATCGATGTCATCTACTTTAGAAAGTTCCACTGCACCTTTTGTTAGAGCGTTTTTAGCCGTAACATGAAGCGTTTCAGTTTGGCTTTTCTTAATTGTAAATTCGATCGGTTTTTTATTTAAATCGTAATGTTCAGGAGCAACTGTTTCAATAAACTTATACGTACCAGGACGTAGATTTTCAACAACAATTTTTCCTTCAGCATTTGTTTTTAAGCCTTCTTCAACTATCTCTCCATCTGCATCTAATAAATTAAATACAGCATTAGCGAGCTTCGTATCAGTATCAATATCGTCAATTTTTGTTAATTCCACGCTACCTTTTTTCAACATATTTTTACCTGTAACAGTAATTTTTTCCGTTTGACTTCTTTCAATTGTAAATGGAATCGCTGTTTCGTCTAACACATAATGTTCAGGAGCCTGAGTTTCAATAAATTGATAGTCTCCAGGGCGTAAGTCAGAAACCGAAATTTCGCCTTTGTCGTCTGTAACAAGGTTTGTGCGAACTTCGTTACCCTTCATATCAACAATTTTAAATACAGCACCTTTCAGCATTGTACGATCGATGTCATCAATTTTCGTTAATGTGACTGCACCTTTCTTTAAGCTGTTAGTAGCGGTAACGTTAATATTTTCTTTTTGACTTTTTCCGATGGTGAACGGAATAGGATCGTTGCTTAACGTATAGTCTTTTGGAGCTTTTACTTCAATAAATTGATAGTCACCTGGGCGTAAATCAGAAGCAGAAACTTTACCATGTTCATCAGTAGTTAATCCTTTACGAACCACCTTTGTCGTATCATGAGCATCAACAATGATAAATTCTGCACCTTCAAGAGTAACGCCATCAATGTCATCAACTTTTGTTAAAGTAACGCCACCTGTAAGTAAACTGTTTGTTACAGTGACAGGGAATGGAAGATCATCCTTGCTACCTTTTTTAATCGTGAACTTAATCGGTGTTTGATCTAATTTATAATGTTCAGGGGCTTCTGTTTCAATAAATTGATAATCCCCTGGTGCTAAATCAGGAATAACTAGTACTCCATAATCATCTGTTTTTAAATCTTTCATAATGTCAGTGCCAGTTGCGTCTTGTAATTTGAATACAGCGCCAGCAAGAGCTATTTTGCTATCCACATCATCTTCTTTAATAAGTTTAACTTTTCCTTTCGTTAAACTATTTTTAAATGTAAGTGGAAGAAGTTTTTGTTGTCCTTTTTGGATTGTAAATTCAATAGGTTCTACATTTACATCGTAATAAGTTGGAGCCTTTGTTTCGATAAGTTTATAGTTACCGGGACGTAAGTCATCTACGACTAGTATTCCTTTACTATTCGTAACAAGTTCCGTACGAACATCTTCATTCGTATCTCTATTAACGATTTTAAATACAGCACCTTCAAGTGTTTCTTTTTCATCTGCGGCATTTACTTTTGTTAATTCAATACCGCCTTTTGTTAAGCTGTTTTTAGCAGTAACAGTAGCCGACGTTGTTTGACTTTCTGTAATCGTGAACTTGATTGGCTTTGTATTTTTATCGTAATACTTCGGTGCTGTTACTTCGATAAATTTATAATCGCCAGGGCGTAAGCCAGTAGCGATAGCTTTACCATCCGCACCAGTTTTCACATTTTCGCGAATGACTTTCTTTTCATCGTTAGCATCAACAATTTTAAATACAGCACCTTCAAGAGCTGTACCATCGATATCATCAACTTTTGTTAATTCAACATCTCCTGGTTTTAAAGCATTTTCAGCTTTCACAAGTAGAGTTTCTTTTTGACTTCTATCGATTTTAAATGGAATCGGTGTCTCGTCTAGTACATAATGCTCAGGAGCCTTTGTTTCAATAAACTTATAGTTACCAGGGCGTAACTTATCAGCTTTTGTTTTTCCATCAGCATCTGTAGTTAAGTCAGTACGAACGTCATTATTATTTAAATCGACAATTTTAAATACGGCACCTTCTAGAGGTTTTTTATCACCAAATTCATCAACTTTTAATAATTCGACTTCGCCTGTTTTTAAACTGTTTGTTGCCGTAACAGTAGCAAAAGACTGTTGGCTTTTATCGATTGTAAACTCAATAGGGTTTGCATTTAACACATAATCCTTAGGAGCTTCCGTTTCAATAAATTTATACGTGCCAGGCTCTAAGTCTTTAACAGTTACTTTACCATCTGCACCAGTTTTTACATTTTCGCGAATGACTTTCTTTTCATCATTAGCATCAACAATTTTAAATACAGCACCTGCAAGAGTAGTTTTATCATCGATATCATCAGTTTTTGTTAAAATGACGCCACCTTTAATGAGGTGATTCGTTGCTGTAACAGTAACTGCTTTCTTTTGACTTTTGACAATTGTAAACTCAATTGGTTTTTTATCTATGTCATAGTGTTCAGGTGCTTTTTCTTCAACAAATTGATAGTCTCCAGGACGTAAATCTTTTGCTTCGATTTGTCCTTGATCATTTGTCGTTAATTTTCTATAGCCAGGGATTATTTTGTTATTTCGGTCTCTTACACTGAACTCCGCGCCTGCTAAAGTTTTTCCATCTTTATCGACTTTTGTTAAAATGGCCGATCCTGGAATCAAACTGTTTGTTGCAGTTCGGTTTATTACTGTTGTTTGATCTTCCTCGATTTTAACCTCAATCAGTCGATCATCTAATTTATAATGTTCAGGAGCCTTTGTTTCTTTTAAGTAGTACGTTCCTGGTTTTAAATTATCTACAGTAATTTGTCCTTTGTCATTTGTTGTTAATTCTTTATGTTCAGGAATGACTTGTTTGTTTTGATCTAGTAAAGAGAAAACAGCATGTTCAAGTTTTTCCCTACTCTTAGCATCAGTCTTTGTAAGTACTACTTTCCCGACAAACTTCTTATTTGTAAGGGTATATTTTGTAATTTCGTCAGAACCTAGCTCAACAAGTATACCTTCTCTTAATTCTTTACTAATTACATAACCTTTAGGAGCTTTCGTTTCTTTAATCATATATTTATCGCGTCGTAAGTTGTTAAACTTAGCGACACCGTCATCATCTGTTGTAATTGGTCGAATAGCGGTTGTACCTGTTTGATCATATAAAGTAAATTCTGCTCCGGCTAATGGCACTTTTTGATCTTTATCATCAACCTTTATAATTTGAAGGCTTCCGCGTCCTTTACTAGCAGAACCACCTCCAGATCCAGAAGATACTTTAACTTCAACGAACTTAACATCTTCCACTTTCGTTAATGTTAAACGATGACCAGTAATCGTCGCTTTATTACTTACCCTTTCATTATGGTCTGCATTAATGAGTGAGCGGTATTCTAAAATATAAGCTTGATCAATGGTATGAAGGAATTCAACTTTAAACTGTTGTTTCCCCGTATCGTTGTCTGTTATTACTTTGAGTTTATAGTCTGTTCCTTCTTTTAATTCATTTGCTGTATCTTTTGTTAAAGTTCCATCTACGGCTACCGTTGTCGGATATAGATGGAATGACTTTTCATCTAGCATTTGATTGTCTGTCGGCTCATCTGTTACGACAGCATTTTCAATAGTTGACTGACTGGCATTAATAGAAACACTCCAATCAATATACTTGTCATTTTGTTTCGCTGTTTTCGTAACACCGCTACCACCGTTTGTAATCTCAAATGCACCATGGATAGTAGTAACAGTTTTCGATCCATCTTTTAAATCGGCATAATTATCGTAGCGCTTATTAATTTGTTCACCTGCAAGTGAAGTTTTAAAGCTAATATGGTAAGCCGTTTTAATTTCATTTTTAAAATGAATCGTTAATGTATTGTTATTATCTTTTGTTGGAGTTTCTATCGTATATTCGCTAGATGGAACAGGATCACCTACTTCAAATCCATGTGCACCACCAGTTAATTTCATATGTCGAACTTCAATAGATTCCGGTATTAATTTTTGGTTATCTCTTAATACATCAACGATAGAAGGGTCCTTAATCGTCATATTATTATAGTTAAAACCTATGTCCCATTTAATTTCTTTCGTTTGGGCATTGTAAGAACCGTATTTAAAGCCGTTTCCTTTTGTATAACCGTCAGGATTGAATGTATCATCGGATGAACTCTTTTTATTGTCACCATTTACATCTTTCCATGATAAATTTGCTGTATTTTTGAACGATTTATTATCCTTCTCTTTGGATAGATTCTCGTAATTAAAGTCTGTTGTGTATGTGATAGTTAAAGTTTTATCCATATTAGACTTGTAAATACCAGCTAGTTTCACTTCGAATCCTTTATCGGTTACATGAAGTGTGTAGTCATGCCCTAATTTAAGTTCATTTGATCCGTCAGTAATCTTGAAACTATTTTCCTGTAACGTTAGACCACCAAAGTCAAACGTATCTTTGATAACAGCATCGTTTAACACGTAGTTGTTATCATTTACAATAATTGTCCATTTTGTTGTTTTCGCATTGTAATCTGTATCGCCTGCATTTTTATTATGTTTCTTTATGATGTTTTGTTGTTGTAATGTAACTTTGTTTGTTTTACTTGAACCACCATCTGCAATAATTTTATTTTCGATTTCGCCATCTGCGATGACATCACCCGCGGCCTTTGATGTGTAAGTAATTACGTAGGCACTATCAATATCAGTAGTAAACTGTAAATCAAATCCCTCAGTCGTTTCTTTTACTGTGAAGTTTGTAGCATCGTCACCAGTGACAATTTGTCCACTATCATTATAAGAAGCGTTTTTTACAACGATAGAACTTTGATCAATTTTATGATCCTTATCTAGAATATCTTTTAAAAGAGCAGCCTCTTTTTTGATTTTTCTTTGGTCACCGTTGTAAGTGATTGTCCATTCAATTGTTTGTGTTTTTGGGTTGTACTTACTAGTTTTCTCTAGATGTGTCCCACGTGAAACAGTTACAGTGGCATTTGCTGATACACTATTTTGATTATCACTAGTTACTTTTGCGTTGTTTTTGAAAGTTGTAACACTTTCATCTGTAATCTTTGTCGCATATTCAATTTCATATGCTTTATTCGTTTCTTTTTTAAAGGCGATATTTAATTTATCAGAGGATGAAGTAAGTTCATATTCTTCCTTAGGAACTTCTGCTCCCCGAGTTGTCTTCCCGTTAATATCTACCTCTAAATAATAAACCTTAATAGAATCTTCATTGAGACTCGCTCCATTTGGAATGTTATCTTGAAAGACTGCATTTGTAAGCTTATCTTTTGTCTTGTTCATTTCTACTTTCCAATTAATTTGATTCGTATTAATTGGTCTATCAGGTACACCTTTTTTATCTATAGATTGTGTTACTTTAGGTTTGAAATCAAGTTCGATAATAACGTCTTTTTCTTTAATAGGGAATGGGATTTGTTTTTCGGTAGTCCCTGTAATTTTTACTTCATTAAACTCCGTACGAATGTTTAAATGTCCAGCTATATCAGGATGATCTTCAACATATTCGTTAAAAGTCATCGTTACTTTGCCATCTGGCGTAACAACGAACGATCCAATCGTATGTCCTTTTCCATCTATTAAATCTTGTGTAATTGTATTGTGGACAATAAAGTATTCTGGGAGTTGGAAAGTAAAGTAATCACCTTCTTTGACGTTCAGCGATTTCAAGACTTCCCATGTAAAATCGATTTGGGTAATAGAATTTGGATCTGGACGATTATCCGTATCATTAAATGGCTTACCGTCTTTATCCGTTAATGTGACACCTGTTAAAATATTTTCTGTAATTTGCTTAGGTGATGGATCTGGATTCTCAACGGGCTGTTCTGTTGTTTTATCATCAGGATTCTCCGTAGGCTGCTCTGCATCACCGTTCTTTTGCTCTACCACAGGTTGTTGAGCATCGCCATTCTTTTGCTCTACCACAGGTTGTTGAGCATCGCCATTCTTTTGCTCTACCGCAGGTTGTTGAGCATTGCCGTTCTTTTGCTCTACCGCAGGTTGCTGAGCATCACTATTCTTTTGCTCTTCCATAGGTTGTTGGGCCGTATCCTTATTCGTAGTAGGGGAAGCTGGGTTATCTACTTGAACAGGGACTGAAATAGACTTAGCTGTTATACCTAGAGGGAATGAGAGTTGAACAGATTTTGCACCAGGTTTTAAATCAGGATTGAATACTGTATCAAAATTGATTTTTCCGTTAGCGCCTTTGGAATCTTTTACTTGATTGTTAAATACTAGTCTCATTTTGTTATCGTTTGCTGTAACAAAATATTGACCAATAATTTGCTGATCTGCCATCAGATTTCCTTGTTGATTATTTTTAACTTTTAATGCGTTAGGTATTTGGAACACTGCTGAGTCTGTTTGATGATCTTTTATTGACCAAGCATATTCTAGGTGAATGTTTGATCCTACTTGTATTAAGTTTTTAGGATTTGTTGCTTCGTCAATAATCTGATTCGTTGCATCTTTCATTTCAACAGTGTCAAATAATGAATTGCCTGTTAATGTTTCCGCTTTTACTTGATTGTATGGAAAACTAGCAAGCTGCGAAAATAGTACGAATACAATTAAACATATATTGAAAAGTTTTTTCATTGTGCCTCCTTTATGAATCCTTCTATTGTATAGAAATGCTTTGTGAAGGGATTATTTGTCATGGATCAATAGGACTTACGTTATGCCTCCTTTACTACGTATACTCTCTAGAGAAAATATTCATATTCAATGCTTTGTAACGTAAAACAAATGTATATTTTAATAATATAGAGAATGAATATACAAATTTCGACAAAAAATGTCGAATGAAATACTGATAAGGAATGATATCAGACCTTTATAGAGTGTGACTTGTTATGTGGTTCTTTGTAAAATAGGTTCATACAAAAAATATGCAGTGAAATCCTTAACCTACTTTATATTGATTTGTATTCTTGCAATGTAAAAAGAGTCTTTATAAAGGTGAGTTTTACGATACATGCTAACCAAAATAATGTATCCTATTGTAAAAAAATCTTATTGAGGTAGTAATAAAATGTAGCTTGGATTTGGTCAGGATGAAGAAAATATGTACTGTCTAAAAGAGTATACAATTTGTAGATTAAAGCGAAGATAGCGTTTTATAATAAATAGAACGCATTACTTTAATCGATGCTATTAAATAAAAAAGAAGGTACTTCCTTGATCATCTTTTATTAGAGATAATCATCAATCACCTTCGTTAAAAATTATATACGTAAATGAAAAAGAGTTCAACCGTATTGCCTCTTTTCAAAAAAGTATGTAAAAAGAACCGCTTCCTACTAAGAAGCGGTTCTTTTTTATATTTCTGTTAAGATTATCGGCTCGCCGCGTGTTACGACAACTGTATGTTCACATTGTGCAACAAGGCTTTTATCAGGTGTAACAAATGTCCAACCATCATCGCCACGTTCGATAATGTGATCAGCCTTCATGGAAATGAATGGTTCTACAGCGATAACAAGACCGTCTTTTAGAAGCGCATTATCCATTGGGTCAAAGTAGCTTAAAATGTGGTTTGGTGCTTCGTGTAAGCTAAGACCAATACCGTGACCAGTTAAGTTTTGAATTACATTATATCCATTTTTATGTGCAAAGTTTGAAACAGCACGACCAATTTGGTTTTGTTTGGAACCAGCTTTCACCTTTTTCATTGCTGCCCAAAATGCATCAACCGCTGCTTGGCAAAGCTTTTCTTTTGCTTCATCTTCTCCAAGTACAAATGAAATACCTGTATCTGCATAATAGCCATCAAGTGCAGCAGATACGTCGACATTTACTAAGTCGCCTTCTTTTAATACGCGATCTCCTGGAATACCGTGAGCAACTTCTTCGTTTACACTGATGCAAGTTACACCTGGGAAATCATATTCTTTTTCAGGTGCAGAAATAGCACCATGCTCATCTAATACTTTTTTACCGATCAAATCAAGCTCTTTCGTTGTCATACCTGGCTTCGCTTCTTTTTTCATTTCTTCACGTGCAAGTGCAACGATGCGGCCGATTTTTCGTAAGCCTTCTAAATCTTGTTCATTACGAATAATCATGAAAACCACTGTCCTTCCTCGAATGTATATCTTACCCGATTGTATCATGTTTATTTTTGTCCTGCTACTAGCTTGCGGTATGTAGGTTGATTCCTCTCATAAGGAATACATGACAATTGTCATATTGATGTCATGACGCATCATACTGTTTCCTAAGTTTTCCAACACGTACAATGTAAATATAAGAAACAGCGGGGGTGGAGAGATGGAAAAGATTATAGAAGTAAATAGTGTTTCTAAAACATTTAAATATAAAAAGGCAGTAAATAACGTTTCATTTCATGTGAATAAAGGAGAAATAGTAGCACTACTTGGACCGAATGGTGCAGGAAAAACAACGACGATGTCGATGATGCTTGGATTAAAGGATCCGACGGAAGGAACTGTTTCTATATTTGGAAAGAGTCCCAAACATAGAGATGTTCGTAATAGCCTCGGTGCGATGTTACAAGAAGTAAGTGTCATTGATAGCATTACGGTGGAAGAGGCAATTGAGTTATTTCGTAGTTATTATACGAATCCGGTAGCGAAAGAAACGTTACTACAGTTATCAAATTTAGAATCAGAGCGAAAGCAAAGATGTGAGAAATTATCAGGTGGTCAAAAGAGAAGGTTAAATTTTGCGCTCGCACTTGCAGGAAATCCTGATTTGTTATTTTTAGATGAGCCGACAGTTGGAATGGATATTACGTCTCGAAGAACGTTTTGGGAAACAATTCGAAAGTTAGCAAGTGAAGGAAAAACAATTATTTTAACGACGCACTATTTAGAAGAAGCGGATGCATTGGCGAATCGTATTTTATTGTTTGCGAATGGAAAGATTATCGCAGATGGTACACCAGATGAGATGAAAGCGACGATTTCACGAAAAACAATCAAGTTTTATTCGAAGGAAAGTATTCCTGCAAAATTACTAAAAGAATTACCAAACGTAACCGAAGTACAGTCAAACGAAGGGCACTTTACTTTAATAACTGAAGATACAGATGAAACTTTAAAAGCAATTTATCAAAAGAACTTACCTGTAACAGATGTTTCAGTTGAACGTGGAAGTCTTGATGAAGCATTTGAACAGTTTGTCGCAAATCAGAAGGAGGAAATCGCATGAGAGCTTTATGGATGCAATGCAAAATAGAAATTTTACGTACATTTCGTAATAAATTATTTATCTTTTTCTCATTATTAATGCCAGTTATGTTTTATTACATTTTTACCAATGTTGTTCAAGTTCCACAAAATGGAGATGCATGGAAAGCACATTATTTAATTTCAATGGCGACGTTCAGTATTGTAGGTACAGCACTTTTTAGTTTCGGTGTAAGAATCTCTCAGGAAAAGGGGCAAGGGTGGACGCATTTATTAAAAATTACGCCACTTCCAGAGGGGGCATATATAACAGCTAAGATTATCTCTCAAACAGTAGTAAATGCTTTTTCAATCTTAGTGATCTTTATCGCAGGAATATTAATTAATCATGTTGAGTTAACTGTAGGGCAATGGATTGGTGCTGGATTATGGTTATTGTTAGGTGTGACACCATTTTTAGCATTAGGGACAGTAATAGGTTCTATTAAGAAAGCGGATGCGGCAGCAGGATTAGCAAACATTTTAAATATGTGTTTAGCAATTCTTGGTGGTCTATGGATGCCCATCGAAGTATTCCCGAAGATATTAAGAACGATTGGTGAATGGACGCCAACATATCATTTCGGAAGCGGTGCATGGGATATTGTAGCTGGGAAATCAGTTGGTTGGGAAAATATCGCGGTATTAGGAGGTTATTTCCTTATATTTGTTGTAATATCAATATATATAAGAAAAAGACAGGAAGCGGTATAAATGATAGAAAAGAAGAGGATTGAGATTTTTCCGAAACAGATGGGTTTCTTCCCGTATATGTGGCTTGTGTATCTGTTATTTCCAATTTACCATCTAGCACAAGCATCGGGATGGAAGCTTGTAATGGGGAGCGGTATGTTGATACTTTTTGTTATCACATACCGTCAACTTTATTTTGTTAATAAGACTTTCGTTTTATGGGCATGTATGCAAATGATACTCACACTGTTATTTGCTTTTTATTATAATGCCTTCATGATATTCTTTGGTTTTTTCACAGCAAGTGCGATAGGGTTTGCGCCAAATAAGAAAGAGTTTCGAGTGTTGTTAAGTTTGTTAGCTGTAATGCTTGGAATTTTTATATTTGTAAATATGAATGAAATATCAACTACAAGTTTAGTGAATATCGTTCCGATGTTTATTTTAATGCTTATTACACCATTCGGGATGCGCAACTTTAATCAAAAAAAGATATTAAGAAATCAATTAAACGAAGCGAATGAGCAAATTAAAGACTTAGTAAAACGTGAAGAAAGGCAGCGAATTGCAAGAGATCTTCATGATACGTTAGGGCACACGTTATCACTCATTACTTTAAAAAGCCAGCTCGTGGAGAAGTTAATTGTTAAAAATCCGGAGCGTGCAAGTGCGGAAGCAAAGGAAATTACACAAACATCTCGTACCGCTTTAAAGCAGCTAAGGGAACTAATTTCTGATATGCGTATGATTACAGTAGAAGAAGAGCTTGAGCAAATAAAAGCGATCTTACAAGCGGCTACTATTGAATTAGAAATAAAACAAGAAACGAGTGCAAGTTCGTTATCACCCATTGAACAAAATATTTTAGGAATGTGTTTACGTGAGGCTGTGACGAATGTTGTAAAGCATAGTAAGGCGACGCGTTGCACAGTTTCTGTACTAGAATCACAAGGTGAATTAATTTTGACAGTAGAAGATAATGGAGTTGGTTTAGCAGATCAAAACCATGATGGAAATGGCATTCGTGGTATGAAGGAGCGCATCGCTCTTATTGATGGGTTTGTTGAACTGGGTACGATCAATCCAGGGACACTATTAACAGTAAAAGTTCCAGTTGTTATTAGAACAGGAAAAGATGAGGTGAGGGCATGATTCGAATTATTATTGCAGAAGATCAGCGGATGCTTCGTGGTGCATTAGGGGCCTTACTTGATCTAGAAGATGATATTGAAGTAATTGGGCAAGCTGCGAACGGGGAAGAAGCGCTAAAACTAATTGAATCGCTACAACCTGATGTAAGCATTATGGATATTGAAATGCCAATTCAAACCGGATTAGATGTTGCGGAAACGTTAAAGAAAGAAAAATCAGAATGCAAAGTAATGATTTTAACAACATTTGCGCGCCCTGGATATTTTGAACGAGCAATGAAAGCTGGCGTGCACGGATACTTATTAAAAGATAGCCCAAGTGAAGATTTAGCTGCATCGATTCGTAATGTAATGAAAGGAAAGCGAGAGATCTCTCAAGATTTAATGTTCGGCTTATGGCAGGAGCAAAATCCGTTATCAGATCGTGAAAAAGAAGTATTGCAACTTGCGAAAGAAGGAAAGACGGCAAATGAAATTGCGAAGGTACTTTATCTTTCACCTGGTACAGTACGTAATTATATTTCTGAAGTATTAACGAAGCTCGATGCGAAAAATAGAATTGAGGCAATTACAATTGCGGAAGAAAAGGGATGGATATGAAAAGAAGTTTACCTACGAGTGGTAAACTTCTTTTTCTTATAAATAGGCATTTCAATAGAGAATTTCGTCACAGTCGCATCGCTCAGAATTTGAAGTATATCGTGTAATTTAGATTTTACTTCATTTTTCGACAAAAAATTTGTTATAGTAAGATTAGGTTGTTGGTCTAAATTTTGGACAACTTTACCACTAACAGTTGTAATTACTCCATTTTTATCTACTTTTACAATAAGATCTTGAGCATATACTTTATAATTTTTGTAAGTTTGTGCAAGGCGAACTTCGGTTTGATTTTCTTTTGTTTCTTTATCTGTAGGCTGGGAATCTACATTCATTTCAGTTGTCACTCACTCTTGTTGAGCTTTAGCCTCATTTATCTTACCCTTTAAATAATTTTTTGCCATATATTTTTGTATCATTTTGAGGTTTTGTTAATTTTTAAATCGTTAAACTAGGCTGAGCGATTTCAACTTTTACTTCATTTCTATCTAGTTCTTGGGTGTAAATAGCTTCTGCTGATAAAGGATAAAGAAGACCGAATGTAACGAAAGCACGGGCAAATTTTCTATAATTTATCTATAAAATTACTAGTCTATTATATTATGTGAGATGGATTGTATGAAAAATTTGCCGAATTTTATATATATTATGCATTATTTCATATCAAAAATTGTCGAATTCACATTATTGTAGTGGTATGACAACTCAAAAAATTAGATTGTTATAATGGGATGGTGAGTAAGTATGCACGCAGAAAAATTAGGAAGCGAAATAAAGAAAATTAGGGTAATGAGGGGATTAACACAAAAACAGTTATCCGATAACATATGTCATCAATCGGAAGTGAGCCGAATTGAATCGGGCGCAGTATACCCAAGTATGGATATATTGCAAGGTATTGCAGCAAAGTTACAAGTTCCCATTATTCATTTTTATGAGGTACTCATTTATTCGAATATTGAGAGAAAAAAACAGTTTAAAGATCAAGTCATTATGCTGTGTAAGCAAAAAAAATATAAAGAGATTTATAATAGAGTATGGAATGAGCTAAAAAAGGAAGAATATCATCCTGAATTCCAACAGTTTCTTCAATGGCAATATCATGTAGCAGCTTACATATTGAAGAAAATCGATTACGAATATTGTATTTTAGAATTAAAAAAACTGTTAAACCAACAATTAGCTGGAATAGATGTATACCAAAATCTCTATATAGAGAATGCAATTGCAAATATTTATGCTGAAAATAATTATTTTAAGAAAAGTATTGAGTTATTTGAAGATATATTAAAACAATTAGAGACATTGCATGATAATGAAGAATTCGACGTGAAGGTAAGATATAATCATGCAAAAGCATTATACTTAGACGAGCAATATGAAGGGTCACTTTATCAAGTAAATAAGGCAATTGAAATATCATGCCGAATTAATAGTATGGCATTAATTGGACAGTTATATTATCAAAGGGGCGAATGCCTAGGAAAATTGGGGTATGATGAGGCAGAGATTGAAGATGCATATAAAAAGGCAAGTTTCTTTTTTGATATATTAGAGATGCATGCATATAAAGAAGCGCTCGCAGATAAAATCAGCAGATAAATAACCCAAAAAATGGATATGCATAATTGCATAGGATATGGATAAAATTTCATGATATATTAAAATAAAAAATGTGGGTGATGGAATATGAAGAAACTACTTATTGGTAGCCTATTAACGTTAGCAATGGCATGGGGTATTTCATTAGGTGATACAGCATTAGAGAAAAGCCAAGTAATTTCTCATAATGATCAAGAGGTACAATTAGCAGGAGATCTACCTTTTGAATATTAAAAAACAACCGTCTTACTTAGACGGTTGTTTTTTTGTGGAGTAACCTCCAAACATCTTTACTAGAAACAGGCTTGCTAATAAGGAATCCTTGAATGTGGTCACAGTTTTGTTCATATAAAAACTTCCATTGTTCTTCCGTCTCTACACCTTCTGCAATAACTTCTAAATTTAGTTCTTTAGATAGTGTAATGATGGAGGAGATAATCGCTTCCTCTAAAGGGCTATTTGTAATTCCGCAAATAAACTCTCGAGCAATTTTTAATGTATTGATTGGGTATTTTGTTAAATAAGCTAAAGAGCTATAGCCAGTTCCAAAGTCATCAATTGAAATTTGAATACCGAGATTTTGAAGCTGTTCTAGTTTTGCAACTACAGATTGATTTTGATTAATGGCGATACTTTCTGTAATTTCGATATCTAGTGCTTCTGATTTTAGTTCGGTTTCTTCTAACACCTTTGAAATAGTAGGGATTAAATCTGTATGGTTAAATTGAACAACAGATAAATTTACACCAACTTTCAAGTGAGAAAAACCTTGATTATGCCATCTTTTTGCCTCTAAGCAAGCGGTACGTAAAATCCAATTTCCAAGTTCAATAATAAATCCTGTTTCCTCCGCTAGCGGAATGAATTGAGCAGGAGACACGATGCCGAGTTTTGGGTGCTTCCAACGAATTAATGCTTCAAAACCGATAATTTGTTTTGTTTTCGTGCTTACTTGTGGCTGATATTCAAGGAAAAATTCATTTTGTTGTAATGCTTTTGCAAGTTCGCCTTCTAAGAATTGAATTTCATTTTGGGCGATACTCATTTCTTTTGAGAAGAAAACAAATCTGTTTTTCCCATTTGCTTTCGCGCGATACATAGCCATATCGGCATTTTTCATTAATTCAGTAACATCGGTTCCGTAATCAGGATACATGGCAATACCGATACTCGGTGTAATAGATAGTTCTTCGTCTTTAATGAAGAATGGTTTGTTTAAAATGGTTAAAATTTGGTCAGCTATAAAAGCAGCACTTTTTTCTGAGTACATATCTGGTAATAGAATTGTAAACTCATCTCCGCCTTGGCGAGCAACGATATCCTTCGAACGCAAGCAACTGCGTAACCTTTTTGCTACTTCAATTAATAATAGATCTCCGACGTCGTGACCAAGTCTATCGTTAATTTTTTTGAATCGATCTAAATCAAGGAACATGACGGCAACATCATTTGCGCTAGTTTGAGCTATATTTAAAATGTTCTTTAAATCTTTTTCAAACTTTCGGCGATTTGGTAATCCAGTCAGTGCATCATGAAAGGCTAAATGTTCTACTTGTTTTTGTTTTTCATATAAAGTTGTAATATCACGTGCTATGCCGAACATCCCAACAACTTCTTTGTTTATGAAAGTAGGGATGAGTGTAACGTGAAGGTAATAGTAGTAGCCTTCTTTTTCTTTTGTGCGAACTTCTAAAGTTTGTGGTCTACCTTCTTTTGTTATTTGTAAAGCTTTCTTTAGTAGATCATGGTCTTTTGAGTCAATAAAGTGTAGAAGAGAATAGCTTTCTACTTCACAATAGTAGGCAGTAAATAAGCTTTCACAAGCTGTATTAGATTGTTGGAAAATACCATCCATATTTAAAGAGAAAACGGCATCAGGATGATCTTCGAATAATGATTTATAGCGTTGTTCACTCTTTGATAACGCAGATGCACCCTCTTCTACTTTGCCTTCTAGTTGTGTAGTCAACTGTTCATATGTATCGATTAGTGCTTGATTATCTTTCCACATGTAAAGTTGTCGTAGGAATAATAAGATGAGTGATAATACTAGACCGATTAGCATGAACTTATCATCCCAAGGTTGAATAAGAATAAAGGAAAAAGTAATGATTATACTGAAATAGGGTAATATAAAGCGCACATAATCAAATCGATAATACTTTGTTTTCGTTTCATGCTGCATTGGTTTGTCCAAAATGTATAGTATGGAAGATAAACCAATTAATAAAATTGAAGCAGTATGTACTAAATAAGAGACTTCAGAAGAAGTTTTCATCCCCATGTTTAGTTGGAACAGATGTATATACCCGTACACAAGTATGATAGTAAAACCGATAATTAATGAAATTCTGCTAGCAGAATATTGTTCTCGTCTATATAGGCTAATAACGGCGTAAATTACTAATGCTTGTGCAATAAAGTATCCAATTAAAACCCAGTGATCTATTGTTAACATACGAAAGCTTGAGAGGTCCAAAATAAAAGTTAAGGTAAAATAAATATTCATAATAACAATAAAGATGCTATCGAATGAAAATTGAGCAAGGCCTCTAATAGAGTAATGTTTTATGAATTTGATAGCAAACCCAGAAAAGAGCAAAATATATTGTATGATGAAAAAGGGCAATGCCTTATATGAGAATATGACTTGATCATATATAGAAAGTGAATGAAGGAATAAAGTTATTTCCATAGTTAGTCCGCATATGCAAGTGCAGAGTAATAAAACCCAAAATAATTTATCACTACGCTTCATTTTCTTAATAGCTTTATATAAGCAATAGCAAGAAAAGAGTGCAGCAAAACAAAATAAGAAGAGAATTCCAATTTCTTTTATATTCAAGTCCTTAGGGATAAGGAATATCCAAAGGGAAAATATAATTATATACATCGTGACAAAGTGTACATATTTTTTTTGATTAATCATATTATGGCTCCGTTTCAATAAAGTTGAATCGCAGGTGGAAAATGCTAATTCCAATCATAGCATATACAATAGGTTGTTTTTTACTATAAAAATTACTTTTTTTGAAAAAAATAGCTCAACATTACAATTTACCATTGTAATGTTGAGCTATTTACTCTTTTTATCCCTCTTATAGAGGACAATTCATGTATTAATTGCAGCATTGCTAAATCTTTCTGTTTACTTTCAATCATAATATCGAAATTATGGTTGATTTTTTTTGCAATGTGTAAGAAAGGCTTAATAAACTCTAAATCAATATATTCAGAGTGAGCCCTAAATTCTTTTTTTGATTTAGGGGAGGAAATGTGAACTTTAGGAGGGACATTTGTATGTGACCAAGTTTCAAAAATTGCAGGGAGTAATACTTCTAGCGGTTCTTCGCAAAGGTTTGCCATGTGATGATGATAATCAAATACGAATGGAATCTTTTCTTTTTGGCAAATCGATAAAGTTTCAGCAGTTGTATATGTTTTATCATCATTTTCAAGCGTCATTTGCTCTTTTATATGTGCAGGAAGTTTTTTTATGTTTTCATGGAAACGTCCAACCGCCTGTTCTTTATTTCCATAGGCACCACCTACATGGATGTTAATATAAGAAGAATCTGCAATTCCTATTGCATCTAATATTTTATAATGATAGGCCATATCTGTAATAGCGTTAGTTGTAATATGTGGCTTGTCGCTTGTAAATAGCGTAAATTGATTTGGATGAAAACTTACTCGTAAATTGTGTTCTTTAATTAATGCCCCAATTTTACGCCAAAGCGGTGTAAATGCCCCGATATAATCAAACTCGACTTCGGGATGCGTTGCAAGTGGGACGATGGAAGAAGATAAGCGATATAATGGAATTTCATGCGCTATATTGTAATGAAGAATACGTATTGTATGCTCGAGATTTTGCCGTGTAACATCGTATAATTTATCTTCTCGTTCTTGTTTATTAAGCTTTTGAAAGCTTGTAAATGTCATCGTTTTAGCCGGAGAACAGTCCCAGAGTGCCATTGCATGCGAGACATATCCGAAACGCATAATCATAATGAATACATCTCCTTTATCCATTATCTTTCCTATAGAAAGAAAGCAAGTATCGTTCCTACCCATTCTTTTCCCCTATCAATAAGAGAATGCGGGCTAACATCTTTAAAGGAAAGTAATGACGCATTTTCTAGATCTTCATGGAATTTGTTTTTTACTGTTTGTATAAAATGTTTATCATATAAAAGGCAGTTGATTTCATGGTTAATATATAAACTTCTCATATCAAAGTTTGCAGTTCCAATATCACAAATATAATCATCGACTATAATAACTTTAGCGTGAAAAAAACCTTGTTGAAATGCGTAAATATTACACCCAGCTTGTATTAACTTTCGGCAATATGGGAATTTTGCTTCGCGAACAAGGGCGTGATCCGCTTTTTCTGGAACGAGAACCGTGATTTGGACCCCACGTTTTCGCGCTTTTAATAATGCATTCATAATTTTCTTCCCAGGAATGAAATATGGTGTACCGATAAAGAGTTCTTTTTCCGCACTTTCGATTAAATGTAAAAATGTATTTTGCAAATAGGCACCATCAGTAGGGATAAAACGATGTAGAATGATTCCTGGTTGTTGCTTAGGAAAATAAAGAGGTGAATCTAATAAATTTTGGTTCGTATCGTCGAGCCAATCATGTAAAAATTGCTTTTGTAAATCTTGTATTCCTTCTCCTGTAAGGCGTAAATGATAATCGCGCCATAATCCTAATTTTTGATTATGCCCTAAATATTCTTCTCCAATATTAAACCCACCAATATAACCAATTTTCCCGTCAATAACTGTAATTTTTCTATGGTTTCTTTGATTTGCAGAAAAGAACGGAAAAGGAAATTTCACTTTATGACAAAATGAAAAAGAGACGCCGTGTTTTTGTAGGGAACGAATTGCCTCGTTTGATAAATAATGGCTTCCCAATCGATCGAGTAAAAGTCTTACTTTAATTCCTTCCTGTGCCTTATCGATAAGTAACTTTAAAAATTCACGACTGATTTTATCGTTTTTTACAATGAAGAATAAAACGTGCACATGGTGCTTTGCTTGTTGTATATCAGTAAATAAAGCATCATATAAATCTTGCCCGTATGTATAAAGGTGAAAATTACTTTGACGTAAAGGGAAAGTACGAGAGCGCACACGCTTTAAATGAAGAATCCTCCCATATAAAAGGTCAATTGTGATCCAAAGAGTAACGCATATTAACAAGAGAGATAAGAAGAACATAAGTGAATTCCCTCCTTTGCATTCTTTTCGCCTTCATTTTACTGGCTGCCCGGAAAAACCCGATTGGCTTCACCTTATCCCATATTAAGGGGCGGTAAGCCTCCTACTTAAAAATTAGGCTTACTTAAAGGAATCAGGCGAGAGGAAACAACCCCCTACGAATTAAAGTTTCACTTTATAGTTTCACCGAAATAAACAGCTTTATTAAAAAATATGTTGTTGTATAACAAAAAACTGTTGACTGAATGCTCACTCATTATATAATGAAGACAGGGGATAAAATTCAGAAAATTATATGTTTTTGAAGATTCTAAAAAAGAAAGAGGGCTTACAAAGAGAGGGGTAGCATAAAAATGAATAGCTTACTGATCATTAATTGGCTGGCTGCCATTGCTGTTATTGCTTATGCGGGATATTTGTTTGTGTATCTTATACGGACGAGGATGGCCTACATACAGTTAGGAAAAAAGATTGAATTTGACCGTCGTTTTAAAGAGCGTTGGGATCTCCTTAAGGTCAATGTTTTCGGTCAGAAAAAGCTGCTGAAAGATAAGAAGAGCGGCATTATTCACGTTATGTTCTTTTACGGATTTATTCTTGTCCAATTTGGAGCAATTGACTTCGTTTGGAAAGGACTCGCACCAGGATCACATCTTCCACTTGGACCACTATATCCTGCATTTACATTCTTCCAGGAAATTGTCACACTTGTTATTTTAATTGCAGTCTTTTGGGCTTTTCATAGACGTTATGTTGAGAAGCTAGTTCGTTTAAAACGTAATTTCAAATCAGGCCTTGTTCTTATCTTTATTGGTGGCTTAATGATTTCTGTGCTACTTGGTAATGGGATGGGAATTATATGGCACGGCGAGGAGCTTTCATGGAGTGAACCAATCGCTTCTGCAATCGCTTACGTTTTCTCGGGAATAAATGAAACCGCAGCCATTTCTGTGTTCTATTTCTCTTGGTGGGTGCATCTACTAATTTTGTTAACGTTTTTAGTGTATGTTCCACAATCAAAACACGCGCATTTAATTGCGGGACCAGTTAACGTTTTCTTCGGACGTCTTTCAAATCCAGGGAAACTTGAAAAGATTGACTTTGAAGATGAAACGCAAGAAACATTTGGTGTTGGTAAAATCGAAGACTTTAGACAAAATCAGCTTATTGATTTATACGCTTGCGTAGAGTGTGGTCGCTGTACAAATATGTGCCCGGCAACAGGGACAGGGAAAATGTTATCTCCGATGGATTTAATTTTAAAACTTCGCGATCATTTAACTGATAAAGGAGCAGCAGTGACATCAAAAGCACCGTGGGTTCCAGTAGTTGCTTTTAATAATACACAAGGAAATCAGTTAGCGATGATGGCAGCTGGGAAAGGGCAACAAGAATCAGCAGCTACAACGCTTGCTTACGATCCGAGTTTAATCGGAGATGTTATTACAGAGGAAGAGATTTGGGCTTGTACAACGTGCCGTAACTGTGAAGATCAGTGTCCGGTTATGAATGAGCATGTTGACAAAATTATTGATTTACGCCGCTATCTCGTTCTAACAGAAGGAAAGATGGACGCGGAGGCGCAGCGTGCGATGACAAATATCGAGCGTCAAGGGAATCCGTGGGGACTGAACCGTAAAGAGCGTGAAACTTGGCGCCAAGGTGATGATGAAGTAACGGTTCCAACTGTAAAAGAAAAATCGAAAGCTGGCGAGGAGTTCGAATATTTATTCTGGGTTGGTTCAATGGGATCATATGATAATCGTAGTCAGAAGATTGCGATATCGTTTGCGAAGTTAATGAACGAAGCAGGCATTTCATTCGCGATACTTGGTAATAAAGAAAAGAATTCTGGAGATACACCGCGACGTCTTGGAAATGAATTTGTCTTCCAAGAAATGGCGACAAAGAATATCGAGGAATTTGAAAAAGCAGGAGTGAAGAAAATCGTTACGATTGATCCTCACGCTTATAACACATTTAAAAATGAGTATCCAGACTTTGGCTTGCAAGCAGAAGTCTATCATCATACAGAATTGTTAGCTCAGTGGGTGAAAGAAGGGCGCTTAAAACCTGTTCACGCTATTGAGGAAACAGTTACGTACCATGATTCCTGTTACTTAGGAAGATACAACGAAGTATACGAAGCGCCACGCGATATTTTGAAAGCAATTCCTGGTGTGAATCTTGTAGAAATGGCACGTAACCGTGAAACCGGAATGTGCTGTGGCGCAGGTGGTGGCTTAATGTGGATGGAAGAGACGGCAGGTTCACGTATTAACGTTGCTCGTACAGAACAAGCACTAGCTGTAGAGCCATCCATTATCGGTACAGGTTGTCCATATTGCTTAACGATGATTAGCGATGGGACGAAAGCGAAAGAAGTAGAAGAGAAGGTTCAAACTCTTGATGTAACAGAGATTTTAGAACGCTCTGTTATTGGACAGAAGAAAGAAGCGATGTAATCTGCAAGCATGAATACAACTTTAGAGAGAGGTGCAATCGTTGCACCTCTTCTCAACGTAAGAACACCGAGCGAGCGCTCGGTGCTAAAAAAAGAGATGGGGGAAATTGATATGAGTAAAACAGTTATTTTAAGTGCTGCAAGAACACCGGTTGGGAAATTTGGAGGATCTTTAAAAGACGTGAAGGCGACAGAACTTGGGGGAATTGCAATTAAAGCAGCGCTTGAGAGAGCAAATGTTTCTGCTAGTGATGTTGAGGAAGTTATATTTGGAACGGTTATTCAAGGGGGGCAGGGGCAAATTCCATCGCGCCAAGCTGCGAGGGCTGCTGGAATCCCTTGGGAAGTACAGACGGAAACAGTGAATAAAGTTTGTGCATCAGGGCTTCGTGCGGTTACGTTAGCGGATCAAATTATTCGTACTGGCGATCAATCACTAATTGTAGCTGGCGGTATGGAGTCGATGAGTAACAGTCCTTACATTTTACGAGGTGCAAGATGGGGATACAGAATGGGGAACAACGAAATCATCGATTTAAACGTTGCTGACGGCTTGACATGCGCATTTTCAGGTACACACATGGGTGTTTATGGCGGAGAAGTTGCGAAGGAAGATGGAATCTCTCGCGAAGCGCAAGATGAATGGGCATATCGTAGCCATCAGCGTGCGGTTTCAGCGCATAAAGAAGGACGTTTTGAAGAGGAAATCGTGCCAGTAACGATTCCGCAAAGAAAAGGCGATCCTATTGTCGTTGCAAAAGATGAGGCGCCACGCGCGGATACAACGATTGAAAAATTAGCGAAATTAAAACCTGTATTTGATAAGACGTCGGCAGTGACAGCGGGTAATGCTCCTGGACTAAATGATGGCGGTGCTGCGCTCGTATTAATGAGCGAAGACAGAGCAAAGCAAGAAGGAAGAAAGCCATTAGCGACAATTTTGGCACATACAGCAATTGCAGTGGAGTCTAAAGATTTCCCAAGAACGCCAGGTTATGCAATTAACGAATTGTTGAAAAAAACAGGCAAGACAATTGAAGATATCGATTTATTCGAGATTAATGAAGCATTTGCAGCGGTAGCAATTGCAAGTACAGAGATTGCAGGAATTGACCCAGATAAATTGAATGTAAACGGCGGCGCAGTGGCAATGGGACATCCAATTGGAGCAAGTGGAGCGCGTATTATCGTTACACTTATCCACGCACTGAAGCAGCGCGGCGGTGGAATTGGAATTGCTTCTATTTGTAGCGGTGGCGGTCAAGGTGACGCAATTATGATTGAAGTTTGTTAATTTACGTGTAGGTGATTTTTGATTTATTAACATTTTATATTAAGGGGGAAGAAAGAATGGGTGTGCAAAAAATAGTTGTAATTGGTGCAGGGCAAATGGGTTCGGGAATCGCACAAGTATGTGCAATGGCAGGATATGATGTGAAGGTACAAGATTTAAAACAAGAGCAATTAGACAGAGGATTGGCTATTATTACGAAAAACTTAGCGCGTCAAGTAGAAAAAGGGCGCATGAAGGAAGAAGAAAAGGAAGCGACGTTAAATCGCCTTACAGTAACGCTTGATTTAGATTGTGTGAAGGAAGCGGATCTTGTTATTGAAGCGGCTGTTGAGAAAATGGAAATTAAAAAGAAAATTTTCGCGAATCTAGATGAAATCGCTCCAGAACACGCAATTTTAGCGACGAATACGTCCTCTCTACCAATTACTGAAATTGCAGCAGTAACGAAACGCCCAGAAAAAGTAATTGGCATGCATTTTATGAATCCAGTTCCAGTTATGAAACTTGTTGAAATTATTCGTGGTTTAGCTACAGATGATGAGGTGTATGAAACAATTGAAGATATTACGAAAAAAATCGGGAAAGTGCCAGTTGAAGTAAATGATTTCCCAGGATTTGTATCGAACCGTATTTTATTACCGATGATTAACGAAGCGATCTATACGTTATATGAAGGTGTAGCGACGAAAGAAGCGATTGATGAAGTAATGAAACTAGGTATGAATCATCCGATGGGACCACTTACATTAGCTGATTTTATCGGTTTAGATACATGTTTATACATTATGGAAGTGTTGCATGAAGGATTAGGAGATAGTAAATATCGCCCATGTCCATTATTACGCAAGTATGTGAACGCAGGATGGTTAGGACGTAAAACAGGCCGTGGTTTCTACGTTTACGAATAAAGTCCTCCTTTTATTAAAATAGTGGTCTTACCAAATTATTAAAAAGATATATAGCAAACGGAGGCGGAGTACATGAACTTTCATTTTACTGAAGAGCAACAAATGATGAGGAAAATGGTTCGAGATTTTGCGCAGAAGGAAATAGCTCCCTTTGTTCCTAGTATGGAACAAGGGGTGTTCCCGAAAGAGATTTTGCAGAAGATGGGTGAGCTTGGACTAATGGGTATTCCAGCGCCTGCAAAATATGGCGGGGCAGAAATGGATTTTATTTCTTACATTTTAGCAATTGAGGAAATTTCAAAGGTAAGTGCAACGGTTGGTGTAATTTTAGCTGTACATACGTCAGTTGGAATGAACCCGATTTTATATTTTGGAACAGAAGAACAGAAGCAGAAATATGTTTCTAAACTTGCGACTGGTGAATATTTAGGTGCATTTGCATTAACAGAACCAAATGCAGGATCAGATGCAGGGAGTTTGAAATCAAGAGCTGTAAAGAAAGGCAATCACTACATTATTAATGGATCGAAAGTGTTTATTACAAATGGCGGTGAAGCAAGTACATACATTGTATTCGCTTCTACAAATCCAGAGGCAGGAAAAAGTGGGATTTCTGCATTTATAGTAGAGAAAGATACACCAGGCTTAGTTATCGGCAAAGATGAGCATAAAATGGGACTTCTTGGTTCTCGCACGGTACAACTTACGTTTGAAGATATGAAAGTGCCGGCAGAGAATTTGCTTGGTGAAGAAGGACAAGGATTTAAGGTGGCAATGGCGAATTTAGATGTTGGACGAATTGGAATCGGAGCGCAGGCATTAGGAATCGCGGAAGCGGCGCTTGCATGTGCCATTGATTATGCGAAAGAGCGTGAGCAATTCGGCAAGCCAATTGCGGCGCAGCAAGGAATCGGATTCAAACTTGCAGATATGGCGACTAGTGTAGAAGCAGCGCGATTACTTGTATACAGAGCGGCATCGCTAAGAGCGCAAGGATTACCATGCGGTAAAGAAGCTTCTATTGCGAAATTATTCGCTTCTAAGACGGCTGTTGAAGTTGCGATTGAAGCGGTGCAAGTATTTGGTGGTTACGGTTATACGAAAGACTATCCGGTAGAACGATTTTTCCGTGATGCGAAAATCACGCAAATATATGAAGGAACGAGTGAGATACAGAAACTTGTTATTAGTCGAGCTTTATAAAAGGACAAGGGGGAGACGGAAATGCATTTTAAACTATCAGAAGAACATGAAATGATAAGAAAAATGGTTCGGGATTTTGCTAAGAACGAAGTAGCACCGACGGCAGCTGAGCGTGATGAAGAAGAGAGATTTGATCGTGCACTATTTGATCAAATGGCAGAGCTTGGTTTAACCGGCATTCCGTGGCCTGAAGAATACGGTGGAATTGGAAGCGATTACTTAGCGTATGTAATTGCTATCGAAGAATTATCTCGTGTTTGTGCTTCAACAGGTGTAACGCTGTCTGCACACACTTCACTTGCTGGTTGGCCAATTTTTAAATTTGGAACGGAAGAACAAAAGCAAAAGTTTTTACGACCGATGGCAGAAGGAACGAAAATTGGTGCATACGGTTTAACGGAACCAAGTTCTGGTTCAGATGCTGGCGGAATGAGGACAACTGCGAAACGAGATGGAGACCATTACATTCTAAATGGATCGAAAATCTTTATTACAAATGGCGGTATTGCTGATATTTATGTTGTTTTCGCGTTAACTGATCCCGAATCGAAGCAGCGTGGTACGAGCGCGTTTATTGTGGAAAGTGATACACCAGGATTTTCAGTTGGGAAGAAGGAAAGCAAGTTAGGGATTCGCTCTTCACCAACAACTGAAATTATGTTCGAAGATTGCCGTATTCCTGTAGAGAACCTACTAGGGGAAGAGGGGCAAGGATTTAAAGTTGCGATGCAAACATTAGATGGCGGCCGTAATGGTATTGCCGCGCAAGCAGTCGGTATTGCGCAAGGCGCTTTAGATGCGTCTGTAGAATATGCAAGAGAGCGTCATCAGTTTGGGAAACCTATTGCGGCGCAGCAAGGAATTGGCTTTAAACTTGCAGATATGGCAACGGATGTGGAGGCGGCGCGTCTTCTAACATACCAAGCGGCTTGGCTTGAATCGGAAGGGCTTCCGTATGGGAAAGAGTCAGCGATGTCAAAGGTATTTGCAGGCGATACAGCGATGAAGGTGACGACTGAAGCGGTACAAGTATTTGGTGGTTACGGTTATACGAAAGATTATCCAGTAGAGCGTTATATGCGCGATGCAAAGATTACACAAATATATGAGGGAACACAAGAGATTCAAAGGCTTGTAATTTCTCGTATGTTAACGAAGTAGGAGCAAAGGCGTAGGTATTTTCCTACGCTTTTTCCTTCCAAAAAATAATAGAGAGAGGTGAAGGGGATGGTTAAACATAATGTACATGCGTCCGTGAAAGATGAAAAATTAGTTGCGTTAAGACGTGAACAAATGATTAAAGGTGCGGTGCAATTGTTTAAGCAAAAAGGGTTCCCACGTACAACAACGAGAGAGATTGCGAAGGCGGCTGGGTTTAGTATTGGAACACTTTATGAGTACATTCGTACAAAAGATGATGTTTTATATTTAGTTTGTGATAGTATTTATGAACATGTAAAAGAAAGATTAGAGGAAGTAGTGTGTACAGAGAAGGGAAGTATAGAAAGCTTAAAGATAGCGATAAAGAATTATTTTAAAGTGATGGATGAATTGCAAGAAGAAGTATTAATTATGTATCAAGAGGTACGTTTTTTACCGAAAGAATCACTCCCATATGTATTAGAAAAAGAGTTTCAAATGGTCGGAATGTTTGAGAATATTTTAGAGCAGTGTACAGAAAATGGGACATTTACATTAAATAAAAAAGAGATACAGCTTCTTGCACATAACATTTTCATACAAGGACAAATGTGGGGATTTAGACGTTGGGCCCTGCAAAAACTGTATACGCTTGAAGAATATACAGAAATGCAAATTAGGTATGTACTGCAAGGAGCGCATATGTTTCCGAAATAAGGAATAGACAAATTATAATTTTATTATCATATTAAAGTTTCCCGTTTTTTTTGTAGCATATTTGTGCGACTTTTGTTTATAATGAATAGTATGGATTTTTTTAAGCAGACCGTTATATATAAGGTTATATTTGAAGAAAGGAAGTGCCGCATAAGTGAATTTTAAGCAATATTCACCAGAAGAGCTAAAAGAATGTTCAATGATTGAAGTTGTACATAGCGTTTTAGGGGATAAAAGACAAGCAACGACATTCAACGAGTTGGTTCGAGAAATCGCTCAAGTGCTGGGACTATCTCAAGAGCAAGTTAATGCGAAACTCGCACAATTTTATACAGATTTAAACATCGATGGACGTTTCATTAATTTAGGAGAAAATCGTTGGGGACTACGTAGCTGGTACCCATATGAGCAAATTGATGAAGAAATCTTACCTCAGCCAAAACCGAAGAAGAAACGTAAAGTTGAAGAGGACGGTTTTGACGACTACATCGAAGAAGATGAAGACTTCGACGATGCAGACGCAAATGAAGAAGAGGTAGAAGATTTGGACAAGGTTCTTGAAGAAGAAGACGGAGACGACGATGATCTTGATGATTTAGATGAAGATGATGACGATGACTTCGCCGAAGAAGAACTTGAGTACGATGAAGCTGAAGCTGAAGAAGAAGAAGAGGAAGAACTGTAGTTCTTGACTTTTCATTATCGTCCATGTAGAATCATTTTTGGGCTCTTTAAAAAAGGACGATAATACTTTTAAAGTGTAAATATAAAAGAAAATTGCTCCCTACTTATTACTTTATGTGATGAGGGGAGCAATTTTCTTTTTTGTTTTTTGTTTAGAAAATAAAAAGAGTCTAACAATAAGATAGATACAGTGTTATCTACATACGTTGCGCTTTGCAACGGTGATTATATAACAGCAAAATAGGAGGGAGCTTTTTCATGACTAAGTATATTTTTGTAACAGGCGGTGTAGTATCGTCTTTAGGAAAAGGTATTACAGCAGCATCTCTTGGAAGACTTTTAAAAAATCGTGGTTTAAACGTAACGATTCAAAAGTTTGATCCATACATTAACGTAGACCCAGGGACTATGAGCCCATACCAACACGGTGAGGTATTCGTAACAGATGATGGTGCAGAAACTGATTTAGACCTTGGTCACTATGAGCGTTTCATCGACATCAACTTAAACAAATACAGCAACGTAACAACAGGTAAAATTTACTCTTCAGTTCTTCAAAAAGAGCGTCGTGGTGAATACCTAGGAGGAACAGTTCAGGTTATTCCTCACATTACTAACGAAATTAAAGAGCGTGTATACCGTTCTGGTCGCGAAACAAACGCGGACGTTGTTATTACAGAAATCGGTGGAACTGTTGGTGACATCGAGTCTCTACCATTCTTAGAAGCAATCCGTCAAATTAAGAGCGACATCGGTCGTGACAATGTAATGTACATTCACTGTACGTTAATCCCGTACTTAAAAGCAGCGGGTGAAATGAAAACAAAACCAACGCAACATAGCGTTAAAGAGCTTCGCAGCTTAGGTATTCAACCAAATATTATCGTTGTTCGTACAGAATTGCCTGTTTCTCAAGATATGAAAGACAAGCTTGCATTATTCTGTGACATTGATACAAAAGCAGTTATCGAAGCACGCGATGCAGATACTTTATATGCGGTTCCATTATCTCTTCAAGAGCAAAATATGGACCAAATCGTTTGCGATCACTTAAAATTAGACAATCCAGCTGCAGATATGACAGAGTGGACTGCGCTAGTTAATAAAGTACGTAACCTTTCTAAGAAAACAAAAATTGCTCTTGTTGGTAAATACGTAGAACTTCAAGATGCATATATTTCTGTTGTAGAAGCACTTCGTCATGCGGGTTATTCATTCGACACAGATGTAGAAGTGAAATGGGTAAACGCTGAGCACGTAACACCAGAGAACGTACAAGAATTAGTTGGTGACACAGATGGTATCCTTGTACCTGGTGGATTCGGCGATCGTGGTGTAGAAGGTAAAATCGTTGCAATTCAATATGCTCGTGAAAACAAAGTTCCATTCTTAGGAATTTGCCTAGGTATGCAACTTGCATCAATCGAATTCGCACGTAACGTATTAGGATTAGAAGGAGCTAACTCTTCTGAAATTAATCCTGACACACCTTATGCAATCATTGACTTATTACCAGAACAAAAAGATGTAGAAGACTTAGGTGGCACACTTCGTCTTGGTCTATACCCATGTAAGCTTGCTGAAGAAACAAATGCTTACAATGCTTACAACGAGCCGGTTGTATATGAGCGTCATCGTCATCGTTATGAGTTCAACAATCAATTCCGTCCGGATATGGAAAAAGCAGGATTTGTATTCTCTGGTACAAGCCCAGACGGTCGTCTAGTTGAAATCATTGAATTAAAAGACCACCCTTGGTTCGTGGCAGCACAGTTCCATCCAGAACTTGTATCTCGTCCAAACCGTCCACAACCATTGTTCCATGACTTCGTAAGTGCTTCTATTACGAATAAAGAGAGCAAGTAATAAAAAAAAAGCGCCTGAAATAGGGCGCTTTTTTTAATATTCATTTAACATTTCATCGATTGTAAATTTGATCCCATGATATGCAAATAAAGCTATCATTAAACTTGGGAATCCGTAGCGATTGCCTTCATCGTCTGGAATAAGGCCTTTTAACAGCTTAGTATCAATATGTACATCTGTATATTGTTCTAGTGATTCAGTACCTTCTTGAATAGCAGAGATGCCGACAATAGAGTGTCCATCAGCTTGAAGTTTTTTTGCCATTGCTACAACTTCTTCATCTGTTGAAAAACGGCTAATAAGAAGTACACGGTCTGCAGAAGTTACTTCTACTTCTTTACCATTTTCAAATAATCGTTTTGCTTGCTTCATTGGCTCAGCACCGAATAATGCTTCAGCGACAACGCCCTCCATTTCATTTGTACCATGTAAATAAATGAAACCGTCGCCAACTAATGCTTGAGCAAGTAGACGGGCGCTATCTTCTATATTCATTTCTTCTTTTTGAGAAACTCTGGAGAAATAACCACTTAATTGAGTTGAAAAAATTTTTAACATAATGTTACTCCCTTTCGTACGTGTTTACCGGCTTTCATTATAGTTTATTTTTTTAGAAAGGTGAAATCGAAGGGTAGCATAACAAAATAGGAAACGGTAAAATAAGAAAGAATAGGAAGGGATTTGCCAAAGAATAGCGAAAATTAATCGTTAAGATATAAGAAGCTTTAAATCTTGTATTTACACAGAAAGGTTGGGAGTTATGGAAGGTAAAATTTTAATCGTTGATGATCAATATGGCATTCGTGTGTTATTACATGAAGTGTTCCAAAAAGAAGGTTATCAGACATTCCAAGCAGCGAATGGATTTCAAGCTTTAGATATCGTGAAAAAAGATAATCCAGATTTAGTAGTGTTAGATATGAAAATTCCAGGTATGGATGGTATAGAGATTTTAAAACATGTAAAGGAAATTGATGAGAGTATTAAAGTAATTTTAATGACTGCTTATGGAGAGCTTGATATGATCCAAGAAGCGAAAGATTTAGGAGCTTTAATGCACTTTGCTAAACCGTTTGATATTGATGAGATTCGTCAAGCGGTGAGAGAACAGCTTGCTGTAGAGGCGTAAAAAATGAATTTTTTATAAAAAATATGGAAAAAAGCGTTTACATGGACTATTGAGCAGGTGAATACGGTTGAGTTTTTGAGTACAAGTTGTTATCCTATTGAGTGTAGAAAAAAGTCCGGTATGTAAATATACATATTTTACCTTATTCTGGTCATACTACCAGCGATAAGAACTTATCGGATACAAAAAACGTTTTTTAGGAGGATTCACCATGCCTTTAGTTTCTATGAAAGAAATGCTAAACACAGCACTAGAAGGAAAATACGCAGTTGGTCAATTCAACATGAACAACTTAGAGTGGACTCAAGCTATCTTAGCTGCTGCGGAAGAAGAAAAGTCTCCTGTAATCCTAGGTGTATCTGAGGGTGCAGCTCGTCATATGACTGGTTTCAAAACAGTTGTAGCTATGGTTAAAGCTTTAATCGAAGAAATGAACATCACTGTTCCTGTAGCGATTCACCTTGACCATGGTTCAAGCTTCGAAAAATGTAAAGAAGCAATCGATGCAGGTTTCACATCTGTAATGATCGACGCTTCTCACCACCCATTCGAAGAAAACGTTGAAACTACTAAAAAAGTAGTAGAATACGCACACGCTCGTAACGTATCTGTTGAAGCTGAGCTTGGAACAGTTGGCGGACAAGAAGACGACATCATCGCTGAAGGCGTAATTTACGCTGATCCAGCAGAGTGTAAGCACCTTGTTGAAGCAACAGGTATCGATTGCCTAGCTCCAGCTTTAGGTTCTGTACACGGTCCTTACAAAGGTGAGCCTAACTTAGGATTCGCTGAAATGGAACAAGTTCGTGACTTCACTGGCGTACCTTTAGTATTACACGGTGGTACTGGTATCCCAACTGCTGATATCGTAAAAGCTATTTCTTTAGGTACTTCAAAAATTAACGTAAACACTGAGAACCAAATTGAGTTTACAAAAGCTGTTCGTGAAGCATTAAGCAAAGACCAAGAAGTTTACGATCCTCGTAAATATATTGGACCTGGCCGCGAAGCTATTAAAGCAACTGTTGCTGGTAAAATGCGTGAATTCGGTTCTAACGGTAAAGCGTAAGAATAAAATTCCGTTTTGGAAACCGTCTAGTCTTTTAGACGGTTTCCTTTCGTTGTATAATGAAAGCGTGAACAAGTCTAAAGATTTTTATCATTTTGTTTTTGAAATAGAAAATAATGTGCATAGTCCTATTAATAAATGTGATAATGTATCTAAATTGATAATGTAAATTCGATGAATAGTTAATCTTTATCTATTCGTACTACGGGAGAAATGAAGATAATGGTTTCCTATTTATTGAGTGTTAGGGTGGAAAGAGTGATTGAGATTCTTAAGGGGAGCTTTCTATAAGGATATAGAAAGTAAATACATTCATAAGAAGGGAGCTCAATATGGAAAAATTGCTAATTGAAGGCGGAAGAGCTTTAAATGGAACAATTCGAGTGAGTGGTGCAAAGAACAGCGCCGTTGCACTAATTCCAGCGACAATTTTAGCAGATACTCCAGTAACTATTGGTGGTGTCCCTAATATTTCGGACGTGAAAATGTTAGGAGACTTGCTAGAGGAAATTGGAGGAAGAGTAGCTTATGGACAGGAGGAAGAGATGATAGTCGATCCTTCTAACATGGTTGCAATGCCTTTACCGAATGGAAAAGTGAAAAAATTGCGTGCTTCTTATTATTTAATGGGTGCGATGCTTGGCCGTTTTAAAAAAGCTGTTATTGGGCTTCCAGGTGGATGTCATTTAGGACCGAGGCCTATTGATCAGCATATTAAAGGATTTGAAGCATTAGGTGCACATGTTACGAATGAACAGGGTGCGATTTATTTAAGAGCAGATGAATTGCGCGGGGCACGTATTTATTTAGATGTTGTTAGTGTAGGAGCTACAATTAATATTATGCTAGCAGCTGTGCGAGCGAAAGGTAGAACTGTTATTGAAAACGCAGCGAAAGAACCAGAGATTATTGATGTAGCTACATTGTTAACAAGTATGGGTGCACGCATTAAAGGTGCGGGCACAGATGTAATCCGAATTGATGGTGTGGATTCACTGCACGGTTGTCACCATACGATCATTCCGGATCGTATTGAAGCGGGTACGTATATGATTTTAGGAGCTGCATCAGGAGGAGAAATAACGGTTGATAATGTGATTCCTCAGCATTTAGAGTCAGTTACAGCGAAGTTAAGAGAAGCTGGTGTCCAAGTTGAAACGAACGATGACCAAATTACAGTGAACGGTAATAGAAGGTTAAAAGTAGTTGATATAAAAACGCTTGTATATCCAGGATTCCCAACAGATTTACAACAACCATTTACAACGCTTTTAACAAAGGCGCACGGAACGGGTGTTGTAACGGATACGATTTACGGCGCACGCTTTAAACACATTGATGAATTACGTCGTATGAATGCACAAATTAAAGTGGAAGGTCGTTCGGCAATTGTAACTGGTCCTGTTTTATTGCAAGGCGCAAAAGTGAAAGCAAGTGATTTGCGAGCTGGAGCGGCTCTTGTTATTGCAGGGTTAATGGCGGATGGAATTACGGAAGTAACCGGACTTGAGCATATTGATCGAGGTTATGAAAATATAGTAGACAAGCTTAAAGGTCTTGGCGCAAATATTTGGCGAGAACAAATGACAAGCCAAGAAATTGAAGAGATGAAGAACGCATAAGTGATACTTCCGCAAGGGGGAAGCGAAGCATCACTACTTGCGGAAGTATACTTTGTAGAGAAACACGGTTCACAAAATACGGCAGAAATATAAAGACTTAAAGGAGAGGGATTATCGTGGAAAGAAGTTTATCTATGGAGTTAGTACGTGTAACAGAGGCTGCAGCATTATCATCAGCGCGTTGGATGGGGCGCGGGAAAAAGGATGAGGCAGACGGTGCAGCAACATCAGCTATGCGTGATGTATTTGATACAATCCCGATGAAAGGTACAGTTGTAATTGGTGAAGGCGAGATGGACGAAGCACCAATGCTGTATATCGGAGAGAAATTAGGTACAGGATATGGACCACGTGTAGACGTTGCGGTTGATCCTTTAGAAGGGACAAACATCGTAGCAGCTGGTGGATGGAATGCTCTTGCTGTTATTGCAATTGCAGATCATGGTAATTTGTTACATGCTCCTGACATGTACATGGATAAAATCGCGGTTGGCCCAGAAGCGGTTGGGGCGGTCGATATTGATGCGCCTATTATCGATAACTTACGTGCGGTTGCGAAAGCGAAAAATAAAGATATTGAAGATGTTGTAGCGACAGTTTTAAACCGTCCACGTCATCAAGCGATTATCGAAGAAATTCGTAAAGCTGGTGCTCGTATTAAATTAATTAACGATGGCGATGTGGCTGGAGCAATTAACACTGCATTTGATCGCACAGGTGTAGATATTTTATTCGGCTCTGGTGGAGCACCTGAGGGTGTATTAGCAGCAGTTGCATTAAAATGTTTAGGTGGAGAAATCCACGGAAAGCTTCTGCCTCAAAATGAAGCTGAATTAGCTCGTTG
Organism: Bacillus sp. RC251; assembly: GCF_044908765.1. Lineage (NCBI taxonomy): Bacteria > Bacillati > Bacillota > Bacilli > Caryophanales > Bacillaceae > Bacillus > Bacillus sp. RC251. The sequence goes on along the minus strand of NZ_JBIYDP010000008.1, from coordinate 2,259 downwards.
TAAAAAAATGGGTATTGAAGACATAAATCGTATCCTTCGCATGGAAGACTTAGTAAAAGGTGACGATGCAATCTTTGCGGCAACAGGCGTAACAGACGGAGAACTATTACGCGGCGTTCAATTTAAAGGTAGCGTAGGAACAACACAATCCCTTGTTATGCGTGCAAAATCAGGCACAGTACGCTTCGTAGACGGACGTCATAGCTTGAATAAAAAACCAAACTTGGTTATTAAATAAAAAGTGGAAGCGGCTCGTTCAGAATCGCAGGGTATTGGAACTCTCGACCTTGAAGCGCTTTTTGCTTCGAGCGAGAGAGTGAAATGACCGGAGATTCTAGCCGCTGGAACTGGATTAAATAAAAGTGGAAGCGGCTCGTTCAGAATCGCAGGGCATTGTAGCTACTGACCATTCTAGTTACTGGAACTAGGTTAAATAAAAGCGAAGACAAATTTTCTTGTCTTCGCTTCTTGTATTTGTGTTTCAACGTATTGATTAAAACTAGATAAAAGGGTTACAATAGTGAATATTACCCTACTTGAACTTATTGCCTTTCATTATTAATTATTTGCCTTCCGTATTTTTTCCCTTTACCCATGTGAAAAGAGAATAACGTTAAAGTGTGGTGTCTGAATGAATTTGTCAATTGCAGCATTAGAAAACATGAAATTAAAAGAGTTATACGAGCTTGCGAAAGAATTTAAGATTTCGTATTATAGCAAATTAACGAAAAAAGAGTTAATCTTCGCTATCCTAAAAGCTCGAGCAGAAAAAGAAGGTTTCTTCTTCATGGAAGGCGTATTAGAAATTATTCAATCAGAAGGATTTGGATTCCTACGTCCTATCAACTATTCTCCAAGCTCAGAAGATATTTATATCTCAGCTTCGCAAATTCGTCGTTTCGATTTACGTAATGGAGACAAGGTTTCTGGTAAAGTACGACCTCCGAAAGAAAATGAACGCTATTTTGGATTATTACAAGTTGAAGCTGTAAACGGAGATGATCCAGAGTCAGCAAAAGAGCGTGTGCATTTCCCTGCATTAACACCATTATACCCAGATCGCCAAATGAAATTGGAAACGGAACCGAAAAAGTTACCGACACGCATCATGGATTTAATCGCACCAGTTGGATTTGGACAACGTGGTTTAATTGTCGCGCCTCCAAAGGCTGGTAAAACAAGTCTATTAAAAGAAATCGCACACAGTGTTACAACAAATCACCCGGAAGCTGAATTAATTGTACTTTTAATTGATGAGCGTCCAGAGGAAGTAACAGACATTGAACGTTCTGTTAAAGGAGATGTTGTAAGCTCTACTTTTGATGAAGTGCCAGAAAATCATATTAAAGTAGCGGAACTTGTGTTAGAACGTGCAATGCGTCTTGTAGAGCACAAAAAAGATGTTATCATTTTAATGGATAGTATTACCCGTTTAGCGCGAGCTTACAACCTTGTTATTCCGCCAAGTGGTAGAACATTATCGGGTGGTATCGACCCAGCTGCCTTCCATAGACCGAAGCGTTTCTTTGGAGCTGCACGTAATATTGAAGAAGGCGGTAGCTTAACGATTTTAGCAACAGCGCTTGTTGATACAGGATCTCGTATGGACGATGTAATTTACGAAGAATTTAAAGGAACTGGAAATATGGAACTTCACTTAGATCGTTCATTAGCTGAGCGTCGTATCTTCCCGGCAATTGATATTCGCCGTTCTGGTACACGTAAAGAAGATCTATTAATTCCGAAAGAACATTTAGACAAGCTATGGGGTATTCGTAAAACAATGCGTGATACACCAGACTTTGTCGAAGGTTTCTTACGTAAACTTCGTCAAACAAAGACAAATGAAGAATTTTTACAAAACATTGTTGCAGACTCAAAAAGATATGTAACAACTAAGTAAAGGGAAAAGATTGGGACTCGCTTATTTTGTGGTAAGCGAGTTTTTTATGTTTTTTTAAGGGAATATTAGAGAGAGTAATATATGGGAAAAATTTTATTTTTTGAGATGAAAATTATATTTGGGTCGAGAGTTTGAAGTGTCCCGGATTCTGAACGAGCTGCTTGCGCTTTTAATTATATCCAGCTTCAGCGGCTAGAATGGTCGGTGGCTTCGCGTCTTCCTACGAGGTAAAAAGCGCCTCTACGTCAGAAGCTCCATCCCCCTCCTATTCTGAACGAGCTGCTTGCGCTTTTAATTATATCCAGCTCCAGCGGCTAGAATCTCCGGCCATTTCGCTCTCTCGGTCGAAGCAAAAA
>NZ_JBIYDP010000007.1:0-193909 GCF_044908765.1 Bacillus sp. RC251 | reverse complement strand
AACGAGTTCAAATTGCAAGGCTACGTAACCGACCCACGACATTGGACTATATACCTTTATTGTTTACAAACTTTCTCGAACTTCATGGTGATCGATTATATGGTGATGATAAAGCAATGATAGGTGGTATTGCAAAATTTAAAGGAATGCCCGTTACGGTTATTGGTCATCAAAGAGGTAGAAATACAAAGGAAAGTATAGAAAGAAATTTTGGAATGGCACATCCAGAAGGTTATAGAAAAGCGCTAAGACTTATGAAACAAGCTGATAAATTTAATCGCCCTATTATTACATTTATTGATACAATAGGCGCCTATCCAGGGATAGGGTCTGAAGAACGTGGAATTTCTGAAGCGATAGCTCGAAATCTATTTGAAATGACTACACTTAAAGTGCCAATTGTTTGTATTGTAATTGGAGAGGCATCAAGTGGTGGAGCTCTTGGCATTAGTGTCGGTAACCATATCCATATGTTAGAGTATTCATGGTACTCGGTAATTTCGCCAGAAGGAGCAGCATCTATCCTATGGAAGGACGCTAAGTATGCTCCAGAAGCTGCTGAACATATGAAAATTTCAGCAAAAGATTTAAAACATTTAGGAATTATTGATGAAATCATTCCTGAAATTAAAGGTGGAGCACAAAATGATATAAAATCACAGGCAAAAATGATTGAATCTGTAATCGAATCATCTCTAAAAAAATTGATACTATTATCCTCGGAAGAGCTTATACAACAGCGGTATGAAAAGTATAGACAAATAGAGAATTATAAATGAAAATATTTAAAGTCCGTATTACATTTTGGAGGATTCTCGCAAAAAAATTCTAAATGTTTTGTAAGTAACCTCTTAAACTGGGATATGCTGATACTATTACTCTACAAAAGATGTGTGATCGGTATGGAAAAGGAAAATTTGTTCAAATGGAAGCATTATCACATACCCATCAACTTAAGAAATTGATTGTTCCCCAAAACGAAAAAATGAGCTGAATTCTCATAAATAACTGTAAAGATGCGGGAATTTTGTTATGGGGAGTATCTCAAAAGCTTAGGTTGATGGCAATGGGGTACCGCCAACAAGACGCGAATTTTGCACTCTAAGCAAAAAAACAATAAGCTGTCCACATGGACAGCTTATTTACATAATTCTCGTTATTGGAAGTAATGTAAACCCCTCTTATTGGGGTACGAACACTGTTCTTGTTATAATTAATTTTTTTCAGAACGTCTATAATCCTCTTTTAAAAAATATATGTAAATATAATAAAAAACGAATGATTAATAGAAATATTCTACGCCACTCGTTTTTTATTGGACTTCTTTTTACTGTACTTTTATTTTCTTTATGGGTTATTAGAAAAATAATTGTCTATATAAGTCTTTATTTTTTCAAAATCCTTTTCCATAAATAAGATTGCTGGTACTTCAATTATTGGAAGATTATTTTCATTATCAAAAGGTGGACACGGTTTGGGGACTACCAAATAGTCAACTGAGTTTTTATCCCTAATATAATTAATTGAAACATCATAATACTTAGAAAAATATTCCTTCAAATCATCCTGATTCCTTAAAAATGGTAGAGAAAATATTGAACCATAATTTATACCAGCGTCGACAATTAATACAAAGCATATTTTTTTCATGATACACTCTCCTCGTATAATAAGTTTTAAGTTAATAACTGTTCCTTGAAAATTAAATAGTTTTTATCTTCAAGAGCTAGATCCAAAAAATGATGTATGGGTAAAATTTAGTCTTGGATACTGGGGGATTTCCCTACCTTATTCAAAGAAAGGCATTACATGCTATTCCGAATGCAATAAAACAAATAAAATACTAAGACAACAACAGTAATAATACTCGATGCTGTTTTGAAAGTTTTGTTTTCATACGTTTTATTTAACAAGAAGAAGAACAAAACGACCCAGACCCCGTTGGAAAAGAATGATGTTAGTGCATTGAAAACAACTCGAAACGCAAACATAGAGTCGTCCATTAGTTTTTCACCTCTCTTTTTCCTTATTATACCATTTATAAAAAGTGATGTATCGTGTTTTTCTTGTATATTCTATACATGTGAGGTTAACATAACTTCCTATTGTCGGTAGCAAGTTTTTCATAGACTCCTTGTTTTTACTAAATTTTTTGTCTCTATGTCTATCTATCACTTATATAAGATTTTATACATCATTGATATAGCAGAGATTCTAGGGATCTTCGCTATTCTTTTTTGTATAAAAAAGTAGTTAGACTAGTGTGTTTTACTCCGGTTCATTTCAAAATATAATTGAAAATTCATCTTTAAATTAAAAAAGAAAGTGTTACCTATATATTAATAACTTCGAAATATTGTATAACAGATAATTTTTATTGTGCTAACGAATCAGGATAGTGTGGCGACTGACCAACTAAATAGTTGCTTATCCTCGATTATTAGAAGGGAAGTTCTATCGTTTCGCGAATTTATTATACATAGACGAGCGCTATAATTTTCTATATGTACATAAAGAGGTGACTACGAATGAATCAAAGACCGTCAGAAGAAGAATACGCCGGGAACTCCGGCGAATATATCCGTTTGGTGCCGGACGGTAACATCATCGACATTTTGCTCGCCCAGGAAAAGCAAATGACCGAACTCCTGGCATCGTTGACTGAAAGCCAGGCCGCATATCGGTATGCGGAAGGAAAATGGACGCTGAAAGAAGTCGTGGGCCACATTGCAGATGCGGAACGTGTCATGACCTACCGCCTGCTCCGGTTCGCAAGAGGGGACCAGACGCCTCTGACTGGTTTCGATCAGGAATTGTTCATGCCTCCTTTTGGAAGCTGGACAACCGAGCAATTGGCCGAAGACTACCGGGCCGTACGGCAATCAACGATCACATTGCTGCGCGGGCTACCGGCGGAGGCGTGGACCCGCAAGGGCACAGCCAACGACCTAAGCATTACGGCGCGCGCCCTCGCGTACGGTATCGCAGGACACGAACTTCATCACATGGGGGTCATCCGAAAGCGGTACTTGAGTTAATCGTCGGGTGAGGCCTTTGGAATGGAACTAACACCTCTCATACAACCTTATATACCGTTCTTATTGGGGTCCCGCCCCACAACCATCAACTTAAGGATTTAGTCTATTTTTGAAATTAAAAGCACATTACTATTCTCTTATGTTAATGAGAAAGGATGACGTGCTTTTTATGAATATGCACCAAAAACAAGAGTTATCTTTATTTGCCGAAGCGTTATATCGATTTTTTTCATTTGGGGGTATTTGTTTTTCTTAGCTTGATGGTGATGGGGCGCTACTCTAAAATGGTCAAATTAAAATTTAAAACAGTTATAGAGACTCCATTCCTCGGACATATTGTAACTATTCAGTTGTAAAAAGAACCGTAGTTTTTCATTTTTGAAAAAGCTATGGTCTTTTTTAATTGTAACAAAGATAGGATGCGAGGAAGGTTTTTATAAATCAAAAAACTTGATGAACTAGTTGCATATAAAACTCATCTGCGTATATACTATAAATATCAAAAAAAATTGATGAAGGGAGAGTGAACTACAGTGGCACAGGATTTTAAGTTATATGAGAAAAAGTTTAAAGCGTTGGCTGATCAGAAGCGTTTAGAGATTATGTATGAGCTTTGTCAGCGGGGCCAGACTTGTGTATGTGATTTAACAGAGGTTTTTGAAATGACGCAATCTAAGTTGTCCTATCATTTAAAGATTTTATTAGATGCAGGTTTAATTGTAAAAGAAACAAAAGGTACGTGGAGCTATTATGATTTAAATGATGCGGAAGTAAACAATTTATTATCAGAAGAATTATGTTGTATTTTTAGAAAAACAGGTAAAGGTAGCTGTTGTTAAAATTTTGTACTATTAATCAAAAAAAATTGATTAATATCATATAAAGAGGAGGAATAAGCTATGAGATATGTTCACGTTGGTATAAATGTTACGGATTTAGAGAAGTCTATTGAATTTTACGAAAAGGTATTTGGTGTGTCACCAGTTAAGGTAAAAGTGGATTATGCAAAATTTTTATTAGAGACGCCAGGACTTAATTTCACGCTGAACGTACGAGATGAAGTGAACGGAAATCAGGTAAATCATTTCGGTTTCCAAGTGGATACAGCTGAAGAGATTACATTGCATAAAGAAAGATTAGAAAAAGAAGGTTTCTTTGCACGTGATGAGATGGATACAACTTGTTGCTATGCAGTGCAAGATAAGTTTTGGGTAACGGATCCTGATGGGAACGAGTGGGAATTCTTTTATACAAAAGCACAGAGTGATGTTCATAAAATTGAAGAGCCATCTTGTTGCACGACTTCTAACGTAGTAGAACAAAATTCTTGTTGTTAATAGGAGATGGAAAATAAAATGAAACGTTTATCTTTTCTAGATCGATATTTAACACTATGGATTTTTCTAGCTATGGCTGTTGGGATTGGTTTAGGGTTTGTATTTCCTAGTGTAGTAGATGGACTGAATACATTACAAGTTGGAACAACGTCTATCCCGCTAGCTGTCGGTTTAATCGTCATGATGTATCCACCATTAGCAAAGGTTCGTTACGAGGAAATGGGTCGAGTATTTAAAGACGTAAAAGTATTAGTTTTATCTTTAGTACAAAACTGGATTATTGGACCTGTACTTATGTTTGTTTTAGCAATTATTTTTCTTCCTGATAAGCCAGAATATATGGTCGGGCTCATAATGATTGGTTTAGCACGTTGTATTGCAATGGTAATTGTTTGGAACGACCTTGCAGACGGGGATAAAGAGTATGCTGCAGGTTTAGTGGCTTTTAACTCAGTATTTCAAATGTTATTCTTCTCCGTTTATGCATACGTGTTTGTAACAGTCATTCCAGAATGGTTAGGAATTGAAGGGGCTATTATTGATATTACAATGGCAGAAGTAGCGAAATCCGTGTTTATCTATTTGGGAATTCCATTTATAGCAGGTATGTTGACGCGATTTGTACTCGTTAAGTTAAAAGGACGAGAATGGTATGAAAAGGTGTTTATACCGAAGATCAGTCCACTTACATTACTTGCATTACTATTTACAATCATCATTATGTTCTCTTTAAAAGGGGAAATGATTGTTAGCGTGCCGCTAGATGTTGTAAGAATAGCGATTCCGTTATTAATCTATTTTATTGTCATGTTTTTTGTTTCTTTCTTTATGGGAAGAAAAATTGGTGCAAACTATCCGGTGACTACAACGTTAGCATTTACAGCAGGTAGTAATAACTTTGAGTTAGCAATTGCTGTAGCAGTTGGTGTGTTTGGCATTCATTCAGGCGCAGCATTTGCAGCTGTTATTGGTCCGTTAGTGGAAGTACCTGTAATGATTGCACTTGTAAACGTCGCTTTTTGGTTTAAGCGTAAATATTTTAATGATCAACCAGTATAATTTAAAAACAAAGGCGGAAAACAACATGGAAAACAAAAAGACAATCTATTTCTTATGCACAGGAAATTCATGCCGAAGCCAAATGGCAGAAGCATGGGGCAAACAATATGTAGGTGATAAGTGGAATGTATATTCTGCAGGAATCGAAGCACACGGAGTAAATCCAAATGCTGTTAAAGCGATGAATGAAGTAAATATTGATATAACGAATCAAACATCAGATATAATCGATTCAAATATTTTAAATAACGCTGATTTAGTCGTTACCCTTTGTAGTCATGCAGATTCTGTTTGTCCGTCGACACCTCCACACGTAAATCGTGTTCACTGGGGATTCGATGATCCAGCAGGAAAAGAGTGGTCTGAATTCCAACGTGTTCGCGATGAAATTGGAGAACGTATAAAGCAATTTTCTGAAACAGGGGAGTAAATAAAGGAAAGAGCCAATCTTCTATCGTATAGGAGATTGGCTCTTTTTTATTGATTTAAAGCAACTATTAAAATGAATAGAGAATATTCTGTCATGATGGTAAAGTTAGAATAGAGCAGTTTCAGGGAGGGGCGTAACATATGATTTCTGAATTGAAAAAGGATGATTATTATAAATGTAACAGTTTACTAAATGAAAAAGGGAAATTAGAAGTAAAGGCTGTAATTGCAGGATTGAATCCTGGTCGTATATTTGTAGATAACATCTATTCTCCTAAATCAGGACTTATTTGGTTAGGGAATAATGATGGCTTCTTTTTTATAGGAAGTGCAGAAAATGAAAAGTTTAATAATGAAATGAATAGTTTTATTGATAATGTGATAGAACCTGAGGCGAGAAGGGCTGGACTAAATTGCTTTGAAGCAATTGGTAATCATTCAAAGTGGAATAAAACAATCGAAAAAATATTTCAATATCGTAAATTAAAGAGTTGGAATCAAAGAGTGTATACGCTAAAGGAAGAGGATTATGAGGGGAATCATGAACCTAAAATGGAACAAGGGTATACAGTGATAAAAATGAGTAAAGCTCTCTATGAAAATCAAGGGGATGTATTGAAGAATATTGAGTTTTTACAATCAAAAATTTTAGAGTTTTGGTCCTCACCTGATGAATTTTTTAACGAGGGAATAGGCTATTGCATAGTTTTTGAAAACATGATTGTAAGTGTTTGTTTTTCGGGGTTCGTCTTTGACAATATACATTGCATAGATATTGAAACGATAGAAGATCACCAAGGGAGAAAATTAGCTCAAACGATAGCTCATAGTGTCGTAAAAGAATGTTTGGAGAATAATATTATTCCATATTGGGACTGCATGGAAATAAATAAACCTTCTGTGGCCGTTGTAGAAAATGTAGGTTTTACAAATGTGTTTAATTATGTAGGTTATTATTTTCCTTTTGAGTAAATGAAGTGTATGTTAAAAAACTATCATCGAGGGTTTTCACATGAAAGGAAAATAGGATGAAACAAATAATAAAAGACATATTAATAAACTACTTTAAAGAAATTCATTCACTAATAGTGGAAGAAGAACTACATAAAAACAGTTGGCATACAGATTTGCATTATAAAATCATCGTAAATGGAAATCGATATTCCGCACGGTTTATAAATAGCGATCGAACAAGCAATCCGGCCTTTGGGATGTTATCAAATGAACAATTGAAAGAGCAAGTACGGTTTACGTATTATTTACGAGAGCATGGAATTCCGTTTATGCAAATTAAGGAGAATATGGCGGGGGATTGCTTTACATTACTCACTTGGAATGACGAACAGTACCGGTTTGTATTGTCTACTTGGATTGAAGGGGAACATATTACTCATTGTACAGAAACGATGGCAGAAGTCTTTGGAAAGGAAGCAAGAAAGATACATGATATTTCTAGTACGTTTCAAAGCCCGATTTTTCAAAAGAAATCTCATTTAGATGGATATGGTGAGTTTATAAAGCTATTAGACAATAAAGGTGGTACATGCAAGGAATTGCGGGGGTATATAGAGCTTGCTAAGTATCATATAGAATGCGCACATACGAGTGATTTGGAGTTTATTGTACAAACTGATTTAAATCCTTTAAATGTCATTTGGGATTCAAATCAATGTGTAAAAGGGATTGTAGATTTTGAATCGATTGGATATGTAGATCGTATGGAAGGGTTAGCCTTTTTATTAAAGTGGTATTCCCGAAAGGAAGGAATAGAGTCACATGTAGTATGTGCGGAAATTGCTAGAGCATTTTTAGAAGGGTATAAGGCCCATAATATTTTAACATCAAATGATTATAAAAGACTTTCTTCATTATTATGGTTATCCGGTAGTTTAAATTGGAACTTTGTGAAGAAAACGCTACTTGTAATAAGTGATGAGAGGGAATTGGAAAAACATTTGGAAGTTTATAGAGTGAGAGGAGAGAGACTATCTTCATTGTTAATTTGTAGATAACATTTATTCTTCTAATTTTGGATGCGAAAAAGAAAGTATATGAGGTGTTCAAAAAATGAAAATACAAATTGTATTGTTTGATGGTTTTGGAGAGCTTGTCTCTTTTGCACCTTTTGAAGTATTGAAAAGAGCGATAGAAGAAGGGGCTCCGTTTACGGTTGAACTCGTAGCAAGTGAACCGAAACAAGAAGTTACTACTTCATTTGGAGTGACGGTTAAACTACATGATTTTTTACGAATGGATAATCGCCCAGATTTGTTAATTGTACCTGGTGGAGGCTGGAATCATAAAGCTGAGCAGGGGGCGCGAAAGCAAGCTGAACTTGGTACTTTGACTAAAATAATTAGAGAGATGCACAATGAAGGAACGATCGTTGCTGGAGTTTGTACTGGAGGTATGTTACTAGCTGCATCCGGTATATTGAATGATAAAAAGGCGACAATGCATCATTTGGCGCAGAATGAAATGAGTGAATATGGAGCAGAACTGCTTCCTTACAGAATTGTGGATCAAGGGAATGTTATTAACGCAAGAGGAGTTACTTCAGGAGTTGATTTAGGACTTTGGATCACGGAAAGATTCGCAAGTCCTAAAATTGCAGCTGCTGTTGAATATAGAATGGAATATGAGCGGCGAGGTGTTGTTTGGAAATAATTTGATCTTAACCATGTTTTTTGCTGTAGAGTGTATTAGATATTGTAAAAGAGAAAGAGCCAACTCATACGAGCAGGCTCTTTTTTTACGTATTCATTTTCTATGTTTAATAATTGGGCTGAATATAACCTAATTTTAATCCCTTCGTAACAGCTTCCAAAATCTCGTTAGCCTGTAAAATGAGGGGAAGTGCAACATAATGGACATAAACGGTGCTTATACATGTAAAAGAAGATGTTATGAAAAATAAAGACTGCTAATTTTCGTGCACTTTGATTATGTAGAAATAGGGGAGATGACATGAAAGACAATACGCCTAAGAAAATTTTATTTATTCAATCAGGCATTCCTTTTTATTATCCAATGATCGAAGAAGCAATTTTGAATAGTTTACAAAAGGTAAACAGTAATACAATTATGGTAAACCCGGAACGAGCGATAGAAACCGCATTAAAAATGAAACCGGATTTTATTTTGGTACTCGGTGGTTTAAACGAGGGAATTATTAGTGTCATGCCAGTACTAAAGAGTGCAGGTTTTACTACTGGACTTTGGCTGACAGATGATCCGTATTATACGGATGTAACACAACATCTTGTGCCGTATTATGATTACATATTTACACAAGATTTAAATTGTATCAAGTTTTATAGAGCGTTAGGATGTAATAATGTGTTTCATCTTCCGTTAGCAGCAAATCAAGATGTGTTTAAACCTTCTCAGAAAGAAGATACATATAAGTATGATCTTAGTTTTATAGGCACAGCATTTGAAAATAGACTTACCTTTGTTGATTCTATTTCAGGGTATTTAGCAGAAAAAAACATAAAAATTGTGGGATTCGGTTGGGAGAAGTTAAAGAATTACGAAAGGTTAAAGGATAAAATACAAATTTTGCCACTTGCAAAGTATGAAGATGCGTTACAATTTTACGTATCAACTAAAATCAATATAAATTTACACCGTTCACCAAATGATCAGGAATTGAATTGTAATGCTGCAAATATCCAAGCCTATTCAGTAAATAATAGGACGTTTGAAATTAATGCCGTAGGTTCTTTTCAATTAACTGATATACGACCAGATGTAGCGAAGCATTACATACCTGGTGTTGAAATAGAAACGTTTAATAGTGCACGGGAGTTTATACAAAAAGCAGAGTATTATTTGGAACATGTACAAGAAAGAAAACAAATAGCAAAAAATGGACTGGATAGAACTTTGAGAAATCACACATATGATAAACGTATAGTACAATTATTAAACTATATTAATTTCATAGGCGTGAAGATGTAATCTAACCATTAACTTAAATGATAAGCGTTTGGTGCTTTCTAACTCTCGTATTCTATAAAAATTATTTGCGAAAAAGGGATTTGGATACATTTGTAGAATTTATTTATTCTGAAAAAACAATTTTGTATTCAAACTAATTTACATCTAATAATTAGAGGAGATTAAAAATGAATCACTTTTTTGTAGAATTTGGCGAATATGAAGCAAATGTTTGTGAATGGGGAGATAAAAGTAATCCTCAACTCATTTGTTTTCATGGTTTAGGAAGTACAAAATTAAGTTTTATCGAAATAGCGCAGCTTTTACAGGATAAATATCATATTGTATCGTTTGATCTACCAGGACATGGGAAAACACCAAGTTTTGGGAAGGATGAAGATTACGGTGCATCCCATTTAACAAATTGGGTAGTAGCGTTACTTGAGGGGATAGGGAAAGAAACATTTCATATAGTAGCACATTCATGGGGAGCAAGCGTTGCGCTTCACTATGCAGCAAAATGTCCAGAAAAAGTGAATAAAATGGTATTGTTAGATGGTGGTTATCATCATGGTAAAATGAATGCGGATTATTTTGCGAATCTATATAAAGATGCGGAAGAAGGAGAGTGTCCACCGCGATCATTAGAGGAAGAAATTACCCATTACGAAAAAGATTTTGATGAATATATTTTTGACAGTAAAGAAGCGTTCATCCAATCAGAAAAAATGGTTTACAGTAGATGGTCACCATTAATAGAACGTGCGGTTTATGACTTAATGCGAGAAGAAGCTAATAAAGTGAAATGGCATGCTACTGGCGATACGGCTAGAAGTGTAATTAAGTTTCAATATACGGTGTATAAAACGTTGGAATCTCATAAAATTAAAAGCGATATTTTACTATTGTATTGTGATCTTCCACATAATTATTTAGAAATAAGAGAATTGCAGATTGCGGAATTTAGGAAGCATATTGATATTACGACTAAGCTTTATACAGATACAGGGCACTTAATGCATTGGGATAGACCGGAAGAGATTGCCGAGGATGTTTTACATTGGTTCATATAAAGGAGGTCCGTTGTTCGAATTTGAGCAACGGATTTTTTTGATACGTTACCTGAAAAAGAAACAAGTATCTCTAAACTAGAGGAAAGTAAAAAATAAAGAAAAGAGGTTGCCAAAAGTAACTATTTAGCGACTTTTTGGGACAACCTTTTCTTTTTGTTCTATATTTTAAAGAAAATTTAGAATAAAATAAAAATATAGTCACCTACCTATTATTCACTAATGAAAAGAGGTTAGCGAAATGCAACTGAAGTATGGGAAGCACATTAATATATTATCTATTGTTCTAACTTTGTTCTCTTTTTCTGTAATTGTAAGTTTCTCTACCTGGTTGAGTAGATATTCAATTCCCAACCTTGCTACAATGCTTAAGGTAACAATGTTGAGTGCATTTATTCTTGGAATTATGGGGTTTAGACAAGAGAAAAGCGCACTAGCGATTATAATTATGGGAATATGTGCCTTTGCTCTAGTCGTTCTATATACTTATGCGGTTATAAGTTTTCTTGAGCATTAAGCACCATAAAAAAGAAACGAACATTTTTGTTCGTTTCTTTTTTTGGGATGAATCGTTGCCGTACCTCTTAGACGGTTAACTAACCCCGATTTTTTTCCATTTTGACGACATGCTCAATGCCGCAGAAAAATAAGTTTATTTTCTGTTCCTGAAAGCAGCCTTTTTATATTTTCCATATGTCTGAAAATAACCATAAACGCCATTAGGAATGCAAATATGTAAAAATATAAGGTGTTCCCAAAAACAGGAATAAATGAAATGACCGCAACAAGCAATGTAGCACATATTGTACCTAAAGAGACATAACGGGTTAAAGCTACTATTATCACAAAAAAGCCAAGGCATAAAAGGGCCATAACCCAGTCAATCATAAACAGCACAGCCATTGCTGTAAGTGCTCCCTTGCCCCCTTTAAACCCAAAATATATCGGCCAGTTATGCCCTATAACCGCCCCTGCGCCTGCCGCTAAAAGGCTTACGCAATCTTTAGCCTCTCCCGAATAAAAGTAAACGCTAAGGAACAAGCCTATATAACAAGCAATTATCCCTTTTAATATATCTCCCGCAAGAACAAACACCGCAGCAGATTTCCCAAGTACTCTCAGAGTATTGGTAAGCCCGGCGCTTTTGCTTCCATGGCTTCTTATGTCCTTTCCGTATATTCTCCCTACAATCACCGCTGTATTAAGGCTGCCTAAAAGGTAGCCCAAAGCTAAGGCCGCAAAAATCTTTAAAATATCAATCATCACTCTTCTCCCTTTAAATTATTCTAAATTTCTTTTATTTCTCCATTAATGCAGGGTTTTAGCATTGTCCTTCTCCAGAAAACTTTTCAATAAACTCCTACTTTTTTTATCCATGTTAAAAGGGCATCTACAATAAGGATGCTAATAAAGACTGAATAATCAGAAAAAACTAGTAAAAAATACTTCATTAGTCACAATATTTTTGAGCCAAACTGCACGCTTTCCTTCTTCTACTTCAATGATCCAATCACTTAATAAAAGGGGGTAACGATGGGGAATAATTTCTTTAATTTGTTGAATATTGAACATGAATTTCTCTCCTTTATACCATAGATAGATATTTTAGTTAGTTTAATTTCCTAAAATTTCATGTTCGAATATCGACAGAATTTATAACCTGGTACTATTATTTGATTATATAACTAAGTGTAAATATAGTAAAGGGGAGATAAATGTGTGCAATCAAAAGCACGAATTACAGCTATTGGTACCTATGTACCTGAAAAAAAGCTGACCAATGATGATTTAGAAAAACTAGTAGATACAAATGATGCATGGATTGTACAAAGAACTGGGATGAAGGAAAGAAGAATTGTTGGTGATAACGAATATGCTTCCACGTTAGCTTTTAATGCTATTGAAAACTTAGTGGAACGTTATCATAAAAGTCTTGTCGACGTGGATTGTATTCTCGTTTCAACAACTACGCCTGACTACACTTTTCTAAGTGTAGCCTGCCAAATACAAGAGCATTTTAATATTCAGCATACAGGCGCTGTTGATTTCAATGCGACTTGTGCTGGTTTTACATATGGATTACATCTGACGAATGGTTTAATTACATTTGGTCTTCATCGTAAGATTTTAATTGTAACGACAGAAACCTTATCTAAGATTACAGACTATACAGATCGAACTACATGTATCTTATTTGGAGATGGAGCCGCAGCCGCAGCTGTTTTAGTAGAGAGAGATGAAGAAGTGTCTAGCTTTATAGCTACCCATATTGGGACAAATGGGGAAGGAGGTATGCATGTATATCGTAAAAATTTATCTACTACCATGTTTGGAAATCCTTTAAAAACACATGGGAAGATAGTTCAAAATGGAAGAGAAGTATATAAGTGGGCAGCACGGACACTACCAATTGGTATTAAAGAATTGTTACGTCAAGCAGATTTACAACTGGATGATTTGATGCAAAGTTATCGTGCAAGCAAGAGCATGAAAGTTCTATCGCCAATTCTTTTTTTGATATAATAGATGTGAAGCAGGAAATAGAGAGAAAGATACTGCTAGTCATTTATACTTAAAAGGTAGGGAGATTGAACAGAGTTATGGGGAATGAAAAAGAAATTAGTTCCGCTAAATTAATATGGAAGATGACGCGCCCGCATACATTAACGGCGACATTTTCTCCTGTAATTTTAGGGACAGTGGCATCGCTTTATGTTGCCGAAATTCATTGGCTTTTATTTATTGCAATGATGGTTGCATGTTTAGCATTGCAAATAGCGACGAACTTATTTAATGAGTATTATGATTTCAAACGTGGATTAGATACCGCTGATTCTGTTGGCATCGGTGGTGGAATTGTCCGTCACGGATTGAAACCAAAAAATGTGTTAACAGTTGCGCTTTTATTGTATGTAGTAGCAGCAATTATTGGAGTTTATATTTGTATGAATAGCAGTTGGTGGTTAGTCGTCATTGGTTTAATTGGGATGGCGGTTGGCTATTTATATACAGGTGGTCCATTACCAATTGCGTACACTCCATTTGGAGAATTAGTTTCTGGATTGTTAATGGGGACATGTTTTGTACTCATCGCTTTCTTTATTCAAACGAATACGATAACAATTGAAAGTGTATTGATTTCCATTCCAATTGGAATTTTAGTCGGTGCAATTAACATGTCTAATAACATCCGAGATATCGAAGAGGATATTAAAGGAGGAAGAAAGACATTAGTAATCCTCCTTGGGAGAGAAAAAGCAATAGTAACATTAGCTGTAGCCTTTTTCATTGCTTATTTATGGATCGCGGTGATTGTATTGATGGGTTATATAAGCCCTTGGGCATTAGTTATGTTCCTAGGTTTGAGAAAACCAATCTCTGCCATTCAAAGTTTCCAAAAAGGAGCAAAGGATCCAGGGTATATGCGCATTGCAATGAAATCAACAGCGATGACAAATACGATTTTTGGCTTCTTATTATCGGCAGGATTATTAATTAGTTATCTGTTTTAAATAAAAACTATTGTTTCGTGACTAAACCTCGATTTCTCGATTTTAATATAGAGATATTGGGGTTTTATTTTTATAGCGTGTATTTTCCCTTTTAATCAAAAGCAAACTTTAAAAACAAATAAAAATATCGAGCATGTGAGCATCAAGAACGGAAGTGCATGGAATATACATCTTTAGCTTGATGGGTATGTGGCGGTACCCCATCGCTATCAAGCTAAGCCCGTGTTACGTCAATGATAAGCAAGATTGTTTCTTTTTTTCTCTTACAACTTGATCTTGTAATCGTTTTTGTTGTTGTTCTTTTGTTAGTCGATGAACAATCACACGAGTTGGGACTTTATCAGTCATTCCTACATAAGGATCAGCTATTTCACATGTTTGTCCTGGTTGAAGGGAGCTCATTAACGTCTCCATATCTATCTGTATATACTCTGTACCTTTCTTAATTCTTCCGTCTTGAAAATAATCAGGATTAGGATTTTTTTGATAAATACGTGTATTCGACTTGATACGAGAGATATAGTAGGCCTCTTTATCTGGTATATATTGAAGGTCTTTTAAATGAAAATAACCTAAATTTCGGATACATAAATCATTCGCTGTCACAGTTGGGGCACACAGAGAGCCGTAAGTGCAATCATGTTGTTTACCTGGACCTGTATGAATATGTAGAAACTGTCCACTTAACAAATCATACTCAAGTTGAATTTTTATCCCAGCTGTATGGCTGTATCCTCCTGCACCTGGATAAACCGATGAAAATATATCCGGGAGTTGAAATGCAGTTGAATCTAAAATACGAATACGCTTGAAAACAGAAGTGTATGGAGAAGAAATCTGCATAGATGCGGCCAATTTTTTGCTTAGTAGTTCGGCTAGTAGGTGTTGTAAAAGTTGGACGGCCCCCTTATTAAACCGTTGATTCAGTCCCTCAGGACTGATGAGTACTTCTGTTGATGCTTCTAAACAGCTAGATAACTGAGTTAAAGAAGTCATAGCTATATTTTGGCTCAACCATACACATAAAGCTACTAAATCTTTTGCTTGGTACTTACTGGTTCGTTGTACAAAGCCAACATCTTTTGCAAGATCCCGTAAGGTATTTGGAGATAAAAAACTTTGAATCTCTTGAGCAAATAGTTGTAATTCGTCATACACAGAAACAGACATAAAAAACGCCATCCTTTCCTATGATTCTACAGAAAGAATAGCGTATTTTTTCTACTTAGGGCTATTAAAGTCGCTTAATTTGATAGGCATGTTGTGAAATACCCACAAGAACAGGCTTCATTAAAATTCTATATACCTCTTTCGAATGGGTGCACTCTTTGCGCCAGAACCAAATTTACTATTAATACACAAATACTATCATTGGATCATCACAAAACACACAATAGTAAAGATATAGCATATTATATGGTGATAAATAAATTTTATGAAGGCTAATTGTATATATTCCTATAATAAAGTATATCTGTAGGAGGTAGTTACATGTTTGATAAAAACAAAATACTTCAAGCTAATGCATTTAATTCAAATTTAATTGGTCCTACACTTCCACCAATTCCACCATTTACTCTACCAACAGGCCCAACGGGAGGGACAGGCCCTACAGGAGCAACAGGAGCAACAGGAGCAACAGGAGCAACAGGAGCAACAGGAGCAACAGGAGCAACAGGAGTAACAGGAGTAACAGGTTCAACAGGTCCAACAGGAGTAACAGGAGTAACAGGTCCAACAGGTCCAACAGGAGTAACAGGAGCAACAGGTCCAACAGGAGCAACAGGTCCAACAGGAGTAACAGGAGTAACAGGTTCAACAGGAGTAACAGGTTTAACAGGTCCAACAGGAGCAACTGAAGGTTGCCTTTGTGATTGCTGTGTTTTACCTATGCAGAATGTTTTACAACAACTTATTGGGGAAACAGTGCTTCTTGGCACTATTGCAGATGCACCAAACGCTCCACCACTTTTCTTTTTATTTACTATTACTTCTGTAAATGATTTTTTAGTTACAGTTACAGATGGTTCCACATCCTTTGTAGTCAATATTTCTGATGTAACAGGGGTAGGTTTTTTACCGCCGGGGCCATCTATAACATTACTTCCACCTGTAGACTTAGGATGTGAATGTGATTGTCGCGAACGACCAATTAGGGAATTACTAGATACGCTTATTGGTTCTACAGTGAATCTTTTAGCAAGTACTGGTTCTACTGCAGTAGATTTTAACGTGGAACAAACAGGTCTTGGTATAGTTCTAGGTACTTTACCTATAAATCCAACTACAATCGTTAGGTTTGCTATTTCAACCTGCAAAATTACAGCTGTAAACATTCTCTAAAATTTAGAGATGCATAATAAAAAATAGTATCAAATGCCCATCAACCCAACATTTTGAAGTACCCCAAAAACAAAAAAATGTACATTTTCACCTGAGGATGCCAATTTTTTCGTTTTGGGGTAATTTTGAATTCTTAAATTGATGGCAATATGGTGAGACCCTTTAAGCGTAATTAGCATTATGATAATCGTTATTTAAGCTGGGCACTCTTCCATGGGGACGATATTCTATGTGAAAGGTATTATGTTATTACTTGTACTGAGGCTCTTCATGTTCAATTTGTTGAAGACGAGGATTTAAAGATTCAATAATTTCTTGAGCTTGTTGTGCTGCACCTTTATATAATTGTTTTGCTTGCTTGTTATCAGTATCAAGAACAAATCCTTCTAGGCATGCTTGAGCACTCTTTAATCCAGCGATAGTTTGTTTAAGTTTAGTACTTACTGTCATGTAGTATTCCTCCTTGTAAATGTACTTCAAAATATAGAGTGCCTATTTTGTTATCGTCGTACGAATTCCAATTTTAGGGTTATGCGAATGAGAAATTTTATAGTTAATCATTCAAAGAAGGCTTTTTTTAGCTAATAGATGCATGGAATAGTTTTGTCCCAATAACAAAAACTAACAGAA
This sequence comes from Bacillus sp. RC251, assembly GCF_044908765.1. Classification (NCBI taxonomy): domain Bacteria; kingdom Bacillati; phylum Bacillota; class Bacilli; order Caryophanales; family Bacillaceae; genus Bacillus; species Bacillus sp. RC251. The sequence goes on along the minus strand of NZ_JBIYDP010000007.1, from coordinate 176,549 downwards.
ATAAAACGATAATATATAAAGGAGATTCAATATGCTGAAAAAGATAGGAAGAATTTTTCGAGTATTCCTCTTTTTATTTATCGGTGGATGTTTAGTTCTGTTTGTTTGGGGTGAAATTGACAGAACGATAGCCGAAAAAAATGGGGTATTTAGCCAGAATTCTAGTCAATACCCTATGCGTCAAAGTGATATTACTTTGTATACAGATGGGAAACCGTTAAACAATCAACTATTCTCAGATATAGAGAAAGCAAAGCATTACGTGCATGTTAACTTTTTTTCTATTGCTGATGATAAAGTAAGCCATCAGTTTCTAGAGTTATTACGGAAAAAAAGTCAAGAAGGTGTAGAAGTATACTATGCTTTGGACAGGTTAGGTGGAATTTTACTAAAGAAAAAGGAAAGAGAATTATTAGTTAAAAAAGGAGTTCATTTTACATATTACAATAAACCTGCTTTCCCTTATCTTTTTTCTTCTTTGGATCATCGGAATCATCGTCGTATTTCAGTTATTGATGGAAAGGTTGGTTACATTGGCGGATTCAACATCGGAAAGAAGTATTTAGGGGAAAAAGAAAAACTTGGTTATTGGAGAGATTATCATCTTCAAATACGAGGAGAAGGAGTTCAAGATTTAGAACAACAATTTGTATTAGACTGGAAGAGAAACTCAGAGAAACCGATTCCGATACACAATGCGGTAAAGGAAAAGGGAGCAACCTCGCAACGATTTACTGCATATTATAGCGGAGAAAAAATTGGGCAAGATTATAAAATGCTGTTTCAACAAGCAAAAGAATCCATTATTATATTAACACCTTATTTTATACCAAAAGACAGAACTATTTGGAACGCATTAGTAGATGCAAGAAAGAGGGGAGTCCGTGTCAAAATTCTATTCTCACCTCATTCGGATGCACTATTAGTTAAAGAAGCAGCATATCCATATATCCGAAAAGCATTAAAACAGGGGATGGAAGTATATGGTTATAAAAATGGGGTGTTACACGGTAAAGTATTTTTGATTGATGAAAAAGTATTGATGGTTGGGACCGTGAATTTTGATTCACGCTCGTTTCATTTAAATGAAGAAATGAACTGTTATATTCATGACCCTATCTATATTTCGAGAATAAAACCAGTGATTAATGCAGACTTACAAAATTCAAAGCAAGTAACATCCTCTGACGTCAACCAATTATCTATAAAAGAAAAAATAAAAGAAAAGGTTGCAAAAATGTTTGAGTATTATTTGTAAAGACAATGTATTTTTATACTTGGATAACAGGGGCTATATGCTTAGTGATTTTACATATTCTCAATGGAATCAGCTGGGCAGTTGCTACAAGTTCGATAGAAAAGGCTGTGATTGATGTATTCCACGATCTCGTCGTGGAGAAGCAATGGCATGGCTTTAGGACCAATATTAGATCTTTGGGTAATCTTAGGTTGATGGCGGTATCCCATCAACCTAAGAAAACAGGTCACCTCCAAAACGATAAATAAGCTTTTTTCACAATAAAACCTAAAAATTTCGTTTTGGGGGTGTTATAAAACTTTATCTTGATGGAAATGGGGCGGTACCCCTGGTTTTAAGTTAAAAAAATCCCCGGAAATAAACCTTTTATAAATATGATTATTTTATTTCGAGGGGCTCCTTATAAATCTTAGCTATATATTTTACGAAATCAATGACGGGATAGTGTATGAGTGAACGGTGCTGCGTAAAACGGATCCCTTCTTTTTCCATTTTCGAAATGAGTTGTTCAATTTCCAACTCTTTTTGTTGTATCCTATTATAATTTTGATATACAATGTTTTTCCATTGATAGGAAGAACCATGAAAAAAATTCTCCCCTTTTACCCTGTGACTAAATATAATTTCTATTTTTTCTCTACGCTGTTTTTCCTTCATATGCGCTTCCGTTGACTGCATGTTTATCGCCTCTTCCCTTTTTTGGTATACTGTTTCACAAAATTTGGTCTAACTCATCATAGCCAATGTGCATTAAGCTTGTTGGGAATTGTCGTTTAAGGCTATCTCATCAACTATATTTTTTTCAAGCGCTTAATCTAATATATTGGATTATAATCTTACGTCTAAATAAGTTGATAGTGTTTATAAAACACTATCAATCTTTATTATAAAACGATTCTTTATAGGCATGCACCTTTTTACACTCACCAAAATTTACAACATGACGAGTATCGTTATCCATGAATGTTATTCTGTATTTACTGAGGTTAGTTTTTATTTTGACTAACTAACATATTGTTTGCCTCAATATCTATTTTATAAAAAAGAAAATAGATGTAACGGTCCCTCTTTTGATAAAAAAATCCTATGAAAATATAGCACTCTTAAAGAGTTTTGTTACAAGTTTGTTATGTTTGATTTAAAAAAAGGAAAGTAATATTTATTTGTAGAAAATTTTTAGAGATAAAAATAAGCTGAATATTCATGGTAAGAAAAGGGGGCACTTATATGCTAACAAATGATTTAGATTTCCGATTAGAACCACGTTTAAAAAAACTGTATGAACAACATAAAATAAGAGCGCAGAAGATAGACTGGGGCTATCATGAGTTTTTACCATGGGATAAGGGAATGGACTTTAAAAGAGTTCCTTGGGATGAAAGTCAAGTTACTCTCCCTTCTGGTGTAATTACGGCCATTGAAACAGCTTTATTAACAGAAGTGAATTTACCATGGTTTACAACGTATTTATCTGCGACTTTTAAAGGTTCCCTTTCTGTTATTACAGACTTTATTCATACTTGGACCTCAGAAGAGGATCAACATTCGAATTTATTAGAGACATATTTACTACTCACTCGAAGTGTAAATCCTAAACGTATACATGAATTAAGAAAATCAGTCGTTGAGTGTGGATTTGAGCCTGATTTTCATACACCAATCGAAGCCATGACGTATACGACACTACAAGAACTTGCAACAATGGTGTTTTACAATAATGTAGCTAAGGTGGCAAGTAAGCATGATCCAGATCTTGCTACATTATTACGCCGTCTTGCAAAAGATGAAACACTTCATTATGCGTTTTATCGAGACGTTATTCGAACACATTTAGAATTGGAACCAAATTATTGCTACCATATTGCCAATGTGATTAAGAATTTTAAAATGCCAGGTGCCGTCATGCCTGATTTTGAAAATAGAATGGCTGTGATTGCAAAAGAAGCAAACTATGGGCCACTACAATATTTTGATCAAGTACTTGATGTAGTGGTTGAGTATTGGGGGTTAAAAGACTTACGACCAATTGCCCCTCTAGCAGAAAAAGCAAGAATTGAGATTTTGGAGTATCATATAAGATTGAAAAAAATACGGGATCGATTTGGCCGTTTTCAAGGAAAAACTGATCTACGTTAATGAGTAGAGATTTCAGAATATACGCGTGGGAATTCCCTTTTCTTTTATTCGAAATCTAGAACGCTCTCTATTATTTTACGGCTGTTTTCCTTAATTTAACTTCCGAAGAAAAAAGTGATTGACACCAAAAATAAACTCATGATATTATTAAATATTTGATAAAAAATAACATATGTGTTAAGCTTGAGAAGGTTACCACATATGGAGGTGGGTTATATGTTTCAAATTGGCGATAACATTGTTTATCCAATGCACGGAGCAGGTATAATTGAAGCCATAGAAGAAAAAGAGTTCTCAGGGAAAAAGCAACTTTATTATGTCATAAAAATGTCCATTAGTAATATGCAAATCATGATTCCTAAGGGGAAAATATTGAGTTCGAATATACGCCCAGTTATTGATATACTTACATTAACGCGCATTATACACATTTTTCAGCATGGAGAATCAGGCGAATTAATGCCTTGGAAACAAAGGTATAAAGTAAACACAGATAAAATAAAAACGGGTGAAATACAAGAAGGTGCTGAAGTTATACGTGATTTAATCCGTATAAAGAAGGAAAAAGCACTGAATACAAGCGAAAAAAAATTGTTGGATGATGCATATAAATTTTTGGTCAGTGAGCTAGAATTAATTAAAGGAATCACTGAAAAACAAATAAAAAGTTTCTGTTGAGATTTATTATAAATACTGTATGACATCCCTCGGAAATATCCTGAATTTTCTGGGTATACATTGATTATTAAAAGGAAAGTATTTCAAAGATATTCAATTTCTTCAACTCACTTTTAGAGTAGATACCTCTTTTGTTACTACTTCAATCTAATCCATTTTTATTTTTAAATTTCTTTTACGAACGTTTGAAGTTTCATCAAATAACTCGATTAAATAGTCACTTGATTTTTACAATCCTGATTCACACTGGCACGGACAAGGAGCCGTAAGGATGAAAGAGAGGTAGGGCTTTCATTGTTTTAGGTAATATACTATCTAAGTCATTATTTCTAGAAGAAAAAACAATGAATCTCACCACTATCTTTAAGAGTGTCTTATATCTACTGAGACGGTGAATAGTAATTGTTTATCTTCTTTACGTAAAATTGATAAACGAACTGGTAACACCATATGGTCAACTACAAAAAATTGGTTTCCAGACCAGGAAACCAATTTAAATTTTATTTACATACCAATAGTAAATTAAGCAGTAAGAAGGAGTACACACATGAAAAAAATGTTAACAAAAGAATTAAGTAATGAATTAAAGAAGCGAGAAGGGATCATCTCTATTACAGTTGAGTCTTATGAAAAAATCGAAGTTGGTGGAATTCGTGTAGATGGACCAGCTATTATTCTAATTAATCAAGAATAGGTAAAAATAGTTGCATACAAGGAGAAAAGGATCGGCCTTTAAGAGAAGGGGGATCCTTTTTGCTTGTTGCAGCTAATATGGGATATACATAACTTTTATCTGATTTGTTGGGATTAAAAGAAAGGAGAGGGTCGGGATTATCATGGTGGAGAGCTTAATATTGGTAGGATTTCTTTTTACGTTATATAAATTAGTTGATAAAAAACAAACTAATTATTTAAAACGATAGATTGTTTCCTTCTTAAGGGCTAGATTTATTTGAGAGTGAAATGGATTATTTAAAGGAGGAATTTAGATGGATGCAAGGAAAGAACGCATAAAATACGAGAAGATGTCAAAGAATTATGACCGTATTTATTTAGTTTCGTTTATCCTATTAATTATACTTGTTTGTAGTAGTGTGATTATCATAGGAGCTACAGGAGGAAAATATGGAGTGTTTTTATTGTTAGCAATTTTACTTAACGCACGTATTACGAAAGAATCTCAAAAAAAGTATGAGTACTATTCTAATAAAGGGCGTATTTAAAATGATACATATGCTGAAAGGAACAACCTAGATGTACATTCAAAATATCCCTATATAATCACCTATTAACTAGTAAAAGTAACTTTATATAAATAATTTTTTAGCAATTTAGGAATAGAAACCGTATCTTATTAAAATGTTATTTCCGTTCATATAATGAATTATCCTTCTAGCATATTTATAAGATTTATATCATATATTAGTAGAAAGAATGCAAGTTAGAAAGGAGTCTTATAGAATGAGTTATTCGAAAGGAAATGACTTGAGTGAACAACATATGGTAAGTGTGCCTAATCCCTATGTATATCAGACATTACAATCAATAATTGGTAAACATGTGGTTATTGAAACTGTAAGAGGAAATATAAGAGGTAAATTAAAGGATGTGAAACCTGATCATTTGCTCATTGAAGATACGGTACCATATATTGTACGCATTCAACAAATTGTATGGATTATGCCAAAACAATAATCAAATTACATGTAATTTGATTTATAACAGATTAGCGTCATAGAGCATCAAATAAAAACACAGGGTTTTATCTCTGTGTTTCTTCAAATTTTCGTTTTTGGATATATGCTTGAGCATGGATAATTTCTTTCTGAAGTTCTTTTAATTCTTTCGTAGATCCAGATTCAATCCTCATGTACGTAGTAACTAGACTAATCATCATATCCATCTTCTCTACTATATTTTGAATGACCTGTTCAGATTGCTCTTTTTTAGGGTGTTGTATTGCTATTAAAGCATTCTCTATATAATTGTTCTTTCGTTGCTGGATATCATAAATAAACTGTTTTGTGTTTGAGTTCATTTGTTATTCCTCCGTTTTGGATATACTTCTATTCTATCATATTTGAATGGAAAATATTAGATTACCCTAAATTCACACCTGTCTCGTACATCTCCTCAAATATACAACCTAATCTCTTAACGTACAGGGGTCCTGCCCCATCGCTATCAAGCTAAGAAAATACAACTCCCCCCATAATGACCTTTTTAGAAATCTATGCAACAGAGCCTTTATTGTAAGAGTATCTTGTTGGGAATGATCAAAAAAATCTATATTGGAATATAAAAAATCACTATGATATGAAAGGATACCTTGCAACAACCCCAATAAATTCTTCTCAATAATTGAAAATAAAATCAATCCAGATTATTATATTGTTATTGTAAATTTATTTTATTTAAGGAGGATACATAAATGAAAAACTCAAAAGGTTCTATTGAATCAGAGATAAGTAAAGCAATTACTCACTGGGAAAAGGACTACCTAGGACGCGGGTCTATATCAGTTAAGACAGATATATTACGGGATATGATTATCGTAAATTTACAAGGTATTTTAACGCCGGCTGAATATACTGTTTGCGAAACAAAAGACGGTATGTTAACGATAAAGAAAAATCGTTCGGAGTTAGTTGAATCTGGAATTGAAGATTTAAAAGAGATTATACTAGAATTAACTGGAGAGAAAGTGAAAAGCTTTCATACGGATATAAGTTCCCGTACAGGTGAACGAGTAATGATTTTTAAATTGCTTCATAATCTTGAGGAAAAGTTTTAAAAATAAAAAACATCTTAAGATTAGTGGAAGGATTAAGAAACCTACAAGTTTTGCACTTTATTAACATACTAATAATTAAAAATCTGAAGTTATTTAAGTATAATAAATCTTAAAAACTGATAAAGAAATTGACAAATTGCTTAATATGGTTTATCTTATAATTGTTTTAAAAATTAATAGATGCTCATTTTAACAGTTTGCTATAATTAAGGCTTTAGCATTTTTTTAATATGTAATATTGACTAAATGAAAAAGTTTCTTAATTAAAAGATAGCGTATAACATAAATTGATATATTGATTGCACAATCTAGGAGATTAGAAATATACTTTTCTTTTTAACAGGAGTAATACATACATTATCCTCTATAAAATGGGAGCTCTTCAAAAAACTTTATTGAAGTTAGTTGAAGGGAAACCGACAATCTCCATAATTCAATGATGATATAAAATCATTGAATTATGGAAGTTGTCGGTTTTTTTTATGGGAAAAAACGATGTACTAAAAAGAGTGAATGAAAATTGAAATTAAAAAACTATCGTAATTAAAAGGAATTTTTACAGTTTATTTTCGTTTGAAAGGGAGTATTATACATGTTAATTTCGCTGAGTTCATCGACACTGTTAACATTATTTTTTATGGCGCTTAGCGCTTCTTGGCTAAGTGGATTATTGTTTTTACATGCAAGGATACCTTTACGTTTTGTTCATATCCATATCGGTATCGCTGCTTTGCCTTCATTGGTTTCTTTACTCGCACTTGTTAATCACAATGGAGATAGAGTTGTGGGGCCTTGGCATCTAGATACTTTAGCTTGGTTCATGGCTTTCTTTGTTCTTACAATTGGTCTAATCATTCAGCGTTTTTCTATACGTTACTTACTGGGAGATCGCTCATATCGAAAATACTTTGCACTTTTTACATGTACTACAGGTGTATCTTCGGTTGCATGGTTAAGTGATGATCTTCGTTTCATGATTATTTGTTGGGGAGCAACTCTTATAGGATTGGTTCTACTCATAGGGCTAAATAAAGGGTGGAAAGTAGTTAGTGAAGCAACAAAAATTTCTAGTTATTTATTTACAATAAGCTGGATTGCCTTGCTAGCAGCTATCATTTGGCTTTTTCAAGTCACTGGACAGTGGCAGTTAACATCAGTTTTAACGAATGAAAATGTAGCTCAATTTGGAACATTGGAGAAAACAGGAATTAACTTATTCATTATATTAGCTGTGATGATTCCAGCAGCACAATGGCCTTTTCAAAGATGGTTAATTGAGTCAGCTGTTGCTCCAACGCCTGTTTCTGCTATTATGCATGCGGGGTTAGTAAATGCTGGCGGTATCATGTTAACTAGATTTTCACCTCTTTTTCATGATGATATGGCACAAATCATTTTACTAATTTTCTCTAGTATTTCTGTCTTAATCGGAACAGGAATTAGCCTAGTTCAAGTTGATTATAAACGTCAGCTAGTGGGGTCAACTATTGCACAAATGGGGTTTATGCTTATTCAATGCGCATTAGGAGCCTATTTGGCGGCTGTTATTCATTTAATTTTACATGGTTTGTTTAAAGCTACACTGTTTTTACAAGCTGGTTCTTCAATGCAACGTTTTGGGGCAGTGAAGCAGTCTAATGAAAAGATATCTAATTTATGGATTATGGTCGGACGTGTTTTCGGATTATGTATAGCGATTGCTTTTTGGTTTACGACTTCTGGAGAAGGGTATGAATTAGTTAGTGCGTTCATCTTAGGGTGGTCATTATACTTTTCATGGAAACAACTTGTTGTTTTTGGAGAGGGAAGAATGGGACGAATTGTTGGCGTATTTATTTTAGTTGGATTTTCTCTCATTTACTTTACCGTTCATAATTCTCTTTATAAATGGTTGCATACTGACATGTATCAAAATGTTCAACCTTCAGCTTCAGCCGTTATTTTTGTTATATGTCTCTTATTATTTGGTAGTGCTATTAGTACTCTCGTTACTCGTAATCAATCCTCTACTATATTTGCTGTAATGTATCTTTGGTTCGTTCGAGTAGGTGAGGCGAGACAAAAGTCAGTAGAAAGTCATCCAAGCTATCTGAAACATTATGTATCAAAGGGAGGTAATCAGTGATGAGCATACCGTCAATCGTAACGAAAGAAACCTTAAGAAAGAAAGATACAAACATTGAAGTACAAGAAAAGAATATGAATGATTTAGTTGAATCTGCTAGCCGAGTGATTGCACCACTTTGGCCGATTGCTACATTTGCAGCTCATCACCCTTGGATGGGACTTGAAAAGCAATCATTTGAACAAGTTGCAGATTGGTTAAAAGAAACTCGTAATGTGGATATATATCCTAGTGCTACTATGATTCATTCGGCAAAGGCGAAAGGGGAGATTAAGGAATCATTTTTACAAAGTGGCTTGTCTCGTTGGCTTGATTCACAATCTTTTCATATCCCGCGAAAGAAAGCGGAGCAGTTTTGTCAAGCAGCTTTAAAATTAGAGAAATTACCTTCTAGTTTATTATCATCGCCACAATTAAATAAACTGGCAGAAGAAATGAGTTATATAAATACAGGAAGTATGAAAGACTCTTCTATGCAACCAATAAGTTCACTTATAGAGAATCAAAAGGGTGACAACCTATTTGATATTCTTAATTATCACATCATTAAATGGTGTAAATTATATTTGGATGACTCCGGGTCAAGTTGGACGATGCCAAATCGAGAGAAAGGTTTGTATCGTGCATGGCATCACCTTATTACATTTGATCCGGCGCTCAGTAAAAATGAGCGTAGCGTTTTAAAAGATTGGCCAGAGGATGCCGAGATAGCTTTAACAAGAGCTTTATCTGAATTAGGAATTTCTAAATCTAACATGCAAGCTTACCTTGAAGGTCACTTGCTTGCTTTGCCTGGGTGGGCAGGAATGATATTATGGCGTTCCCGACAGTCAACTCAGGAGCAGGAACTCGTTATAGAATATTTAGCCGTTCGAATTTCTATGGAGCTGGCCCTTGTAAAATCTTATTTACCTATAAAAAATCAAAAGGCTGAGAAAAAAGTTGCGATTGTCCCACTTATAGCTTCTTGGATCTACTGGGGGAATATTTCAACCCTGGAATGGTCACAAATGTCTGCAGCTGAACAAAGCGAATTATTAGCATTTGCTTATCGTTTTGATGAAAATATTCGCAGGAAAATTTGGCTAGAAGCTTGGGAACAGACGCATGCAGAGCAATTAAGGGAGAAGATTGCTTCTAAACAACGTGCAACTAATGATAAAAAGCGTGTATTAGCTCAATTAGCATTTTGTATTGATGTACGTTCAGAACCGTTTCGTCGCCACCTTGAAAAATTAGGTCCGTTTGAAACGTTTGGAATAGCTGGTTTCTTTGGGTTACCAATTGCGACTAGTGAACTAGGTAGTAATGACAGTCATCCTTCTTTGCCAGTTATATTAAAACCGAAACATCAAATAAAAGAGCTCACGGATGAAAATGAATGCAAATCTTATCAACAACGCAAGAAGATAGACAGCTCATTAAGTTATACGTTTAAAACGATGAAACAAAATGTACTGACAAGTATGTTACTACCTGAGGTAAGTGGCCCTTTACTTGGTTTACAAATGGTGACAAGGAGTTTTGTGCCAAGAAGAGTAGGGAGTTTCATTCGTAATCTTCATAAAACTATGTTACAAAAACCCGATACAACATTTTCGCTTAATCATGTTCATGATACAAAATGTGAGATACCTATCGGTTTTACTAAAGAAGAAAAAGTGAACTATGTGCGTCAAGCTTTAAAAATGGTGGGATTGACAGAAAAATTCGCGCCTTTAGTTGTAATGTGCGGGCACAGTAGTCAAAGTACGAACAACCCTTATGCTGCAGCGCTTGAATGTGGTGCTTGTGGCGGAGCAGCAGGAGGATTTAATGCAAGAGTTTTTGCTACTTTATGTAATCTTCCAGAAGTAAGAGAGGCGTTGTCTGCCGAAGGTATTAAAATTCCGGAGGATACCATTTTTGCAGCAGCTGAACATAAAACAACCGTGGATGAATTGGAATGGATTTATGTCCCAGAACTTTCGGAAACTGCGCAAGAAGCATTTGATTGTATTGAATCAATTATGCCAAATGTGAGCCAACATGCAAATAGAGAGCGTTTAATGCAATTACCTAATTTTAAAACGAAAATAAAAAATGCGAGTAAAGAGGCACATCGATTTGCAGAAGATTGGAGTGAAATACGTCCGGAATGGGGATTAGCCCGTAATGCATCTTTTATTATCGGACAGCGTGAATTAACTCAGGATTGTGACTTAGAAGGTAGGGCTTTCCTTCATAATTATGATTGGAAACAGGATGAAAGTGGGGATATATTAGCTAACATCATTGCAGGACCAGGAACAGTAGCTCAGTGGATAAATTTACAATATTACGCTTCAACTGTGGCTCCTCATTATTATGGTAGTGGAAACAAAACAACCCAAACTGTAACGGCAGGTCTCGGTGTTATGCAAGGAAATGCAAGTGACTTGTTGCCAGGTTTACCTTGGCAGTCCGTTATGCAGTCAGATAGTGAGACGTATCATTCACCACTTCGTTTACTAATTGTAATTCAAGCACCTATTGAATATATAGAGCGTTTGCTAAATAATGATTTCACATTTCGAGAAAAAGTTCAAAATGGATGGGTTAGACTGGCAAGTGTTGATCCAGAAGGGCAATGGAAAAACTGGTAACAATCATGTAATGAATAATGAACTATCGTTACTAGTTTAAAAGTTTCATAAATACAATAATGAAGAAGGAGTGCTCCATATGAATTCAAAGAATAAAAAAGTATTATTATTATTAACAGACGTTGAACACGGAATAGAGCCTATTATCCAACAAGTAACTAACATTCAACAAGAAAACATGTTGACTATACACAGCTATGATTCTGTAATTGTACATCCTTATGGGGATATAATGAGATCTATTATTATTGCTATTTATGAAGAAAATGTAGAAGAAATTTTTGTTGTCGGAATAGAGGATAAAGAAACTTCTTCCGTTAATCTACAAACTCAAAATGATTTCATAAAAGATAATATAGAATTAGACTATCTTTTTAAAAATTGCATGCCTGAATTTTCAAGTGGTAGCCTGAATGCATGGCTAAGTGGACAAGAAAATGTTAGTGAAAATATTGAAAAGAGTATAGATATGATTCGTAATCATCCATTAGTGCCTTCTGATATTAAAATTCATGGTTTCAAGATTGATAGAACAGGTGAAAAAGAAACGGTTGTTAAAATTCCTACTAATAAAATAGTTGAAAAAGTTAATTAATCTATTAAAGACAAATAAATTCTTATGTATAAACTACTGTTATATAATAAAATTTAATATGTTTTAAGAATTAGAAGGGATAGCCATGCAAAATAAAATTATCGTTATGTTTCAAAAAGATTTTCGTTTATATGATAATCCAGCTTTATTTGAGGCTGTTCAGTCTGGTGAGGTTGTTCCGGTATATGTACAAGATGAAACTTTTTCAATAGGAAGTGCGTCAAAGTGGTGGTTACATCATGCTATAATTGATGTTCAAAAGCAACTTGAGGCATTGGGCTCTACTTTAATAATTCGCAAAGGAAATACACAGGAAGAAATACTTTCTCTCATAGAACAGTTAGGTATAACGGCTGTATATTGGAATATTTGTTATGATCCGGACAGATTACAATCTAATCAAAAAATGAAAATGATGTTAGAAGATAAAGGTATTATTTGTAAGGAATTTAATTCACATTTATTATTAGAACCGTGGATTATTAAAAAGAAAGATAACGCTGAATATAAGGTGTTTACGCCTTTTTACAATGCATTTCAAAAGCAGGTAATACCTAAACCTACTAGCAAAGTGCAGAGTATAAAGTGGGGAAGCTCTTTACCAGCAAGCTTATCTGTTTCAGAATTACACTTGCTGCCAACCATACCGTGGACATCTCATATTGAATCAATATGGGATCCGACAGAGGAAGGGGCATATAAAACATTTAAGAAATTTTTCTCTAGCAAATTAGCCTTTTATAGTGAAGGAAGAGATTTTCCAAATCAAAATGTCCATTCGATGTTGGCACCGTATCTTTCATTTGGTCAAATATCAGTAAAGCTAATGTTTCATTACTTAATAAATAAAAGTACTGAAAGACAATCTAGTCTCTTTGAAAAACAAGTTAATAGCTTTATACGTCAATTAATTTGGCGAGAGTTTTCTTATTATTTACTATATCATTATCCATTTACAGTATATAAACCTCTTAATAAGAGCTTTGAACATTTTCCATGGAATAATGAAGAGGAATTATTAAGAGTATGGCAGAAAGGTGAAACTGGTTATCCGTTTATTGATGCGGGGATGAGGGAATTATGGCAAACAGGTTTTATGCATAATCGCGCAAGAATGGCTGTAGCATCTTTTCTTGTAAAGCATTTGTTAATTCCGTGGCAAGAAGGAGCAAAATGGTTTATGGATACACTACTAGATGCTGATATTGCAAATAATACAATGGGATGGCAATGGGTTGCTGGAAGTGGAGCGGATGCATCACCGTACTTTCGTATTTTTAACCCAATTACACAAGGAGAAAAGTTTGATAAAGATGGAGAATATATAAGAAGATGGGTGCCAGAATTAAGAGATATCCCAAACAAATATATACATAAACCTTGGGAAGCACCTGAGCATATTTTACAAAAGGCTAATATAAAGCTAGGAGATACATACCCTTTGCCAGTTGTTGATCATAAGGCAGCGCGGGAGAGAGCACTTTGTGCATATAAAAGTATGAAAGAATTCGTATGAAATAGGTTAAACAATATGTATTTGGAACTTGAATATTAGAATTTCATCCATTACAAGGACATACTAATCATATAAAGTTTTTATAACCTTCGAGTAAAAAGGAGAATGTTTATGAAAAAATCTAGTATTCTAGTATTTTTACTAACATATGGTTTGTTTTATGTTTCTAGTATCTTATTTCCTATTGATCGTATGTGGTACGATGCGCTAGAAAAGCCGTCTTGGACACCTTCTGGTATGACAATCGGAATAGTTTGGGCTGTATTATATGGACTTATTGCATTATCAGTTGCAATTATTTACAACAAATATGGATGTAAGCCAAAAACATTTTGGTTCGTATTCCTTTTAAATTATATGTGCAATCAAGCGTTCAGCTACTTTCAATTCAGTCAAAAAAATTTATTTTTAGCAACAGTAGATTGTTTACTAGTCGCTATTACTACGTTGCTTCTCATAGCGGTTTCTTCCAAATTATCTAAAGTATCGACATGGTTGCTAATTCCATATTTTTTATGGACTGCATTTGCTACATATTTATCTTGGACCATTTATAGTATAAATTAAAGGCGTAAATAAAAACTTGAGCATAATAAAAATGCTCGAGTTTTTATGTGTATGAATGTTAATCTGAAATATAGAATATATACATCTTAGGGAGGTCACCTTTGTGAAGAAATGGATAAAAATTACGCTGTACTCTTTACTAGGTATTTTACTTATAGGAAGTATTACTTTTTTAACTTGGTCTCAGTTTACATACAAACCAACGAAAGAGGCTATGTCGTTAGTGGATGATAAAAAAGATGAAGATCATATCGTTTTTGGAGAGAAAGATGCCAAAGTAGGGGTTATTTTTTATCAAGGAGCTAAAGTAGAAGCTGAGGCTTATAGTTACTTAGGAGAAGCTCTTGCAAAAGATGGGAACTTTGTAGTAATGCCTAAGTTACCACTAAATTTAGCGATACTTGGAATCAATGCGGTAGACAGTGTAATGGAACAGTATCCTAAAGTTCAAAAATGGTATGTTGCAGGGCATTCAATGGGCGGAGCTATGATTTCTAAGTATGCCTTCCAACATGAAGACAAGGTAGACGGGATCATTTTCTTAGGTTCTTATCCTGCAGATGACTTCTCTACGAAATCGATTCCGATGTTATCAATTTATGGGGAAGTAGATGCTTTAGCAACTGTAGAAAAAATAGAGAACAATAAAAAGTTCATGTCAAAGAATACAACTATGCACATGATAAAAGGCGGAAACCATGCTCATTTTGGCATGTATGGTGAGCAAAAAGGTGATAATGCGAGCTTAATTACGCCAAAAGCCCAACGAGATGAAACAGTGAAAGTAATTGAAGAATGGTTGTTAAAACAATGATAATGAATTTAATAAATTGATCAAAAGAATTCTCCTTCCCAAAAATATCCTAATGGTAGGTTGGAGAGGTAATCAAGAGCCAGCTCATAAGAGTAGGCTCTTTTATTTAACTTCTACCTCTAATTGCTTCCTGATTTTCTCCGGAATATCCTTTTCGGAAATAACGTCGTAAGAATACACATACTTTCCTTTTACATGAATTTTTAAGTAAGTCTTTCTTATAAAATCATTAGGGGTGTTCGTTCCTATTTTATATTCTTTCTCATTGCTTAATTCATCAACACTTTTTAGTGAGTAAATAGCCTGGCCTTTATAATGATAATCTGGAACACCATCCCCCTGCGCAACGGCGTATACATTTTTTTCTTCAGCAATCGGATTAAATCTGTCTAAATCCCCGTGTAATATGAAAGGTAGTAAGTATATAGGAAGACCTATTCCTATTATGCAAATTATAAATTTCTTCATGATCGTTTCTCCTCTTGTTAAATTACTTATTTTTAAGTATAGGAAAAAATTCTTATGAATTTAGAAGTGAATTTCTTAAGTTTTTCTTAAATAGGTGTTTAAAGGAGGGATAACATTGTATGGTTATTTTTTCGTGCAAATCGTATTATTTTTTATCCCGCTTTAATGGGCAGTAAGACCCCCACCTCAAAATTCAGCGAAAGCAAAGAAGTTAGGTGGGGGTCGGGCTGCCCCTAAAAGTCCGATTGGTTCAACTAATAATCAGTGGGGGATGAAGAAAACCCCCACTGATTAAAGTTTCACTTTATTTATATCTTCATAGCTTTTATGCAAAACACAACATTTCTAGATAAAATTAGACCTCCTTATATATATTAGAAAATGTATTTTGTGAATTAATTATGAATATATTTTATTTTGAAAAACATCCCTTGATAAATACACAGAGTTATTGTAAAGTGATGATAATTAAAATGTATATTGTTTGAAAGCGATAAAAGGAAAGAGTAAAAGTAGTTTTTCTTTTAGAGAGTCGGTGGGTGGTGTAAACCGAAGATAGGAAAATAAACCAAATTAGGTTCAAAGATGGTTCTTATGCTGACATTATTTTTATGGATCTTTATATAAAAATACCGAGTAACCACTCATTCTAAGGATGAGTGGTTACTTGCAGTTTGTTTAAACAGAGAAATATTGCTACCAAGGAAGCAAATTTTTATATATGCGGTTCTCTTCCTTTTATGGAAGCTATTATTAAGATTTTGCATAAATGGGAAGTACCAAAGGAATTGATTCATTATGAATCGTTTAGCCCCGTTGCAATTTTAGGTGAGTAACTAATACCGGATAGTGTTATAGTCATAATAATGTAAGCAAATGGTTTTTTGCGATACTTCAATAGTGAAGTATCGTTTTTTCTTGTATAACTAAAGCACAGCTATGGATTATGATGTAATGTTGAAAAATGATCCCAAGTAATGATTTGTCTGTTGTAATACTAAGTAACTATGATGAAATTGAATCTAAAAAGTATGCTAATAAAATAGTAAAAAATTTTTAAAAAAAGTAAAAAAAATAGAGCTTAGATTTGCAATAATAAATGTTTTTTTTATTAGATAATTACTTTACCGATAATCGAGATGTTTGCGGATACATTTATTTTTGAGATACATAATTATATTTAGAGAATACCCAGTTACAGTATTTGAATTTTTAATAAGAAGGGATGCGAAGGAATGAACTCACAGAGACAAGGCTATGCAGGCTGGTGGCAAGGCGGACACGGTGGTTGGCCGGGTGGACATGGTGGTTGGCAAGGCGGACATGGTGGTTGGCAAGGCGGACACGGTGGTTGGCAAGGTGGACACGGTGGTTGGCCGGGCGGACATGGTGGCTGGCAAGGCGGACACGGTGGTTGGCAAGGCGGACATGGTGGCTGGCAAGGCGGACATGGTGGTTGGCAAGGCGGACATGGTGGCTGGCAAGGTGGACATAGTGGTTGGCAAGGCGGACACGGTGGTTGGCAAAGTGGGCATGGATATTAAAACGAGGCTATAAAATCATTTTTTATGCAAAGTTTGTATATTTAGTATCGTTGTATATTTTCATTTGTATAGTAAGTATATAGTGAAAACAGCAAAAAAATTCTGTGAAGTAAGAATTCTATCCGAAAAATTAAAGCAGCAGAAATGTCAAAAGAACAAAAGACATCGCTTTTTATTATTCAAGGAGAAAGAGACTATCAAGTTCAATCAAAAATCGAAATTCCTTTTTGGAAAGAACAATTAAAAGAACGAGATAACGTTGATTATCAACTATATCCAAAGTTAAATCATTTCTTTACAGAAGGTTATGGAGAAATAAGTAAACCGGATGAATATTATAGTCCTGCTAATATTCCTGAGTATGTTATAAATGATATTGCTGCTTGGGTGCAAGGAAGATCGCAATTAAATTAGCAACTATATGTTTTAATAAAGACTTTCTTTCTGTAATCAAACTAGAAACATTATTAGGTTATATGTTTTTTAGCACTCTTTGAAAAGGAGTGTTTTTTTATTTTTCTTTTGATTTAATTAACGAAAAAAGTATCTTGTACTCCTTTTGTAACTTTTTCTAAATAGAAATTTTCTATAAAATAAGGGGCCTGCCTTCCAAACAAAGCGTTATTTGTAACATTGTTATCAAAGCAAAGTGCTCGTGACATCTCGTTAATATTGAAAAACAGTAATAACATATTGTATTAATTTTTTTGAAAATTTAGGTTTAACATCTTTAAAATAGGTGTATTACATATTACATAACAACTAAATAAGAAAATAAAAAATCTAAGGGAGGAAAAATACGATGCATAAGAGTGAAAGAAAACCGGTGGTTCATGAATATGATAATGAACATGAAGTAGTTATGAAAGTAAAAGAGCTAGAATTGCAAGGGATTCACCAAGATGACATTTACGTCTTAACACATGAAAAACATCTAACAAAAAAGATTGCGGATGATACAAATACAAATACGATTGGAGTAAAAGAACAAGGATTGGGTACAAGTATTATCAACTTTTTCTCCAAAAAAGGGGACGAACTCCGAAATCAAATGGAGGAAATGGGGTTGTCGAAGGACGAAGCTAACTTATATGAAGAAAAACTAGATCAAGGGAAGATTTTACTCCTAGTAACAGCTGAAGTACCACTGGCGAATGATAGGCAGCCGCAAAATTATCATTCTCTGTAATAGATTGTAACATCTGATAAATAGGTAAGATAATGCTAATTTCCTATTTTAAGAAAAAATTGAAATAGACTACATTTTAGGTTCTAGCATTGAAGAAAATAAAGTAGAGAAGGGTGAGAAAAAATGAAACATACAATATTCAAATATACTGTGATTGGGATTACGACCGGAATCATAGTCTCCTTGTTAAAAAAAGAAAATCGGAAAGCTATACAAACAAAAGGAAAAAGCGTAAAAGACAAACTACAAGAAGGAAACATAAAGGAAACATTAGAGAAGGTAACTGAGACAAGTAAACAATTTTCTGTAACTGCAGCTAATGTTGCAAAACAAACATTACCACAACTGCTTACAGCCACACCAGTTGTCATTTCTACCATTAAAGACTTAACAGAAAACGAAAATAACAAAAAGAAAACAGATGAAACGGATTACGAAATAAATGAAAATAGTAAGAAATTAGACGGGGAAAAAACGGAAAATGAAAAGAAATATGTGAAAGAAGGGAAAGAAGAGAGTGCTTAGATTTAATTCTAAAAAGAGAAAGTGAGGAAAAAAGTATGAAATCTCTGTATGCAATTGATGTAGGAATTGGCTTTACCAAGCGGGCATATCGACAGGATGTAGATTCTGAGATGACGATCAAGAGTGAAGCTTCCACACTAGCCCCTGTACCTAATCATGCTGAAAGTGAAGATTTAACAAAGGTAAGTTTTATAGACTTAGACTTTGCATACTACATGGGAAATGAAGCACATCAATCTGACGCTTCATTCCTTCCTCCATTTGGCGAAGAAATAGAAAATTATTATGAAAGCGAACGGTTTAAACAACAAATATTTGGTTGCATTGCAAAGGATTATAAAGAAAATGTCGTGTTGCCTTTAGTTGTTACCGGGCTTCCTGTTACTTGTTTTGGTAGTCAGCATGAGCAATTACAATGTGCACTAAAAAAAGAAACTTCCGTGCAAATTGATGGGAAATTTATTCATATTACGGTGGAAAATGCTTTGATTCTTCAGCAACCGGTCGCTTTACATGCCTATTTCTTAAAAGAGGGAATCATTCAGGAACGAGATCGTATCTTAATTATTGATGGTGGATTTCGTACATTAGAAATGACAGATATGAAACAGAATGTCATTTTAAATCATTATGAGACAGAGCTAGGATGTAGCAAGCCTTTGAAAAATATTAAGAATATCCTGCAGAATCATGCGGGTGAAAGTAATCAATTGCATATTAACGACATGCCAAACATATTAGAAAAAGGATATGGAGGTCGAGAAGAAAATCCTCAGACAAGTCAGGTGGATACTTTGATTCAAAAAGAGTTGGATGCACACTTCCAAGACGTTATGCGTGTATTACAAGAACAATTTAAGTTAGAACAGTACGATACTATTATTTGGACAGGAGGAATAGTAGATCTCCACAAAAAACGAATTGAAAAAATACAAGGTGAAATTTCTTCTTTCCGTATGGTAGACGCTTCGAAAGAGGCTGCACTTCATGGATACTATTTGATTGGAAGTCAAGTATTTGACGACATTACCAATCAATCTGTATATGAATCTAAATTATAATAACGACCGAAATGGATTTCGTTGAATAGACGTGCCAAATTATGTAGCTTCTTTTCCACATATAAAAAATTCTTTATAAGAAAAGATAAAAAGTGCTTATATAGAGGAAATGTTTAAAATTGAGAATAAAAATAACGAATATATAGGGGGTCTTCCTTTTAAAAGAATAAGGCCTCCTATGCCATTTATTTTGTAATTTAGATGGACTAAAAACTTTTCCTCCAAGACATGAATACCTACATACAAATTTCATATTACGGATATGATTCGATCAAACATAAAACCCTTTAGAAAGGAAGAATAATATGGAATGCATAAAAATGACGAAATGGAGTTGGTATCATGTGAAAACTAGTGAGCTTGAAAAACTTTCTTCTATAATCCCTCGTGATGTAACATCTTATTTCTCTCAATTTATAAAGAAAATAAGTTCTCCTTGTGAAAATGGATTATATGTTTATACGTTATCGCCAAGTCAAACTTGTGTATATGGTTCGTTTTTATATGATCAAGATAAAAAGGACGCCAAAATTCAAAAATTTCTTCATTATTTCGTAGCTCATGGAATACTGATAACAGTTCAGGAAAAAGAGGAAGAGGATTTTCAAAAATTAATACATAATTTCCCTATGGGTACAAAAAATTGTAATAGTTCCGCTGAAGGATTATGTGCTATCTTATCAATGTTTATATCTCACTACTTGCGAAAGGTTGATTACTTTGAAAACAATTTCAGAAATGTATTATGGGATTTTTATCATCATAATAACATAGCAGTTTTAGAAAGAATTTATCATATTCGTCATGAACTATTTATGAACACACATGTGTTTCGCTTAATACAAGAAGTGTTACAAGGGCTGAAAGAAGCTTGGTTAGAAAACTTAACAAACACCCTTTGTTATAAACAAACACACGTAAAATTAGAGCGTGGATTACAACTCGTTAAAGAGTACCAAGAAGAATTAGACACAATGATTCATTTACAAGAAGTTGTTTCTTCTCATCGTGGGAATGAAATTATGAAAGCTCTTACTGTATTAACTGCTGTAAGTACGCCTTTGACAGCCTTAGGAGCATTGTGGGGGATGAATTTTAAATATATGCCTGAGCTAGAATGGAAATATAGCTATTTAATCGCTCTCTTATTTATTATTTTTACAACAGGTGGTATGTATTTATATATGCGAGTCAAAGGATGGACAGGTGATTTATTACGAGTAAAGAAAAAGAAATCTTTTTTTAAATCTAATTAATCCTGTTTATAAAAAATATGATAGGTATATGGTTAGTAATATTTATTAATGGGGGTAGTGCTATATCCCTATTAAGTTAAAGTTTTGATGTCTCCGCATTTAAAAAGATGCTCTTGGATAAATCCAGGAGCATCTTTTTAAATGCGGAGTAGTGCACCACTGTAATCTTCCATTACGAAATTTCTATTTAATTTTTTAATTTTGATATTGAGATGTTAGCTTGATAAATACTCATTAGTTTCGAATTGAATAATCTTTTTAACAGCTAAAATTTATTGATTAGAGTTTTTTAGGCCTCTTAGATGTATTGATATATTACTATCAAGATAATATTTTGAATAATCCTCAAAACAAAGAAATGCACATTTTCTTATTTTGGGTAGTGAAGCTTCTTAAGTTGTTTATATCATAATCCAAAAGTGTAGGCTACAGCCTACAAATAATCATCTCCCTCTTAAAGTTGTCGTTTTACATCTTCACATTTTTGAGGAAGGAGTGTTTTGTTGGGAAATAATAAAATCTTATTAATTTTTATAATTAGTAGAATTTTTATAGAAATAATCCTCTTAATATATTAAAATAACATTGTATTATGTCAGATTTTAATTAGGGGAGAGAAATTTTATGTTGAAAAAAATCATTCCAGTTGCTTTAGCATTAAGTACAGTTACTTTTACTAGTGTATTCGCTGTGCCTTCAGCACAAGCAAGTACAGAACCAAACCGCTACATAGATGTACAAATGCTCGGTATTAACGATTTTCATGGGCAACTAGACACTGTAAAAAAAATTAACAATAAAGATGCAGGGGGAATTGAGTACTTAGGGGCTTATTTACGTGATCGTGAAAAACAAAATCCGAATACATTAAAAGTACATGCTGGCGATGTTGTTGGAGCAAGTACTCCTGTTTCAGCATTATTACAAGACGAACCTACGATTGAATTTCTAAATGATTTGAAATTCGATGTTGGAACTATAGGAAATCATGAATTTGATGAAGGTGTTGAGGAAATGCATCGCCTTATTTATGGTGGATTCCATGAGAAAACAGGAAATTTTAAAGGAGCAAAATTCCCATATGTTGCTGCAAATTTCTATAATAAATCCACCGGTCGTCTATTTTTACCACCATTCACTATAAAAAAGGTACAAGGAGTTCCTGTTGGATTTATCGGAGTCGTAACAACAGATGTGCCTAACCTTGTTATGCCTACTATGCTAAAGAATGTAGAAATTACAGATGAAGTTGAAGCTATTAACAAATCCGTAAAGCAATTAAAAAAACTAGGCGTTAAATCTATCGTTGTTCTTGCACATAACGGAGGTATAACAGATGGGAACGGTGTAACAAATGGTGATATCGTCCGATTAGCAAATGAGACTGATCCGGAAGTCGATGTTATTTTTGGTGGGCATAGCCACACTTATGTAAATGGAACTGTTAATAATAAACTTGTCGTACAAGCAAACTCTTATGGTATGGCTTTTGCTGATGTTGATGTAAAGATTGATCGTAAGACACAAGATATTGTTGAGAAAAAAGCAGAAATTGTTACAACTTACCATGAAGGCATGGAGCCTGATAAAAAAATCAAGAAGAAGATGGAGAAATATCAAGCAAAAATCGCACCTCTTGTTAATGAAGTTGTAGGTAAGTCTATTGCTCCACTAGATCGCAAACTAAATACGGCTGGTGAATCTACTCTTGGAAATTTAGTTGCTGATGCCCAGCGTACAACAATGCAATCCCAAATTGCACTTATGAATCCTGGTGGTATTCGTAATGACTTAGATGCTGGTGATATTACATGGGGAGAGATATATGGTATTCAACCATTCGGAAATCAATTAATAAAAGTAAATTTAACAGGCCAAGACATTCGTGATATTTTAAATCAACAATGGCAAAAAGACATAACAAGAATGCTTCAAATTTCAGGGATCCAATACACTTGGGATGCGAACAAGCCTAATGGAGAAAAAGTAACAAGTATTCGCTTAACAAATGGAGAAGAAATTATTCCTTCGAAAACTTACAGCGTCGTTGCGAACGCATTTCTAGCTTCAGGTGGAGATGGATTTGTATCCTTTAAAAACGGTAAAGATGCTGAAACAGGACCAACTGATTTTGAAGCATTAGTAGATTATATAAAAAAATCAAAAGAACCAATTCAGTCTATTATTGATGGAAGAATTCAAAAGATAAATTAGGTTTTTATTAATCTCAAAAACAACTAGATTGCCTGTGCGCTAAACTTTTTAGTGTGCAGGTAATCTATTTTTTTTGGGTTTGAAATAAAGTCTTACTGTGGACAAGGGGTATACCGTCTAGATGCAGAGTGCAGGGTTTATCATTCGTTATCCAAAGGAAAAGGGAAATATAACTGGTTATGCGTATTCGCTGTGTAGGAGATATTGCAAAAAATATATAAGGAAAAATTAACTTTAGAGGAATATATGAGGTAAGAAAGCTAAAGTGAATTGCAAATCTGTATTTTTGTTTAGGGAATAGTAGTTTATAAAATAGTAGGGTACTTTATTTTAATAGATTCAAAAACTGCCTATCTAAAAATTTGATAGGCAGTTTTTTCTTTTGGGCACAAAGTGAAATAATTTTATGATGTTCGCACATGTAGAAAATGTAATGTGTAAATATATCTGAAACACCAATCATTGCCCCTCATTATTAGCGATAGGATAGCTACTTAAGGACAAAAAAGAATGGGCTAACTTTTGTGCAAAATGTAATGGAGGCTCTACCGACTGGATATGAATATACATAATTAAGGGATTCATGTATAGCCAGTGATTATGTAAAGCACTTACAATGATTCCTTGTTGTACAATTGATTTCATAAATGCAGGAATTTCTTCTTGTAGAACAGCGATTTCGCCTAAATTTAATGCATTACCATTTGGATCCAACGATTCAAAACTTACTCCCACGGGCACTACAGAAGTACTCGGTTTTCCTTGAACAAGCACCCTAAAATCGCGGTGAAAAGACACTGAACAACCACCTTGATTTCTTTTACCTTTCCCTTTAAGTATTGTAGCAAATTGTTCACAAAGGAAATTAAAATTTTGCATAAATTCAATTCCTTTCTTGTACAAAATTATGTAATTAGAGATTCGATTGAGGAGATACAGATAAAGTGAAACTTTAATCAGTGGGGGTTTTGTTCATCCCTCACTGATTATTAGTTGAACCAATCGGGCTTTTACTGCCCGTTAATGCGGGATAAACAATCTTTCTTTAGCATTCAAAAAACAGGCTGTGATTTTAATGTATCCAATGTTTATTTTAAAAGAAACACACGCGATATTATTTGGATATTCAGGATTTTATTGAAGATGATTCGTGTATCCGGGTTAATAAATTTATGATTCATGATAGTCCGTTCGAGATATTGTTATAAAAAATCGATAAAGTATGCAATTATACGCTTTTAGTTTATGTAGGTTAGATAAATATGTGTCTAAATTTGAATGATAAAACTAGAAAACAACGTTGAGAAAATAATCAATAATAATTTATTTTCTATAAACAAGCACTGCTAAATAGTACTCTTTTTCAAAATAAGTCTTTCTTATATAAGTATATTGCTTTTAAATACAGGATTAAGTTTGAATACTAAAAAACGGGTTCTAAAATACCGTATCTATACAAGAAGAATCTAGTTGTTTCTTCTTGTATCTATTTACATTTTTCAGTATAGAAAAAATATAGAGGTGAATTCCTTGATTTTTTCTTGAAAAATGTTCATGCACGGTTATTTTAACCAAAATTTTCATGAAAACACCTTTAAGAAGAACATGAGTTCGTATATAATAAGAACAAACGTTCTTTGTTAGGAGTGATAACCTTGTATGATTATTCTCTTTTACCGAATCGTATTATTCTTTGTGTAGATTTACGTAGCTTTTATGCAAGCGTATCATGTATTAAAAAAGGACTTGATCCACGATATACAAAATTAGCTGTCGTAGGAGATGTAAACCGCAGTGGATCAATCGTATTAGCAGCAACACCGCCATTAAAAGCGTTAGGAATAAAGAAGATGGCTAGAATGTACGAAATACCGAAGCGGTCAGATATTATTATTGTGAATCCGATTATGCATACATATATGAAGTGTTCAACTTACATAACTGGTTTAGCTTTACAGTATGTTGCGCCGGAAGATTTCCATCAATATAGTATTGATGAGTTTTTTATGGACATGACCGCAAGTATTCATTTGTTTGCGAGTAATCCGTGCGAGTTCGCATTAAAGTTTAAGCGAGAAATATATGAACGTACACGGATTGAAAGTACGATTGGTATTGGCCCCAATTTATTATTGAGTAAAGTAGCACTGGATGTGGAAGCGAAAAAGAATAACGATGGAATAGCGCAGTGGACGTATGACGATATACCCGAGAAGTTATGGAGTATTAGACCACTCAGTAAATTTTGGGGTATATCGTATAAAACAGAAATGAAATTAAATCGAAAAGGTATACATACGATTGGAGATTTAGCGCAGTACCCGTTGAAGTATTTAAAGCAATCATTTGGTGTAATAGGAGAGGAATTACACTTGCATAGTAACGGGATTGATTTTAGCAGAATAGCAGAGAAATATGTTCCAGCGACAACATCTATAGCGAAAAGCCAAATATTATTTCGTGATTATTCGGTAGAAGAGTTCATCGTTATTTTATTAGAGCATACAGAAGAAGTTTGTTACAGATTGAGACGAGAAAAGAAATACGCGCAAACGATTCATTTTTCAGTCGGATATAGTAGGGAATACGGGGGAGGAATAAAAAAAGCACATACGTTAAATAGAGCAACAAATTTAACGATGGATATTTACAACGTTTGCACATATTTTTTATACGAGCGGCATACAGGAGAGCCGATTCGATCGATAAGTCTTTCCTTAACAAATTTAATACATGAAGGAGAAGAGCAAATTTCGCTTTTCGATAACATTATACAGAGAGAAAAAGAAATGAGATTAACGAAGGTGATGGACGAAATTCGAACACGATTTGGTAAGAACAGTATTTTACGTGGGATTTCTTACACAAGCGTCGCAACAGCAAGATATAGAAACACATTATTAGGAGGGCACAAATCGTGAAGAATGCTAATATGCCAAAAGGAAGAGGAATGGTAAAGTGGCAACCGTTTGCTAGTATGCCAGAGCAGTTCATCTGTATTAAAGACATGATACAGGAGCAAACAAAAATCCCGCGTCCAATTTTAACGCAAGATGCAAAAGAAAGGATTGAAAATAAGCTGTTAATTTCATATTTAGGTGAAGAAGAGGTTTTACTTACATATTATAGAGGTGGATACTTATATAAAAATTACATAACTGTAGTTGATATAAATCCCTTGAATGGATTGATTACTTGCACGGATGCTTTTTGTAATAAGAAGATTTTTAAGTTTGGTGATGTAATTGAAATTGATTAGAACTTTTTAGCTGATGTATTTTTGTACTATTTACAAAGAAATGCTCATTTACTTCAAGTGTTATTTCTATTTTTATGCAAAACCCAAAGTTACAAAAGAAGTTCATAATATAAAGTGTAAGTACCATGGGTTTTCAAGTTATAAAACACGTACTTCCGACTAATATATTAAAACTTAAAGAACCTAAAAAATAAGAATGATCACTACTAAATAGGCATTCAAAATACGAATTCATATTTTGAATGCCTATTTGAAAATTTTCGAAGTCAATATAGTTTGTGTCAAACATTGAAGAATCCTTTTATAGGTGTAAATATATATATTTCTCATGTATCTGTCCCTGAAATGAATGGGTATTTTATCTATATTCTAAGTAATATTTTCTGTTAAGTAAAAAAGAACCCTAAGGTTCTTTTTGTTTTTATGTTATTGTTTGTTACTTATAAGTACAATGTAATTTTTTATTTAAAAAGCATTGGTAAAAATCCAATAATGTCGAAAGCAAGGTGGCAAATCCAACTTACCCAAACACTCTTTGAATTTTTCCATATATAATTCAGTAATAACCTAACAGGGACTATAGTTATCAATAATTGCATTGGCACGAAACCATAAGCAGGAATATGCCACAAGGCAAACAGAACGCTACATATTATTGATGCTGTACCAAATTTTAATCCTAATTTTTGTAATGCGATGATTATGTTAGTACATAGCAATTCTTCACCCATTAACATGAATGGTACACGGGTCAAAATCATCGAAACGCTTATTACTTGAGCAACAGAATTTGTAGTTGGAGGTTCAAAAATATAGTTATATAGTGTGCCTGAACCCATGCCCACTATGATTGTTAAAGGTAAACCCCAGAGTAATGTTTTAAATTTAAAATGTTTGAATTGCTCTAAAGATATTTTCCCTAAAAAATAGTATCCTATAATTCCACATAATACAAGATTCCATGAAGCTTCAAGAATCATTTCTAATAATTCAGGTATATTACCTACTATAAGTGCAATACATTGATATACAATTCCTGAAATAATTAATAATCCTAAAGCCAAAAGAGATTTTGAATCAATTTTCTTTTTTGTTTCTATAATCTTTGTTTCCACAACAACCCCTTCTTTCTTATTATTTCATTAATTACAAATATATAATAACATATATTATCCCTAATTAATGGTAATTCAGAAGGGTGCCATAACTTTTGTATAATATCGTTGTATAAATGCAGTAAAGCGATTTTTTAAACAAACTTAATAGGCTTATTTAGCATGCCTACTTTTTTATCGTTGCTAGTATGCCAGAGCAGTTCGCCTGTATTAAAGAAATGATACATGAGCAAACGAAAATCCCGCGTCCAATTTTAACGCAAGATGCAAAAGAAAGGATTGAAAATAAGCTGTTAATTTCATATTTAGGTGAAGAAGAGGTTTTACTTACATATTATAAAAATGGCTATCTATATAAAAATTACATAACAGTAGCTGATATAAATCCATTAAATAAGACGATCACTTGTACCGATACTTTTCATAATCAAAGGATGTTTAAGTTTGGTGATGTAGTTGAAGTGAATTAGAGGGGGGATATTTCTTCCTAACTTAATTATATCATGTAAATCAAGTTCGAAATAGACTGTTTATTCGTATTTACTACTGCTACAATCAAGAACACATGCATAGTAAGGAGAGATGGTAAATGAGTTCTTTCGTTCTCGATTTTCAGGAAATAGAAAACACGCAGCTTGCACTCGTTGGTGGAAAAGGATTGAATTTAGGGGAGTTATCAAGCGTTCAAGGGATACAAGTGCCAGAAGGATTTTGTGTTACAACGGTAGGATATGAAAAGGCCATCGAGCAAAATGAGGAGCTTCAAACTTTGTTGCAGCAACTAACAAAGTTGAAAAAGGAAGAGCGAGCCCAAATTGGTGAAATGAGTAAGAAGATTAGAGAAGTCATTATGGCAGTAAAAATCCCTTCTGAAGTAGTGGAAGCGGTAGCTCATTATCTCTCACGTTTTGGAAATGAACATGCGTATGCCGTGCGCTCTAGTGCGACGGCTGAAGATTTACCGTATGCCTCGTTTGCTGGTCAACAAGATACGTATTTAAATATTATCGGTAAAGAAGCGATTTTGCAGCATGTAAGAAAGTGCTGGGCTTCTTTATTTACAGAGCGAGCAGTAATGTACCGCATGCAAAATGATTTTGAACATAATCAAGTTTCTATATGTGTTGTCGTTCAAAAAATGATTTTCCCTGAGGCTTCGGGAATTTTATTTACTGCTGATCCGGTTACTTCTAACCGAAAGGTAGTATCAATTGATGCCAGTTTTGGACTTGGTGAGGCATTAGTATCAGGACTGGTCTCTGCCGATAATTATAAAGTAAAAGAAGGCGAAATTACCGGAAAGATGATAGCAACTAAAAAATTGGCTATTTATGCTTTAAAAGAGGGCGGAACGGAGACGAAACAGATTGATCCGGCTCAGCAACAAATTCAAACATTGTCTGAACAACAAATTTTACAACTAGCACAGATTGGAAGACAGATTGAAGCTTATTTTGGTTGTCCGCAAGATATTGAATGGTGTTTAGTGGATGATACATTTTATATTGTCCAAAGTCGCCCCATTACGACTTTATATCCAATTCCTGAAGAAAATGATGGGGGAAATCATGTGTATATATCAGTTGGCCACCAACAAATGATGACCGATGCGATGAAACCGCTTGGGTTATCTTTTTTCCTGTTAACGACTAATGCTCCTATGCGTAAAGCAGGAGGACGGCTGTTTGTGGATGCTACGCAACAATTAGCTTCACCTGCTAGCAGAGATTATTTAATAAACACTTTAGGAAAATCAGATCCACTCGTAAGAGATGCATTAACAACTATAATCGAGCGAGATAATTTTATTACATTGTTGCCGGATGATGAAAAAGAAAAGAGTGTTAGTAAAAGTAAGCAACCTGCAAATTCGCAACCAGAAATCGAAAATGATCCGGCAATCGTTACGAATTTAATACAGAATAGTGAAGCATCAATCGAAGAGTTAAAACGAAACATGCAAATGAAATCAGGGGTGGATGTACTTGATTTTATTTTGGAAGACATTCAGCAATTAAAAAAAGTATTATTTAACCCGCAAAGTATAGCTGTTATTATGGCTGGTATGAATGCTTCAACATGGATGAATGAAAAGATGGAGCACTGGCTAGGCGAAAAGAATGCAGCAGACACGCTTTCTCAATCTGTACAAAATAATATTACGTCTGAAATGGGTTTAGCATTACTAGACGTTGCTGATGTGATTCGACCGTACCAAGAAGTTATTACGTATTTACAACATGTAGAAAATGATAACTTTTTAGATGAATTAGTTCAATTTAAAGGCGGAGAAAAAGCTCGAGATGCTATTCTAACTTTTCTAAATAAATACGGAATGAGATGCAGCGGAGAAATCGATATTACGAAAACGCGCTGGAGTGAAAAGCCAACTACAATTATCCCGATGATTTTAAATAATATAAGAGACTTTGAAGCGGGTGCTAGTAAACGGAAGTTTGAAGAAGGGCTGCAAGAAGCTTTGAAAAAAGAAGAAGAGTTAGTAAATCGATTGCAGCACTTGCCAAATGGAAAGCAAAAAGTAGAAGAGATGAAGCGGATGGTTCGTAATATCCGTAATTTTATCGGTTATCGTGAATATCCAAAATACGGCATGATTAATCGTTATTTCATATATAAGCAGGCATTATTGAAAGAAGCTGAGCAACTTGTACAGAGCGGTGTCATTCATGAAATCGATGATATATACTATCTAACCTTTGAAGAACTTCACGAAGTTGTTCGCACGAATAAACTAGATTACGAGCGGATACAAAAACAAAAAAATGATTACAAATTATATGGAAAACTAACGCCTCCTCGTATCATGACGTCTGATGGAGAAATCATTACAGGCAAATATAAACGAGAAAACCTCC
Organism: Bacillus sp. RC251; assembly: GCF_044908765.1. Classification (NCBI taxonomy): domain Bacteria; kingdom Bacillati; phylum Bacillota; class Bacilli; order Caryophanales; family Bacillaceae; genus Bacillus; species Bacillus sp. RC251. Next base: position 145,935 of record NZ_JBIYDP010000007.1, on the reverse strand, counting down.
CAGCTGATGCGATTGTAGGTCTGCCTGTTTCTTCAGGAGTGATTGAGGGAAGAGCTCGCGTTATTTTAAACATGGAAGATGCGAATTTAGAAGAGGGGGATATATTAGTTACTGCTTTTACTGACCCGGGCTGGACACCGTTATTTGTGTCTATAAAAGGGTTAGTCACCGAAGTTGGCGGGCTTATGACTCACGGGGCAGTGATTGCACGTGAATATGGATTACCAGCAGTCGTCGGGGTAGAGAATGCTACGAAACGAATAAAAGATGGGCAACGAATTCGGGTACATGGGACTGAAGGGTATATTGAAGTGTTGTAATGAAATAAAAGATCATCTGCTATTATAGTAGATGATCTTTTATTATATAGCTAACTTATTTCTTTAAGCCAGCCGCATAAAAAGGTCCATGAACTGCGATTGTTGATAAAATACGAGCAATTTCCTCAGGTGTTTCTTTTTGCCCGGTATTTAACCATTGCTGAATGACACCTATATGAGCAGATGCCATATAAGAAGCTAAGTATTGACTTGGGACAAGTAAATTCTCCTTATTAATGAGGGCACCATTCGTATCTTCAAATATTGTTTTCCACATAAAGTCTTTTAGTTTTGTTTGGAAAGATAAATCTCCTTTTGGGCTTAATACTGCTTTCATAAAATCACTATTTTCATTTAGAAATTCAAGAATAGAAGTAATAAGTATAAACGGCATTGTTGGGGAAGGGTTTGACCCAAGATCAGCAATAACTTCAGGCAATCTCTGTTTGGCAATGCTAGAAAACTCATACATAATTTCTTCTTGGCATTTCGTCATTAAATCAAATTTATCTTGATAGTGCGCATAGAAAGTGCCGCGATTAATGTTTGCTTTCGTTGTAATATCTTTCACTGTAATGGCGTCAAAGCCTTTTTCTTCAATTAGTTCCACCAATGCATTTCGTATGGCAGTTTTCGTACGAATAACTCGTAAATCTAAATTACTATCACGCAAAGTATGTCCCTCCTTCATTTTAGCCAACACATTTCAAAGATGTGTCTTATAACCGACACATTCACGATTTTTGATTATTGTATAAGGATCAACTCAAACATATAATTCAAATATAAATAAACAACACGTTGTTGGTTATTATAAATCAAATGATAGGAGGAGAAAAGAAGATGTTTAAAAATAAACTTTTATTGTTATCACCAGTTATTGCACTACTTGTTGTTTTTATTTTTTCATTAACGTTATTTCCAACTGTTCAACCTCAGCCGAAAAACTTGCCAATCGCAATTGTAAATGAGGATCAAGAAGTAGAAATTCCGAATCAACCGAAGATGAATATGGGGCAAACGATTGTTGATAATATGAAAAAGACATCAAAATCAGAGGAAGAACCTGCGGTGAAGTGGGTAGAAGTGAAAGATAAGGAAGCTGTGCAAAAAGGATTAAATAATCAAGAGTATTACGCAGCGTTAGTTATTCCGAAAGACTTTAGCACAAAACAAGCATCATTACGAACAGCACAGCCATCTTCACCAGAATTAGAAATATTCATCAATCAAGGAATGAATACAGCGGCATCAACTATGGCAGGACAAATGTTAAATGCGATCGTTGATAATATGAATAATACTGTTCGCGCGCAACTATTAGAAGGATTGAAAGCAAAAGGAGCTACAGTAACAACAGACCAAGTTTCAAATGTAGTCACACCAATTGCAAAGAAAGTGACAAACGTAAATGAAATCGGCAAAAATAGTGCGAACGGTAACTCGCCAATGTCTTTATTCCAACCGTTATGGATTGCAAGTTTAGCGAGCGCAGCAATTATCTTTATTGCGATAAGTAAAATGCCAGTAGGTACAAGAAAAGAAAACTTCGTATTAAAACTAAAACAAATCATAACAGGGGCTGTCGCGGCACTTGTTATTGGATTTGGCCTCACATGGATCGCGGATGGTATGGTAGGTTTAAATATTTCGAATTTCACGGATACGGCACTGTTTTTATCAATTACCTCCTTTAGCTTCTTTTTAATGATATCCGCAGTACTTTCACTAGTTGGACTAAAAGGAATTGGTGTATTCGCACTCTTACTTTTCTTTGGGGCACCGTTATTATCGTTAGCACCTGAAATGTTGTCGCCATTTTATCAAGACTGGGTGTACGCATGGTTGCCAATGCGATTTATGATTGAAGGACTTAGAGAAATATTCTTCTTTGGAAAAGGGTTAAGCTGGAGTACACCACTTACTGTGCTCGTTTGGATTGGCGTAGTAAGTATGGTTATTATTTTAGCGACTGCTTTCAAACGTAGTGTAGTAAAGGGACGAAAAACGGAATTAAACGCATAAAAGCAAAAAACGTTTCACTAGGAGTGAAGCGTTTTTTGCTTTTTATTAACTTATCGGGAAATCAAGAAGGATAGGTTTTTCTATATTTTAAAGGGAATAGAAGAGTTCGGATTTGCAGTGCCTTTTTGTATACATGCTCCTGCTATTTCAAATTGCATAAAATGTTATGTGAAATAATGGAGGGGATACGATGTATAATTCGAATGATTATGATTGGTATAGGCAAAATGATAAGTTGATTCGTGATATTGAGAAAGCAATTAATGGAGAGTTTAGTGCTATAAATTGCTATGCGAAATTAGCCAACATGGCTCCAAATGCGGCGGAACGAAATCAAATTCTTGAAATTCGTAACGATGAAATAAAGCATTTTCATCATTTTGTACAAATCTATACAAATTTAAGTGGTCAGCAGCCGAAGCCACAAATTACGGAAGAATGCCCAAATACGTACTTACAAGGATTAGAATTCGCAATACAAGATGAACAGAAGACAGTGGATTTTTATTTGGGAATTTCAGATGAAACATCAGATGCACATATGAAAGAGTTGTTGCGCAGAATAGCTGCCGATGAACAAAATCATGCGGTGTGGTTTTTATATTATTTTGTGAAGTCGAAGTGAATGCTTAAGGAATTAAAACCGTTTCACTAGTAGTGGGCGGTTTTTTTGATGGAATACAAGTTGTAAAATAGATATCTTTGAAGGTGTAGTGGTTAATCTTGGTATATAATGTATAAAACGAAAATTAATAAAGAGAGAAGTAAGCATTTGAAAGGAGAACAGAAATATGGAGAGAAATACAGTTAAAGAATATACAATTCGAACTGCTATTGAAGAGGAAAGCGATAGCATTATCACTCTATTAAAAGAAGTAGCAGAGTGGCTACAACATAAAGAAGTGAATCAATGGCAGTATCTGTTAGGTGGAGAGGCTACGGCTGAAATACTAGAAGGTATAAGAGAGAAATATACGTATGTTGTTACGAAAGGAGATGAAATTGTCGGTACGGTTACAGCATCTCCTAAACAAAATGATTGGGATGAACATATCTTTGGTAAAGAGGAAGTTTCTAATTCGTTATATATTCATAGATTTGCAGTGAAAAGGCAGCATAAGGGGAATGGAATAGGAGAACACATTTTACAGTGGGTAGATGAGAATATGCAAAGTGATAAACAGTATTTGAAGTTAGATTGTGTTGGACATAATCGTACATTGAATGACTTTTATAAGAAAAACGGTTTTGAATATATCGGTAGTACGGATGGACATAGTAAGTTTCAAAAGAGAAGGGGGTAAGTGGATGAATCAATTTCCTACTGCTTTAGCTAAAAGGTTGATAGAGGAACAGTTTCCTGAATGGGCACATTTAGAAGTGAGACCTGTAAAGTTTAGTGGGCATGATAATAGAACGTTTCATCTAGGGGATGAGATGAGTGTAAGATTGCCAAGTGATGCGGCATATGCACCACAAGTAGAGAAAGAAAATAAGTGGCTACCTCTATTAAGTAAGGGGCTTTCTTTACCGATTTCTACACCACTTGCGAAAGGTAATCCATCTGAAGCGTATCCATGGCCTTGGTCTATTAATAAGTGGATAGAGGGCGAAATAGTTACGAAACAAAATGTTCGTGACTTAAATGAATTTGCGGCGGACTTAGGAGCATTTTTAGTAGAATTACAATCCATTGATGCGAGTAATGGACCAATAGCTGGAGCGCATAATTTTTACCGAGGTGGGCTTATATCTGTATATGATGAAGAGGCGAGAGGTGCTATCGAAAATAATAAGGACGTTTTTGATAAAACTGTATTAAAGCACCTTTGGGATGTAGCACTTCAGTCAACGTGGAAGCGTAAACCAGTTTGGGTTCATGGAGATGTTGCACCAGGAAATTTACTCGTTAAGGACGGAAAGCTTTGCGCCGTAATTGATTTTGGTATTTTAGGAGTAGGAGATCCAGCTTGTGATGCAGCGATGGCATGGACATTTTTTGATAAAAGTAGTAGAAACGTATTTAAAGAAGTATTGCAAATAGATGAAGAAACGTGGAATAGAGCGAGAGGATGGGCACTTTGGAAAGCGTTAATTACATATGATGCGAATAAGACTAGTGATAAGGCAGTTGCAGAAGAATCGTATCGTGTTATTCAAGTGATTGTGGATGATTATGAGAGGTAGTAGAAAAAGCCTATTTTAAAATAGGCTTTTTCATATGATGAAATATTAGAAACTGAAAGAAGGAATCTAATATAATTATACAGAATATTTAGATAATAGGAGGTGTCGAATTTTGAGTGAAATTGAATTAAAAAGGAATGTAATTAAGACAGGGAGTGAGAAGGGGATCATTCTTCGGTTTATACTCGCTAGTCTAGTTGGGGTATTTATGTTTTTCGTACCAGTTACGATAAATGGTGCTTCGTCCATTATGATTGATCATATCGTATCATGGGTCAGGACTTCTGTTCCGAGCGTAGTACCTTATTACGCTCTACTCGTTATGATAATGGGTGCGATTTATCCATTTTATACGAAAAAATGGAATGCAACTATTGTAGACATTTGTTTTTCTATTTTAAAAGTAATTGGTGTTGTCTTTGGTGTATTACATTGCTTGAAAGTAGGACCAGCTTGGTTCTTTGCACAAGATGTAGGGCCGTTTTTGTATGAAAAACTAGTAATATCGGTAAGTTTACTCGTGCCAATTGGTTCGGCTTTTTTAGCGTTGTTAGTCGGGTACGGATTACTAGAATTTATCGGTACGTTTTGTCGTCCCATTATGAGACCGTTATGGAAAACACCTGGACGATCAGCAATTGATGCGGTTGCATCCTTTGTAGGGAGTTATTCACTCGCTTTATTAATTACGAATCGCGTGTATAAAGAAGGAAAGTATACGACAAAAGAAGCAGCCATTATCGCTACAGGCTTTTCTACAGTATCCGCAACATTTATGATCATCATCGCAAAAACATTAGACATTATGCATTTATGGAATGTTTATTTTTGGACTACTCTTGTTGTAACATTCATCGTAACTGCTATCACCGTAAGACTCCCGCCCCTTAGTAGAAAACCAGATACATATGTAACAGAAGAAGGGTTCCCAGAGCCCGTTTATAAGGAGAAAATGCTAGAACGCGCTTGGGAAGATGCGCTAGAAGTATCGAAATCTGCACCGAGTATTATAAAAAATATCGCAGTGAACTTAAAAGATGGGTTTATTATGACAATGGGAATTTTACCTTCTATTATGTCAGTAGGATTAATTGGTATCGTCTTAGCGAAATTCACACCAATATTTGATTGGGTCAGCTATATTTTTTATCCTTTTACATGGGCTTTACAATTACCAGAAGCCGACTTAGCTGCTAAAGCAGCATCCGTTGGTATTGCGGAAATGTTCTTACCATCATTATTAGTAGTTAGTGCACCACTTGTGACAAAGTTTGTCATTGCGGTTGTTTCGGTATCATCAATATTGTTTTTCTCAGCTTCCATTCCTTGTATACTATCAACAGATATTCCGTTAAAAGTATCGGAACTTATTATTCTCTACGTACAAAGAACGATATTAACATTACTTATTATTACGCCGATTGCTTATTTGTTGCTTTAAAAAAGGAAAAGTATTATCAAAGTCATTTTAACTTTATAAAGATAGAGTAACGAAAAAGGGAAAGGTATAAAAAAGTAGAATTGAAAATAGTAGTAGTATACATGTGGTAACTACTACTTTAAAGTTTTAAAAAGATACAAGTATAAAAAAGAATCCTTCTGTAAAAGGAAGGATTCTTTTGTTTAGTATTTTTATCAAGTAAATACCTTTTTGATGTTTTATTTGTTTTTTGTATATGACGTAATACTTCTTAAGAAAATTCCTAACCCTGCAAAAAAGAAACCTAAGCATAATAAGCTGCCTGGTGTTCCCCAAGTAATTTGATCTAGCATTTTTATATCCTCCCATTTATCCCATATTAATTAACTGTAAAACTTTCACCGTTTTAAATTTCACTTTATTATTATATAGTATTTTTGGGTTTCTATCCATATTTATCCATACTATCAAACTGAAAAATTGATCCATAAATGAAAAACAATAATCTATTTGTAGAAAAAATAGCATTTTTGCTGTGCAAATCTTTAAAGAACACACATTAGACCATTAGAAAAAGAATAATTTCACATGAAACGAAACCAATATGAATGTAGCTTGAAACAATGAGATGTAAACGGTATTTGTTAGAGATTTTTGGTTGATTATGATGTGAGAAGTTATTAAAAATTGAATGTAAGTGCATTTAAAAGTGGGATTAAAATTAAAATATCTATATAATTAAATTTTATTTTGTATGATATAGTAAGAAAAAGGGGGCTTACAAATGGAAAGCATTCACGAAAGAGCAAAGTTACGGTTAATAGATAGTGATGATGTCGAAACTTTGTTTTCGATTGTAGAAGGAAATCGGGATATTTGGGCGTATTTAATTTCTAAAATGGATAGTGCGCAAGATATGCAGCAATACGTTCAAAAAGCGATACAAGGTTATGGAAAGGGTACGCAAATACCTTTTGTTGTAGTAGATCAACAGACGAATACGATTGTAGGAAGTACACGTCTATATAATATTTCAGTAGAAGATAAGACAGTCGAGTTAGGGCAAACTTGGTATCATCCAAGTGTGCAACGTACGAGTATAAATACAGAGTGTAAGTACATGCTTCTCCAATATGCTTTTGAAAAATTACGTATGCTGAGAGTACAAATTAAGACGGATGCAAGAAATGAAAAAGCACAACGAGCAATTGAAAGGTTAGGTGCAGTAAAAGAGGGTGTGCTTAGAAACGAAAGAAAATTGCCAAGTGGTCATGTGAGAGATGCGGTTGTATATAGTATTATCGCAAGTGAATGGCCAGTTGTGAAAGCACGTTTATTAGAAAATTTAGAGTTGTATAAAGAAAAGTTATAATTCGTGTTTTGAAAGGTATATTGTTCGTGATGTATGAAAAATATACCTTTTTTCTTACAAAATGCTACTTTATTTTAATTCCTTTTGTTTCATCGTTCCCTTCTGAGAAAAAATTCGTTACAATGTAGTTGTATGGTAATAAACTTATGAATTTAAAACATGTAATGAAAACCGCAAATAAAAATGAATTGATAATCCTCAATTTTAAATGAAAACCCTTTTATACATAAATAACAAGTAAAGTTCCTTCTTTTAAATAAACTCAAACGAAACGATTTGATATAAATGTTTTTTTATAGAAGTATGGATGATGTACGGAGGCAATTACAAATGAAAGAAAATAAGAAGAGTAAGAAAAGACGAATCTTTCAAGTATTTTTACTAATGATTTGTTCTGCTATTTTATATGTAAGTTATGCAGCTTACGATATTTGGAGCTATCGTTTTAAAACAGATGATAGTGTGAAAACGGATGCTGGTATTGTATTAGGAGCAGCTTCATGGAACGGAAAACCATCTCCTGTATTTAAAGAAAGAATTAATCATGCGATTTCTTTATATAAGAACGGAAATATTAAAAAGATTATTTTTACAGGTGGTACAAAGTTCGAGGCAGAACTTGAGGAAGCGCGTACTGCAAGAGTATATGCAATGAAACAAGGTGTAAAAGAGGAAGATATTTTAATTGAAACAAAATCCCTTTTCACAGAAGAAAACTTAAAGAATGCGAAGGAAGTTGGAATAGAGAACGGAATACGCACATACACGATTGTAAGTGATCCACTTCATATGAAACGCGCAATGAGAATCGCAAAACATATTAATATTGAAGCGTATGCTTCACCAACGCCGACATCAGCATATAAAACGTTAGACACAGAAATACCATTCTTCTTTAAAGAATTATTCTCGTACATTGGATATGTAACCTCTTTGCCGTTAAAGGCATTGAAGGGAGACTAATATAAGAAAAGAACCTATTTTAAATGGGAACTTTTCTTATTGGTCAAAAACATTGTATTTTTATCGGAATAGTGAAACAATAGAGAGGTAGCTTCATATAATCATAATGAAAAAGTGAGCGGTTGATGAATCGAACATAAAGGAGATTATAGTATGGCACTCTCATTTGTTGAAACAGAAGAACAATCTTTCATTATTGAACAAATAAATAAATTGATTCCGAAGTTCATGGAAAGAGAGCATCAACTAAGTGAATTAGGATCATTTCCGTATGAAAATATAAGTGATTTGAAAGATATCGGATATACGAAATTAACGTTACCGAAGGAATTTGGTGGTAGTGCGATTTCTTTATATGACTTCGTTTTATTTCAAGAGAAAATCGCGGAAGGCTGCGGAGCTACTGCGTTATCGATTGGCTGGCATATTGGCATTGTGAAAGAGCTAGCGGAAAATCACTCTTGGAATGATGAGATGTTCAAATGGTTTTGCGAAGAAGTACGTAACGGTGCGCTTTTTAACAGGGCAGCAACAGAACCAAAAACAGGGAGTCCGACGCGTGGTGGTAAGCCAGAAACGATAGCGGTTCAACAAGGCGAGAAGTGGATTATAAATGGAAGAAAAACTTTTACAACGATGGCGCCAATACTTGATTATTTTATTATTTCAGCGAGTGTGGAAGGCCGAGAAGAAGTTGGTGAGTTTGTCATTCCCAGAAATACGCTCGGTGTATCCATTGAAGAAACGTGGGATAGCGTTGCGATGCGAGGGACTGCTAGTCACGACCTTGTCTTACAAAATGTAGAGATAGAAAGTCGCTTTTTTACGAATGTATTGGGCGGGAAAGTGAAACAAAAGGGTATTGGCTGGTTGCTACATATACCAGCATGTTATTTAGGAATTGCACAATCAGCAAGAAATTATGCGGTTCAATTTGCGGGATCATACAAGCCAAACAGTTTAAATCATTCTATTAGTTTATTGCCGAATGTTAGAAGATTAGTTGGAGAATTAGAACTTGAGCTTATGCAAGCTCGCGTCTTTTTATATCAAATTGCGAAAAAGTACGATGAGGCAGAAGATAAACTATCACTGCAAGCAGAATTAGCGGCAGTGAAATACGCCGTAACAAATGCGGCGATATCAATAGTGGATAAATCAATGCGCATCGTAGGGGCAAAAAGTTTATCAGAAAAAAATCCGCTTCATCGTTACTATTTAAACGTCAGAGCAGGATTGCACAATCCGCCGATGGATGATGCAACACTATCTATGTTAGCGGATGCGGCGTTTCGGTCGTAGTTTTTTTAACTTACATTTTATTGTTTATGGACAATATAGTTGTTTTGAAAGCACGTGTTTGATTAGTAATCGAACACGTGCTTTTTATGTGTACGACGTACCAAATTGAGATGTAGATTTTTAGTATAAATGGTTATCATGATTTTGTAAGTGTTCCTTGATGGAAAAACATTTGCCATTTTCCATCTATCAGTTTCCAAATGGAACTTCGCAAAGTATTCTGCATTCTAGTTTCAGCTCTTACAAGATATGTCGCCAACACAGTATCCTTCGATAAAGGGTATATTTCAAAATTAGAAAGAGTCATTTCTCTCACACTAAGTCCGTCTCCACCAACAGAATCCTTCTTATACCAAACGTTTCCCGAACTTCCAAACTCAAAAAAGTCGTCTGCAAGTAATTTGTCCAGTTCTGTTGGATTTGTACGAGTTTTAGGTTCTAATAGTTTTTCCTCCAGTTCACATAAATGCTTTTTTAATTCAGAGTGCTTTTTCACGTGATCATTCCCATATATTAATTATCGTACAACAACTAAATTGCTCTTTTTAACTAACGGAAAGAATTTTGACTAGTTAGATAATTGGTTGCGTATTATTATAATGCCAGTTTGAAAGCTTTGTAAACATTTGTTATATTTAATCCCAGATTAAAGGTCTTTCCAAGTTTATAATTCGTAAATATTGTAAAAATTGACCAGCATGGACCGCATCATGATAGGCAATTCGTAATAGCATGTCGCCTAAATATCTTTCATAGCCAACATCGCTTCGATCAATAAGGGTTGAATCTAGCTCAGCTATGCTTATGGATTGAACATATTCTATAAAGTCAGTAAAGTACGATTGTGCCAATTCAATTTCCTTTTTTACACAAGTAATTGGCTCGTCATCATACGGGAAATGTATATCATGTATTGAGCCGTTGTTTTTTAAAATCATATGATAGTAAAAAGTTGAGCTCCATACATGACGAATCATCTCACCAAAGGACATAGCTTCATGATCAGGTTTCCAATTAAGAAAATTATCGGGAAGAGAATTCCATAATTTTTCTGAGCGCCTTCTCGTTTCTTTCAAATTTAATATACTAAGATCAATTGCATTCATAATACATTCTCCTTTACTATTAAACTTAAAATAATTGTATCAGTTTAATAGTTAGGGTATCATCGAAATATGAATGTATATCCGAATATCTCATATATAGCTAAACTAATTGCTGAACCTACAAGAGCAATTATCTTAGATTGTCTAATGAATAATCAGGCACTACCTGCTAGCGAATTGGCTTATAAGGCAAAAGTGTCACATCCAACGATTAGTTCCCATCTTTCTAAATTAGTAGAGGGGAATCTACTTACAGTTGAACAACATGGTAGACATCGTTACTATCGACTTGCTAATCAAGAGGTAGCAGAAGTTCTTGAAAAGTTAGGAACAATCGCACCAACAGTCCAAGTTCGTTCTTTAAAACAATCGGATCAACTAAAACAAGTTCGTTATGCTCGAACTTGCTATGATCATCTTGCAGGCAAACTCGGTGTAGAGATAACCGAAAAATTATTAGATAAGGAATTTATAATTTTAGAGAAAGGAGAATACATTGTAACGGAACAAGGTAAGCAGTGGTTTCTGAATTTTGGAATAAATATTGAAACGGCAGATATAAAGAGAAGGGTATTTGCAAAACCTTGTCTTGATTGGAGTGAACGACGCTACCATATTGCTGGTTGGTTAGGATCTGCGATAGCAAAACTATTTTTTGAACAGGAATGGATTACAAAAACGGATAAGAATAGAGCCGTCCATCTTACAAAAAAAGGTATGAAGTTATTGAAAGACCAATTAGGCATTGACATGGAAAATAAAAAATCCCATTAAAATGCAGTGTCTTCTGTCAAGTAAACGGCATGAAATAACCTGAGTACTATATTTATATAGACTCAGGTTATTTCATTTCTTTTAAAATTTTTGAGGCAATTCTATTAAATTAGTAATCATATTACTTAAAAATTATGCGTAAGAATATAGTAAATGAAGGGAGATATAAAATGAATAAAGTGAAACTGAAAGTATTGAATGTAAGATATGTAGTGATATGTATTTTATTCACGATTATATGTATCCTCACTTCATTCGTCATTTCTAGTAATTCCAGCGTATTTAAATCATTTTATATGAATCAGTTATTAGGAACGAATTCTACTAAAGGTCTTATGTATATGATAGGAAGTGAAAATCGTTATTTTGCAGAAGAATTTCATCAAGAAAAAGGACGAGCGTCTTTGGAATCTTTTTTACTGTCACTTTCTACAAACATTAATGTAAATGATCTCCGAAGTTTATTAACTAGAGAACTTCCTAATATGAATCAATTTTATTCGGAAATATTAATTGCTGGGGAAGGAACAGATTATACGAACATTCCTGAAGAATCCAGCATTCCTTTAGATAAAATTAAAGATAAAGGTACTGCTGTTGAGCGCCCAAAGAGTGGGAAAGAAAACAATTCTACTGATAAAAATTCAAATACACAAAATAACAGTGAAAATAAAGTTTTTATTTATCATACACATAGTTGGGAATCGTTTATTCCTCTTATTCCAGGTGCTACTGTACCCGATGATGCTTCCAGTACAAATAATGAAGTGAATATTACGTTTGTTGGAAACTATTTAAAACAAAAATTAGAAGAAAAAGGAATAGGTGTTTCGCATGATACGACAAATATGAGGGATTTTCTGCGAAATAAAAATTTAAATTGGGCCCAATCTTATAAAGGGTCCCGTCAAATATTACAAGATAAATTAACGCAAGATAAAAATATTATGTTCCCAATGGACCTCCATAGAGATGATGCACGAAAAAATACTACAACAAAAAATATTAACGGAAAGAATTATGCTCGGCTCTATTTCATTTTAGGACGGGAAAATCCTAATTATGAAAAAAATAAAAAAATAGTAACGGCAATCAATTCATATTTAGATGAAAAGTATTACGGTTTAAGCCGAGGCATTTTTATTAAAGATCGTAAAAGCGGGAACGGAGTATATAATCAAGACCTTTCTCCGAATGCATTACTTATTGAAATGGGAGGGGTAGATAATACACCAGAAGAATTGTATGCGTCAGTTGACGCATTAGTAGAAGGATTTAGCCACTATTATAATGAAGTAACTAAGAAAAATAACTAAATGTATAGGGGAAACCTAGTATTTTTGTAAAATAAAAAGGAGTGACACCTAGTCAGAAGTTCTAGGGGTTACTCCTTTTTTAGTAGAATATAATATTAACAATGAAGGCAATCAATAAAAAAAATCTTTCTTTTCATTCTTCTTTTTATAGTTTTATAGGAGAATGCTATGCTTCTTATTTCACCTACTGTATAATAAGAAAAAAGCACGAAAAGAGGTCATCTCATGCTAGAGGTTATTGCAACATGTTTAGAAGATGTGAAACGAATTGAACGAGCTGGCGGGAAGCGAATTGAATTAATTTCATCTTATACAGAAGGCGGTTTAACGCCGAGTTATGCATTTATTAAAAAAGCGGTAGAAGCAGTACATGTACCAATTCACGTTATGATTCGTCCGCATGCGAAATCTTTTACATATACGGAAGAAGAAATTGAAATGATGAAAGAAGATATTGTAGTTGCTCAGAAATTAGGAGTAGCTGGTGTTGTATTAGGTGTATTAAATGAACGAAATGAAGTGGATGAAAAGAAACTAGCGGATTTATTATCTGTGGTAGACAGGATAAATGTCACATATCACCGTGCAATAGATGATACAGAAAATCCAGTAGAAGCGATGAGAACTTTAAAGAAGTTTCATAAAGTGACTCACGTTTTAACTTCAGGTGGACAAGGAAATATAGTAGATAATATTCCGGTGCTTGCAGAAATGCAAAAGGTAAGCGATGGCCAAATTCAACTTGTTGCTGGAGCTGGCGTGACGAAAGAAAATATAAAGAAATTACTAGATGAAACTGGAATTTCGCAAGCACATGTCGGTACAGCGGTAAGAGAAGGGAAATCATGTTTTTCTGAAATTGATCTTAATTTAGTACAAGAATTAGTTCAAATTATACAATAAACAGTTAAGAAAGAGGAGAAACGATGAAGGAAAATACGAAGAAAGAATTATTCTCATGGGCTAAAACGATAGGATTTACTCTTTTATTAATTGCTATTATTCGCGGTGTTTTATTTACACCTTCATTAGTACAAGGTGAATCGATGATGCCTACTTTAGAAAATAACGAACGAGTTCTTGTGAATAAGATTGGTTATAGTATAAGTGGATTAGATCGCTTTGATATTATCGTCTTCCACGGAAAAGAAGGATACGATTTAGTAAAACGAGTGATTGGTTTACCAGGCGATACAGTGGAGTATAAAAACGATGTGTTATATGTAAACGGAACAGCGATGGAAGAACCATATTTAAAAGAGTTTAAAGAAAAAGCAGCAGGCCGTGTACTAACTCCAGACTTTACGTTAGAACAAATCACTGGAAAAACGAAAGTGCCAGAAGGCCAAGTGTTTGTTTTAGGAGATAATCGTGAAGTTTCGAAAGACGGTCGAATGTTCGGATTTATTTCAGAAGATGAAATTGTCGGAAAAGGCCAAGCTGTTTTCTGGCCGTTGAAACAAGTAAGAGCGTTATAAAACAAAAAGTATGGAAGAATATTCTTCCATACTTTTTTTGTGCTTTATTTAAATGTTTGGTTTTGCTATAACTTGAACTTTTGAAAGAGAACCATCATTATTCCTGAATTTAATCTTATATTCACCTTCAGGAAGCCAATCGCTCCAATTTATACTAAATTCGTTGATCGCTTGTTCCCCAGGTTTTAAAGTTCCGTCAATCATCCAAGAATCTTTAGCAGTATATAAAGTGTAACTAAAAGGAGAATCGCCTATATTTTTTACAAGAACGCTTAAGTCATCCCCGTGAGAATAGTAAAAGTCAGAAATACTTGATCCGAAAAAATGAATTTCTTCGTTCGCTATTTTATGATGTTGGGCAACTTTAGCGGTTGAATGAGTATCTTCATTTGTCGCAAATGTCACATTATAACCTATACAAAAAGATAACATAATAGCAGGAATTACTAGCAACTTTTTCAAAAGAAACACTCTTTATATGTTGTTTTACATATATCATGATAATTGGAATATGTTGGATATGTAATGGTTTAATGTGAAAATTTACAAAAGAATTGAATTATTGACGTTTTTTAAATTACTGACAAATATATCGAGTCATACGCTTGAAAAAAATATTGATAGAATTGAAAGAATATTTTATAATTTTAAATTATATATTCGTTTCAAAAAACGGAATTTAAGTTTCGAAATTCGGAACAAGAGGGAGATAGAATGAGTATAAATAAAACGGCAGTTAAGACAATGGATATTTTAGAGTTGTTTTATGAGCATGAAGAGCTAAGTTTAACAGAGATGGTTCAGCTTACGAGTATGCCGAAAACATCTGTTTATCGTTTAATTGGCTCGTTAGAAGAAATGGAGTTTTTACAAAAAAACGAGAAGGGGAAATATCGTTTAGGGGTCGTATTTTTACGGTTCGGTCAACTTGTTTCACAAAGATTATCAGTAAGGAATATTGCGATTCCATATATGAAAGAGCTTAGAGATAGTTTAGGACAGGCAGTTAATTTAATTATTCAAGATGGTAATGACGCGATTTATGTGGAAAAGATGGAAGGCGTTCAGCCTGTACGCGTGTATACGGCAGTTGGAAGAAGAGCGCCACTTTATGCGGGTGCATGTCCGAGAATTTTACTATCGTATTTCTCTGAGGAAGAGAAACGGAAATACATAGAGGAAACGGATTTAAAACAGTTTGCAGATGGAACAATTGTGGATAAGGAACAATTGCTAGAAGTGTTGCAAATGGCGAAAAAGGAAGGACATACAATTAGCTACTCGGAGTTAGAAAATCATACAGCGGCTATAGCAGCGCCCATTTTTGCAAGCGATGGAACGGTTGTAGCGGGTATTAGTATTTCGGGATTAGCAATTGAGTACAGCGAAAGTAACATTTCATATTTTATTGCGAAGGTGAAAGAAACAGCACATCGCATTTCGAAAGAACTCGGCTTTTTGGCATAGAAAGAGGGAGTGGGATGAAATTTTCTGCGTTAGGGGATCAAGCAATTATTGTTACATTTGGTGAAGAAATTGGGATGGAGACATACGAAAAAGTGCAGCGATTGTTTCAAGCGTTAAGGCAGCATCCGTTTGCAGGAATGGTTGAGTGTGTGCCATCTTTCACTTCATTAGCTGTCTACTACAATGTATACGAAGTATGGAAGCGAAATGGGAGAAGTGAAGGGCCGTATCATTACGTTTGTCAATATATAAAAGAGCTATGTAATTCATATAAAGAAGAAGTGAATCAAGATGTGAAACATATTTCTATACCTGTTTGCTACGGGGGAGAATATGGACCTGATTTAGAAGAGGTCGCACATTCTAGAGGGTTACAAGCGGAGGATGTTATTCGTATACATAGTGAAACAACATATTTTGTGTATATGTTAGGTTTTACACCAGGGTTCCCGTATTTAGGAGGACTATCAAAAGAACTAGAAACACCTAGAAAAGAAACGCCGCGGTTACAAATACCTCCCGGTTCAGTAGGGATTGGTGGGAATCAAACAGGTATATATCCGCTTGAAACACCAGGAGGATGGAATATTATCGGCCGAACTCCAATCTCCTTATTTAATCCAGAAGAAGAAACACCAACATATATTCAAAGCGGTATGTATTTACGATTTATCCCAATAACGAAGGAAGAGTACGTATCACTTGAGGGGGCTAAAGAATGGATGTAGAAGTTTTACATGCAGGAATGTTTACAACAGTCCAAGATTTAGGGCGAGCTCATTATCAACAATACGGTGTACCAGTTGGCGGGGCCATGGATCAAAGTGCACTTCGGATGATCAATATATTAGTCGGTAATGAAGAGAATGAAGCGGGACTCGAAATGACGATTATGGGACCGAAATTGTTAATAAAGAAAACGACGTTACTCGCAATTGGTGGAGCAAATATGGAGCCGTTACTGAATGGGAAGCGTATTCCGTTATGGCGTCCCATTTTAGCGGAAGAAGGTAGCATGCTTTGTTTTGGGAAAGTGAAAAACGGTTGCAGAGCGTATGTGACTTTTGCAGGTGGTATACATATTGATCATACGATGGGAAGCAAAAGTACTTATATACGTGCTGCGATTGGTGGTATTGAGGGAAGAATGCTGAAAAAAGGAGATTATTTTCAAATTGGTACCCACTCAGAAATAGCGAGTCGTTTCATTCAAGACTTACAAAAGGAGGAGCAAATCAAAACGAAATGGGCAATTAGCAAAAGCGTACTGCCAAAGTATAAGAAGTACCCTAAGCTTCGCGTTATAACTGATTTTGAATATGATCAATTTACAGAAGAAAGTATACAGGCATTTTTTACGAAAGAATATAAAGTATCTAATTACGCTGACCGTATGGGCTATAGAGTTGAAGGAGAAGTTTTAAATAGAGTGGAAGAAAAAGAGATTTTATCGAGTCCGGTTACATTTGGGACCATTCAAGTTCCTAATGGAGGACAGCCGATTATATTAATGGCAGATAGGCAAACGACAGGTGGCTATCCGAGAATGGGAAATATTATTTCAGTAGATTTACCACTTCTTGCTCAGTTAAAACCGGGGGACTATGTATCTTTTGAGAAAATTACACTTGAGGAAGCGGAACAATTGTACATAGAACAAGAAGTAAATATGAATCTATTAAAGAAATTCATCACTTTACGAAGTTGACATTAGGAGGGGAATATCGTGACGACAATCGATTTAAATTGTGATTTAGGAGAAAGTTTTGGAGCTTATAAAATGGGGAATGATGATGGAATTCTTCCGTTCGTTTCCTCTATAAATGTTGCTTGTGGTTTTCATGCGGGTGATCCGACTGTAATGAGGAAAACGGTCGAAAAGGCACTGCAGCATAACGTAGCAATTGGCGCGCATCCTGGTTTTCCTGATTTAATTGGATTTGGAAGAAGAAACATGAATGTTTCAGCAAGTGAAGTATACGATTACGTTTTATATCAAATCGGTGCATTAGACGCTTTTGTGAAAGCAGCTGGCGGGAAGATACATCATGTAAAACCGCACGGTGCTTTATATAATATGGCAGTAACTAATCTAGAAATTACAAATGCAATCGCAAAGGCAATTTCTCATGTGAATCCAACTCTATTACTTTACGGATTAGCAAATAGCGAGGCGTTTATACAGGCTGCGGAAAAATACAATATAACTCTCGTACAAGAAGCTTTTGCAGATCGTACGTATAAGCAAGATGGAACGTTGACAAGTCGTACAGAAGAAAATGCGCTCATAAAAAATGAAGACGAAGCGATAAAGCAAGTGCTTCAAATGGTGAAAGAAGGGTATGTAAACGCGGTGAGCGGAGAGAAAGTAGCAGTTCAAGCACAAACAATTTGTTTACATGGTGATGGAGAGAAAGCAGTCCAATTTGCGGAAAAAATATACAGAACATTCGAACTTAATGGTATTTCTATTTGTGCACCGAAATAAAGAATAGGGGGAAGTGCTGGAATGATTAAATTAATCGGGATATTACTTGTTGCAGTTGGTTTTTTATTTAGATTAAATACACTATTAGTAGTTATGGTTGCAGGTATTGTTACTGGTATGGTTTCAGGGTTAAGCTTTTATGATGTCATTAGCATGTTCGGTAAATTTTTCATAGAAAATAGATATATGTCTATGCCAATAATATTAACTTTACCGGTAATTGGAATTTTAGAGCGTTACGGTTTAAAAGAAAGAGCAGAAGCACTTATAACGAAATCTAAAGGTGCAACAACTGGAAGAGTATTAATGTCATATTTTACGATAAGAGAATCATCAGCAGCACTGGGGCTGAACATTGGTGGTCATGCGCAAACAGTAAGACCGCTCGTTGCACCGATGGCAGAAGGGGCTGCGCAAGGTAAATACGGTAAACTTCCTGAAAAATTAAGAGAGAAGATTAAAGCAAACGCAGCAGCTGCGGAAAATACAGCTTGGTTTTTCGGAGAAGACATTTTTATCGCAACTGGTGCCATTTTATTAATGAAAGGATTCTTCGATTCAGTAGGTATGCATGTCGGTGTATGGGATATGGCACTTTGGGGTATTCCAACTGCAATATCTGCACTTATCGTGAGCTGGATTAGGTTTAGAAGGTTTGATAAATATATAGAGAAAACAATGAAGACAGAAGGAAAAGAAGAGAAGGAGGCAATATAATATGAACATCATAACTATGGATACAATTTATTACGTATTAGGTATAATCGTTGCATTTATCGCTGTTCGTATTGCGTTTGATCGTGAGCATCCAAATCGATTTGGTTCTAGCTTATTTTGGGCATTGTTTGCAGTTACATTTTTATTTGGAAATGTAATTCCTTCGTTTTACGTTGGTTGTATTGTGCTTGCTATGGTCGTGTTAGCTTCATTAAATAAAGTAACAAAATCAGAGGAGAAAGAAGTTCCAGTACAAGAACGTGTGAAACATGCGGAGAAATTAAAAAATAAAATTTTTATGCCTGCACTATTAATTCCTATTTTTACAATTATCGGTACGTTAACGTTAGGGAAGATTAAATGGGGGAATGTATCCCTTGTTGATCCAGATAAAGTCACATTAGTTGCATTAGCACTTGGGGCACTACTTGCATTCATTGCGGCGATGCGTATTACAAAATCGAAAATAACAACGCCTGTGCAAGAAGGAAGCAGACTATTACAAGCTGTCGGTTGGGCTGTTATTTTACCACAAATGTTAGCGGCACTTGGTGGTATTTTTGCAAAATCTGGCGTTGGACAAGTCGTTTCTGATTTAGTCGGACAAGTATTACCGACAGAGTATCCGTTCGTTGCTGTTATGGCATATTGTTTAGGAATGATGCTCTTTACAGTCGTAATGGGAAATGCATTCGCAGCGTTTGCCGTTATTACTGGCGGAATTGGCTTACCTTTAATTGTTCAAATGCACGGTGGAAATCCGGCAATTATGGCAGCGCTTGGTATGTTTGCTGGATATTGCGGAACATTGCTTACTCCAATGGCAGCAAACTTTAATATCGTTCCGGCAATGCTTTTAGAGCTAAAAGATAAAAATGCAGTTATTAAAGCGCAAGTACCAATTGCTCTTTCAATCTTTATCATAAATATGTTTATTATGTACGGCCTTGTATATCGTTTCTAATTAGGAGGGAAAACTATGAAAACAGTATTACTAACAGGATTTGATCCATTCGGCGGAGAAAGCATCAACCCAGCTTGGGAAGTCGCAAAAAGTTTGCACGAAAAAACAATCGGAGAATACAAGATTATTAGTAAACAAGTACCAACTGTATTTCATAAATCAATACAAGTTTTAAAAGAGTATATAGAAGAACTAAACCCTGAAATGATTATATGTATCGGACAAGCTGGGGGCAGACCAGATATTACGATAGAGCGTGTTGCAATTAACGTTGATGATGCAAGAATTGCTGACAATGAAGGAAATCAGCCCGTAGATGTACCGGTTGTAGAAGAAGGATCAGCTGCCTACTGGTCTACACTTCCGATGAAAGCAATTGTAAAAAAGCTACAAGAAGAAGGGATACCAGCTTCCGTTTCACAAACAGCAGGTACATTCGTTTGTAATCATTTATTCTACGGTCTCATGCATGAACTAGAGAAGCGTGATAAGAAAATAAAAGGCGGATTTATTCATATTCCGTTCTTACCAGAACAAGCGAGCAATTATCCAGGCCAACCGAGTATGTCACTTTCTACTATTCGTAAAGGGATAGAACTGGCGGTTGAGGTAACGACGATAGTTGAGGTTGATATTGTAGAAATTGGGGGTACGACGCATTAAGTAAGATTCTGAGGTAGTACCGAAGTGCGTATGTAGTTGTTATTTTTGTTTGGAAGAAGGATATATCGTTCACTTGATAATGATAGGGTACATTGCATATTTTAAATTCGCCCATTCTCATGTATAATTATTGTAAAAATTGGGATTTTGGAAATTGAGGTGGATATCTTGAAAAGTTTTGGTATGTTAGTATTCTCTACTGTGCTTTCAGCGGGGCTATTATATTATAATGCTCAATCCTTTTATAATAGGTTTACTTCTGGAAATACATATTATTGGGTAAACGGTATCCTAGCAGTTATCTTCCTTGTATTTCTGTACAATAATGCAAAAGATATCATCAAGAAAAACTATATAAAATAAGGAAGTTTAAAGAGTTCTTTATACAAAGACAACACCTCTTGTAAACAACTGGTATAATAAGTATAGGAAAATACATAGAGGTGATTTTTGTGCAACAATTTGAAGAAGTACGTTCAATTTTAGAAAAAGCGAAGAAAATTACAGCGTTAACAGGTGCAGGAGCAAGTACGGAAAGTGGTATCCCAGATTTTCGTTCAGCAAATGGATTATATGCTGATGCGAATGTGGAGATGTATTTATCAAGGGGATATTATAATAGGAGTCCGAAAGAATTTTGGAAGCATTATAAAGAAATCTTTCAAATTAATACGTTTCATCAATATAAACCAAATCGCGGCCATCGCTTTTTAGCTGAATTAGAAGAACAAGGGAAAGACATTACGATTTTAACGCAAAATATTGACGGTTTACATCAACTAGGTGGTAGTAAGCATGTCATTGATTTACATGGAACACTTCAAACAGCACATTGTCCGAAGTGTAAAGCGGGATATGATTTGCAGTATATGATTGATCATGAAGTGCCTCGCTGCGAGAAGTGTAATTTCATTTTAAATCCAGACGTTGTTTTATACGGAGATACATTGCCGCAATATCAAAATGCGATAACACGTTTATATGAAACAGATGTACTTATCGTTATGGGAACGTCGTTAAAAGTACAACCTGTCGCTTCATTCCCACAAATCGCAAAGAAGGAAATAGGGGCAACAACAATTTTAGTAAATGAAGAGTTAACAGGGCAAGAATATAACTTTGATTATGTTTTTCAAAATAAGATTGGTGAATTTGTTGAAGGTGTATCGTCGGTTAAATAAGTTATTATTTTTATGAAAAACTGAGGTGTATAGAGAACACCTCAGTTTTTTGTTTGAATAAAATTCATGTTATGACGAATTAAGGGGAATGGTAATAAATAGGACATAAAATCAAAAAACTGAAAATTAAATCTTTTATTTCTTTAGTAATTAATATAAAATTCTATATATATCATATAAATAAATTTGATACATAATGGTTCTATGTAGAAATGTTAATAGAATGAAGTGAGGGAGCGAAATGAGACAGAAAAAGGAGCAGAAGAAACAATCGAAAAAGAAAAAGACTCATATTCCTTTTCGATTAAATGTACTATTTTTTATCGTCTTTCTTTTATTTTCAGCTATTATAATTCAATTAGGTAAAGTACAAATCATTGATGGAGAAACGTATAGAAATGAAGTGAACAAAAAGGAAGATGTAACGGTAAGCACTCCTGTTCCTAGAGGGAAAATGTTTGATCGGCAAGGTCAAGTGATTGTAAATAATAAACCACTACGAACCGTTACATATACGAAAATGAAAGGAGTAGATTCGAAAGAAGTTTTACAAGTAGCAAGAAATTTAGCTCAGCTTATTGAAATGTCGCCAGAAGATATAAATAAGTTGACAGAAACAGATAAAAAAGATTTTTGGATGCAGTTAAATGAAAAGCGAGCAGCAGAAAAAGTAACGAAAGAAGATGAGAGTGCATTTAGGAAGCAAGAGATAGAGGGGAAAGAATTAGATAAAAAAGTTGAAGAGTTGCGTCGTGAAAGAATTACGCAAGAAGAATTAAACGAACTTTCAAAAGAAGATTTAGAAGTACTAGCAATTAAAAGTAGGATGAATGCGGGATATAAAATGACGCCGCAAATTGTTAAAAAAGATGTAAGTCAAAATGAATATGCAATCGTAAGTGAAAGATTGGCAAGTTTGCCAGGAGTGGATACGACAGTGGATTGGGAACGTGAATACCCAAATGATAAAATACTTCGTTCCATACTTGGTAGCGTTTCTACTGAAAATGAGGGCTTGCCGAGAGAACAGTTAGATTATTATTTAGTGCGTGATTATAACCGAAATGATCGCATTGGTAAGAGTTACATCGAGAAACAGTACGAAGATGCATTACATGGAACGAAAGAACAGTCTAAAAATATTACGGATAAAGCAGGAAATATTATTCGAACTGAAAAAGTGACCGAAGGAAAAAGCGGAAATAATTTAATGTTAACAGTAGATATGGAGTTACAGAAAAAAGTAGAGGAAAGTCTTGAAAAGAATTTACGAGCATTTCATTCTGCAGAGCCGATGATGGATCGCGCGTTCGTTGTAATGATGAACCCGAAAAACGGCCAAATTTTATCAATGGCAGGAAAGAAAATTGTAAATAAAGATGGCGGAATGCAAATAGAAGACTTCGCTTTAGGAACGATGACAAGTTCTTATGAGTTAGGGTCAACTGTGAAAGGGGCTACGTTATTAGCCGGATATCAAACTGAAACAATTAAGCCGTATACGCATTTCTTTGATGCACCAATGTATTTTAAAGGAAGTACTAAGCCAAAGAAATCGTGGAAAGATTTTGGTGATATTGATGATTTAAGAGCTTTACAAGTTTCATCAAACGTTTATATGTTTAATACAGCATTAAAAATGGCAGGTATTAATTATGTGCCAAACAATCCGTTAGATATTAAAAAAGAGACATTTAATAAAATGCGCTACTACTTTAGACAGTTTGGCTTAGGTGTACCGACTGGAATTGACTTACCGAATGAATCGATTGGTCAAATGGGTAGAACAGATAACATACCTGGTTTTTTACTTGATTACGCGATTGGACAGTATGATACATATACGCCGCTTCAACTTGCTCAATATATGTCAACAATTGCAAACGGCGGATACAGAATGAAACCACAAATTGTGCAAGAAGTGAGAGAGCAACCACATAGACCAGAGGATGTTGGAAAAGTTGTTCGGTCTATTGAACCAGTTATTTTAAATCGAGTGGATATGGACACTTCATACATTAATCATGTAAAAGAAGGATTTAGAAGAGTTTTTCAAGAAACTGACGGAACAGGTACGGCAACGTTTAAAGGATTACCGTATAAACCAGCTGGAAAAACAGGAACAGCTGAAACTGTATACGGTGGAGAAAGTGATATTGGAAGAGATGAAAACAATAACCGGAAAAAATGTTATAATTTAACTCTTGCCGGTTATGCACCATATGATGCTGATCCGGAAGTAGCTTTTTCAGTTGTTGTACCTTGGGTGAATGATGACAAATCAGGAATTAATTCCGCGATTGGTAAAGAGATTTTGGATGCGTATTTTGAATTGAAAACGAAAAGAGCGGGTGGAAATCCAGTCCCAGTAGAACAGCCGAACAAGGCCCAGTAAAAATAGTATCACTGCATGGAGACATATTGTGCAGTGATATATTTTTTGAGTTAAAAAGCGTTTAAATAAGGTGGGAATGGATATGAAGCAGGAGATTAAAAGAGGCTGGGGGAAATATATACTCTGCGTGTTTGTTTTGGTAGTATCCTATCATTCTTTTACTTTATGTAAAGTGGAAGGGAAATCGATGCAACCGACTTTATATGAAAAAGACTACGTATTTGTAAATAAAGCAGCAGTACATTTTTCAAATTTAGAGCACGGAGAAATTGTCATTATAAAAGAAGAAGATGAATCGAAATATTATGTGAAACGCGTAATAGGACTTCCTGGTGACGTAATTAACATAACGAATGGATCAGTATATGTGAATGATAAAAAGCAAGAAGAACCGTATACAAATAAAGATTTATTCAATAATACGCAAGTGTTTTATAACTTTCAAAAGACGAAAATCCCGCCAAATAAATTATTTGTAATGGGAGATAACCGTGAACTTAGTAGAGATAGTCGAAATGGCTTAGGATATATTGAAGAAGATAATATAATAGGCAAAGTGGAATTTGTATATTATCCTTTTTCAAAAATGAAGATTATAGAATAAGTGGGGTTATACACAACCCCACTTATTAAAGTTTCACTTTATCTTCTTTAAAAAACCTTTTGGATTAAATGAAATGAAAAACTTATGTTTAGATTCATCAATTATGAAGTTGTTGTTTTTAGCTAAAAACTCTTCTACAGCTTCCATTGGGCCGGGGCCCCAATCGGGAGAAACAGGATTTCCATTAATAGATGTATCCTCTACAATAATATAACTACCAGTAGTAACGATAGATTTATAAAGTAAAAGTTCTTTTGATACATGATCTTTACTATGATCAGAATCTAAAATAACTAAAATCACATCATCAGGTTTGCGCATATTTAATATAGTTTGAACGGCATGTACAGAAACAGAAGAAGCTGTTACATACGTAATTCGGTCATGGGATGGACGATTTGGTTGAGGGAATATATCAATAGTAACAACGTGACCCTTTCCAATTAAATCTAATATAGAAGCTAAATACAATGCGCTACCACCATAACAAGTGCCACATTCAATAATTAAATCGGGTTTTAATTCGTAAATAATTTCTTGATACAAAAAAAGATCAGAGGGAAGTTTGAAAATGGGGACCCCGAGCCAGTGTGTATCATGTAACCAAACGTTGCTGTCGTAATAAAGTTTTAGAAATTCATTGCTTATAGTATCGATGTTAATTCTCCTTTCTAAAAAGGATTCTTTCGCTTTACGTAAAGTGCTTACGTATGAAAGTTGTACTATATATTATGTGATAAGGAATTGTAAGGCGAGTGTTTTTACTTAAAAATAAGCTAAATAACTCATGTGTAAAGGGAAGGAAATGGACGTATGTATAAGTACACAATTTGCTTCATTAGAAAAAGAAATGAAAATGATGTGAAGGAGATAACTTAAATTATGGCATTCAAAAGCGAGGATGAACTGAATAAAGCTTTCGAGGCAGCTAAAGCGAGCCTAGAA
Organism: Bacillus sp. RC251; assembly: GCF_044908765.1. Taxonomy (NCBI): domain Bacteria; kingdom Bacillati; phylum Bacillota; class Bacilli; order Caryophanales; family Bacillaceae; genus Bacillus; species Bacillus sp. RC251. Next base: position 120,248 of record NZ_JBIYDP010000007.1, on the reverse strand, counting down.
ATAGAAGGTATGACCATTACAAAAGAAATGGAAAAAGTTATAAAAGAAAAGTTAGCCGGAAAGATAACGCACGAGCAACTTATTACATTAGCTGATGCGATTGCGAGAAGCGAACTTACTTAATGATCTAGAAGCTGCCACAAATTTTTGTTAAATAAACGGGAAAAAGAGATGGTAGATCCATCTCTCAGGCTGTAGACAAACTATTTTTGGAGAGTTCAGATGCTAAAAAATAGTTTGTCTCTAGCTTTATGACGAATTTATCCAACAATATATATACGTAGTACGTTTTATGCTACAATTTACTATAAGTGAGGAAGGAAGGTGTCTTATGAAAATATCTGTTTATGTTGCAAGTGCATTTAGCAAGGATCATAAAGGCGGAAATAAAGCAGGAGTGGTATTTATGGAGAATACATTGACCACTACTCAAAAAATGGCAATAGCTAAACAACTGGGCTATGCGGAAACCGCATTTATATCAGAGTCTGAAATTGCTGATTATAAAATTGAGTATTTTACACCAAAAGAGGAAGTTGATTTATGTGGGCATGCCACAATTGGCTCTTTCGCGATACTGATGCATGTAAATAAACTTTTCAAGAATCGCTATACGATTGAAACGAACAGCGGTGTTCTTACTATTACCATAAAAGATGACATCATATTCATGGAGCAAAACGAACCGATATTCTATGATGTTATATCTCCAAATGAGTTTATCGACTGCTTTGACATTAAAGATATAGACAATACATACCCAATTCAAATTGTCTCCACGGGCTTAAAAGATATTTTAATTCCTATAAAAAGCGAAACACAATTACATACAATGCAACCTAATTTTGAAAAAATTAAAGAAATCAGCAAGTATTATAATGTTGTCGGGATGCATCTATATACTTTTAATGACAATCGAATTATATGCAGAAACTTTGCTCCGCTATACGACATTAATGAAGAAGCAGCGACTGGAACTTCAAACGGTGCATTAGCTTGCTACCTGTATGAACACCACTACTTACAAAAAGAAGTCTATGTATTTGAACAAGGTTATTCTTTACACTCGCCTTCCGAAATATTAGTTAAATTAGCAACCGATAGCGAGAATAAAATAGAAAAAGTTTATGTTGGTGGCAAAGGCTATTACTGTGAAACGAAGTATTTAAATATAGAAAATATCGACTGAAAATAAAAAAGAGATGGTAGATCCATCTCTTTTTCATATACTCCATGATTAACTGCGAATTGCCTTAATCATAAATCGATGTTGCTTCACATCAAAATAACCTTTTTGTAAGATGATTTCATGTATACGATATAATTCCTCATTGTAACCTTCGACAGTAAAATCAGGAATTTGCCACGGAATCGCTTTTAAATAATAGACGATAGCGCCAATGTCGTAAAAGCGTTGAAAAGGGAACTCTTCTTTTTCTTCTAAAATAGTAAATCTATTTTCCTTTAACTCACAACATGCCGCTTCAAGCGACCAACTTGCAAATTCGCTATTTAGCGGTGTGTTAAACTGTTCATTCAGTTCCGCGCAATCGAGACCACCAACTTGTTGGGTAAAAAATATTCCATTAGGAGAAAGTATTCTTTTTACTTCAGAAGCAGCATATGATTCATGTTGATTTATGATTAAATTAAACTGACCATCTTGAAATGGTAAAGCAGTATCATCTGTTACCTCTATAACTGTAACCCCTAAAGGTTCTAATTTCTTCCGAGCAATCGGCACGTTTGGAGCATAGCCCTCAGTCGCAAAAATAGTTGATGAGAACGGTTGTAACATAGATAAAAACTCTCCGCCGCCAGTGCCCATATCTACCATTGATTCTGCATGCTGCATAAGCTGGAAAGCAGCGCTGCCATACGACCACGATAAAGGTGCGCTCTTCATCCGACCCGTTTCTGAAATGAAAGAAAAATCCCAACCGCTAAAATTTGTATTAGCACTTTCTAATAAAGTTAAAAATAATGGATCACGTTTCATAATTGTATCCTCCTATTTTGTAAGTAAATGATATGATGAAAAAAGAAAAAAAGGAGGACCTCTTATTAAAGGGGAACGTTTTTACGTTTCGTGTTCGAATAGATTCATATACATTCGCTCCTTGTCAGAATGGTTATTTATATATTCGGGATAATCGAGTGTAAATCCTTTGAAGTTAGTAGGGAAGGTAGTTGTTTAATGGAAAACTGGATAGAGTTTACGGACAAAGAGAATAATCAAATTTGGGACAAGATATATAGTGAACTTAAGTTTTCACCAAGTGTTTCTATATTCCCATCATTTAAGGTGCCAAGTCCTTTTGTAACATATGATATTTCTCATTGCTTTGGAGAATCGATAGATATAAATATATATAGCGATCTGGAAGATAAAGCGTTACAAGCTTTTCAAGAAATTACAGGATCAAATGAATATATTATGGCACTGGATTGGCAACATGAGTGTTATTGGGTGAATCCACATTTTGAGTTTGAAAGAAATGAATTTGATGAGTGGATGATACCTGTATTTCCGAATGGAGATTACTACTTCTTTATTCAGAAAGACTTTAAGTGGGGCTATTTAGGCCATCCTTGGGAGGAGAGTATAACGATATTTGGAAAAGAACTTATAGAAAGCTTTGAACGAAATAAGCCAAAAATGTTTCAAAATATTTTAAGACAAGGGTAATGTTTGAAAGAGAAAACCGCTTATACTTCATTTTTGAAGCATAAGCGGTTTTGTTTAAAATACTTAAAAAGAAAAATCTTTTGGCAAAGTACCACTTTTTATTACCGTTCTTAACCCATGTTTTATAATCCAAGGGTTAACAGGATGCTGTTTATCACGTAACTGCTGCAACCATTGAAAAACGAGTTCTTTATCGTCTTTCGTAATATCGTTAATATGATTGGCTACTGATTTTTGGACATATTTAGAAGGATCATTCATTAATGGTTCAAGAAGCTGTAAATTGTTCTTAAAGTCACCTTTCAGAGCTCCCATTTTTTTAGCCCAAGGAAGTCTTGGTCTTGTACCTTCGGAAACTAATCTCCTAATGTGGCTGTTTTCGTCATGAATCCACTGTTGTAATATGTGTAGTGTGTTTTCATGGTATGTTTTGAGAAAAGGCCGAATGGCATATTCAGCAGTATTCCTTTTTGTTATTTCATACATGGCGTTACATGAGGTTTCAAAATCGTTAAGCCCATATTTTTCAACGTATTTTGCAATAGGCATATACATATAGCCGTTTGTAAATGTACCTACTTCTGTTGTGTTTTCTGGTCCCAATGTTTTCAGTAAAATATGTATTGCTTCATTAAAATCTTTTTGTAATGCAGTATGTAATTCATCTGCTATTACTTCTATACGTTGCTTTAACTCTAAATTTTCAACTTTACATGTGACGGAAGATACGAAGTTTCTTTTAGAGAAATTAGGATCGTGTTTACAAATAGAATCAGCCATTATTTCTGCTAATTCTTCATTAAATAAAAATTTTAACGGAACATAATTACCCATTTTTCACCTCATTGATCAGCTGAAAATAATTTTTATTTTTTAATCGACAACCCATAAACTAAAGTCTCACTCGGAGTCGTAATACTAAAACCTGTCGTTTTATAATCAAGTGTCACCGTATCACCAGTGTAGTCTTTCGTAAATGAATCCATTTGTACGATAAACTCAGCATCTTCATATACAACATCATCTGCATCATATGTATCCCAAATTAAATCAACATCAATGAAAATACTGCAAGAGTTTGTCATTGTTCCTCTAATGCGAATGATTTTTTTGTCTTCACGTTCTAATCTATGTATAGCTGCTTTTGCTTCATCAGTAATGCGAATGTTCATGGTATCCCAACCTTTATGTATATTTCCTTTATTATTGCAAAAACAGGAGCAATAGGGAAGGGAGAAGCATTGGAATAAAAAACGAGCAAACAAATTTGTTTGCTCGTTTCACTTTATTTCAATTCACATTTATCAAGTGGAATCACTTTCGTTTTCTTCGTAAATTTATATCCTAACCATAGTACTAAGAAGAGTGGTAAACCGATGTAAGAAACGAGTACGCCGTTCCAATCAATTGATTCACCCATAAATGCACCGTAGTTTTGTCCTAAAATTACGATGACACAAAGTGCAAATGCGAAGATTGGACCGAACGGGAACCATTTTGCTCTATATGGTAAGTCTTTTAAATCTTTACCTTGTGCGATATATGCTTTACGGAAACGGTAATGACTAATTGCGATTCCGACCCATGCGATAAAGCCTGACATTCCAGATGCGTTTAATAACCAAATGTATACAACACCGTCGCCGAATAAGGAAGCAATGAAAGCGATACTACCGACAATTGACGTTACGATTAATGCGTTAACAGGTACACCGCGGCTGTCTAATTTGCCTAAGAATTTTGGTGCTTTACCTTGGCGAGCTAAGTCCCAAAGCATACGAGTTGATGCATACATACCAGAGTTACCAGCAGATAGTACTGCCGTTAAAATAACAGCGTTCATAACAGAAGCAGCAAAGGCAACGCCCGCTTTTTCAAAAATAAGTGTAAACGGACTTACTGTAACATCGCTTGCGGCAAGGCTTTCAGTTGTATAAGGAATTAATAAACCGATAACGAGAATCGCAAGGATATAGAATAAAAGAATACGCCAAAAGATAGAACGAATTGCTTTTGGAATGTTACGCTCTGGATCAGCAGTTTCACCAGCAGCTACTCCTAATAATTCAGTTCCTTGGAAGGAGAAACCAGCAGCCATAAATACACCGATAATTGCCATAATGCCGCCATTAAATGGTGCATCTGCAACTGTAAAGTTTTTGAAGCCAACAGTTTCGCCACCCATAATTCCGAAAATCATCATAAAGCCGACAATTAAAAAGATAATAATAGTAACTACTTTAATAAGTGCGAACCAATATTCAGATTCACCAAACCCTTTAACAGATAAATAGTTTAAAAGGAAAATAATAGCTAAACATAATCCACTCCAAATAAGAGAAGGGGTATCAGGGAACCAAAATTTCATAATTAATGTTACAGCAGCGAGTTCAGCAGCAATTGTAATGGCCCAGTTATACCAATAGTTCCATCCAAGTGCAAAGCCAAGGGACGGATCAACAAATTTTGTTGCATAAGTACTAAAAGATCCAGTAACAGGCATGTAAGCTGCGAGTTCAGCTAAGCTTGTCATTAAAAAGTAAACCATAATCCCAATTGCGGCGTATGCAATTAATGCGCCACCAGGTCCAGCTGAATGGATGACACCACCGCTGGCAAGAAATAGTCCGGTACCGATTGTACCACCGAGAGAAATCATCGTAAGGTGACGAGATTTTAATCCGCGTTTTAATTCACCTTGTCCTTGTGTAGTTTGCGTTTTAGAGGTAGCTTGATTCGTTGCGCTATTCATGTTCAACACTCCTTTTCTTGTAAGATAGGAAGGAACGGGGGAGAAAAATACAAAAAACCGCCAAAGGAATTTGGCGGAACGTTTCACAAATAACCACCCCATCATACCCTTCCGTTAAGATAGCACCCCACGTTTACACGGTAATTTTGTAAACGTGACAGTTCTGTTCCTTTCGGAGACAGCCCCAGCTCATAATTCCAGAGAAGAAATATAAACTTCGGCAACTTTTCCTTTCAAACGGAGTCGGTGACATTCTCTGTGTCTCGTCCGTTTTACTCATAAAAGTCGCAACCTCTACCTCATCGGATTGATGAGGATTTGATATATTGCTAAGATTTTTAATATATGGCAATTGTAATGACTTTCTGAATATATTGCAAGATATTTTGTTAGGAAAAGTCAAAAAATATCGGTTATTGTATAGAAAACGCTTGCAAAACTCCACCCGAACCTACTGTTATGTAACAAAAAACAAATAAAGAAATTGTTATACGAATGTTTCGCAAAAAATATTGAAAAACCCTTTAAAAATAAAAGAAAATTCTGAAAATATAATTCGACATTCATAATAAGGTCATATTTTTTGTTATAATTAAAAAAACGTTTAAGCAAAAAAGGGGAAATTAACATGAAATTAGAAACAGAAAGACTCTATATAGTACCGTGTACAGAAGAGAGTATGCAAGTTGCTAACGAGCAAGGATATAACAGTGGTCCGCATATTGTAGGGCATGTAGAAAATGTAAAACAAAATAAGGTTTTATTACCTTGGGGCGCGTGGTATGTCATTCGCAAAGAAGATGACATCGTTCTAGGTGATATAGGATTTAAAGGGAAACCAAATGAGGAACATACAGTAGAAATTGGTTACGGATTTATTGAGAAATATTGGAATAAAGGGTATGCGACAGAAGCTGTAAGAGAATTAATAAATTGGGCTTTTCAAACAGGAGAAGTAGAAACGATTATTGCGGAGACACTTCTTGAAAATGATAGCTCGATTCGTGTATTAGAGAAATTACATATGAAGAGAATTGACACTACAGAAACGATGATTAATTGGAAAATAGAAAAATAAAAAATACCGCTCGAAGTATATCGGGCGGTATTTTTATCGTTATGGTAGCATTTGTTTTTGATCATTCGGATATCCGGCTGTCGATGCGTTAGAACGCTTGGAATGATTGCGAACAGCAATGAAAATAGAAATAATAACGACAAGACCAACTGCCACGTAAGAAAGTGAAATAATAGTTGGATCAACTTTAAATGTAGTAAGCAATGTACGAATGTTTGTAAAGATAATAAGGCCACCAACTAATACGCCAAGTAAATGAGAAGGAACGATGCGTACTAGCCATGCAGCGATTGGTGCCGCAACGATACCACCGAGCATGAGAGAAAATACCCAAACCCAGCTTACTTGTTCCCATCCAAGTGAAATGAAAAATCCAATTGTTGCAGCGAGTGAAACAGGAAATTCGCTCGTATCTACAGATCCGATAACTTTTCTAGCTTCATTTCCTCTTGCCAAAAGTACAGGTGTCGTAATCGGCCCCCAGCCACCACCACCAGTTGAATCAACGAATCCAGCGAATAAGCCAAGCGGAACAAGCTGTTTTGCAGACATACGTTTATTTGAAGTAACAATTTGTTTTTGAATGATGAATCGTAATAAAATATAAACCCCTAAAGTAAATAAAAATACGGAAATGTACGGTTTAATTATATCGCCAGGTAAATTGCTTAAAAAACATGCCCCAATAAATGCGCCAATTGCTCCTGGTAATGTAAGCCTGGAAACGGTATATTTATCAACGTTTCCAAATTTGATGTGAGATGCACCAGAAGCGGCCGTTGTAACGACTTCAGCTAAATGAACAGATGCGGAAGCTACAGCTGGTGCGATACCAAACATTAATAATAGTGAGGTAGATGTTACCCCGTACGCCATTCCAAGTGCCCCATCAATCAATTGAGCGAAAAATCCAATAATAGCAAAGACAATTAATTTCTGCATAAATAATCCCCCTGTAATAATAAATGAAAAAGGCACTTTTCCCGTATGAGAAAAGTGCCTTTGGTTTTTCCAATCAGCAATAATTAAATTTGTTTCATTATAATACATATTAATCGTATAAATCAACTGGGTTTTAAAGTTTTTTGAATTGAATGAAAGAAAAATAAAATATACAATAAAAGGATGGAGAGAAAGGGGAGAAAGACATGTTACGATTTGATCATCTCGTACACGCAGTATATGGTACACCGGAGGAAGCGGCAAAACAAATACAGGAGCGTGGATTTCATACTGCAATAGGCGGAGAGCATATTACTTGGGGTACTTGGAATAGTTTATGTTATTTTGATTTATCCTATATAGAATTTTTAGCAGTTCAGCATGAAGAAAAAGCGAAGAAAGCAGACAATCCATTAGTACAAGAAACAGTAGTAAAATTACAAGACGGAGAAGGAATGCTACAAATCGCAATTCGAACAGATGCCATTGAAGACCTAGCAAATAATTTTAGTAAGCACGGTTTACATACGATAGGACCATTTGAAGGAAAACGTATAAGAAAAGATGGCCGTCTTTTAGAGTGGAAAATGTTATTTGTAAAGCAAGAGGAAAACGGACTGAAATTACCATTCTTTATACAGTGGAATGAAACGGATGAAGAAAGAAGAAACGATTTACGTAACATAGGGACGATCACTGAACATAAAAACAAAGTACAACAAATTGAAACGATTCATTACGCAGTGAAAAATGTTCGAGAAACAGTACAGAAATGGAAAGAAGTAATGGGGCTAACTGCAAGCTCAATCACAAAGAATGAAGAATGGAATGCGGAGTGTCAAAGCGTATCATTTGGTGATGTTCATGTGCAGTTTTGTGAACCAATAGGAGAAGGGTTAGTACTAGAACGTTTGAAGCATCATGGCGAATATCCATTTGCAGTGGAGTTTAAAGGTGAAAATAAACGAGAGCATGAAGTGTTAAGTAGTTTGTACATATATTGATAGAGGTGAATGTTGTGAAGGAAATGCTTAGAGAGATAGAGAGACAACTAGAATGGCCTCGTATTGTAAAGTGTACAGCTATTTCAAAAGGTTTTTCACATGAAGAAAAATATAAAGTTGAATTAAAGAACGAAGAAACTTATTTTGTGAAAGTATGTGATGCTGTTCATTTTGAACGTAAACAAGAAGAATATACGTATATGAAACAATTAGAGTTATTACATATTCCAACGCCCAAGTTAATTCATTTCATAAAACTTGAGGAATTAAATAAATGTGTACAAGTATTTGAATGGGCCCAAGGTGTAAATGGTGAAGAAGGTTTAGGGAAGCTATCGGTGGAAGAACAGTATAATGCAGGAAGAAAAGCAGGGGAAGTATTAAAGAGGATCCACTCAATTGGAAGAGAAAGTGCAAGTAATAAATGGGGAACGGTTCGATGGAATAAATACGAAAGATACGTAGAAGCGTTAGCAAACTATGAAATAGACTTCCTTGATTTGAAGCCAGTATTAAGTTTTGTAGGGGAGCATAAACAATTATTGAAAAATCGCCCTATTACCTTTTTACACGATGACTTCCATCCAGCAAATAGTATGATTCATAATAAAGAGTTTATCGTTATCGATTTTGGTGGATATGATTTTGGCGATCCAATACATGATTTTTATAACGTAGCGATCTTTACTACAAGAATAAGTAAACCATTTGCGGTTGGACAAGTTCACGGTTATTGCGTGGGAGAACCGTCACTTCACTTTTGGCAGTTGTACTCATTATATGCAGCAATGACATTCCCAGCTGATATCGTATGGACAAACAGAAGCACGCCACATTTAGTAGATGATATGAAGGAAAGATTGAACGGAATTTTAGAAGATCATTATAATTTTTCATCCTATATTCCAAAATGGTATCAATCACAACATGAGGATATAATAAACAATAAGTAATGGAGGGATTCATATGGATAAAATAGCAGTAATTTCAGATATTCACGGTAATATTCCAGCTTTAGAATCTGTACTGCAAGATATTAAAGTAAGAGGAATTGAGCGCATCATTTGTCTTGGAGATTTAGTCGGAAAAGGTCCTCATTCTAGTGAAGTGATTGAAATCATTCGTAAAGAATGTGATGGAGTTGTAATGGGGAACTGGGATGATTTCATCACAAAACCTACGGAATTTGAAGCGTTAAAATGGCATCAACAAAAATTATCGGAAGAACAAAATGACTATTTAAGAAGCTTACCATTTTCAATCGAATTTTTTATGAGTGGCAAATTAATTCGTATGTTCCACGCATCGCCGAGAAGTTTATATGAAAGAATTCAGCCACATGCCTTAAGAGAAGAGCGTATTAGTATGTTTGAAAACAGTGAGCTGACAGAGAATATAGAAGGGGAAAGAAAACCAGATGTCGTTTGCTACGGTGACGTTCACCAAGCATTCGTTCAAAACTTCAGAGGGAAAACGTTATGTAATGCTGGTAGTGTAGGTAATCCTCTTGAAATTACACAAGCTTCCTATTTAATATTCGAAGGTACTTACAATGAAAAAGAAGCAGCGAGCTTTTCTATTCAACTCGTACGTGTACCATATGATATTGAACTAGCTATCAGACTAGCAGAAGAACTCGATATGCCAGAAATTGAAGAATACAAACAAGAATTACGGACTGCTTTATATCGAGGGTTTAAGGGAAAGTAAGCTAATCATAATATATCAACGATTTTTTCGATATATCGACTTACCGACAAATAATGACACGGATTGTTACCTGTAATTATTTTATGTAAACTAACTGTAGGAGGAAATATCATGAACCGAATACAACGCATGAAAGAAATTGCAGATCATATTTTAAAATTAAATTTAACACATCCAACAAGAGTTGGAGTAAGTGGTATTACAGCTTCAGGAAAAACAACATTTGCAAACGAACTAGCGGAAGAAATAAAAAAACGAGGATTACCAGTAACACGCGCCAGCATTGACGATTTTCATAATCCGCGAGCGATTCGTTATGCACAAGGAAAAGAGTCTGCAAGAGGGTATTACGAAGATGCACACGATTATACAGCTTTCAAAGAAAGATTATTAATGCCTTTAGGACCTAACGGGAATTTACAGTATGAAACGATTTCTCATAACTTAATAACGGATATGCCTGTACATACTGAGCCGCTATTGGCCACACAAAATATGATATTAATAGTAGATGGAACGTTTCTATTGAAAAAAGACGTTGCGCATTTATTTGATTACAAAATCTTTGTAGATACAAATTTTGAGATGGCGAGAAAACGTGGTGCTAAGCGGGAAACTGAAGCTTTTGGAAGTTATGAAGAAGCAGAGAAAATGTTTTTAAACAGGTATCACGCGGCCTGTAAGATGTATATAGATGAGCATAATCCGAAAAGTTGTGCGGATGTTATATTTCGGAATAATAACTTTGATGATCCAGTAGTTGTATTTAAAGAAATTTAATATTGTTTATACAGCAAAAAATTCGTGAAAGGAGATGTTTTGGATGGATACAAAAGAGAATCCGAACAATTGGCCTGTATGGGCGAATGAGTCAGTAGAGATAGTGAATGCAAATCCTGATTGGCAAGATAAAGGCCGATGTGAAGAGCAGCAATTATATGAACTGCTTGCTCCTCTCGGTATAAGCAAAGTAATACATATAGGAAGTACATCCATACCTGGTTTACCTGCAAAACCTATCATTGATCTAATGGCTGAAATAGACTCATTTGAAAGAGTACTACATATTTCAGCTACATTGGCCATATATAATTGGCATTATGTAACCCCAGAATTAGATGAAAGACCTTGGAGAAGGTTCTTTGTGAAAGTTAAGAATAATAGGCGTGTAGCTCACCTGCATTTAATGGTTAAAGGAACTGAGAGATGGGAGCAACAACTTTTATTTCGTAACCGCTTACGAGAAAATCCACAATTAGTTTATGATTATTCAAATCTTAAACAAGATTTAGCTAAAAGGTTTAACCGAGATAGAGAAGCATATACAAAAGCTAAAACAGAATTTATTAAACAAGTTCTAAAATGATGCAACTTTTGATTGTAACTACGTTTGAATACAGAAGAAAAAACATCCTTTATTTTATAAATTAAACTGACATGAAATGCATGTAAACAAAGTGAGAGACTGCGATGCTCTAATGTATTTCCTTTTATTTATCAGGAGAAATTATATATAATTGAATCAAGTTCATATAAGGATAGGTAATTACAGGGGATAAGGCGAAAATATGTTAATAAAGTAAAAAGGGGACAGGAAATATAATGAATGAAGTACTAGAACTAAAAGAAGAACTACTACAAATTAAAAATAATAATTATGCTGTACCAGAAGACGTAGATGCATATCCATATGCGCAGTGGATGTTAGATTATATCGGTTCACCTGATGCTGAATTACGTGATGATTTAATTTATAGTACGCTTCACACATGGATTACAAATGATGTATTTAGACAAAAAGAGTTACGAGGATTAATGTTACAAGCAATTAGTCCTGATTATTTATTTTATAAAATTGGTGAAAAGGGCACAGACTCTGTATTTAAACGTGCATTCTCCGTACTAATTCCACCACTTATTTTATCTGTTCATGAAAGAGAACCACTTTTATCTGAAGAACAACTGTACAGTGTGGCAGAACAAGTGTTGGAATATGTATATTTAGAAGAAGATGTAAGAGGTTACGTAGAAGGAAAAGGTTGGGCACATTCTACAGCACACGCTGCTGATGCACTTGATGCTTTAGCACGTACTATACAAAATCGTGAGTTTTCATATGCGATTCTTGCAGCTGTTCGTCAGAGGGTTCGATTAAGTGATTACGTGTATGTGCACTTTGAAGATGAGAGATTAGTAGCGCCAATTATGTCGTTACGTAACCAAAATATTTTAACTGGAGAAGAGTGGAGCAATTGGCTACATAGCATAGCAACTGTTGAAGATATCCGACATCCGCAGCATGCTATTTTAGTACAAAATATTAGAACTTTCCTAAGAAGTTTTTATTTCAGAGTTTTAGAGGCAGAAGGTAGTACAGCCTTTACAGATGATATATTTGAGACTTTGAAGGGTTTGCGTAGGTATTAAAAAATCACTAGATGCCATTATAAATGAGTACGTAAGAAAAGAATAAGATTAAAAAACCGATTATACATGTAGGCTCTCTACAAAAATAATCGGTTTTTTAGTTGAATTGAAATTTTAGACTTAACTATACATGTGCTTGTATGTAATAAGAAATGTATTAAATATGTAATTGTGGATGTTCTTCATATAAACTATTCACATACTGTTTTAAATTCTTCATGAACAATAAAACATCTTGACTAGCCATTCTAGCATGTTGAAGATGAAATATATTTCTTTTCCCAATTTCAAATTCATCTGATGTTAAAGTAATAGGTATATTTTTAAAGATATGCCATGGGAAATATAAGTGTACAAAAGTTTCTCTAAAATATATACCTGATTCACAAATTAATACTCCATCAGATCCTTTCCCCATATTCCCAAGGATAGATGTATCTAAAAAAGCGATGATTTGTTCTTCTTTTGGAACGATAAATCGTGCCTCAATTGCTTTTAACTTTTTGTCTGAAATATGAGTGTCTACAAATAATCCGTTATCAGGTTCTAATAATTCATTGTATGTTTCAAATAATGAGCAAATTGATTTTATCTCATCCATTTTTATAATTGGATGTATATCATGTTGTTTTGAATTTTGGAATGAATTCGTAAGAGCTATAAGTAATTCTTTAAATAACAGTGGTGGATAATCACTCCCGTTAATATTGAAGCTTTTTTGTGCATCAAAAGATAAGAAACCATCTTTATCAATTTCAATTTGTTGCACTTCATTTAATTGATCAAATTTCAAACTTCCTTTACCTAATAACCAATTTTTCCAGTATAAACCCGAACTCGTAAAGTAAACACCATACTTGCCTGATCCAAATAAATTACAACTTAAAAAAGCAATAACTTGATCATCCTTTGGTATAGAAAAACGTTTATGGGCAATTGATAAGAAATCTTTAGGGATTCTAGTAACATAAAATCTAGATTGCTGATACTCTAAACAAATATCAGTTAAGCGATTAATATCTATATTCACCTGAATCATTCTCCATTTCAAATTTCGTTTCGATATAATTAATTATAAAGTTGTCAGGAAAATATTAACACTTAAATTTAGCTTAAATTAAGAAGGTAAGAAACTATAAATAGATTTGTATTAGAATACAAAAAATGACCTGTATTCTTTATTTGGAGTAGTAAAGACTTGTTAAGGTAATAAAAAGGTACATAAAACCACCACCTCCCAACCATACTAATAAAATGTGTTGGAGGTGAATGTTATGGACAAGAAAGACTTTGAAAAAGTTTATAATGATTACTTACATCAAGGAGAAGAGCAAGCTCAATTTGAAGTAGACCATGAAGTCAATTCAGGAGCAGAACAAATTATTGCCGTTCGTAAAAATGATGATGGGGATTTAATTGCTTTTAAGACAAGTAGCGGGAGAGAGTTAGATTATATGACTGCTCTTAATGAAGCGAAATCAGGGAAGTTAGCACATGTGGACGTATTTCATAAGTATGGTAGGGATATTATACGTAGTGAACCGGATGGAATAAAAGAAAATAACTTAGATAATCTACCTTCATTTTAAACGGGTAAACCCCAAGAAGAGAATGTTCATTTCAATATTCTCTTCTTTATTTTGCGAAGTTTTCCTTGCAAATAGACAGTTCATTTTTAAAGAGCGATCATACTTTTAAAGAGTGCTCGAAATTTCTCTTTATCTTCTGCTGTAAATGGTTTCGGTCCCTTTGTACGTTTACCGCTCTTTCGAACCATTGCACTTAAATACCGTGTTTGTAATAGTTGTTCAATGTTTTCATTCGTATACTTGTACCCTTTATGGTGTAGCACGATACAGCCTTTTGCTAAAGCCAGTGAAGCAAGACCGTAATCTTGCGTTACGATTAAATCTTCTTTTTTTGCTAACTGCATAATCCGGTAATCTGCAGCATCTGCTCCAGAATCAACATAAATTGTTTCTACGCCTGTTGGCTGTTCTGCATTAGAATAATGAGAAAAGCTAGTAACGAGGGTAACAGGGATTTCTACATTCGTAGCTTCGGAAATAATCACATCTTTTACAGGACAAGCATCTGCATCAACGTAAATTTTCATTGGTATCACTCCTATAAATAGATTCGAGTTGATGATAATGGTAGAATTTTCTTTTGTCAAACGAGAAAGCTTTATTTAAAGTTATTTTTCACATACCAAAATAGCCTCACGTAAACGAGAAATACCTTCCTCAATTTGATCAATATTCACTTTTCCATAAGATAAACGAATATAACCATCTTTCGCGCCGAAAATACTCCCAGGCATAAATGCAATTTCTTGTTTTAAACTTTGCATAATAAGTTGTTTTTCGTTTATCGGTTCTCTTAATTTTCCCCATATGTATATACCGCCGGTCGGGTTTGAAAAAGAGATTTTATCGTGAAGTTGCTCGTTTAGGGCCCGAACGATAACATCTCTTTTTTCTGCTAGTTGTTTTCGTAACGGTACGATATGAGACTGAAATGGTACAGTTTCGAAAAATTGTTGCATAAGCCACTGCGGGAAAATACTCATACCTAATTCCATTTGGTGTCTTGCGTCAGATAACCTTTCTACTACAGACTGCGGGGCGACAAGCCAGCCGACTCGTAAGCCTGGCGCAACCATTTTTGATAAAGAATGTACATAAATGACTGTTCCATTTTCATCAATCGATTTCAAAGTAGGGCAAGGTTGTTTCTTTTCTAGCGTAAGTAAGCTGGACGGATCATCTTCCACAATCGCAATTCGTAAGTCTGCGCAAAGTGATAATAGTTTTTTTCTACGGTTTGGATGAAGCATTGTGCCCGTAGGATTTTGGAAGTTTGGATTTAAAAATATCATTTTAATACGGTGCTTTCTATATAACTCTTGCACATCGTCTGGGTTAATACCGTGTTCATCGACAGGTAATGGGAAAATACGAATACCTGCTGATTGGAATAACGGTAAGGAATAACAGTGTGAAGGGCTTTCGAAAGCAACTGCATCACCGGGATTTAATAAACATTGAACGATAAGGTGAAGTGCTTGCTGTGCGCCAGATGTAATCATTATGGATTGTTCAGTCGCTTCAACTTTTAAATATTCTTTCATATATTTTACGACCGCTTGTCTTAGCGGGAGATAGCCTTGCGGATGATCATAACTTAATGAATGCGTTAACGGTTGTTCTCGTAAAATTGTCTGTAGTTGATCGTGAGGATAAAGGTTACAACCGAGCTCGCCGTTTGCGAAATCAATGATATTTTCATTTTGTTGTACTTCTGCCCGAATATGGCGAAGTAACGGTAAGTTTGGTAAAAAAGTACCACCTTCTACGAAATTTCTCCAATTCGGAGTTAATGTTGGAGAAACGCCCCACATATGTGTACTTACACGTGTCCCTTTACCAGTCGTACTTTCCACAATCCCCATAGCACGTAGTTCATTATAAGCAGTCGTTACCGTACTTCGGTTTACATTTAACTGCGTAGCTAATTTCCGTTCGGAAGGGAGGAAGCTTCCAGGAGGAAGTTCTCCGTATGTAATACGTTTCTCAATAAAGTCAACTACTTGCTGATAAATTGGGATTTTACTGTCGTTATCTAGCTTCCATTCCATACAAACGCCTCCGCATCTCTTATATACATTAAGTATAACAAATTGGCTGGGGAAAAAAACAGCCAATTGGACGGTGCTATATCCAGCCAATTTTACTATGCTAAATATGGAAGGGGAGATTCGGATGAAACGATGGCAAATGGAGTGGCTCCTAGTATCAGTAGCATTAGTATGGGGAGCGAATTATACAATTGGAAAGTATGGCGTGGCATATATGTCATCCATTCAATTTAATAGTTTACGATTTTTAGTAGCATCTCCGGTATTATTACTTATTACATTTTTAATGGAACGCTCATTACGTATTGAAAGAAAAGATTGGTTACGACTAGTAGCAGTCGGTATCGTTGGTACGGCAATGTATCAAACGATGTTTATGCTATCTGTGAAATATACTTCAGCAACGAACGCCTCATTATTAATTGCGATGTCACCTATTTTTACAGGGATATTAGCAGTATTGCACAAACAAGAACGTTTTTCGATGAAAGTACAAATAGGTTCAATAATAGCGTTTATTGGTGCAGCATTCGTTTTATTAACAGGACATACAGGAGGAGCTACTTACGAATATGCGTGGCTCGGAAATGTAATTGGATTAGTCGCAGCAATTGCGTGGGGATGGTATCCAATATTAGCGCAACCTCTTATTACAAAATACTCCGCAATGAGGGTCACATCATGGTCTACTTTAATTGGAATTGTACCTCTCGTTATATACTGTTTATTCAACGTAAATACATTAACGTGGCCAGTAGATACGCCAAGCTGGGGATCACTAGCATATTCAATCGTCTTTGCGACCATATTTGGGCTAGCAATGTGGTATGTTGGCATTAGTCAAATAGGTTCAACGAAAGTAATGGTTTATATGTATCTCGTACCATTGTTTGCAGTGATCTTTGCGGCAGTAACCATTGGAGAGCAAATTAATTTGATGCAACTAGTTGGCGGGCTTATTATCTTCATCGGTTTATATGTTGTAAAAAAAGGTGGAATCAAAAAGCCAGCTCTCAATTTGAAAAAAGTAAGTTAACAATAAAAAGGATCTCTTTCATATAGAAGGAGATCCTTTTTGTTTTTGTAATAAAAGCGCTTGTTCAATGGCCCATTTTTGATGATCGTGTATGAGAAGCTCTATAGCATGCAATGGAGACATCCACCTTAGAACATGATCCTCCTCACAGTTTTCAGTTTGTTTCTGCACCATATTCGCAATATAAAAAAATCCATCGTTTAAATAATATATATCTTCCTTTTCTGCATAAAAATATCGAGCCGCATTACCGATATACTGATCAATTTTAATTGCCCATCCTAATTCCTCTAGTAGCTCATGGTGCAAACATTCTTCTTTTGTTTCAGTACCTTCTATACCGCCGCCGGGTAAAAAGTAGCGTTCTCCTTTTTGGATAACAGCAATCTTTGAAGAAGTTGAGTTGAAAATAATTGCATAACAACTAGGTCGTAATACATATTGCTCAGTAGGCTTTTTATAACCAAAAGTAAGTTTAGATATCATAAAACACGTCACCTCTCTATAAAATACATAAAAGTAATAATAAGGTAAAAAATGTATAAGTATAATCTTACGAGATTGGAGTGATAACAAAATGATAAATCGAAAGTGTACGCGCTGTAAAGAAATTACAGGTACATTGCACGGTGGTAAAAAAATTAAGGAAGAATTTCTATGTGAGGACTGTTTGCAAAAAGGAATTGCAAGCGGGGAAATCGAATTATCACAAGTGGAGCAAGAACAAACTTCGTATCTTTCTATAAAAATATTAAAAATAATGAGTGTGATTTATTTAATAGTATCTATTATAACCGCTATTTCTGCTGGAGCATTTATACAGGATCCAGGGCTTGGTGGAATATCCTTTTCAATAACAGGTGCAGTTGGTGTTATGATAATTGGATCGATATTCCAGTCTGTTCTTGTATTTTGCGGGATTTGGGTATTTATCCTTTTAGTAGAAACAGTCATTAAAATTTATGAAAAAATGAAGTGAGTGAGAGGGAGAAATATATGCGAGTTAGAAACATCCAAGGGGAAGATTATGTAAAGATTCATTCTGTTTTAAATGATTGGTGGGGCGGGAGAGATATGGCTAGTATGTTGCCAAAGCTGTTCTTCGTTCACTTTCAAGAAACGAGTTTTATCATTGAAGAAGAGGGAGAAACGTTAGGTTTTTTATGCGGATTTTTTTCACAAACATATAAAGATGAAGCATACGTTCATTTTATCGGAGTAAATCCGAAGTATAGAAGAAGAGGAATCGCATCGACATTGTATTCTTATTTCTTCGATGTAGCTCGTGCAAATAACCGTAAAGTTATAAAAGCAATCACGTCACCAGTAAATAAAAAATCGATACAGTTTCATAGGGAGATCGGCTTTCGAATTGAAGCTGGAGATGATGAGATAGAAGGTGTATCGGTACATACAAATTATGATGGGAATGGCGGTAGTAGAGTTTTATTTTTGAAACATGTGTAAAAGTAGGCTAGCGTGAAGTTAGCCTTTTTGTTGTGAGGAGGTATTAGTATGGAAAATAAACAAAGCAGAAATGAGTATATAAGACGCATACATACAGTTCAAGATTATATAGAATTAAACATAAATAGTTCACTATCTATTGAAGAGCTAGCCGAGGTAGCAGGATTTTCAAAGTTTCATTTTCATCGGATTTTTAAAGGGATCGTAGACGAGCCATTATCACGGTATGTAAACCGATTGAAGTTAGAAAGGGCAACGAATCTACTTACATATCGCACAGATATGACGATTACGGATATCGCTTACCATTTTGGCTTTACAGATTCAGCAGTTTTCTCTCGAACATTTAAAAGTCATTACGGAATAAGTCCATCTCATTATCGAAACGACAATAGCAAGAATTGCAAAGACGTAAGCAGAGCTTCTCAATACAATGAATGTAAGAAGGTTCGAGGTAATGTTGAAATTGTAATAGCGAACGATATAAACGTCGCATACATAAGACATATCGGTACATATGAGGAGTTAACTATAGCTTTTCCTGAAATGATAGAGAAATTATTTTATTACGCATCGAAGCAAAACTATCATGTATTTGAGGATACGAAAGTATTAACCATTTACCACGATCATCATGAATTTACTGAGGACTATCATTTAAGAACAAGTTTATGTATAACAATTCCGGATGCGTCTGCAGTAAAAACGAGTGATATTGGAATAATGGTAATACCTTCTGGAAAGTATGCAGTAGGGCATTTTGAAATATTCCAAGATGAATATAAAGGAGCATGGGATTTCTTATACGGTGAGTGGCTTCCAAATAGCGGATATAAACCGAGAGATTCGTATCCTTTTGAAGTATATAGAAATAATCCCAATCAGCATCCCGAAGATAAACATATAGTTGATATATATGTACCTATCGAACCTTTTTAATCATAGGTTAAAGGGGAAAGAATAATGAAAACTGCTGAAAAGTTAGATCAGATTATACAAGAAGAATATGAAAATATGAATGGTATGTTAGTAGTACAGAAAGGTAATGTTATTTTTGAAAAATATTATAACGGCCACGGATTAGATGATGCACTTCATGTAGCATCAGTTACAAAAACGATAATCTCTGCGCTAATTGGGATATGTATAGATAAGGGTTATATAAAAAGTGTTGATCAAAAAGTAATAGAGTTTTTTTCAGAATATAAATGTAAGGTGTCTGAAGCAACAGTGGGACACCTCCTTACAATGACAGCACCATATCCTTTTGTAGACTGGCAGGAACCGTTAGAAGAACTATGTACACAAGAGGATTGGATAAAGTATACATTAAATAGGATTGGACAAGGCGGAGAAATTGGGACTTTTAAATATTCATCTGCAGGAGCGCATGTACTATCAGCAATTATTACGAGCGCAACAGGAAAAAGTGCTCGTGAATTTGCAAACGAATACTTATTTCAGCCACTCGGCATGAGAGAAATTCCAAACTACAATATGAAAGCATTTGGATTCGATGACTTATTCGGAAAAGATGTAAAAGGATGGGTTCACGATCCAAACGATATTTCGACGGGCGGATGGGGACTAACGTTAACGGTTAGGGATATGGCTAAGTTTGGACAGATGTATTTGAATGAAGGTATTCATAATGGAAAACAAATACTATCAAAATCATGGATAAAAGAATCGACAGAAATGAACCAAAATCAATATGGTTACTTATGGTGGTTACGAGAAGAGGATGGAATCTTTTCATACTGTGCAATGGGCGATGGTGGGAATGTGATTTGTTGTATTCCGGAGAGGGAATTGGTGGTGGTGATTGCCTCTGAAATTATACCGAATGCAGGGGATAGATGGGAATTGATTGTGAAATATATTCTTCCTTGTATACGGTCAAATAAATAATTTTAGTAAAAAGATGGTGTGAATTGGAGTTTCATACCATCTTTTTGTTTTATGACGGAAAGTTCAGGGGAATGTAAGGGTTGTGTTAATAAATTTTAAAATTAGGAATTAATGATATAAGATTATTTTTTTTATGTATAATGAGGACAAGGCCTGAAAATACTTAAATATTTAAGTGAATATATTAAACAAGGGAGATTGAGTTTATATGAAAAACTTACTTCAAAAAACTTTAGCTACAACAGGGCTAACTGCTTGTTTATTAGGTATGGTTTCTTCTGTTTCATTTGCTTCGATTAGTTGTGATTCTTATGGAAAATGGGATGGAAGCGGAGGAAAAGCTACAGGATACGCCTACACTGCGCAAAAAAATGAACCTCATTTTTACAAGATGACTGTAAGAGCTAGCTTTGATGATGGGTCTTCTAAAGAGGCATCACGGGATAATGCTAAAATTACAGATCGTGTGGACGTTAAAGTTTCATCCAGAGGGCCAATTACCACAGGTTATTCGGGTCATGAATGGATAATGAAAGGTGATAATGCATACACCTCAAAGGAAATGAAAATTAAATAAAAATCAACAAAAACCGTGAAAAAGGATAAATACCTTTTTCGCGGTTTTTAAAATGAGGAGGATATATGAATCTAGTATTAAAAGAAATAGCGGTGAACAAAGCAATATTCATTATGTTATTTATTGGATTTGTATTGACAATATGGCCAATCCTGATCGCAATGTCGACGCGAGATTATTATGATGAGAAATTTTATGATAGTAAAAATGGTTATTTTAATTATTACTATTCTGTTCAACTGACTAATATGGGGGAAATCAATTTCGAACAATTTCAGACGCTAGTAGAATCTGATTTTAAAAACGCTAGTGTTATTACAAATGATATTCGTACTACTATTCCAGGTATCGGTCACGTAACAATTAATGGTCTACTTAATAAAAATTGGTCTCCACCTTTGCTAAAAGGTTCACAGATGGAACAAGATGAGGAAAATAGTGTAATAGTGGGGAAGAAAATTTATAAGGATATGGAAACAATAAAATTATTTAATAAGGAATATACAGTTAAAGGCGTAGCTGGAGCAAGTACTGGATATGAGTATAATATTAAAATTTACATCTCTCTAAATGACATGCCAGATGAAGTGAAACAAATGATACAAAATGAAAATACATTTCAAATGATCGTTCGTTCTAACGAAAACCCTAAAAAGGAGATAGATACCTTCATAGAGCATATGAAGCAGAACAATAAAGATATAAATGCCAAAGTGATAAGTGAAAAAGAGAATTTTGAGAAAGACAAAAACTCAAGTAAAGCCGTGAAAGAGTTACTTAGTTTTCCATATAGGCTTTTTTGTATAGCTTTAATTACCAGTATAATAGTAAGTTATTATTGGATATATACGAAGAACAAAAGTCTGTCGCTAAGGAAAGCTTTGGGAGCAAGTAATGTAAATCTTTTTATTTTTATATTTAGTCAATTATTCTTATGTGCAATTACTGCATCAGCCTGTGCAATATGCATACAATGGATTTTTAGCACTTTGAGTAAAATTATTATAGAGTCTACAAGCTATAGCATTGGTTTACAGTCTTCTCATATTACAATGTGTGTATTTCTTTCACTTTCTATAGCTTTTTTCCTCTCTGTTATACCATTTGTATATGTGCTTAAAAGTGAACCTGCTAAAGCCTTAAAGGGGTAAAAATGATGAGAATAAAAAGTGCGTTCCTAGCATTAAAAAAGAGATTTCTATTTTCAGTACTTCTGCTAATACAAATTACATTTGGATTAGCAACTATAACGAGTTCAATTAATGTATTTTATAATTTACACC
The DNA here is from genome assembly GCF_044908765.1 of Bacillus sp. RC251. Lineage (NCBI taxonomy): Bacteria > Bacillati > Bacillota > Bacilli > Caryophanales > Bacillaceae > Bacillus > Bacillus sp. RC251. Next base: position 97,732 of record NZ_JBIYDP010000007.1, on the reverse strand, counting down.
ATCTAAACGATAAATCCAGCTCAGTATTAAATGTGGATAAAACATATTTAGTTACTTTTGAAAGGACGACAGATAGGTTACAAAGCAATCAATTTAATAAAGAGCAAATTCAAGCGGTTTATAATACAATTCATCAAAATAAAGATGTGATTTCGTATGGTACATACGAGGAGAGTTTAATTGAAATAGAATCAAGTAATAGGCCACTTCAAAACAGTATGATTGCTGATTTGAAACATAAAACGTTTCACGATGAAAGACCTACTGTTCAAACAATTGTTGTAGATGAAAATTACTATAAATTGTTACATTTACCTTTAAAACCTGAAGAAGTCTTCTTGCATGAAGACTTTCAAAAAAATAGTGAAGACAAAACAAAGGTATTAATGGGTTCCTACTTTAAGAAATATTTTCAGGTTGGGGATACAATTAATAATCAATATACAATTATAGGCTTTTTGCCAGAGAATAAATTTATCGTAGATAATAATTCAACGAACGTATATTTGAAGTTGGATTACGCAATGATAATGCCTATGTCATTTGATAGATATGAAAACTATGAAGGAATGTTTTTAAGACTGCATCAAAGTACAGTTTTACATTTACAAAAAGATGCCGATATAAAGAAACTAGAAGAATCAATTCAACTTAAAGGAAACGGTGGTACGTTTCATTTGAAAAATTTAGGTGATGAAATAAATATAGATTTTACTCTTAACAGCTATTCTGAAATACCTCAACTTATAATAGGAATATTATTCATTCTATTCTCGATCGTCGGAATTGTAGTAACAACCATTGTTTCTATTTTGATGAGAAAGAGGGAATTTGGTATAAAAATAGTTTTTGGCGAAAGTAAATTTGGAATGTTTATTCAAATTGTTTTAGAAAACATTATTGTAGCAATAGTTGGCTTAGGGATGTCACTAGTTTACTTTTCATGGAGATATGGGAGGCTGTTGCAAATGTCAAAGGATTTTAAAGTAGCATCGGTATTAGACTTTAAATTGGATATGCCTATATTATTTTTAGTATTTCTATTCTTATTATTGATCATCGTTGTCTCAAATGTAATTGTCTTCTTATTTATTAGAAAGCTTGAACCGAAAACATTAATAGGTGGGATGGAATAATGAGTTTAGTTGTATTGAAAGACATTAAGAAGGTGTATAGCAACAAGAACCACAATACGTTCGCGTTAAACGGTATAAACTTAACGATAAATAAGGGGGAAATTATAGCGATAATGGGGCGATCAGGCTCAGGAAAAAGTACCCTATTAAATGTTATAGGATTAATTGATATGCCAAATGAGGGTGAATATACGTTAAATGAAAAAACATTAACTGAAATTAGAGCAAATCAAGTTCATAAAACAAGAAATGAAATGATCGGATTTGTTTTTCAATATTTTGCACTGTTAAAAGAACATACTGTACTGGATAATGTGGCACTACCGCTAACGTATAGAAAACTAAAGCAACGTGAAAGAGAGAATAAGGCGAAGTTCTATTTAGAAAAAGTAGGGTTAAAAGAACAAATGTATAAAACACCGGATGAGTTATCAGGTGGGCAGCAGCAGCGAGTCGCAATTGCAAGAGCGTTAGTAGGTGAACCAGAATTAATATTGGCAGATGAACCGACAGGGAATTTAGATAGAAAAACCGGAGAAGAAATTATGAATCTACTATTACAACTGAATGAAGAAGGACGAACGATTATTATTGTAACTCATGATATTGAGGTAGCGAATAAGTGTAATAGAATTATTGAGTTAGTTGATGGGGAAGTTGTGCGGAGTTAAAAATTCAACTAAGATACATCAAAACAATTGTTTTTTATTTAAGAATCAATGTTGATTTATTTTTCAAAATGGATTCTATTTTTGTTTGTAGAATTAAAATAAAACAACAAATCCACCGTAACTTTTCACACTAAAAAATCGTTAAACATATAGAAAAGGTTTTTAATCATGAATGGGGGAGAACTATGAAGATTCTAATTCTAGGTGGTACACGTTTTTTAGGAAGAGCTTATGTAGAGGAGGCGTTGAAAAGGGGACATGACGTTACATTATTCAATCGCGGAACAAACAATGAAATTTTCCCTGAAGTGGAGCAGCTTATCGGTGACAGAAATGGTGATGTATCAAGTTTAGAAAATCGAAAATGGGATGTTGTCGTGGACACATGTGGGTTTTCTCCGCATCACATTCGGAATATTGGAGATGTCTTAAAAGATAATATAAAACATTATATATTCATCTCAAGCCTTTCCGTATATAAGGATTGGATCCCGCATGACATAAAAGAAGACTATATATTACAACCTGAACCAACGGAAGAGCAAATAAAGGCTGTAGAGAATGGTGAAATATCTTATTATGAGCATTATGGTGCACTAAAAGTATTATGTGAAAAAGAAGCAGAGAAATATTGGCCGGGGCGTGTTTTACACGTAAGAGCAGGACTTCTTTCAGGAATGTTCGATTATACAGATCGACTTCCATACTGGATCGGGCGTGTAGCAAAAGGAGGTAAAGTGTTAGTTCCAGGAAGAAAAGACCGTCCAGTACAGATAGTTGATATAAAAGACGTCGCAAACTGGGGACTAAACATGGCAGAAAACAATAAAGCAGGTACATTCAATGTAACAGGTCCGAACTATGAATTGACGATGGAAGAGCTATTAAATACGTGTAAAAAGGTTACGAATAGTGATGCTGCATTCGTTTGGATAGATGAATCGTTTATGAATGAACATAAAGTGCAGCCTTGGACAGATATGCCTTTATGGCTTCCTGAAACTTTTTCATTAGAAGGTGAGACGAAGCCGTGGAAAGGTGGTTTTTCTATTAGTATTGAAAGTGCTGTTAAAGAAGGACTTACTTTTAGGAGGTTAAAACATACAGTTACAGATGTGTATGAGTGGATAAAGAGTGTGGATGAATTGGAATTAAAAGCAGGTATTTCAGGTGAGAGGGAGAAAGATTTGTTAGAAAATTGGTATCAATAAATTTAGATGAGCCCTTTGAATATACTTGATTGCACATAAGGAGGAGTAAAGGTGATGTGGAAAAATACCATTCACAGTATCTCACCAAACTTAAGTTTGAAAAAAACAGCTACGAAGGATGAACTCGCTGAAGTTCACAAAAATTTGCAGGTGGAGTTACCAAATGATTTAAATCAATTATTACAGGAAACAAACGGTGTAGAAGGTGAATACGGGGATTTTATATGGTCTACTTCAAAAATTAAAACTGAAAATATGAATATGAGAAATATAGTTGATTTCAAGGATTTATATATGCCTTTTGACTGTTTATTATTTTTTGCTGATGGCGGAAATGGTGATTTGTTTGGTTATTCCATTTTGAACGGAATCGTGCAAAGAGACGATATATATGTATGGAATCATGAAAATGATAGTAGAACTTGGGTTGCTCCTTCGTTAGAAACGTTTATGAAGTGGTGGGAAAGTGGGAAGATAAAAATTTAAAAATAGTATCATGAAAAACGCCTTGTTACGAAAGAAACAAGGCGTTTTTGACAATCAACTAATCTACCAGTTTATGGGTTCTTCCCCGTACATGTCCCATAACTTAGGAAACATCTTTTTTAATTCTTCTTCGTCATCTGCATCCCAGTCTAACTTGATATCAACTTCCTCAGATTGTTCTTCTATTTCAAACTCTTTTGCTTTCACACTACCAGCTGTGCCAATTTCTCCGTAAACACAACGTAGTCTTTATACCGCATTAGATAGCAGTAAGACCTCCACCTCAAAATCGAGCAAATACGAGGAAGACTGGGATAAATAAGTTGTATGAATTACATGTATTATTAGATTGTGTTCGTGACTATATTTTGGAAATTTTCTGTTGATTTACAATGTACGATAGTATATATTGTATATAAAGTATATATACAATATTTTTAAAAAGAGGTATTTGCATGCAAATCGTTATTACGAACACTTCAAAGGAACCTATTTATGAACAAATTGGTGTCCAAATAAAAAAACTTATTTTACTAGGTGATTTAAAGCAAGGAGATGCTCTTCCTTCAATGCGTCAGTTAGCAAAAGATTTAAGAGTAAGTATTATTACAACGAAAAGAGCATATGAAGAACTGGAAAAAGACGGTTTTATTTATTCAATTGTCGGAAGGGGGTCCTTTGTAGCGGAACAAAACATTGAAACTATGAAAGAAAAAAAATTAAAGACAGTTGAAGAAAAGTTGTGTGAAGCGATTCAAAATGCTAAACAAATGGATGTTTCTTTAAATGATCTAAAAGAAATGCTTACAATTTTATACGAGGAGGAAAACTCTTGGAAAACGTAATAGAACTTCAAAATGTCAGTAAATCTTTTAAAGGATTTCAAATTAAAAATTTTTCGATGGAAGTAAAAAAAGGATTTGTTACGGGTTTTATTGGGGGAAATGGATCAGGTAAATCTACAACGATTAAAATGATTATGAATCTAATGAACCCGGATAGTGGAAATGTCTCCTTATTTGGCATGAACTATTCGACTGATGCGAAGCGAATTAAAGAAAGAATTGGTTTCGTTTATGACGATAATGTGTTTTATGAAGAACTCACATTAAAGGAAATTACTAAAATTATTGCGCCTGCTTATAAAAAATGGGATTTTAACCAATTTACATATTATAAAGATCTGTTCGAATTACCATTAAATAAAAAAATGAAAACATTCTCCAAAGGAATGAAAATGAAAGCCTCTCTTGCAATTGCTCTTTCACATCATGCTGAACTAATTATTATGGATGAGCCTACTTCCGGACTCGATCCGGTATTTAGAAGAGAATTATTGGATGTTTTACAAAATATTATGCAGGATGGTGAGAAAACTATCTTTTTCTCATCTCATATTACAACGGATTTAGACCGCATTGCCGATTATATTACATTTATTCAAAATGGGAAGCATATTTTTACAAAAGATATTTATGCCATTGCAGAAGATTATATTTTGGTCAAAGGACCACTAGATATGTTAGATTTTGATACTGAGCGTGAATTTATATCTGTATGTAAGGCAAATACAGGTTTCGAGGGATTGATTGAAAATGTAAATTCTATCGAAACTTTATTTAATAAAGAAGTGGTGATTGAAAAACCAAGTTTAGAGGATATTATGTATTTCATGAAAAAGGGGGAGTCATGATGCTTAATTTAATTAAAAAGGATTTGATTTTACAAAAAACTTTTTTACCTGCTTATCTCTTATTTCTAGTTACCTATTTGTGGGCCGGCATGGATGTAGCATATGTCATAATCATTTGTAGTGCCGTTTTTGTAATTAACACATATCAATCTGATGATAAAGATAATGCTAATATTTTAGTAAACTCATTACCGTATACTAGGAAGGAAATTATAAGTTCAAAATACGTTGGAACCTTATTTTTTACAATAGTAATCATCCCATTTTGTTTAGTTGGAAAATATTTCATTTTAGACAGCATGGAATTTCAACTTTCCTTAGAAAGTTACATCCTAGGCTTCTTGGCAGTCATGCTGATTACTGCATTTTACATCCCATTTTTTGTTGCATTTAAAGTGAAAACACTTGTACCAGTTTTTATATTTTTATCTATTGTAGTTATATATTTAATGCGAAATACTCCATATTTATTAAATAAATATGCTAATGGCGTACTGACCTTTTTAAAAGAGATTTCAGATTTGAAATTATTTCTTATATTTGCTGTCATAGCAGTGGGGTGCTATGGGGTTTCATGGATATTATCTATTCGTATCTATCAGAACAAGGCTCTTTAATAGCAAGTTCTAAAAGGAGGATCATTTAAATGACATCAAAAAAAGGGCGTCCTATTCGAATACGAAATTGGCTGAAAACTCTTGGAGCATTTTTCGTTATGCAACTAATTTTTATCGTCCTTGATATGAATTCGTGGATACCGAACTTCAAGGAAGGAGGAGTTGGGGAGCGTCTCGTTAATGCAGAGTTCTTTACGGAATGGTTCGCTCCTTATAAAACAAAGCAATTTAACGTATTAACGGTAGTTATGGCTATTTTACTATTCCTAAATGTATTAACAAGTGTAATAAAAGACGCTTTTTCTAGAAAAAAAATTAATTAGCACATAAGTTGACCTTGCATCTTTTTTAATAATGTCTTAACAATATTTAAAAACAACAGGGGAAAGATAAAAACTCCACTTATTGAAGTTTTACTCTATCTTTCACAACGATTTTCTAAAACTTATTTGATTTCTCAGTTTGCTGGATTAATAACGTTTCCATTCGTACCCCCATAATGTTTTTCTAGTGTGCCCTATGATTGTATCATATGTATATACCTGTAATGACAAAGGATAAGTCTAATTATCGGAAAGTTCGAAACTTATTGAATGGAATGAAAAAATAGTAATCTTATTTGTACAGCATATACATAATAGTTTTATAGCGATTTTGAAATAAAGTATAGGGGGCAATGGTATGGATCTAACATTTAAAGTTGAAGAAACATGTTTTAATTACCGCGTCGGAGCAATTTGTAAACTGGATAATAAAATACTTATTCTTCAAAACAAAGGGGAACATTATTGGTATGTACCAGGCGGAAGAGTGAAAATGCTAGAAAATAGTGAGGATGCGTTACAACGAGAACTTGCAGAAGAACTAGGTGTTCCTATTAAAGGGAAGAGATTAATATGGTCAGTAGAAAATTTCTTTACACTTTCTGAGCGAAAGTTTCATGAAATTAGTTTTTATTATGAAGTAGAGCTACATGAGTTACCTGCGAGTGGAGCGGATCAATATATTTTGGAAGAAGAGGGTAGAACGTATTTGTTTAGATGGGTGCCAGTAGAAGAACTGCATACATATAACTTACAGCCTGCATTTATAAAAGAGAAAGTAAAGGATGTATCAGTTCACACAGAACATATCGTATTACAAAAGTAAACGTATTCGGAGGAGAAAACGGTGAAGGGGACTAAAAAAGAGGTACATATAAATGACAAAGTAATTCGTTACACACATATCGAAAAAGGTTCTAGTACGGTTTGTTTTATGTTTTCAGGTTCAGGATACAATTATGATAAGCCGTTATTTTATTACGCAACGATGTTAATGCTTGAACATAAAATAGATGTTGTACATATTCATTATTCTTATGATGGACAATTAATGAATAAACCAATGGAAGAAGTAACGAAAGTAATGATGGATGATATTAATCCTGTAATAAATGAAGTATTAAAAGATGAGCAATACAACGAGACTATGTTTTTAGGGAAGTCACTCGGAACAATTCCGATTGCAAATGATTTAATGAAGAGAGAAGAATTCGCGCAGTCAAAAATGATACTACTTACACCTTTACTGACGTTTGATACAATTTTTGATTCTATCTTACATAGTCGACACGAAGGGTTTTTAGTTATTGGGGATAAAGATCACCAATACAATGCAGATCAAATTGATCAGTTATATAAAACGAATTTACAGATTGAAGTTGTCAAAAATGCAAATCATTCTGTAAATGTTGGGGGATATGAAACGGAAAATTCAATTGAGGCTATAGCGAAAATAATAGGAAAACTTAAAGAAGTTGTTAGGACAAACTAACCTATTAATACATGCAAAAGAGGTGCGAATTGCACCTCTTTTACTTTAATAAGCCTTCAAAACATGAAGTAAATAATCCTTACGATTCAGCGGATTATAATCAACACGTTTTCGAGTAGGGAAGGGAGCCATAAGTTTTGTGAAACCAGCTGGCTTCGTTGTAAATATGCCTTCTCCTTCTGTAAATGAATGTAGTATTCGTTTGAAACTCTCTGTTTTCGCAACAGGTAATGATCCTGTTAACTGATAAGAATTGTTATTGAATATAGGCTCTGCAAAAGTTGCTGGAACGGCAGCAAGTTTATACATTGCAGTACTAATTGCGTGCTCCGGTACAGTTAATTCAAATTCATTTACTGGTTCATATACATATGTTTCAGCTTGCTTTAAAGCATCCATTAATACGATCGGTGTCAAATTTCTAAAGTCACTCGCTGTTGTAACAGGACTAGCATAACCAGTATGTGTTAACGTGACCATAACATCTGTAACTTCCCAACCATATAAACCTTGTTTTAACGTTTGAAATACTGTATCTTCAATTGCTTTATGAAATGCTAAAGGCAATGAACCAAGCTCAACACCTAATTTATACGTTATGCCAGAGTTAAGGTCACCACGTTCAATTTTAAAACCAATTGTTGCGTAAAATGGATTCGCTTTTTCACCCATGACTTCAACGGAATTCCCAATGCCAATTGGCTTTTCAATACATACAACTCGCGTATTTGAGAAAGTAACCTGTAAGTTATATTTATCATAAAGTGTTGTTTCGATAACCTCTTTTTGTACTTCACCGAAAAGGCGAATATAAAGTTCATTATGAACATCATCTTTCCACACTTTAATGAGTGGATCTTCTTCACAGAGTTCCATAAGTGCAGCGTATAAATCATGAATTCGCTCTTTAGGTACCGCATCAATGGCAGCTTCCATTTGTGGTTCGGCAAAGTGAATATCTTTTATATAATCCGTACGTTCACCGATAATATCACCAATTTTAATATCATTCAGCCCCCACACTTTGCAAAATTCTCCGCTAGGAACGATAGAAGATTGAACAACATTCCCGTTATGAAATAGGCATGTTTTCTTAATCTTTTCTTTATGCCCCAGAACGTCCCCGCGCTTTATATCAACATATTTTCTTACGTGTAAACGACCAGAAAAAACTCTTACATAAGCAATCTTTTCTCCAGAAGGTTCACGTTCAATTTTAAACACAACACCGGATAATGGTTCCTCTGGTGCCGATGTAAGAGCTGGAATGAGAGCCGGAAGTTTTTCAAGAAGTTCTGTTACGCCCATACCAGTCATTGCTGAACCGAAAAAGATTGGATACACATTTGCTTGCTGTATTTGTTTTTCGAGTTCTTCTCTTAATAATACGTCCGGTACGATTTCATCATTTACATATGACGCAAGTAACGATTCATTATATGGTGCTAACAGTTCCATACAATCGTCATATGATTTGTATGGAATAATCCGGGCTTCTTTCGTTCCTTCGTTTTGGGCAGAGTAGAAAGGGAATGCTTCATTTGAAAGAATCTCTTTTATTTGTTTCATAACTTTTTCAGTGTTTGCGCCACTACGATCAATTTTATTAACGAATAAAATAGTCGGTATGTTTAGTTTCTGTAATGTTCGCATTAAAATTTTTGTTTGTGCTTGCACACCTTCAACGGCAGAGATAACTAAAATCGCACCGTCTAGAACGCGGAATGATCGCTCCACTTCAGCGATAAAATCAGCGTGTCCAGGTGTATCAATGACATTTACTTTTACAGCATCAATAAAGAAAGAAACGACAGATGCTTTAATCGTAATTCCGCGTTGTCTTTCTAATTCCATTGAGTCAGTTTGTGTATTACCACTATCTACTCGGCCAATTTCTTTAATCACATTCGTTTCATAAAGAATGCGCTCAGTCAAACTCGTCTTGCCAGCGTCTACGTGCGCGACAATCCCTATATTTATTGTTGTCATTTGTGAATATCCTCATTTCATTTTCCATTTTCAATTCCTCATTTCTATTTGTATATTGCCGCATTATCAATCACTCTCCAGTTCTTTAAATTAGTATTATTATAGTGCAATTAACATTATTTGTAACGCTACAAAGCGCCTTAATTTGGAAAAAATAAAATGAAAACAAAATGCTTGCATTCTAAATCGATATAGATTATATTAATTGACATATCAACTATTGATACATCAAATGTTTTTATTTTGATTGTAAAGGAGGGTTAATTTGACAAGTTCATGCTCAAAAGAAGCGATTATTTTATATAAATTACACTTTCTAAATAAAGAAGTAAGTTCGAAATTTGAAGGGTGTACGGGTATGAGCCAGTCTCGATTAGAGCTTATACTTCAGTTATATGAAGTAGGTGAAATTAGTCAAAAAGCACTTCAACAAGAAGTGAATATTGATAATGCTGCGATAACAAGGCATTTAAAGCAGCTTGAGGCCAATGAAATGATTGTAAGACGTAAAAATCCAGATGATAACAGAATTACGTTAGTTTCTCTTACTGAAGAGGGACGAAATAAAATTCAAGCGTTTCAAGAGGAAAAAGAACGTTTTGCAGCATCTGCATTTAAAGGATTAAGTGAGGAAGAACGCGATAATCTTTTAAATATGTTAAATCACATTCAAGAAAATATAAAAGAATTATAAAAAAGGGAGAATACAACTATGACTAACTCAGTAAAAACAAATGATTTTAACGAAATTTTAACAGGACGTCGTTCAATTCGTAAGTACGACCCAACAGTAAAAATTAGCAAAGAAGAAATGACAGAAATTCTTACAGAAGCAACACTTGCACCATCTTCAGTAAACATGCAACCATGGAGATTCGTAGTAATTGAAAGTGACGAAGCAAAAGCAACACTTGCGCCACTTGCGAAATTCAATCAATCTCAAGTAGAAACATCTTCAGCAATGATCGCTGTGTTTGGTGACTTAAACAATTTTGATAACGCAGAAGAAATTTACGGTACAGCAGTAGAACGTGGTTTAATGCCAGCTGAAGTAAAAGAAGATCAAATGAAAAAACTTTCAGGTTACTTCTCAATGGTTACACCAGAAGTAATGAAAGATACGGTATTAATTGACGGTGGTCTTGTAGCGATGCAATTTATGCTAGCAGCTCGTGCTCACGGCTATGACACTTGCCCAATTGGTGGATTTGAAAAAGACCAAATCGCAGAAGCATTTGGACTAGATAAAGAACGCTACGTACCAGTAATGCTAATTTCAATCGGAAAAGCTGCTGACAGTGGTTACCAATCAGTACGTCTTCCAATTGAAAAAGTTGCTGAGTGGAAGTAATCTAATTAGGTCATAGAAATATATGGAATATGAAAGGGGAAACACCATGATTATTATTCACGCAATATTTCAAGTAGACCCAGCAAAACAACAAGCATTTTTAGAAGAAATTCAGCCACTCATTCATGGTTCAAGAGAAGAAAGTGGAAATGTATCTTATGACTTATATAAAGATACAGAAAAAGAAAGTGTTTATACGATGGTAGAAGTATGGAAAGATGAAGCAGCAGTTGCGAGCCATAATACGAGTGAACACTTCACATCTTTCGTTAGTAAAGCAGCACAATTTTTAACTGCTCCGCTTAATATAAAAGCTTATAATGGAGAATTAGTAAAATAATAAGGTAGAAAAAGATGACTTTAGCATATGGCTGAAGTCATCTTTTTTGTATAAGTAGAATCCATTTTGGACTCAGTTATGTTGATAGATAAGTGTTGCTCTTATCCTCAGTAACTGTGGTGAATTGTATGTTAAATTCGAACATTCGGTTTATTGGGATATTTTTCCGTGGTATAATTTTCTTGTAAATAAAAGGTAGAGGGGAGTAAGTAATGGGAGAATTTCAAAGTAATTTGCATACGGCAACACAACTTGCAACGAAAATGAGAACTGCTTCAGATAGAATGCAAAGTGCTACTAGTCGCTCTATAAATAAGGCAACGCGTACGACACTATCTGTGAACTTTAAAGCACAAGAAGCAAATCAACAAAATTTACAGATCACGAAACAATTTTGTACTGCTTTTCAACAAACAATTGATAATATCCATTCCGTAGCAAATGAATTTGAGAAAATGGATACCGGACTTCAAAAGACTTTTCAATAATGTAACAGCCTACGTAAAGGGGAAAAGGTAGGGAGAAAAGATGACTTAAGAAATTGAAATGAGAATCAGTCAATGTAATCAAAAATTACGAATTATATTTGAAGAACAAAATAAAAACCGAATGGCGCTGCAAAATTAAGAACGAGCTGAGGTTAGTTTTCATGAATGGAAAAATAGAAGCAATCGTTTATTTAACCGAATACTAGAAACTTGGCACGGCGACAAAGAAGTGTTTCACCTTTTTACGAATATGCGGCAAGAAATCGGACAGTATGAAAGAAAACTTACATTCGAATTAGAAAATGAAAAAGAGACGTTGCTTAAAGAAAAACGGCATCTCAGTGAGAAAGAAAACGACCTTTCCTATGAACAGCAGCAACTACAAAGGGAGGCCAATACATGAGTTTAAACATGTATTTGGGAGAAGTACAAAGTCAAACTCAAAGTATGAACGCTATATGTAATGCTACGATTCAAAGTATGGAACAAGCGATTCAATCTATTGATGCCTTTGCGATAGATACAGTATTACAAGGACAAACATACAGTAGTGCAAAATCCTACCTTGTCCAAACATTTCGGCCATTAGCGCAAGGAATCATATGCTTATGTGAAGAATTAATTCGCCAAAATGAAGCATTTCCAAATGAGTTCCAAGCGAAAGTTGCTTCGACAGATGTGATTGAACAAGAAATAAGAGAACAAATAAGGGGAATTAATCAATCGATTACAAGTATAGAAGCAATAGAAGTACTTACACCAATGCCCGGAGTAGGTGCAATTGTAACGGTATTAGGTGCAATGAGAAAAAAACTGGAAGAAAAACTAGAGCATTTATATGAATTCAATCATTCATCCAGCAACAACTACAGCACCGCTCTCCAATTAGCAGCTAGCATCACAGCCGGACTCGCTGAAGTGCAAAGTGGGAAAGGATTTAGTCCTGTGAGTGGTACGTTTCATAGTGAAAAGTTAAATATGGAATGGGCAAAGCAAATTCAAATAATTATAGAAGAGAAAATACGGAAATCTGATAATGGTATTGGAAAAAGTGTAGACTTAGAGCACAATGTGTATAACGACATTGAAGGAATAAGCAGCGAAAATCAATCTATCAATAATAGATTTACAAAAGAAGAGATACAAGCGACACAAAAATACCTTGAAGGAATTAAAAATGGTACAATAAAAGGGAATATAGGTGAGGATTTCCAAGTTGAAACCGATGATTATGAAATGGAGCATAACATTTTTGGCCAGCCAGTCGGTGGTAGAAGGCCAGTACTCAATCCTTTTTTAATCGGTGTGGCGAAGTTTGGATTCGATTTTCTCTTTGGTGATCTTTTCACACTCTTTGACCCAGAAGCTACCTATGGTGAAAAACTCCTAGCAGTTGGGATGATGACTCCATATGGGAAAGGTGTAAAAATAGTTGATAAACTTCATGATTTAAAAAAGGTTGGAGATGTGAAGAAAGCAACGTCTGGGAGTGCGGGTGTTGCTAAGGGTACGGGTAAGACTACAGAACCATACGATGTAGTACCGTATAGGCCAAGCAATTCACCACTAGAAAATCATCATGGCGTTATGGATGTATGGGCTAAACATAATGTCCCCGATTATGTTAGTAGAGGGGCGAATACTCCAACTATAGCTTTAACTAAAGAGCAACACAATGCTACTAAAGCTGTTTATAGACAATGGCTCTTTGAAAAAACAGGGAAAAAGGTTGGAGGTAAAGTAGATTGGAAATCTGTTTCACCAAAAGAAATACAAGAATTGACGGAAAAAATGTTTGATGCTGCGAATGTACCACGTTTAGCTAGACAAGAGTATTATAGGGCCTTTAATCAATATAATTTTAGGGAGTAATTTAGATGGAAAATATTAATCAGTTGATTAAAAAAGTAAAATCATTACCTAATTGTCGAGTTCAGGAGCCTACAGAATTACCGATAATTGATAAGAATAAGCATATGCTACCAGGTGATTTAAAAGAATTTTATAGTCTTTGTGGTGGTCTAACTTTATTTGAAAATGAGGAATATCCTATTCATATTGTTACCCCAGAGGAGTTTATTTTGGCTAATCCCGTAATTGTAGGAGAGTTATGTGAAGAAGATATTTCATCAAATTGGTATATTATATGCAATGATGGTAAGGATGAATATTTAACAATAGATCTTAGTGAAGAAAGACTAGGTAGATGTTATGATAGTTTCTTTGATCGACATGGAATAGTTGGGGAGTCGCAAATTATCGCAACTTCATTCACTGACTTACTTGAAAAACTTATTAAGAATAATGGACAATATTGGTATTGGCTAAAGAGTGAATTTGAATCACTTGGAGATGCTTATGATGATCAAGAGTGAAAAAGAGAGCCTTTAAGTGGGATAAGAAAGTGAAAGAGTTTTTGAAAGTATGTACTCTATGATGGTTGTACCATCATGGAGTACTATGTGCAATGATAGAATAAGAAAACGAGGTACGAGCTTTGGCGAGATGACATTTTACTGGGTGCTGAATATAAACACATGGAATATATATTAAACTAACGAACTCGTACAAACTCGTAAGTTTTAACGTAGTAGTTGTTACCACATATAAAAGGTGTCATACTGTTACTACAAAACTTACAAATTTATGCTACTTAAAAACATATGAACTTAAAGCACTTGATTGTCAATTAAAGGCAACAAGTGCTTTTTGGCGTTTTAGGATAGAAATGATTAGACACATTATAATTTTATAAGTGTGCTAAGTATTAAATTTTTATAGATTGTAATGGCTATGAACAGGGTATGACGATAGTAGAGGAAAAAATAAAGGATTGTGTTATGTTTTGAAGTCATCGTAAAGTACGTTTTAACGGATGGACGTTATGCACACGTTATCCGCAAAAAACAGGCAAACGTTACAGAGATTGTAATTACTGTAACGGGAGAGGACTCAATATGGAAGAGAAAGTAGTGGGTTATGTACGAGTTTCAACAGAAGGACAAGTACGTGACGGATACAGCTTAGCGTATCAAGTAGAAGAAATCGAACGTTACTGTATGGAAAACAACTTACAATTGCTTCATGTATATGAAGATAGAGGACTAAGTGGCGCAACTGTTGATGAAAATGGATTAACAGTTGAACGTGAAGGCTTACAAGAACTATTGTCAGATATGGCATATCAACAAGTGAAGCACGTGATTGTACTCAATACATCTCGGTTATGGCGCTCTGATATGGCAAAAGTGTTAATACAACGAGAGCTAAAGAAATACAAGGTAGATGTGAAAGCAATTGAACAACCCAATTACAGTATATACACACATGACCCAAATGATTTTTTAGTAAATGGCATGTTAGAGCTATTAGACCAATATCAACGTCTCGAGATTGCATTGAAGCTAAGTAGAGGCAGAAAGAAAAAAGCGGAACAAGGTGGATATGCAGGTGGTGGTGTGATGTTTGGTTATAGAGTAAAGAAAGGACAAAAAGTGTTAGAAGTAGATACGGAGAAAGCAGTGGTTGTGCGTAGACTATTTGAATTAAGACACTTTTTTAAACATTGGTCGCTGACTCAATTGGCAGAACGACTGAATAGGGAAGGTTATCATACAGAGAAAGGAAAACAATTTACGAAAGTACAAGTAAAACGCATGTTAGACCGAGAGAGTTTTTATCGAGGGGTATATACATACGGGCAAATACAAACAAACGGTAAACATTCAGCAATTATATAACAGTCGTACTTAAAAAAATCGCTCATTTTACTATATGTACTTATGAAGTTATGAAAATGGATAGGCTTGCGTACCTATGCGCATCGGGAGATGAACGCTCGAACTAAGGTTGCCGACGTTTTTATATATGACTAAATCATTGAATAGAGGGATGAGTTATGCATAATAGGCAGAATTATTTGTATGTAGGAGTAGATTTACATAAAGAGCAGCATACGGCTGTTATTATTAATTGTTGGCAAGAAAAATTAGGAGAAATACAATTTGATAATAAACCATCTGCATTTTCGAAGTTTTTATTAGAAGTAGAGACATATGTGAGTGATGGTTTATCAGTTGTATTTGGTTTAGAGGATGTTGGTGGTTATGGAAGAGCGTTAGCGAAATATTTAGTAGATCATAAACAAGTAGTGAAAGAAGTAAATCCAGCTTTATCATTTTTAGAGCGAAAAAGCCATGTGACGACACAAAAAAGTGATAGTTGGGATGCGGAATGTGTAGCACGCATATTGGTAAACAAATTTAATCAATTGCCAGATGCAAAGCCAAACGATTTATTTTGGTCGATACAACAACTAGTATCAAGAAGGAATGCATTAGTAAAAGCACAAAGTGCATTAAAGAACCAACTACATATTCAATTAAACCATCATTATCCAAGTTATAAAAAGTTTTTCTCAGAATTAGATGGGAAAACAGCATTAGCGTTTTGGCAGCAATATCCATTATCCTCTTGTTTAGAGGAGGCGAATATAAAGCAATTAACAGCTTTTTTATTAGATGTTAGCAACAATACATGTTCAGTAAAGAAAGCAAGCGAAATATTAAAACTTGTAAAAGAAGATGGACAAACAATGAAAGAGTATCAAGAAACACGAGACTTTTTAGTAAGAAGTATTGTACGGGATATTGAGTTTAAAAAGAAGGAAATGAAATACATTAAAAGAGAATTAAAACGGTTAGTAAATCTACTAGATTATCAATTAGAGACGATGCCGGGAATAGAACTTGTGACGGCATCAGCATTAATTGCAGAAATTGGGGATGTAAGGCAATTTCCAAATGCCAACAAATTAGCACGATTCGCGGGGATTGCGCCTGTTTACTTTGGTTCTGGCGGAAAAGGTAAGACACATAAAAGCAAACAAGGAAACAGGGCGTTACACGCTTTATTTTATAATTTAGCAGTACAGCAAGTGCAAGTGGCGAAAGGAAGTAAGTTAGCTAGAAGTCCAGTGTTTTATGCATACTATCAAAAGAAATTAAAAGAAATTAAAAGAGGGAAAAACAAAAGGACAGGCATTAGTATGTATTATGAGAAGACTGGTGAACATTATATATGGCATGATGAAACATAAAACGGCATATGAGTTGCCGGTAGTACAAGAGAAGGAAGTAGTTTAATAAGGTTTTATATGGTTTGTTTTTTTATTGTGAGAGTTTAAGATTACAACATAGGGTACGGGTAAAGCTAATAACTTTAAATTTGGAGATAATGCTAAAAATCATTTAAAAAATGTTGAGAATATAAGCACTAAGAAAGGGGTTAGTGGTGGACATAACATGGATGAATTTTACAATGCTTTAAAAAATCAGGGTGTTGATGTAGAAGAATTAATTATATCTAAAAAATCACATTCTTCAATTGAAGGGATTTATGAGATAGAATACAAAATACCTAGAAAAGATATGGCTGGAAATATTGCAGAACCCGTTTCGTATAAAAATATTAAGGAGCCTAAAACAATATACGATCCAGCAATGATTAGTGATGATAAGATATATCAGTGGGGAAAAGAAGCGATGCAAAAGGGAACAATAAATGGTAGGCTTGTTGAAGGTACTGCTTCAAATGGATTGAAGTTCAGAGGTTATTTAAATGATGCTGGGGAGATAACTAACTTTTTCCCAATTCTAGACTGATATTATCAAGATACAATATTTATAGGAGGATAAAATGAATAGTAATTTTGAATTTATTGAAGATAAAGAGAAAAATGATGAATTGATGTCAATATATTTTAACTTTATAAACGGTAAGTACTTGGAAAGAGCTTTGAGTTTTTTTGTAAAAAAAGAGGGGTTTGGACAAGAAATAGTATTCGTTCATTTTCAGTCTGATTTAGATGAATTTGATATGTCACAGCTACCTACACCTTTAGATGATAAGCATGTGTTAGTTGAATTAGATTCTCCAGCTGTTGAGTCTGAACAACAAGTGTATTTGGACTTTGAAACTTTTTATAATTATTTGGAAGAACATGTGAAAAAAGAAGTGGAAAAAAATCCAGAAAGAAATGGATTAATGGATTTATTAGTGCAAGTTAAGCGTAGCTTAAATTTGTAATATCTTATAGCCATTTTACTAGATTCGTAGGGCAGAAAAAGAACTTTTTGAAGAACGCGTTTTTATTAGGATTTTATTATATTTCAATAAGGAAGATTGTCTGATATTGAATAAGTAAAGAGGAAGTTATAAATGAAAAAGACTCAACAAAAGAGACTTCACATTTGAGGTCTCTTTTGTTGATTTCAATTGAAAATTATTATTTGAGCGAATGCACTTTCGTACCTCACATTTCACAGGCACATAGGCTTCAATTGATGCTATATAGTATGTTTTTCAATGTCAAAAAACATTAAAAAAAACAGGGCAAAATTATTAAATAGCCGGGTCCATTGTAGAAATGTTTGAAGGTATCTCGCTCATAGGCGGATCTAATTTCTTAACTATCGTGGCAGAAGTAGGAACTGGTGGGTTAGCATCACCAATTGTTATTCCATTAGATATAGCAGCAACAGCTACTGGGGCAAGTCTTTTTGTACATGGTGGATTTATTTGGAATAAATCGATTCAAAATACTAAGGATACTATTCAAAAAATCCAGTCTTCTGGTGGAGGTGCGGCTAACGGTAAACCTAGCAGTAACAAAAACACAAATGTAGATAATTTTGATGCAAAAACAGCTACCAATAAGCAAAAAGGTAATTATGGTGAAATAAAATCTAGTGACAATTTATTGAATAATCAAAGTTTAAAAGAAGCTGGATTTGATTTAAAGCCAGTCGGAAAAAGTACACCATCAGGCATAAATGATAAAATAGTAAAAGGGATTGATGGATTATACGAAAATGCAAATCCAAATTCAAATATTAAATATGTTATTGATGAAGCTAAGTTTGGTAGTTCACAATTGGGGAAAACTAAAGATGGACGGCAAATGTCAAATGATTGGTTGAATGGTGCGAAGACCCGAAAAAGTAGAATATTGAAGGCAGTTGATGGAGATGCAAAATTAGCATCAAAGATTACGAAAGCATTACAAGATCAGGAAGTTGAGAGAGTGTTATCAAAGGTTGATAGTAGTGGAAAGGTGAAAACATTTAGAATAGATGCAAAGGGAGACATAATTGGAGAATGGCCATAATTTAAGGCACTAGGAGGAATTGAATAGTATGAGAGATCCTTTATGTATAGAAGAAAAATGTAGAGAAGGAATAGAATATAATAAAGAGTTTATTGAGGAAAATAGAGAGGAGATTAAAAGTTTTGAAGAAGATGAAAGGAATGGTATTCAAAGAAAGGCTAAAGATAATAAAAGTCTTATAGAAGGAAGGTATCTATTAAATTTTAATTATGAGTTAGAGGATATTAACGCAAAATATTCCCTAGGAGAAGCTATCTATACAATAGAAGGAGATTTTGACAACGCTCTTATTGATTTGAGGCATATAGGGGAAAATGAAGTTGGATATTTAAATCTAATTTGGATGATATCTCTAGGGATTTTATTAGAGACGGAGAAAAAGAATCTTGTAAGTTTAGCTAAGCTAGTTGAGAAGGAAAATATGAACGATGCAGTAATCGATTTCCTCTTATGCGCTAGTGATATCGGATACACAAAAATGACGAATGTTTATTTTAAAGAAAATCCATATGCAAAAACGAGAGAGATTATAGAACTTGCACAAACAGATAAAAAAGAAGCGTCTAAAAGATTGCAAACGTATATGGAGAAAGAATGGTTTAAAGGCCATTATGATTATGAATGGAAAAATGCCCATAAAGAACCTGGATATGTGGGGTATTGGAGCTTTGAAACGGCAGCGCTTGCGAAAATTTTGGAACTTGATGATACAAGTTTAAAAGATAATAATCATTATCCATATGATTTGGCACATTATAAAAATGAAATGAAATTTAAGCATATAGACCTAAGTGAATATCACTATGAAGATGAGACAGAAGAAATAGAGGATATAGTAGAAGGAATTGAACATAATCCTGCATTGGTAAATATTATTCCTCCAAGATGGCATTCATTGGTCAATGAATTAATTCATGACTATGAGAATATGGAGGATAGTAGTTTTTATGAAAAATACAAAAAAACGATAGGAATAGGTCAAGTGTGGTTCTTATCACAAGAGTATGAAGAAGAAAATGAGCAAAAAAATCTATTAGGAAGTTTAATTGTGTTTGCCCTGACGGTAAGAGATTATATATTACAACTGGACTATAAAGAAGATTTAGAAGACTACATTGATAATCTTAAAAATTTCTGGAATGGATCAGAAACAAAGTTAATTCAATTTATGTTAGAGAATGATCAAAATTATTATGCATGGGTACCAAAAGAAGCAAACATCCCAAATATGTATGAAGTGAAGATTGAGAGTGTCGATGTAGAGGAAGTTCTATAACGAACAAATTGAAATGGTTGTCATCATATGTAATGTTAGAATACATTTTACTAGTTAATTGAAAAAAATGCATGCGTTGGAGAAAAAAGAGCGTATAGTTACTAAAAAGTAAAGGGAAAGAAGGCTGTTGAATTGAGATTGGCAGATTTTATTAAACTAGATAAAAATGAAGTAATTCACTTTGATATTAAAAACCTTTCACCATCATTTGAAGTGCAAAAAGAATTACATCCTGTAAAAAAATTTATTTTGTACAAAAAAGATTATCAAGAAAGAATTTTAAACAGAGTAAAAGAAAAATTTGACTGTGATAGATGTGATCTTGTTTTAGAGATATATTCTAAAATATATGTAAATAAAAACTTGAACAATGTAGATTTAGATACTATGAATTCTTTTTATCAAACGTACCGGCTTTTATTGCTATCAAGTGATAAGTCATTTTGGGAAAATGATTTTAATACATTCTGTAATAATCGTGGTGTAAAGCCTAAATCAATTAAAAAAAATGCCTTAAAGCTGTTAAGGTATGAATGGTTATTGTCTGAAAAAGTGTTTAATCATTATGAAAATATTAATAATCATCCCGATGTTATGCGTTTTGCTACAGTGACACATACAATAGGAAATATGACATTATTGCCTAAAGGATTTAACGTTGGGCGTGCTATTGCAACTAGAGATTATTGGGATTTAACATTAATGTCACTACAAAGTTTTTTAGGCCGTTCTTTCGATACTTTCGTAACAGATTATTATATGCAAGACTTTATTGATGATAAATTAGAGTTATGGAAGGGACATTGTTTTGAATACCCATTGCCAAATTCATTTAATAAAGTAAAGGCTCGCAAACTATCGGAAATTCAAAAAAATCAAATTGTTCAAAGCAGAATTTTTGAATTTATGGTAAATGCAAATAATAAAATCGAGAAACGTTCTGAACGATTATATAAAGCGTTACTAGTTAAATAGAGAGACAATTAATAAAATTTAACGATAAGATTGTGATAGCGAAAAATGTGTTGCAACAAGAAGAGGTGTTTTTACAAAGATCTATTGGTTGTGATGAAGGTGATTCAGGTTGGTATATAGCTCCTAACAATGAAGAAGTATCAGGAGAATTGGAAATCATATATGCCCATGAATTATTAAAAATGAAACCTGAAATTATTTAAGTGCTAGCCTTACCGTATAATTATTTAGTAGTATTTGAGAAGGACGAAATGAAAGTGATTTTAAATGAATGTGATGTTGATATTTGGGGTGACATAGATAAGAAATGAAGTGAATATCAATTGAGACTATTAACGATCATGGTAAGTCTATAAGTGTTGACTTACAGTATTTGTTTTATAGAATATGATGAAAAAAATAGAAAAGAGGTATATTTTTAAGAGGTTTATAAGGTAGGGACTATTAACTATGAAAATTTATTATTGTGACGAGTGGTCAGATATTAGAAAGAAACCTTGGAATATGATTGATGAGTGTAAAGCATATTTGTGTCATCAAAATAACGAACCATATACGGCCTTGTTAATTGAAGGTGAAAGGATTAAGTATGTTATTAATATTACAAAAGATTGGATTTCAGTTGGGTTTTATGATGAATTAGTTCGTAAGTATTTAAATTATGATTTTGAAGTTATAAATGATAATAGAATTTTCTTAAGAACAGCTATGTATTGGGAATATAATGATACGAATGAAAAAGAAAAAACTAGCATGATTTTCAATTTCCACGAAAATGGTTATACAGTAATGGAAAAGGTGGATGTGAATAGAGGGTTAGTTGAGGAACGAGAGAATTATGATGATCCTGAAAATAAATGGGATGTGTTTCCTGATTTTGGTCATTATATTCATTTGTGCAGAGAGGAAAGATAATGTATTTATATAAGGTGTCAAATGCCCAATATGAAAATCACGTGAGTTAAGCACTTCATTGTCAACAGAGGACAATAGGTGCTTTTTTTACGTGAAGTAAAGTAAAAATATAAGTTTGCTTGTTGCTCTGTTTCAACTTTGTGCTATATGTTATAATTTGGAAGTATATATTCTTAATTTTTAGAAAATTTAAAGGTGGTAGGTTAATATATGAGTACATTAAAGAAAATTACTAACAATATTTCGAAGGTTATTATAGGTAAGGATGAAGCGATTGAACTTGCAGCTATAGCTCTTATAGCAAGAGGGCACATTTTATTAGAGGATGTACCTGGGACGGGGAAAACAACATTAGCGAAAAGTTTGGCTAAAAGTGTAGACGCTAAATTTCAAAGAATTCAATTCACAGCGGATACTTTGCCGGGCGATGTTATTGGTCTTGAATATTTTGATGTGAAGGAATCGGAATTTAAAACGAGGTTAGGTCCTATTTTTGCAAATATAGTAGTAGTGGATGAAATTAATCGTGCTGTACCGAGAACGCAATCTTCGTTATTGGAAGTGATGGAAGAACGTACTGTTACGATTGCGAAACAGACACATTCATTACCAGAACCTTTTTTAGTAATTGCAACGCAAAATCCTCTTGAATCGGCCGGTACATTTCCTTTACCTGATGCTCAACTAGACCGTTTTTTACTAACTATACGTCAAGGCTATCCTACGAGGGAAGCAGAAAAGGAGATGATGAATCGTTTTCAAATGAATGATCCGTTAGAAACGTTACATTCAATTATTTCAACTGAAGAAATTATTACAGTGCAAAAACGAGCAAGAGAAGTGTTAGTAGGGAATGATGTGCAAGATTATCTACTTGAAATTATTGAGGCAACGCGTAAACATGAGTTAATTGAAATTGGTGTAAGTCCGCGGGGGACGTTGGCATTTATGAGAGCGATTCAAGCACGAGCAATATTAAATGAAAGAGACTATTGTACGCCAGATGATATAAAGACGCTCGCAGCATCTGTTTGCGCTCATCGTTTAACGTTAACGATTGAGGGGGAGATGAAAACAACGAGAGAACAAATCATGAAAGAAATTCTTCATACGATTAATGTGCCAGTGGAGAATGTACAATGAATCAACAACTTGTGTATACACCTTTAGCGGAGCCTTTCGTAATGGGAGTTATGTCAGTTGTAGCCGTTATTTTATGTGTATTTTCAAGTAATCTATTGTTTTTATCTCTCGTATTTTTGTATGTAATTTTAATAGGTGCGATGCATGTATACATACGTAAAGTATCTCGTGTTGAATGGGAATACAGTCAAGGGAATTCAAACGTTTTTATAGGTGAAGCGAATGTGTGCAAAATGAAAATTTCAAACAAGTCGTTATTCCCTATTTTCAATATCGTATTTCGATTTAAATGTGAAAATAAGTTAACTTGGAATCATGATGAAATAAACAAAAATACGAATACAGGTTCAAATTATTATATGAATTTACATTTAAAAGGAAGAGAGTCAGTTTCATTTGATTTACAAGCTGTAGCTGTAAAAAGAGGACTTGCGAAATGGGAAGAAGTAGAAATTGTCATTACTGATCCCTTTGGATTCATAACGAACCATATAACATATAAACAAGTTGAAACGCCGTCCTATTTAGTTTTACCAGCTGTTCCGAAAATGCAAGTACCTGAATTACAAGAATGGTCACGAGGATTTCGAAAAGCGATGTCATCACCCTTATATGACGAAACGAAAGTAATGGGAGTGAAGTCGTATGAAAATGAAGATTTTCGTTCTATCCACTGGAGTGCGACAGCGAAAACAGGGACGATAACTGCGAAAAAGTACGAGCGAACACAATCAGATAAATATGCGATATATCTCAACTTGCAAAATAAAAGCGGTATTTCTTTGCGAAATGATACAGAGGAACTAATTGAATTAACAGCAGGCATATGTAAACAACTGCTTATGCAAAACTGTTCATTTGAAGTTTGGATCAATAGCGTAAAAGACAATGGATTGTTGCATATAAAGAACGGTCATAACCGGAAACATTTGCAAAATGTATTAAAAGTACTTGCCTCAATATCGGACCAAGATACTCCTGTATCTTCCACTTATTTTTACACAGCAGGTTTTCGTCGAAAAGAATTGGATGCAGTTCCTTTAATTCTGGGTACTTCTCCAAGGAAATACACCAGAACGAATAAATGGGTTGTAATTAAAGAATAAGAAGGGGTTTATGTCATGGCTAATAAAGAGCGACATATGAAGGTGAAGATTTGGAGTATTAGAGTTTTCATGATACTTTTCTTTACGGTTAGTGCGATAACGTTATCACAAGGTGTTGTGCATCTACAAGACATAGTAAAAGGGCTTTTTTCTAGTAAGACGGAGACAATATCGGAAAGAAATTATGATTTTACTAGTTTAGACGAACAGTTTGATGAACCTGAAAGAATTATAGATGAAGAAACAGGAGTTGTAGATACAAGAACAAAAATAGATAGGAAAATTCCACTTTTTGTACGAAAAAATTCATGGACTGATGTGTTTTCTGTTCTTTCAAATGCATGGATTAGTGTCGTTTTTTATGTAATTATTGCAGTGGTCATTCTATTTGCTTTTTATAAATTAATGAGGAGAAAGGTAACGAAATTAGAAATAGAACAGGATAAACAATCGATAACAAAAGAAAATATGGATAGAACCGAAAAGAACAAGAAAGTGAAGCATCAGTTAGAACAGCCGTTACTTAAAGATAAGATAAGGCAAACTTTAGTGGAATGGGAAAGAACATTACCGTTTCATGAACAGAGAAGGTCATATGAAACGATGCAACAATGGTTAAGCAGAATTTGTAGAACGCGAGATATTATTCCGATATATGAGTCTGTCCGATATGGAGAAAAGACGTATACGGAGTTAGATGTAGAGAAGACTGTTCGATGGATAGAGCGAGACGGGAAGGCGTGACATTAATATAAGTAAATGAAATTAACTGTAAATTAATTTCATTTACTTATATTTAATTACATGGTAATGTATACTTACTTTTTTATATCTCTACCAATGGAAAAAGGTAGCCTTTGTAGAGTATTGCTCGTTGAATTTTTTTTGAGGTTATCTTCACTTCATCAATATAGAATGAAAAAGTGATGAATCCATTACGGGTATCATGTAAATAAAAAAATATAATTTATATTTAAATTTTTGTAAGGGTGTGAAAATAGAATGAAACCGGTATTGAAAAACATACTCCTTTCCTTTGTTTTTTCTGCAGCAGGGATGTGTTGGTTTCTGTTTATGTTAGTTAGAGGAGGTGGAGACTGGTTATTGTCTTGGGTAGGTGTATTCATGGCCTTTTTATCTTTATACACGTTAATAGATTTATATTGTAAGTATACATACGATAAAAAATTAAGTAAATTGTTTATCAAAGCAACAATTACTACCTTTAGTTTTGCAGTATTGGGAATCACCTTTGGTATTGTACACGAGCTATTACAGCCATGGAGTCTCAGTTTAATGGTTTGGTATTGGTTGTTAGTGTTACTTTTGTTTGTAACGACCATAATATTGTTAGTTTTTGTAGTATTTGTTAATCGTAAAAATCACCATATTCCTGGGGGATATAGAATACTTATACTGCTAAATTTATTTCTTACGTTAGCACCAGTGCTGTGGCCAGTACTACTTACTATTATCGGAAATGGCATGAACGCTAGTGCAGGGTGGTAAAAGTGAATGAAATAAAAAGTTGGTATAGGGTTTAAGTATGTAAGAGAACGTGTTTTCATAAATTGAAAACACGTTCTTTTTTATTTTCATACATTACTTTTTCCCATCTGGTCGTCAAATTTTGAACGTAAGTATTTCGTAAGGAATGGATAAGAAAAAAGAGAGGTTTATCATATAGGATGAAAGTATAGCTTGAATCAATACGATATGAATAGAGGAGAGAAAGTCTTATGAAAAAAAGTTATTCCATTAAGTTAGCAAGTTTGGCAGTTTTATTAGCGGGTACTACTTTATTCACACCAGGTTTTACTGTAAAAGCAGAGTCTACTCAAAATATTTCTAATCCGTCAGAAGCACATGATCAAAAGAATCGGAATGGTTGGAAAAGAGTCATGCAGGAAACAATCCAAATTGGAGCGCCGGGGGTATTAGCTAAGACGTATAATAACGGGAAAATTAGTAGTTATAATGCTGGCGTCGCGGATTTAAGTACAAAGAAATCGATGAAATCAGATTATCGTTTTCGGATTGGAAGTGTGACGAAGACTTTTACTGCTACGACTGTTCTTCAATTAGTAGGAGAAAATCGCGTGCAACTTGACGATTCTATTGAAAAGTGGCTACCTGGCCTCATTCAAGGAAATGGATATGATGGCAATCAAATTACGATACGTCAACTTTTGAACCATACAAGTGGTATAGCTGAATATTTAAAGTCAAAAGAAGCTGACATTATGAATTCGAAAAAAACGTATACAGCAGAAGAAATAGTGAAAATAGGACTTGCTCTACCTCCAGATTTTTCGCCAGGTAAAGGTTGGTCGTATTCAAACACAGGATACGTAATACTAGGAATGCTTATTGAAAAAATAACTGGTAATAGTTATGCGGAAGAAATTGAAAAGCGAATTATTGAACCTTTGGACTTGTCAAATACGTTTTTACCAGGTAATTCACCAGTCATACCAGGAAAGAATCATGCTCGAGGGTATATGAAAATTGATGAAACAAGTGAATTGAAAGACATGACGTATTATAATCCGAGTTTAGCTAATTCAGCGGGAGATATGATTTCAGATGCGGACGATTTAAATAAGTTCTTTTCATCTTTGCTCGGTGGTAATTTATTGAAAGAACGCGAGCTAAAAGAAATGCTTACTACAGTTCCTATAGAAGGAAAAGGTCTTGGTGATGGATATGGCCTTGGGATCTATGAGACGAAACTTCCAAATGGTGTCTCAGTTTGGGGGCACGGAGGATCAATTCCTGGGTTTATGACTTTTGTTGGTGGAGTAATTGGAGGCAAGCATACATTTGCTGTCAATGTTAACTCTTTAGGTCCGGTTGATATTCTTACACAGTTTAATAAAATGATGCAAATTGAATTTAAGAAATAATAGATGAAAAGAGTTCTACTATAGAGGTATATAAGGACTTGTATGCGATTTAATTGTTATTAAAATATAGTCTTAAAAAACCCCGAATCATGAGCAATTTACTGCCCATGATTCGGGGTTTTTACGTGCTGTTACAAGAAAAGTAATGATGTATTTAAATTTTTTCATTTTACTATAAATCTATTATATTTATTTGATATTTCTTATTTATAGTGACTTTTACATTTTTAAAATATTGGAACATACAAAGGTAAGTAGTTCTAGATTTTAGAGTTAATAATAAGTAAATTCTGATTTTTGTTGAAAAATATTCGAATGTATTTCCTTAATTTACATAATAATGTACTTTTATCGTATGAATTAATATCTTAAAGCGTATAAATGTTGACGCATTTCCGAAGGATAAAACAAAACATTTTTGGAAGATGAAAAATAGAACACATATACAAGTCCTTTTTTAAAAGAAACAATATGTATGAATTAATAACAAATAGAATTAAGTATACAAAAATAGATAATTATGATTTGCGTCTAAATGATTGACTATTATGAAATTAATGATTAATATAGGTTTTATATTTTGATTCCATTTATATTACAAATATGTATTTTATTTCAATTTTAATTGTTTCGTAAACTATAATTGAATATATTGTGAAAAAGAATAGGGAGGGGGAACAGCAATAGAAAAGGCTATCTTTTCAAATTGTGTAATGAAATCAAAGGGAGGATAAATATGTATAAACAAGTAGTAGAACTGTTAGAAGAAGCGGCTATATCGTATAAACAATATACACATGAACCAATATTAGATTATGAAACAGATAGAAAAATTAGAGAAAGGTTTAAATTAGAAGGTGTACCCAGTAAAAGTTTATTTTTAAAAGATAAATCAAATAACTATTACATATTTGTAACTGTTGAAGGAGAAAAATTAGATTCAAAACTTATGAAAGAGTTGGTTGGAAAAAGGATTTCTATTTGTTCAGCCGAGGAGTTAATAGAAAAAACTTCTTGTGTTCCAGGATGTGTATCTCCATTTGGCTATTCAAATGAAATCACACTTATTATAGATCGAAAAATTTATAACTATAATAAATTTTTGTTATCTCCCGGTATACCTGAGATAACAATTGAAATACCTACAAAAAGTATAAATGAAATTTTAAATATTGTTGAGAATGATATTTTACTATATGAGAAAAAATCATAAATATATTAGGGGGGATTTTAATAATGCCAACTACAAAAATGTATTTATACAATCAAAAGAGAATAATTGAAGAACAAAATAAAGGGATTTTAGATGAGTGGAAAACTGTATCTTTCAATAATTTTCACGATAGCATTTTAGATCAATCTAAACCATTTCCGTGTTATTTTGCAGTGGATTCTGAGAAACATGGTTGGTCTAGATATATATTTTCCGAATCGGCTTATGATGAAAATGAATTGTTCAAACTAAGAGATGGGATTTATGAATATATTAAAACATATCAACAAATTGCAAAGAGAACTACTTTAGTAATATTTTTTAAACCCTCTAATAAACAATTACTGGCTGAAGAATACAAAAAACAATTTTGGAATGTATTACAATTTTTAATGAGAAATGATCCGGAGCCATGGAATGCAGAAATTCCAATAGATCCTTATAACGCTAAATGGGAATTTTGTTTTGGTGGTGAACCTATATTTGTCGTTTGTAGGGCTCCAATATATTCTGAAAGAAAAAGTAGATATACAGGAACCGGCCTTGAAATTACGTTACAACCTCGAGGTACTCTGGATGATATTACAGGTGATACAAAACAAGGGAAACAAGTGCGGAAAGTGATTAGAAAACGTTTGTTAGCATATGATGATATTCCAATGCATCCAGATATAGGGGATTACGGAATAAAAGAAACCTTTGAATGGAAACAATATATGTTACCAGAAACAAATGAAGAAAGTGTAATGAGATGTCCTATTACGGGGTTGAAGAAAAATGATTAGCATGATATTCAGTTATATATTATTAGGGATTTCATTGTCTGCACCAGTCGGTCCGATTAATGTTGCTCAAATAAATAAAGGAATAAAAAATGGTTTTTTGAGTGCATGGTTAGTAGGAGTCGGGGCAATGTCAGCAGATGTTGTAATGATGTTTTTAATTTACTTTGGTATTTCGACTTATTTAACAACTCCAGTTGCTCAACTTTGCATTTGGATTTTTGGTTTTGTAACGATGATTTATTTGGGTTATGAAAGTATGAAAGAAGCTACTAAACAAGTTCAATATATTTCATCAGGTGAAAAAGAACATCCTTTAAAATCTTTTCTATCGGGGTTTGCTATCGCAATTTCTAATCCATTAAATATTATTTTTTGGATAGGGATATATGGATCAGTTCTAACTAGTGCTATGAATACTATTGGAAAAGAACAAGCTTTATGGTATAGTGCAGCCATTTTTGCTGGGATTATGCTTTGGGATATATTTATGGCTACATCTATTCATTTTGGTAGAAGATTTATTAATCATACAGTAATGAAATGGATTTCTATAGTAGCAGGCATTGTTTTAATTCTGTTTGGAATATATTTTGGCTACGAGGCAGTAAAAGGAACTGCTCAACTATTGTGAACTTTTTGATGACTAGAGAGAATAGTGATTTATTAGAAATTTATTTATCGCGAATCTTTTGGTTTTTGAATTTGTTAATCGATGGGTATAGGTTAATTCCTTATAGTAAAAGACTTATAGAATCATTCTATAAGTCTTTTTATTGCGGTATAGAAAAATATATAGGTACATTCTCTTCTCACAAAGAGAAATAAAATTCTTAACAAGAGCGATAAAATAAATATATAAGCAGTAAAGCAAATTTCAATCAAAGTAGCTTGTTTGCATTTCAAAAATCTAGAATATTTTTAATTGCTATGAATGACTTTCACACTTTTTGCAGGCACCCCTGCAACGACGGTGTTTGCAGGTACATCTTTTGTAACAACTGAACCTGCAGCAACAATTGAATTGTTCCCAATTGTAACACCAGGAAGTATTGTTGCGCTAGAACCAATCCATACATTTTCACCAATTATAACAGGGGAAGCGTATGTCGTATTTCTTGTTTCTAAAGTTAGCCCGTGATTAAGTGTGGCAATTGTAACATTCATACCGATCATACAATTGTCTCCTATATGAATTCCGCCTCTATCTTGAAAGGAACATCCAGTGTTAAAAAATACGTTTTTTCCAATTGTAATATTTTTACCGAAGTCTGTATGAAACGGTGGAAAACACATAAAAGATGGATCAATGTTGTTATCTGTTAATTCACTAAATATCGCTACAATCTCTTCTTTAGAATGATAAGATGTATTTAATTTCATTGTTATCTTCTGGGCTTCATAGCTACATTGAACTAGTAGATCATGTAATTCTTTATCCTCGCCTGAAATAGGCTTGCCGGCCTTACAAAAATTTATAAAATCTTTCATATTCATTGTTATACTCCCCTCTAAAACGCTAATCTTTTCAATACAATCATAAAATGATACGATTCCAATATCAAATACCTATATTAAATACATTCATATGCTTATTAGCTATATGTAAAAGGAGACTATCGTGGAAATTCGAGTTTTACGCTATTTTATTGCTGTAGCAAATGAAGAAAGTATTTCAGCAGCTGCAAAACAATTACATTTGTCACAGCCAACATTATCAAGGCAACTGAAAGATTTAGAAATGGAATTAGAAACAGATTTATTTATAAGAGGAAATAGGAAAATCTCATTAACAGAAGAGGGGAAATACTTATTTAAAAAGGCGAAGGAGATTGTTGATTTAGCAGATAAAACGGAAGCGAACTTAAAAGATTCAAAAGAAATGATAAGCGGGGAAGTTTACATTGGTGCCGGTGAAACTGAAGCGATGCATCTTATTGCGAAAACATTAAAAGTATTAATAAAAGACTATCCAAATATTCGATTTCATTTGTACAGCGGAAATGCTGATGACATTAAGAGTAAATTAGATAGTGGATTATTAGATTTTGGTGTCGTTATAGAGCCAACTGATAAACAAAAATATGAATATGCACAATTGCCAGCTAAAGACACTTGGGGTGTATTAATGTGTAAAGATAGTCCTTTATCGGATAAACAAGTTATTAGCCCAGTGGATTTAATAGATAAACCATTATTCATTTCACGACAATCTACTGTTAGTAATGAATTAACAGGATGGTTTGGAGAAAGTATAGATAATTTAAACATCGTCGCAACCTATAATTTGCTTTATAATGCAGCACTTATGGTTGAAGAAGGTATTGGATATGCATTATGTATAGATAAGATAATTAACACGTCAGGAAATAGTAAACTTTGTTTTAAACCATTACAACCTAAATTAGAAGCGAACTTAAATATTATTTGGAAAAAGAATCAAGTTTTTTCAAATGCAGCCCATGCCTTTACAAATCAGCTCCGAAATAGTATGAACTAATCATAATTTGAAATGCAAAGTAAAAAACGTGCCATCTTATTAAGGTGACACGTTTTTTACTTTACGAAATAGTTGTTATTCTTTCGAAGATTTAAGTAAAACAACTGCACAGAAATGTTTATGTTCAAAAGGAGAAGTAGTGAACAATAAAAACGATTATTATTCTGAAAATTGTTATTTATATGATTATTAAATATAATAGGGGTATGTATTGCGGGGCTTGAATAGAAAATAGTTTAGTTGATTAATTATTTTCAAATGTAACTAATATAGCATTGGAGTTGAATACAGTGGAACAAAAGTATTTCAGGTGGAGTAACAAGCAATTAAGAGAACATGTTGAAGTAATAGATGGTAAAAGAAGTCCGCATATTTTATTTAAGAATGCAACTTATTTAAATTCCTATATGCGCGAGTGGATGCAAGCAAATATTTGGATCTATGATGATCGCATTATTTATGTAGGAGAAAAACTGCCAGCGCAACTACATAAATGTGAAGTCATTGATTGTGATGGAAAGTATATAGTTCCAAGTTACATAGAACCGCATGCACATCCATATCAATTATATAATCCAGAAACGTTAGCAAATTATGCGATGCAGTTTGGGACGACGACTTTTATTAATGATAATTTAACTTTATTTTTCACATTACAACGTGAAGAAGCATTTCGTTTATTAGATGAATTTGAAAAGATTCCAGCAAGTATGTATTGGTGGTGTCGTTTTGATGGACAAACTGAATTGCAAAACGGGGAATCTTTATTTAATCGTGAAGACATAATAGAGTGGCTTAAGCATAAAGCAGTTCTTCAAGGTGGCGAGCTAACAGCGTGGCCAAAGTTATTACATGGCGATGATGAAATGTTACATTGGTTGCAGGAAACGAAACGATTACATAAAAAAGTGGAAGGACATTTTCCAGGAGCATCTGAAACGACTTTAGCGAAGTTAAAACTGTTAGGTACAGATTGTGATCATGAAGCGATGA
Organism: Bacillus sp. RC251; assembly: GCF_044908765.1. NCBI lineage: Bacteria > Bacillati > Bacillota > Bacilli > Caryophanales > Bacillaceae > Bacillus > Bacillus sp. RC251. The sequence goes on along the minus strand of NZ_JBIYDP010000007.1, from coordinate 64,958 downwards.
CAGGGCAGGAAGCTTTCACTCGTCTTATGCAAGGTTACACGGTTTCCCTAAGAAATTCTTCAATACGCCCAGATTTAGAAGTGTTACTGAAAGAATTGTTGGAACTAGGAGTAAAGCAGTTTGATAGATTTATTCTTACTACAGACGGCTCACATCCTTCGTTTTATGAAAATGGAATGACAAACGTAATGATAGCTACCGCGATAAAACAAGGAGTGCCAATAATAGATGCTTATCATATGGCAAGTTATAATATCGCTCGTTATTACAATATGGAACATGTACATGGATCGATTGCGACAGGTAGAATAGCTAATATTAATATTTTGGAAAGTAAAGAAAATCCGGTTCCAATAAGTGTAATTGCAAAAGGAAAATGGGTGAAGCGTGACGGAATAAACAATAATGAATCAGTACGAATAGAATGGAGTCAATTCAAAGTAACTCCATTATTATTAAACTGGTCTATAGAAAAAGAGGATATGATTTTTTCTCAAAAAGTGGGTATACAATTATTAAATAACGTTATAACTAAACCATACACGACTGAAATTGATTTAAACCGTGATGAACTTTCTCTAGATCATGATGAGTGTTTTCTTATGATGATTGCTCGTGATGGTACTTGGCGAGTGAATACAGTTGTAAAGGGGTTTGCGAAAGAACTAGGTGGTCTTGCTAGCTCTTATTCTGGTACCGGTGACATCATTCTTATTGGAAAGAATAAAGAAGATATGCTTACAGCTTTTCATAGAGTGAAAGAGATTGGGGGAGGAATGGTAATAGCTGAAAAGAATGAAGTATTACACGAAATCGCATTACCATTACTCGGGATTATGTCTAATTTGAAAATGAATAAATTAATACAGGAAGAGAAACAGATGGTGAAACTACTCCAAGAGCGTGGTTACGCGTATGACGATCCGGCATTTACCATTTTGTTCTTTTCTGCGACGCACTTACCTTTTATACGGGTAACTCCTATAGGATTATATGATGTGAAAAATAGTAAGGTAATGGCTTCACCGGTGAATTTGATAAAACAATGTTAATATGAAAGGCTCTATAAAAGTCCAATTTATAGGGCCTTTCACATTGTTAGCATAAGAATATTGTGAGCCTCAAATAATATAGTATCTAAATTACTTGAGGTGAAACGTAAGTATGAAAAAAATATTGTATATATTAAGTGTATTTATATTAAGTGTATCTATTCAACAAGTTGTACATTCTCAAACGGATGCACCAGAGCTATCTTCTGATTGTCTTGAAAAAAGGAAAATTCGAGATGAAAAGTATGTGAAGAATATAATACAAGACATTAAATCCACATTTAATTTAAATATGGATGAACATAGTTTTTGGGAAGTAAGTAAAAGAGATCTAGAGGCTGCCCATTTGATGTATGGTGGAAAGGAAAATGATTCTTATTATAATTCGCTAACTAAAATTTATGATAGTGGTGGATTTAGCGAGCAACCCAGCTTATTTGTGAGGGCGCAAGAAGCATTTTTACTTTATAAAGAAAAAGATAATATTAATGTAATGAAACGCCTTAAACTAGACGTTGAAAAAGGGGAATGGCTCGTTATAAAAACGAAAAAGAAGAAAGGGAAAAAAGTGAAATTCAAGCCGTTGCAATGTGAAAAAGATTATTTGAAAAAGAGAAATGAGTACCATAATGTAAAATGAAGCGGTAGAAATTACTAGTAATTTCACCATAAAAAAAACGTCATTTTTTATTTTTAAAATGACGTTTTTTTATATACTTAAAGCTTTTGCATTGCACTTTCAATCTTCTTTACCAAATCAGCAGACACTTTATGAAAATATCCTAAAATGACCTTTCTAATATCATCAGAGATAACTTTCAAATCACTAGCTAAGTTTTTAGCAAGATGTTCTTTTTCAATCGGTTTTAACTTCGTATAAAATTCAGTAGGCTGGGTAAAGTCATCCTGTTTCGTAATAGAAGTTCTTTCAAGTTTACCTTCAACGTATCTTCCGTCACCGCTCGTTATTTGATTAGCAGGCGTCCAATTTTGCTGTTTGTTAATTGCCAATTTACGAAATTCGGAACCAATTCTTCTTCTTTGAGAATCACTGTAAATGTTAGCGCGCCCTTGCAGCATTTTATCATCTGATAGTTCTGCACCGTCTAGTAAATTAGAAGGGGAGAAGGCGACTTTTTCTACTTGCTCCATATAATTTTCAGGATTTTTATTTAATACCATTTTGCCTACTGGTATAAGAGGATACTTCTTTTCATCCCATACTTTTGTATCATCTAAAGGGTCATAAGAAAGATGTGCTTCATCTTTCGGATCCATGAGCTGGACATATAAACCGTATTCTACTGGTTTACCATTTGCAATTGCATCATATAAATCTTTCCCGCTATAATCAGGGTTTTCAGCAGCCAGTTTATTCGCTTCCTCACTAGTAATGTATTGAACACCTTCAAAGGGGTACCAATGATACTTTACATACTTTCGATGACCTTCTGCATTTCTCCATACATATGTATTAACACTATGTCCTGGGATGTGGCGAAGACTTTTGGCCGTACCAGCATCAGAATATAAATGGACAACGAAATGAATGGATTCAGGCGCTCTAGCGACAAAGCTCCAAAATCTATTAGGGTCTATTAAGTTATTTATAGGTGAAGGTAACAACGCTTGAATCGTTTCAGGGAAACGAATCGGATCACGAACGGAAAAGACAGGGATGTGATTACATAAAAGATCGAAAATGCCTTCTTCTGTATAAAACTTTGTAGAAAAACCGCGTACATTTCTAGAAGTGTCAGGTGTTCCTTTCGTACTAACGGCTAATGAAAATCGCACCATAACAGGAACTCTCGCATTAGAATTTTGTAAAAAACGTAGTTTAGTATGTTCAGACATTGGATAGATCGTTTGAAAATAACCGAACGCACCAAATCCTTTTACATGAACAGGTCTTTCTAAAATTTTTTCGTGAATAAATTCTTGTAGCGTCTCGTGAAGTACACTATCTTGCTTTAGAACAGGTCCACGTGAACCAACTGTTTGTGAGTGAAGTATAGCTTGTTCATTACGTTCTCTATTTTCATTAAAGTCATTCCCTAGTAAAGATTGCCTCTGTTTATCATAGTTTTCATTCATCGTTATTGCCTCCAAATCTTTTTTGTCCATTGTTACTAAATATGATTTTATAGCCTTGATTATGTATGACAAGCACAGTCCAAAATGCTAACAGACCGCTAGATGAAAAAAATGCACATGTAGTGGACCTGTTGAAATAGAAGAAATTATGGAAAAATGAATATCGGGAAGAAAATTACTATGAAAATTTCAATCTAAAAAATGAATTTATACATGACTTTATAGAGAATGAACATAAATAAACAGGGAAAATAACTAGGAGGAATTTAAAATGTCGGATTGGTTTCAATTAGATAAAGAATATATGATGTCTACGTATTGTCGTACGAAGGTTGCGATAGAAAGAGGAGAAGGTTGCAAACTATACGATGTGGATGGTAAAGAATATGTAGATTTATTTTCTGGTGTCGGAGTGAATGTATTAGGATACAATCACCCGAAAATCGTGCAAATGACAATGGAACAAGTTACGAAATCGTTGCATCTTCCATTTCATTTTTTAAATCCAGTTGCGATTGAGTATGCAAAGAAATTAGTTGACTGCTCTTTAAAAAACGGAAAGGTCTTTTTTACAAACTCTGGTACGGAAGCGACAGAAACGACATTAAAATTAATTGATAAATATAGAGCTAATACGGGAGAGGAACGTGAAGGAATCGTAGTGCTGAAGAATAGTTTCCATGGGCGTACGTTAGGAGCACTTCATTTTACGAGACAAGAAAGTGTATATCAAAATTTCCCTAAAACATCGATTCCGGTATATGAAGTAGAGCGTGAGAATATAGAGCAATTAGAAGAAACAATCGTTAAAGAAAATCCAATTGCGATTATGCTAGAGCCTGTATTAGGAAGCGGGGGGATATACCCTTTATCAAGTGAATATTTAAATGGTGTTCAAAACTTATGTGATAAATATAATGTCATTCTTATCGTTGATGAAGTTCAAAGTGGTATGGGGAGAACTGGTAAACTATTTGCTTATCAAAATTTCAATATTACTCCGGATATTATTCAAATTGGTAAGGGAGCAGGAGGCGGGATACCGCTTGGCGGAATTATTGTAGGTGAAAAGTTATGTGATGTATTTGCACCAGGAGATCACGGCACAACGTTTGCTCATTCTTCAATGGGAACCGCTTTAGGGTTAACGGTATTAAACACATTGATTGACGATGGTTTAATGCAAGAAGCGTATGAAACGTCACACTATCTAAATGATAAATTGCAAGAAATTCAGAAAGAAAATTCTTATTATATTCAGGAAGTACGCCATGCTGGTATGATGTTTGGAATTAGTTTGAATGATACGAATGAAAATGTAAAGAAATTACAGGTGGAGCTAATGGAGAAAGGGATGTTAGTTGATGTTACACAAGGGAACATCATCCGTTTACTTCCTCCATATATAATTAAAAAAGAAGAAATTGATGCATTTATTACTCAATTTATTTCTTGTATGGATAAAGTTGCTGCTGTAGTAAGTGCTTAAAAGTTAAAAGCTAAATTTTATATAAAGTGCACTCTAATTGTTAAAAATAGTTTTACAATTGGGGTGCATTTTTTATAGTTGAATTTTGTAAAATACAGTTGTTGGTAAATGATAACGAAAAAAATAGAAGGAATTTCATTATATTTGATACATGATTGAATGATATTTTACTGTTGAAGAAAAGAGAAAGTAAATATAAAGATAGTAGATAAAACGAGTGGTACTAACAACGAGTGATAGAACGTTTTGAAAATAATAGCATACGAATATATAAATAATAAGAATGAGGTGATATATTGGAAAATAATGATATTCAATTTACTTCTTTACAAATGAGAACGGATAAATATGGTTGGGCTAGTATTCAATATGCAAATAAAAAGCAAGCCATCTTATATACTCGAAACGGAGGAGTAGAATGGGATGTTGTTAATCCTCTAAAATCAATTGTATTATTTGCATATCCAATAAACGCTCGAAGCTCTTGGGCATATGGTTTAACAAAAACGAATGACGATCTATTGCCAGCTATATTTTATACAGTTAATAGAGGGGAAAGATGGAGTGAGTTTATTTTACCGGTTGAAGAAGAATGGGAGAAATCGACTGATGTTCAAGTGCAATTGCATGCTACGAATATGGATAGTATATGGATTGTATTATCTAGAAAGCTTGCATCAAATAAATTTGAACATAATTTATACTATTTGAAAATGAAAGCGAAAGCTTGGAAAGTAATAAAAAATATAAGTATTAGTGATAGTATTTCAGGGATAACATTTATTAACGATTTAGTCGGATTTATTTCATTACAAACACATTATGAAACATCAACGGTATTTAAAACAATAAATGGTGGGGAAAGTTGGCAAGCTATAAAAGATATTCCAAGTCTTGAAGGAATTAATAATGGGACTGCTATGGCTTATAAAGCAATTTATAAAAATAACCTATTAGTAATACCAACTAAAATGAATGATGATAAATTTTTAATGAATTACTCATTTGATAAGGGGAATTCGTGGCATATTTCAAATAAAACAATAAATACTAGTAAAGTGGCTGTTTCGTTTTTTAGTTCCTATTATGGCTGGGTTATAAATAGTGAAAATGGAAGTGTATATCAAATAATAAAAAAAGGATCAAAATGGATAAAAGTATCAAGTAATCCATTGTTAAAAAATGTATTTTGTTTGCATTTTTTTAATCGGCGTAAAGGTTGGGCGTGTAATAAAAAAGAAATATTTACTACAACAGATCGCGGTATAACATGGAAAAAGGTAGTATATAAAATTAATAATATTGATAAATTTGTTTAATAGAGTCCTAAAGAAATTAGGACTTTTTTTGTTTTTAAATGGTGAGAGTTGTAACAAAAAATGATAAGAGGAAGGAGGTAAGTGCAGAACTTATATTTTCAAAAATAGACGGTTGTTTTTACACAGTATAATTCACTTTTGAATATGTTAATAAAGTAGCAAATTCATAGGAAATGGTAATACTTAATATTTTATCCCGCTTTAATGGGCAGTAAGACCCCCACCTCAAAATTCAGCGAAAGTAAAGAAGTTAGGAGGGGGTCGGGCTGCCCATAAAAGTCCGATTGGTGAGGGCTAATAATCAGTGGGGGATGAAGAAAACCCCCACTGATTAAAGTTTCACTTTATGTCACATGATGTGTAAAGGGGGCGCGTAATGAAATCGTTAACGGTTATTATTTTGTATAGTGAAAGAGAGCAAATATTAGAAGAGTCAATTCAATCTATATGGAAGCTAAATCCTCTTGAAATTATAATTTTCGTTCCTAACGATAGAAGTAATTTGTATGAAATAGCAAAGAAACATAAATGTCATATTGTTTTGATGGATAAATATAGTACGTATTATGATGGATATGAAGCTTCTGTAAAGGCAGCTAAAGGAGATGTATTATTATTTGTAGATAGTAATTTTTTATTATCTTCAAATGAAATGAAGAATTTTATTGAGCCAGTTGTTACAAATCAGGCTGATGTAGCATTAAACAAGATAGATAAATTTATAGAAGTTGGTAAATGTCCAAATACGGATATTGTTTGGAGAAAAATGTTAAATGAAATTTTAAGTCGACCAGATTTAAAAAGCAATTCAATATTTTCATTACCATATGCACTTACGAAAGAAGTAGTGGTAAATATCGGCTTTGATTATATAAAAGATATCGTTCTAGCTCATATGAACATAGTTAATCAAGGCTGGCGCATTAACGATCAATATGCAATAAAAACGTTATCTAGAGATGAAACGTTAGAAGAGGAAGGTTATTTAGTTAAAAAAGAATTGTCAGAAAATGAAAAGGAGAAAGTGGGAAAATATTTAATCGGTATTTCTAAATGGATAGAGAAAAAGGGAAAAAGAGTAGGGTTTACTGATGCAGGAAAAAGAAGAGATATTATTCAAAAGTTAGGTGAATGCAAGCGATATCCTTCTTATCATCGAGGATGGGGTATGAATTCATCAATTTATGACGGGAAGCAACTTTCTGTCATTATACCAGTGCAAAATGAAGAAGAAACTATAGAACAAGTAATACTTGAGGCAAGAAAAATAGAACCGCTAGAAATAATTGTCGTTGTAAATGGTTCGACAGATCAAACGGCCAATATCGCTAAAAGACTTGGTGCTACTATTATTAAATATAACGAACGGCTTGGTCATAATGTTGGACGTGCTATTGGAGCGTTTGAAGCTACAGGAGATATTCTCTTATTTATTGATGGTGATTTTAGTGTTTCAGGAAGTAATTTGCATCACTTTACAAAAGCAGTTTCAGCTGGCGTAGACATAGCATTAAATGATTTGAATCCGATGTTACATCCTCCGTTTTATGTTGTAGACATCGTAAAGTATATGCTTAATTTAGCATATAATCGTCCAGAATTAAGTAATGGCTCATTAGTAGCAATTCCACATGCTATGAGTAGATCATGTTTAGATGCAATAGGCTGGGAAAGCTTACTATGCCCTAGTCTTGCACAAGTAAAAGCTATATTACAAGGGTGTAGAGTAGAATGTGTACATTACGTTGATGTTGTAAAACCGAATAGAATTCGTTTAATGGAGAATGTAAGTCATAATGGACATCCTCCAGCGGTATTAAGAATAATTGGTGATCACGTTGAAGCTCTCTCTTACTTAATAGAAAATCTTGAAATAGATGGAAAGGGTGATTAAACTGTTAGACCAGTACAAAAAAATTAACATTTCATATGAAGAATTATGGCAAATGGATTTTCAAACTACAGAACCATTTATACTCAAGGTTGATTGGGGCAAAGTAACGTATGAATTTTTAATTCGTATTAAGCCGGGTGCTTCTAACACTATTGTTTTTGGATCTGGAGCAGGTGGATTTCAAGAACAGCCAATTGGTCCACCTATTTTTCATAGACATTCTTGGATGGAAGAGTTTGAAGATACTGTTATATATTATAATGATCCTACATTATATCTTGGAAAATTATCTTTAGGTTGGGGACAAGGGGAGTTAGATAGATTTTACTTACAAGATATAGCAAATATTTTAGAAATATTATTTACAAAGTTAAAAGTTGATACGAAAAATGTGTTGTTTTATGGCAGTTCCGGGGGAGGATTTATGTCTTTAATTTTAGCTGGATTTGTTAAAGGTTCCACAGCTTTAATTAATAATCCTCAAACAAATTTATTAAAATGGATACCTGTACCAATAAATCTAGTTTTTGATTTGTCTTATCCAGGTTTATCAAGAGAAGAAGTTGAGGAGAAATTTGGCGAAAGAATTAATGTTGTGAAATTTTTTAATCACATTAAATATGTACCGAATATTTATTTTTTGCAAAATTTCGCGTGTGAATTTGATGTGCAAAATCATTTAATACCATTCATTTCTGAATTAGAACAACTGGATAAAGATACAGAAGTAAATCAAATTGTAATAGACTTATATTTCGATAAAAAAGCAGGGCATGCAGCGGTAGGTAAGAGTGAAACAATTGAATATATAAAAAAAGTAAAGCCTAATCAGACTGTAAAAAAAGAACAAAAAGAAGTGGCACTGTCAGTCGTTATAGTTTTAGGAGAAGAAAAATCAAAATTGAATCAAATTTTAAACAAAGTGCACCATATAAAACCATTAGAAATTATCATTGTGGCTGATGATAGAATGAGTGCGATACAATCTATACCTACATTTGTTGAAAGTAACGTTGTTGTTATTGAAGAGAAAAATAAATGGAAAGCACCAGTTCATGGGGCGAAAATCGCTAATGGAGATGTAATTTTATTTTTAAATGGAGAAGATGTTATTTTTTCGGTAGAATTAGAACGATTTATAGAACCACTACTAAAAAAGGAACAGGATGTAATCTTGAATAACATAGACTCTGTATGTTTTGAAAAGATGAGAGTAGAATGGCCAAGCATTGCTATGGTGTATAGAAAAATAGTAAACGATGTATTGGGGCGTATGGATTTAAAATATGATTCGATGTTATCTATGCCATATGCTATTACTAAAAAAGCAATTGAAGACATTGGATATGATATCTTGCAGAACCCTATTCTGTCCCAAGTAACTCTTATTGAGAAAGGGTGGCGACTACAATCCTCTTCAGCCATCACTAACACCTCCTTGAATAATATACCCGCAAACAAAACCTCTTTCTATAAAAATGAATTAACTAAATTAGAAGTATGTGAGATTAAAGAGAATGTAAAAGCTTTGGAAAGTTGGTTACAACGAAAAGATGATAGAGGTAACTATACAGATGGAGGAAGAAAAAGAGAAATTATAGAGCAGCTAAAAAAACAAAAGAATTATTCGCGTTTCCATAAAGGGTGGGGTATGAATTCATCAATTTATAATGGAAAACAGTTATCAATTATTATACCGGCACAAAATGAAGAAGCGACGATTAAAGAAGTTATTCTTGAGGCAAGAAAAGTTGAACCGAAAGAAATAATTGTTGTCATTAATGGGTCAACAGATCAGACAGAAGTAATCGCTAAGCAATTAGGAGCAACCGTAATTGTTTATGAAGAAACATTAGGGCATGATGTAGGACGGGCAATTGGTGCACAAGAAGCCACAGGGGATATACTTCTCTTTATTGATGCTGATTTTGCTATTCCAGCAAAAGACCTTCATCCGTTAACGCAAGCTGTTGCGGATGGTGTTGATATGGTTTTAAATGATTTAAATTTAAATCTTAGATTTCCTCTATATATTGTAAGTTTATATAAATATATGTTGAATATTGCTTGTAACCGTAAAGATTTAGGGGTAGGATCTACAATTGCTGTTCCCCATGCTATTAGTAGAAAATGTTTAGAGGGAATCGGGTGGGACACTCTTCACACAGCGTGTGTTGCACAAGTAAAGGCAATATTAGAAGGGTATAAAGTCGAATGTGTCCATTTTGTAGATGTAATGAAACCAAATCGTATTCGTCCAAATGAACACTTTGCAAAAGTAGGACATCCACCAGCTGTATTGAGAATTACCGGCGATCATGTAGAAGGGCTTTCTTATTTACTGAAGAATAGGGATTTTAAAGATTTATTTTAATTTGGAAGCTACTTTACTAATAAGGGTGAAATAGCAACGGATAGAGTGTAAGTTGAATATTGGAATGAAAACAAAATTTTAAAAAAGTTACTCTTTTGGTTCAGGTGTAAGTGAAAACTTCTTCAAATACATGAAGAGGTTTTTACTTTTTTTATTTCAATTTATTTTAAGTATATAAAGTAAAGAGTAAATAAAGCAGTAACGAAATTAACTTAATATTAGATGCAAGAAAGGAGAGAATATCTTTTCTTACATCAATAAAAGATGTTTTAATATGTATTTAGAAATTAAGGTCTATCCAAATGTTGGGGAAGAAATATCTCTAAGGTGCAATTATGAATTTTCATCTGATTTTAATGTAATACCATTTACCGCATGTATTTCTATTTCAGTAAAAGATGATCTGAATTTATAAATTAATTTATCTAGTTTAATAATAAATTAAATATATATAAAACTGATAAGAAAATAGCAGCTAATTTATAAAATTTAGTAGGAGAGTCGTGTCTAAATTCGATAAACTGCATATATTGTTAAAAGAAAGGAGGGAGAGTTATGGCATGTACTACGAATAATGTTTGTTTAGATGTGTGTCTTAAAATTACAATTACCCCTGGTAGTGGAATTGATGCAGAAGTGGATTGTGGGGGCACATGTGGGACAAGTCCTACAATTGTAATTAGTCCTAGTGGATCAATTGTTATTACTTTACCATTAGTTGCATGTTTCTCAATTGCACTAAAAGATGATTTAAGTGTTGAATCTTCATTAACAAGCCTCTCTTTTCAAACTTCTTAAGAAAGATACAGAAATGAAAAGCCTGCCTTCTACTTTTCTTTTGAGCTGATGTAAAAATAAAAAAGATGGTTACAAACCATCTTTTTTATTCTGTCATATGTTAAAAATGAGATAATATATTATTTAGTAGGCAGGATGTATAATTAAAAGTACTCTTTTTGTTCGATGAGGTAAGAAATTGCTTCTATATGATCACCAATGATTTGTTGTGTTGCTAATGAAAGGCAACCTTCCTCAGAGAAGTGTTTTTCAGGTCGAACACGATTCATTTTATCGACGTCGACAGAATGGACATTTTGCACATGAAAGCCTGCTAAAATTGTTTTAACTTGACTTAAGGTTGGTGAAAGAAGTGAATCAAACCCAATTGTATGAATGCATTTTCGACTAAAAGCATGAGGGATAGCAATTGTGGATCCCATACCTAAATCTTTCCGATTACACGCTAAGTTGATAGCATATTTACATGCAGTGACGATAGAATACGGTAGACGATACATATAGTAGTACTCTAGTTTATTTAAAGCTAAGTCCGTGCCGTTTTGAATAGATTGTACAAACGGTAATAAATCATAACTAGAAATTAAGAAATCACCATCTATAAATAATAGTATGTCACCTTTTGCAAAAAAGGCACCAACAGCACGTCCCGTATCATTTCCAAGCGCTTCTTCGTAATTTATAACTGTTGCACCGCAACCCTTCGCCAATTCTTCTGTTTTATCTGTTGATCCATTAACAATAACGATAATTTCAAAAGGTTTTAATTTCTGTACCTCAAAAATGACAGATTCTATCGTTTTTTCTTCATTTTGAACAGGGATGATAACTGATAATTGTTTATCTCCATAAGTATTCGAATAAAACTCTTTACCTGTACTTATTTTTGGGATGTATTTTTGTTCCCCGTTTTGAAGTCCTAAAATAATATCACGCTTTCGATTATTATCGGTATAGTTTCCTCTTAGATTTTGCATTTTACTTATCCAATTTGCAATGGCTTCAAGATGATAATAAATGAGTTGAGTTGAAGGAAAAGAGGGGAATTGAGGGATAGAAATGTTGAATTGATCGCAAATACGAAATTTATGTTCAATAATTTTCATTTGTGCCAATATTGGATTTGATAAACTATCTGGAGTAATTACCCCAAGCAATTCTTTTGTCATTGCATAGGGAGGAAATAATAAGGAGTTAACATGTAAATCTGGACGATGAAAAAAATGATTTGTAACTTGTTGCCAAATCATTGCTATATTTGGCTGTTGTTTTTGATAAAAAAATTCATCTAAATTATTTAATACGACGTCAGCCGATCCATTTCGTAATGGTTGAAGAAATAGTATAAGTGAGGAGGGTTCAATAATGTAATTTTCATCTAAAAATAAGAGGTACTCCCCCTTTGCTTTTTTTGCGCCAATTACATAAAGATTAGTAGGTTCTATCGGTTCTTCTAGTGTAAGAATTTCATAATTATAGGAATCTGCACTCTCAATTGAATCCTGAGTATATCCGTTAATAGTAAGGATAATTTCTAAAGGCTGTAGTTGTTTACATGCTTCCAAAATTTTAGGTAAATTTTTTGTTTTATGTTGTATGGGGATAATAATAGAAATTGAATGTTTACACATAAGCAGTCTCCTTTTTAATCAGAGGTAGTTGTTAATAAGATTAGATAAAATAGGAGATATATTTTCTTTTTGGTATAAGCATAACAATCATTTAGTTTTATCAGACTCACAATTTTCTTTACTTGTATTAGAACCTTTATTTATTCCAGAAGCGAGTAAATTATTGAGAACGCTAAGGTCTAATTGCAAAGGGATGGAGTTTTCGGGGGAAGTTTTCTCATTTTCTTTTTTTGTAGTTAATATAGTCTTTATATTTTTAATTTCTTTATATTGTTTTAAGATAATGAAAAATCCAGAAATAATTAAGAGAAAAGAAACAGTAGCAACTACAAGTATTATTTCCAACATAAAATAGCCTCCTTTAAAACTATAATAATATTATAGTTGAATGTAATAAAACAGAAGTCGAGCCAATGAGTTCACTTTTTAAATATATGCAAATCTTAAGTAAAAGTTACTGGTTTCTAAGTTATAGGAAACAATTATAGGAACGTTATACATATAAATAAATGAAAGGTTCATTTGTAGTGTAAAGGTATATATTATATAGCCTAAACTTCATTTTATGAAAAGTTAAATAGGGTGTAAATTTATACAAAAAGAGCATTTAATTGGACAAATAATTAATTATGTGAAATAATAATAACAGAAAAGGAGACGTTGCTTTTCCTTAAGTGCTTCGAATTAATTTTATTCAATAAGAGAAGGTGTGCTTAAAGAAGTTAAATTAAAAAAGGAGCTGTTTTATTATATGCAACAAAATAATGATTTAAATTTTGAACCTCAAGACGTTAATATTGTCAATCCTAAACAAGCCAGGAAAGCAGTAGTTGCTACTGGTATAGGGAATGCAATGGAGTGGTTTGACTTCGGATTATACGCGTATTTAGCGGTTATCTTAAGTCAATTATTCTTCTCAGGTGTTGATAATAGTGGATTGCAACTTGTACTTACATTCGGTACATTTGCAGCAGCCTTTCTCGTTCGACCAATCGGAGGTGTATTCTTTGGTAGAATAGGAGATAAGTACGGCCGAAAAATCGTGTTAAGTACTACTATTATTTTAATGGCACTTTCTACATTATTCATCGCATTACTACCAACCTATGAACAAATTGGTGTATGGGCACCAATACTACTTTTAGTTGCCCGAATGATTCAAGGCTTCTCTACAGGCGGCGAATATTCAGGTGCAATGGTTTATATCGCAGAATCTTCTCCAGATAAAAAGCGTGGTATACTCGGTAGTGGTCTTGAAATTGGAACACTCTCAGGTTACATTGCTGCATCGGTAATTGTTACCATTTTGACGTTATTGTTAACAGATGAACAAATGCTCAGCTGGGGCTGGCGTATTCCTTTCTTAGTAGCTGCACCAATTGGCTTGGTCGGTTTATATTTACGCCGTCATTTAGATGAATCTCCCATCTTTGAAGAGATGGAAAAAGCACAAGAGGAATCTGAAGACAATGAACAATTTTCATTTATGGATATTATGAAATATCACAAAAAAGACTTCTTATTAAGCACAGTAATTGTCGCCTTCTTTAATATTACGAATTATATGATTCTTTCGTATATTCCTTCTTATCTAACTCAAGTACTTAAAGTCGAAGAAACAACTGGCTTATTAATTATTTCTGTTACGATGGCACTTATGATTCCACTAGCACTATATTTCGGTAAATTAAGTGATAAAATTGGTAATAAACGCGTCGTGCAAATTGGTTTACTCGGTTTAACTATATTTGCAATCCCAGCATTTTTACTAATAGGTAACGGGCATATTGCAGCTATATTTGCAGGTATTTTCGTATTAGGATTCTTCCTAAGTGTATATGAAGGAACATTACCTTCATTATTACCATCACTCTTTTTCACCGATGTACGTTATCGAGCACTTTCGATCTCATTTAATATTTCTGTATCTATATTCGGTGGAACAACGCCGCTCGTATGTTCATACTTAGTTCATGCGACTGGTAACCCGCTAGCACCGGCATTTTATTTAGCGGGTGTAAGTATTATTGGATTAGTCGTATTTAGTATATTATTCGTTACAACATCAGGACGTGCGCTAAAAGGTTCATATCCTACAGTAGAAACGAAAAAAGAAGCACACCAAATTGCGAAAGAAGACCCTGAAGAAACACTTTGGTGGCATGAAGAGTCGTTAGAAATTGAAGCAGGGAAGAATGCTTCAATTTAACAAGTAACGTAGAAGTATAAAAAGACTCCTATGAAAAAATAGGAGTCTTTTTGTTGTGTTATTTCTTTCTTTTTTTCAAACGCTTCTGATATGCATAGAGTTTTTGAATCTCTTCCTTAAATTCATGTAACAGTACGGTGTTTTCCTCATTTGAATAACGCACTGTATTATAAGCAACTATAACAATATGACTCTCAATATTTACATCTTCCCCACTATTTATTCGTCCTAACCATGCTTCAACAGTTTCTCCTCGTTTTCTATTTAAAGGAGGAGTTAACTTACTTTCAAGTTTGAAAATTTCTTTTCGAATTTCGTTATGTGGCGGTTTGTTTTGTTTCAAACGTTTTTGGCTCATACCTTCTTTATCAGTAATGATAGTAGATTCGAAGGCAGGCATATTTGGTAAACTGAATTGTTTTCGTTTTTTTATTATTTTCCAAACGACGTAAATAGCAATGGTTGTACAAACTATTATTGTAATGCTATTTATAAGTGTTGGATCAAAAGCACGATGTCCAAATTCATCTTTAATTTGAGGATCTTTTAAATTCCCTTTATTCGACCAAAAATCGTCAGTTTCTTTTGATTCAGCTGCCGAAAATAACGGATTAATGGCGTATCCAAATCCTAAAGCAACTACTTGTACGACATAAGAAAAAAGAAGCCGAATGTATGGGAAAATAGAAATAAGGAAAGCACTAATTATTCCAATTGTAATAAGAGAAGCGAAACGTAATAACTGTTGATTACGGTTTATCCCGGTTAACCAAAATGTAATCATAATGTGTAAAACTAAAAGTAATAGTTTCCACAAAGGTGGAAAGGGCGCATAAAATATGGCTGAAATACTAAACCATACAATACCACCTAATGACTTTTGAACTGGATATCCGGGTCCAACTACATGTACGATAAAGAAGAAAAGCGGTAACATAATTGTGCCAAACAGAGAGAAAGGGAGAAAGATAGAACAACCAATTATTTGAGTCATTAACAATATGACAAAACCTGTTGTTTTTTTCTTCATTAGTTTATGGATAAGAAATACTCCAATATAGCCTGTTGCTAAAAATATAGCAATGCCGATGAGTTCATCTCTTTCCGTTAATAACGAAAGGAGGAGCAGCAGAATAAAGTCATTAACGTGATAAAGCCAAGTTTTCAAGCTTTTCCACCATCCCTTCGTTATTAATGAGAAACGTAGGCTGAGAGAGAAGAGGGAGTTCATTTCTCTGTAAACCAATGTATATCATTGTAGACGATCGTTCTCTTTTTCTCGTTACATAATGAAGAAATCCTTGTTTCGGAAGTAAAGTACTATCATCTGAAATACGCGCTAATTCCTCTAAAGATATTCCGTAATGTGTTTGCCCTTCGTTTAATGGTAAGTGCAGAGGACCACCTTCAGCTAATACACTAATAAATAGTTCAAACGGTATTTGATGCTTCGTTGCGTATTGACAAATGTATGTTGCAAATGAAATAAGGTCTTCTATATTATCTTTCCAACCAAACCCGCGATCAGCAGCTAATGAAAGACAAATCGTCCAACTATAATTTTTTACAGGTTCATATTGCTTCGCCTGTAATTCTTGCATTTTAGCAGATGCTTTCCAATGAATAGAACGGAAAGACTCACGTTCATATCGTTTAACACCGATAATAGATGTTTCATCATTGTAAAAAGAAAAATTCGTTCGATAAGATCCGGTTAAAAGTTGCTGTAGTTCTTGTAAGCCTGCTACTTCTTTAGGAGAAGGGTACACAATAATTTCAGTCCTCAATTTATCAAAAATGGGCAAATGTACAGTTAAAAGATGAAAAGGATCTTTCAAGACACATTCGAACTGTTCAATTTGAAACACACCACGTTTCGTTGCGGTTAATATTAAATCCCACTTTTGCGCCGAATGAGCAGGTTGTGAAAACGGGAAAGAGAATAGTGTTTTTGATATTTGTTCAATTCCTTGATCTTTTTGTGGTAGTAGTGACGGATTTAAATGAAAATAACAAACACCGTTAACGAGCGGTATATTTGCTCCATTTTTTAAATGAATAAAAAACTGCCCAGATTCATTAGGAAAAAGCCGAGTAGTTTGTTTCTCATTTACGACTTCAAATGTTTTCTCTATGTAAGCGACATATTTATAAATGAAAATAGCAAATAAATAATAGAAGAAAAAGAGAAACATAATGATTCGTTGTGGCATAAAAAATGTAAATAGTATAGCGCCTGGGACAGTTAGTTGAATAATATGGAGTTGGAAAAATAAAGGTACAGTTACAACACGCTGTCCATTCATGTTTGCTCAATCTCCACTGGTACGTCAACTTCTTTTAAAATCCTTTGCATAATTTCATTTTTTGTCGTACGTAATGCGCCTTCCATTGATAAGACGATGCGGTGATTCCAAACAGAAGGAACTAACAATTGTATATCTTCTGGCGTGCAATATTCTCTGTCGCGTAAAAAGGCTAGTGCTTGAACTGCGCGTACTAAAGCTAATGTGGCACGCGGGCTTACACCATTAGCGATGTAATCATGATTTCTTGTAGCGTGAGCAAGTTTAATAATGTAATGTTCTAACGGTTCTGATACGAAAATTTCTTTTACTCGTTTCTGTGCTTCTAAAATATCATCTAAAGAAATAACAGATGTGACACTTTCTAGTGGTACATCGCTACGAAAACGTCGCATCATTTGTAGTTCATCTTCTGGAGATGGATAACCAATTGAAATTGTCATTAAAAAACGATCAAGCTGTGCATCTGGTAGAGGAAACGTTCCTTGTGATTCAATTGGATTTTGCGTCGCAATAACAAAGAACGGTTTCGGAAGAGGAGTAGATTGCTTTTCAAGCGTTACTTGTCGTTCTTCCATCGATTCTAATAAACTAGACTGTGTTCTAGGCATAGCGCGGTTAATTTCATCCGCAAGCAAAATATTGGTCATAACTGGTCCAAGTCTTAATTCGAATTCACTCGTTTTCGGATTGAAATATTCAATACCTGTTACATCACTCGGAAGTACATCAGGTGTAAATTGGACACGAGAAAAATTACCACCAATACTTTTAGAAAGTATTTTCGCAAGTAACGTTTTCCCCGTACCAGGCACATCCTCAAGCAGTACATGTCCATCAGCAAGCAATGAAACGAGTAATAGATCAATAACATTTTCTTTACCTACAAAAACCAATCCTATGTTTTCTTTCAAATTATTTATCATATGTATCATTCCTTTCAAAATATAAACGGATATTTCTATATTTTAACAAATTATTCAGAAAATTGATATGATTTTTTAATTTAAAGAAATAGATATTAAGTTATTAAATTACCTTGCATATTTTGGAATATGATTATACAATATCGATATACGATGTATCGTTAGTCGATATATCAGATAACGATGTATCGAAGGTGGTTATAATGAATACGAAAGCGAAAAAATATATTCCGTTAACAGAGGCGACATATTACATATTGTTGTCACTTGTGAAGCCGATGCATGGTTACGGAATTATGCAAATGGTAGAAGAGATGACAAATGGAGAAGTAAAGCTCGGTCCTGGAACTTTATACGGGAATACGACGAAGTTACTAAAAGAGATGTTAATAGTTGAAGTTGCCTCTACAGATAGAAAGAAATGCTATGAGTTAACGTCACTTGGTAGAGAAGTATTAGAGCTAGAGTATAACAGGTTACAGAGATCTGTAAGGAATGGAAATAGTATATTAGGAGGGTGAATGGAAGATGGAGACAAAAAGGGTATTTAAGTTTTTTACGGCATGGAATTTAGAAAAAGAAGAAGCCTTTTTACGAAAGATGCATCAACAAGGTTGGGCATTACAAAAATACAATTTAATGTATCAGTTTAAGAAAACTGAGCCAAAAGATGTAATATATAAAGCTGATTTTAGATTGGTTTATAGAGATTCGAAAGAACAACAACAAGAGTATTTCGAAATATACGAAATGTCAGGTTGGAAACGCGTAACGAGTTTTACAAGATGGAATTATTTTTGTAAGGAAGTAGAAGAGGTAAATGAATTACCTGACATATACTCAGAAAAGGAGACGAGGATACAAAAACTAAATGAGTTATTGCTATTCCTTGTTATTATATCAGCAAGTATATTACCATCAATGTACAATCTATTTATAAGCCCGATGGAATCAAGAGTGCCAATTTGGGCGAAAGCTATGACGGGTCTTACAGGTTGTATGTGGATGTACTTCTTCATAAGACTCACTTGGAAAATTAAGAAATTAAAAAGTGAAATATTATAATGAAAAGTAGAATTAAAAAGAAGTTGATTTTGTAGGGAGAAATATCGGTATCAACTTCTTTTGGTTTTATATAATTGCATTTTTGTTCGCTCTTTTTTATATAATAAAACTCTATATAAAGGTAAGGGATTAATAGTTGCAAAGATTAAACCGCAATATCCCGAAAATAATAAATGAAGAAAAAACGATTCATATTGAGGATCAAAAAATAAAAGATGACAAAGAAGGTATGAGGTGTAATTTATAATAAGGAAGAAAAATGTTTTTTCATTAACATATGAAACAAAAAACCCCCTATAGAAAAGTGGTAGGGGGTAATAAAAATGTTTAAGAAAAAGACTGATTTTGCGCAGGTTTAATAAATTGTTCTGGGTTTTCAACAAGTCCGCATACAGCACATTGGACTCTATATGTTGGTCCTTGATAGGACATATGAAAAGCATTCATCGTTTCATTTGTGTATTCTTCTTCTACTTGACCAGTTTGTGGATTTAACTTGACTGGTTTTACTTGTTGCTCAAGAATATTAAAGCGAGTACGGTTCGTTTTACAGCTTGGACATAGCATTGGTTCCATATGTATACACCTCCATTTGTAGCATTTCTTAAACTCATTAATTTTATGCAAGCAAAAAAACTTTCTCAATATAAATGGGTGTTCAAAGTATTCAAAATTCAGAAAAAATAAAATATAATAAGAGTACGAACTGGTTATGTCCAAACCAAATCTCCTGTTTTATGCCAATAAGCTGGGGGGCCGAGAAATCGGCCTCATTTTTTTTTGCTCGTTGTTATAAGGAACAAGGTTTTTATGAGACATTTGTCGAAATTTTAGGGATGGATATAAAGGAGGATGTAAAATGAATTTAAAAATGAAGTATATCATTTTATATGTAGAAAATTTTGAAGAATGTTTAAGATTTTATAAAGATATTTTACAGTTACCTATAAAAGCAGAGCATGGTACATATATTGAATTTAATACTGGTTCTACAATTTTAGCGATGAACACAAGGCAAGATGTGAAAGAATTAACAGGTTTACCACTTACAGAAGGCGAGTTACAATCTTCTCATTTTGAATTGGGATTCGTTGTTAATCATGTACAAGAAACAATCGAACAATTTAGAGAGCAAGGAATTAAGATCTTAGTTGAACCAATTGTGAAACCGTGGGGACAAACAATTGCATACATTGCCGATCCAGATGGGAATTATATTGAAATTTGCAGTTCATTAGAATAGAAGGAGAAAAAGAGATGGGGTTTCCGAAACTAGAAACAGAACGTTTACAATTAAGAGAACTAACACTGTTAGATGCAGAAACGATGTTCCATTATTTTTCAAAAGAATCTGTTATACGTTATTTTGGAATGGATTCTTTCGAAAATATTGAGCAAGCGAAAACGACTATTCAAACGTTTAAAAATCGTTATGAAGAAGGAACTGTATTTCGCTGGGGAATTGAGAAAAAGGGTACGGGCCAATTAATCGGAACGTGCGGATTTCATTTAATAAACAAGCATCATAAGCGAGCTGAAATTGGTTATGAATTGGACGATACATATTGGGGACAAGGGTATGCAACGGAAGCGTTACAGGCGATTTTAACTTACGGGTTTGAAACGTTACAACTTATAAGAATTGCAGCTGTTGTATATGTAGAAAATAAAGCTTCTCAAAAATTATTAAGTAAAGCAGGGTTTCAAGAAGAAGGATTACTTCGAAAACATATGATTCAAAATGAAGTTGCTCATGATACGATATTATATTCTTTATTAAAAGAAGAGTGGAAGAAGTAATGTGTACAAATGAGCTTATAAATGTTATGAAGAAGCATAAAGAAAATAGATTTATTTTAGGTATAGATGGTTTAAGTCGATCGGGAAAGACAACATTTGTAACAAACTTAAAGGAAAATATGAAACAAGAAAGCATCCCGTTCCATATTTTTCATATTGATGATCATATAGTAGAGCGTAATAAACGATATCATACTGGCTATGAAGAATGGTATGAGTATTATTATTTGCAATGGGATATTGAGTCGCTTCGACAGAAGTTTTTTCAGAAGTTACAAAATGAAACAAAACTGAAATTACCGTTCTATAATAATGAGACAGACTCAAGTGAGATGAAAAAAGTACAGATACCCATAGTAGGTGTAATTGTAATTGAAGGTGTTTTTCTACAGCGAAAAGAGTGGAGAGATTTCTTTCATTATATGGTGTATTTAGATTGTCCAAGAGAGACACGGTTTCTACGTGAGAGTGAAGAAACGCAGAAAAACCTTTCAAAGTTTGAAAATAGGTATTGGAAAGCAGAGGATTATTATTTAGAAAGTGAAACACCACAGAAGAGAGCGAACTTAGTTATATAATGATTAGAAAATAGAAAGGTGAACAGAATGAATATTTTATGGGATTTTGATGGGACGTTATTTGATACGTATCCAGTTTATACAAAAATTCTTGCTCAAGTTTTAGGGAAGGAAATAAGTGAAGAAGAAATCTATACAAAGTTAAAGGTTTCATTTTCACACGCAGTTGATTATTATGAAATAACTAAAAAACAATTGAGTGAAATTGATGTATTAGAGAGTCGCATTATGATAGAAGATATAAAACCATTTGAAAAAGTGGAAGAAGTTTTAAAGTTTGCCGATAAAAATGTGATTATGACTCATAAAGATAGAGAAGGGGTGTTATCTATATTAAAACATTACGGCTGGGAAAAATACTTCGTAGACATGGTTACAATTGACGATGGTTTCCCCCGAAAACCGAACGCTTTATCTTATGATCATTTGCATAAAAAGCACAATATTAATTTAGCTATTGGTGATAGAGAATTAGATTTATTACCTGCAAAAGAATTAGGTATTTCAACATGTATGTTTCAAGGGAACTGTGATGTAGCGGATTATTCTTTAGCACATTACTCGGAATTTTTTAAGGTAGTGATTGATAGAGAGGTTATGTTATAAATATTTTAAATAAAACCTCTACTTTTTGCTTGAAAGTAGAGGTTATTTTCTATGCTTTATAAAAACTATAGAAAATTAATACTTCCAAGAATTTAGAAGGAGATTGGTATAACGATTTGAATTATATAGTTATAGATAAATCTATAGATGGAAAGATTTCAATAAAGCGAGTGATTACATGAGTATTTTTATTTTAGAAGATGATGTCATACAAGCGCAGCAAATGAAGCGGCTAGTTGAAGAGATTTGTGAGGAGTATATGTTGCCTTTTGATTTTATAGAGGTAACTAGTAAAAGTGAAAACATTATTACAAACATTCCTAAGGCGAAGTATATCCCAATCTATTTTTTAGATATAGAGATAAAAAGAGAAGAGCGTAAAGGGTTACAAGTGGCACAAGAGATACGAAAGTATGATACGCAAGGAATTATTGTGTTTGTAACGACGCATTCTGAATTTGCACCTATTTCATATCAATATATGGTATCAGCTTTAACTTTTATTGATAAAGGGTTGCCATACGAGGAGAGGCGTAACGTTTTTGAACAATGTTTACTACAGTATGAAGCGCGTAATAAGCAAATTATTCCGTCCGATGACTTTATCGTTGAAAATAGTAATGCGACTGTACGGGTTCCGTTTCATGAAGTTGAATATGTTATGACTGATGAACCGCACCGTTTAGCATTAGTGACGTTAGATCGAATCGTTTATTTTTACGGGACTTTAAAAGAAATTGAATTAGTAGATGAACGTTTATTTCGTTGTCATCAATCATATATCGTGAATACGAAGCAACTGTCTTCTTATGATGCGAAGCAAAAAATGATAGTTTTAAAAAGCGGGAAACGTATTCCAGTATCACGTCGTTTATTCAGTAAAGTACGTAACATATTAAAGGGTGAGATGTAATGTATATTTATGATTTATTTGCAATACTGCTTACTAGTATAAGCCATACGTTTTTATACATTCAATTAATCCGGTACAATAGATTGTCATATAGAATGTTAATAGCTTTAAGTGCGATATTCATTATTTTACTTGCTATTGTCGTAACAGTAACGAGATATCCAGAATTGAATAGTACGATTGTGTTATTTTTAATAAGTTTAGGATTAATGCAAAATGAATTGAAATTTAAGCATAATGTATATTTTGCACTAGTGAGTATGGTGATTATAACGTTAGTGAAAATGTTGCTATTTGATTTAGGAATGAAAATCTTTATGTTAACAACATTCAATTTATATTTATGGACAGGTAGCATGATTCATCTTATCGTATCAACCCTTACTTTTATCGGTATTTTTGTAGCTCGGAAAAGAATCCGAAAAATTGCTCAATATATAGTAGGTAGTCGGCTATACTATGTAACTTATATATTATTAATTGCCGGATTTATTATTGAATTAATCTTAACTCAGCCATCTACTGCGTTTTTAGCACAATTAAATCGACAATACAGTGAATTAAGTTATATTTCAGCGATTATTGTATTTTTATTATTAGTCATTATAGTACTTATAAGTTCACATTTATCGAAAGCAAAGTTACAAGAAGAGCATGAAAAACGCTTAGATAAAGAGTTATTAGATTATGTGGAGAAATTAGAGGATATGCATGACGAACTTGCTAGTTTTCGTCATGATTATATGAATGTATTACTATCGTTAGAAGAGGGAATACGTATGAAAAATGTGAAAGAAATTGAGCAAGTGTATTATGACGTTATAGCTCCTACGTTAAAAACAATAAATGATCATGAACTTGATATTGCGAAATTATCTCGCATACATATTCCTGAAGTAAGAAGTGTATTAAGGGTGAAAGTTGGCACTGCTCAGCAGCATCAAATAAAAGTAATGCTTGATATACCGGAGAGCATTGAAAGTGTTTCGATGACGATCATTTCATTTATTCGCATCATTTCAGTTTTAGTAGACAATGCAATTGAAGAGGCAGTACATAGTGAGGAAAAGATATTGCAAATCGCATTTTTTGAATTGGATTCACGACAATATTTTATCGTACGTAATAGTTCAAAGAGTGAAGCGATTGATTTGCAAAAAATTTATGAGAAAAACCATTCAAGTAAAGAAGGAGCGAGAGGATACGGGTTATTTTCGTTAAAACGGATTATGAATAAAACAAATAACGCGACGTTAGAAACAACTTATGTAAGTCCTTATTTCACGCAAACATTCATATTAAAAGAGATGAAATGACCATCTATGATGAAAATGAAACCGAATAGGAAAGAACTACATACTTCTTTCACTCGTTTATATACACTTTAAGTAAGAGGTGAAGCGAGATGAATGGTCTTATTTTTACATCAATGATTAGCATTGGTTTACCGCTTGTAGCACTATTATATGCTGTTTGGAAGAAACGCTATATTCCTTATATGTTAGGTGTATTGGCTTTTGTTGTATCACAAATATTGATCCGCATACCAATACTGAATTATGTAAATGGAACTAGCACAGATTTTCAAATGTTTTCAGTAATGCAGCCTGTATTATTTGTAATTTTGCTTAGTTTATCAGCTGGAATTTTTGAAGAGATAGCTCGTTTTATTGCAATGCGTTATTTTATGAAGCAACGAGATTGGCAGTCTGGTTTTTTATTTGGAGCAGGGCATGGTGGTATTGAGGCAGTGTTGATAGTTGGTATCCCGGTAATATCTCTATTATTGTCACAAACAGTCATTCAAAATGGTGACAGTTACTATTTCGGCGGTATTGAGCGCATCTTCGCGATGATATTGCATATTGGACTTTCCTTCATTGTATTACAAGCTGTCGTCCAAAAGAAATTCCGTTATGTTGTATATGCAATTCTCATCCATGGGACCGCAAATGCATTAGCTGGCATTATATCGCTATATGTACCAGGGAAAAACGGGATCATTATGTCAGAAGTTTCAATAGCAATTTGTACTTTAGTCGTTTTTAGCTATAGTTTTATTTTAAAAAGAAAGGGTGTATGAAAATGAGAAGAATGTTACTTATTATTATAAGTGCTATCGCGGCGTTCGCACTTGCAGCATGTACCGGTAATAAAGTAGATCAAAGTACATCAAAAAACTTTATTCCGAAGGCGGAAGAAATTGTATCATTATTAAATGAAGCAAAGTATAAAGAAGTACATGAAAAATTTGATAGTAAAATGAAATCAGCTTTATCAGAAGAGCAAATGAAAGAACTTACTCCTATAATTGAAAAAGCTGGTACATTCGAAAAAATTGAGAAAAAATCGATTGAAGAAAAAGATGGTTTATATACTGTTATTCTTGTAGCAAAGTATAGTAAAGAACAACGTACCTTTATCGTAACTTATAACGATAAAGAAGAAATAGCTGGGTTAGTAATTAGGTAGAAATGTAATGGCAGATAAGGTGGTTGTGTCCACTTTATCTGTTTTTTGTTTTAACTAAATTATGGTTATTCATGCTAATATAAACACATAGCTATAGAGAAGGGGTGGGTTAGTATGAAAACTGAAATAGTTCCTAAAAAGAAGTACAGCATAATAAGCTATATATCTTTACTCATCGGTATTTTATGTTTTCTGTTCGTTTTTGTAACTCCGACAAGGATAGCGAATGCAGGTAATATAGTGGGAGATTATATTACAGTTGCCCTCACTGTTGCAGGTATCATACTTTCTGTCATTACGATGACGAAAAAAACAGAGAAGAAGGGGATTGCTATTCTTTCATTAATACTGTCCTTATCCTTCTTTATATTTTGGATTATCGCGATTATTTTAGTTTTGACTGGTCGAGTTAGTTTTGCGCCATAATACCGAATAAAAAGAGTCCTTCATACGAGAAGGACTCTTTTTATTCGCTGTCTTCCGGTTGATATTCTAAAATATCCCCTGGTTGGCATTCTAAAGCTTTACAAATAGCATCTAAAGTTGTAATTCTAATTGCTTTTGCTTTTCCATTTTTTAATATAGAAAGGTTAGCCATTGTAATTCCAACCTTCTCCGAAAGTTCAGTTACACTCATTTTTCGTTTCGCTAACATTACATCAACATTAATTATTATTGCCATGTTATTCACCTCAGACCGTTAAATCATTTTCTGATTTTATATCTATCGCATCTTTTAAAAGTCTTTGGAGGACGGCAGCAAAGACTGCGATTACCATTGAAGCAAAGATTAGGAGCATGCCTATTATAATAATACCTGGTGCGTCATCTCTCTCCGCTATGAGATAGAAGAGTGGCATACCTATTACATATAATACACTAATTGTAACAGCGCATTGTTTAATCTTCTTTAAAGCTCTAACAGATAATTTCGAGAAGGCGTTACCTTTGTCAATGTAGCTTACAAGTTTAAAGGCTTGATATAGAGCAAAATAAAAAGGTATCACCGTTGCATATAGATTGATTAAAACAAGATATTTTATATATGCAATATCCGGGTATAAGTCCGCTGCGTAATTCCCGATATTAGGAATTAAAAATATACACAAAGCAAAAACAGGAATACCGATAAGGATAATTGCTGTCTTTAAAAAGAGTGTTGATCCTTGTTTCATATAAAGCACCTCATTTTTAAATTATCATTTTAATTTAACATAAATTTTATCGTTTAACAATAAATTCTTATTTATTTCAATCGAATTTTTATTGAGAAATAAATTTTAGTGAAGAGAATGATAAGACGTTTTTATAAAAAAAGGTGTGGTCTCTAGTTATTTGAAGATAAAAAGCTATGATATGTACCGTTCGTTGCTTTACTAATAAAAGAAAGTGAAGGTAATGATTGTTAGCTTCATGAAAATTGGGGACTAATAAAACATATATAGGTTGTGGAAATCTTTTTGTATATAAATGAATGTGAAACATACGGAGGAACAACAATGTCGAATTTGGGTTTATTGATGAAAAGGTTACTGTTAGTAGGAACAATCACACTAAGTATGTTATGTACGGAAAGCATGATGAATTATCATACGGTGGAAGCTAAGGTGAAACAAGTAGAATGGCAAACGAAAAATGTAATCATAATGGTTATGGACGGAACGAGTTCTTCAGCAACGACATTAGCTCGCTTGTATAAAGGGAAACCACTTGCACTAGATGAAATTGTAACAGGAGGAGTTCGTACCTATTCGGCGGAATCAGCTATAACAGACTCAGCCCCAGCAGCTACAGCTTTAGCGACGGGGAATAAATCGAATTCAGGATATGTAGGTATATTACCTTCTATTGTAAGTTCACCTGGCTTAAAATCAATAAAAGAAGAGGACAAGTTACGTCCAGTTGCCAATGTTTTAGAAGGTGCCAAACGCACTGGTCGCGCAACTGGAATAGTTGCTACAGCTGAAATTCAGCATGCTACTCCCGCTGGATTTTCTGCTCACCATATTAACCGTAAGCGTTTTGACGTAATTGCGGAGCAGCAAGTGTATCAAAATATAGATGTTGTATTAGGTGGGGGAAAAGAGGCACTGCTACCTATAAAAAGAAAAGATGGTGAAGATTTAGTAAAGGTGATTCAAGACAAAGGATACGACTTTGTTGAAACGAAAGATGCATTATTGAACTCTAAATCTAAGAAAATTTGGGGCTCTTTCTCACATAATGCTCTTGCGTTTGATATGGATCGTGAAGCAACAAATCCGGAGCAACCAACACTTTCTCAAATGACGGAAAAAGCAATTCAAACACTATCAAAAGATAAAGATGGTTTCTTTTTATTTGTAGAGGGAAGTAAGCCAGACTGGGCAGCTCATGTGAACGATCCAATAGGGATGATTAGTGATGTATTAGCATTTGATAACGCAGTTGCAGAAGCATTGGAATTTGCAAAAAAAGATGGTAATACGATGTTAATAGCTGTAACTGATCATGGTAACAGCGGTATTTCTATTGGGAATGTGAATACGACAAAAGGCTATAATATTACGCCGGTCTCTGCATACATTGGTCCATTAAAAAAATCGAAAATGACACTTGAAGGTGCTACAAATAAACTGAAATCTGATTTATCAAATGTAGACGATGTAGCTAAATTATACGGTTTGGACAATTTAACTTATGATGAAAAAGAAAGAGTAAAAGCAGCAAAAAAGAAATCGGATGTAGGTCCAATACTTACTACATTATTGGCCAATCATGCGAACATAGGCTTCACAACAGGAGGCCATACAGGTGAGGATGTGTTTTTATATTCTTACGGTCCTCAAAAGCCAAAAAGTTTGATCCAAAACACAGACATTGCGAAGACGATGGCGAAAGCAATGGACTTTAACTTAGAAGAAGTAACAAACAAATTATTTGTAGAGAGTGACTTAGCCTTTAAACGAAAAGGTGCAACAGTAACAATAGATAATACTGATGCAGAAAACCCGGTGCTCATAGTAAAACGTAATAATGTAAAAGCTCAATTATTTGTAAATAAAAATATAATTCGTATTAAGAATAAAGAATATGAATTAGGTAGTGTCGTTGTAGAAAGCAATGGCAAGTTCTATATACCAGAAGAAGCAATCCATTTATTCATAAAATATTCTCAATAAAAAAAGCCAATTCCTTAGCTAGTACTTAGGAATTGGCTTTTTTGTGTAGATGAAATTTCATTCGAAAACAAGAGTAAAGAGAATCACAAATTCTAAAGTGGACTTCTTGTAAATTTATTTATCATATGTTTTTCACCCTGAAAAATATTTCTCAACATTTTCGCCTTTTAAAAAGATTGAATATTCGTATTATAACGAATATTATGTTCCTATCGGCAAAAAAAACGATAATTTGCAGACACTGGGGAGGAAAAGCATTGAAAAAGAATAAGAAGTTAAAACCATTATCAGTTTTAGCAACAGCGGCAGTGTTAAGTAGTACGTTTGCTTTCGGAAGTCATGCAGCGTATGCTGATACGCCACCATCTCTACCAATTGATGAGCATTTAATACCAGATGAGCGTTTGGCAGAAGCGCTGAAACAAAGGGGAGTAATTGATCAATCTGCATCACAAGCTGAGACATCAAAGGCTGTCGAAAATTATGTTGAGAAAAAGAAAGGGGAAAACCTTGGGAAAGAAATCTTGACAGGAGATAGTCTTACGCAAGAAGCTTCTGATTTTATGAAAAAAGTAAAAGATACAAAAATGAAGGAAAATGAACAGGCGCAGCAACCTGAAGTAGGATCAGTAGCTGGGCAAGATGCAGGATTGAATTCTAGAAAACTAAATGGAAAAGTACCGACTACACCAGCGAAGCAAGAAGAGTACAATGGAGCTGTTCGAAAAGATAAAGTGCTTGTTTTACTCGTAGAATTTAGCGATTTTAAGCATAATAATATTGATCAAGAACCAGGTTATATGTATTCTAAGGACTTTAATCGTGAACATTATCAAAAAATGTTATTTGGTGATGAGCAATTTACGTTATTTGATGGATCGAAGATTAACACTTTTAAACAATATTATGAAGAGCAATCTGGCGGAAGCTACACAGTTGATGGCACTGTAACCGAATGGCTTACTGTTCCAGGAAAAGCTTCAGATTATGGTGCGGATGCGGGAACTGGTCATGATAATAAAGGTCCTTTAGGGCCACGCGATTTTGTGAAAGAAGCATTAAAAGCAGCTGTAGCAAAAGGCATTAATTTAGCTGATTATGATCAATTTGATCAATACGATCAAGATGGTGATGGAAATAAAAACGAACCAGATGGAATTATTGACCACCTAATGGTTGTACATGCGGGCGTAGGTCAAGAAGCTGGCGGTGGTAAATTGAAAGATGATGCGATTTGGTCTCATCGTTCAAAACTAGGATCAAAACCATATGCGATAGATGGTACGAAATCTTCTGTTTCAAATTGGGGCGGAAAGATGGCTGCATATGATTATACAATCGAGCCTGAAGACGGAGCAGTTGGTGTGTTTGCGCATGAGTATGGTCATGATTTAGGCTTACCAGATGAATATGATACAAAGTATTCAGGACAAGGTGAACCTGTTGAATCATGGTCCCTTATGAGCGGCGGTAGCTGGGCTGGAAAAATTGCGGGAACAGAGCCAACAAGTTTCTCACCGCAAAATAAAGAGTTTTTCCAAAAGAATATGAAGGGGAACTGGGCGAATATCGTCGAAGTAGATTATGATAAACTTCGCACGGGAATTGGTACCGCAACATATTTAGATCAAAGTGTTACAAAATCAAAACGACCAGGAATCGTTCGTGTTAACTTGCCAGACAAAGATATAAAAAATATCGAATCAGCATTTGGTAAGAAGTTTTATTACAGCACAAAAGGAAATGACATTCATACAACACTTGAGACACCAGTATTTGACTTAACGACTGCAACGGATGCTAAGTTTGATTATAAGGCATTTTATGAATTGGAAGCGAAGTATGATTTCCTTGACGTAAATGCGATTGCAGAAGATGGAACGAAGACACGTATTGATAGAATGGGCGAAAAAGATGTAAAAGGCGGCGTAGATACAACAGATGGTAAGTGGGTTGATAAATCATACGATTTAAGCCAATTTAAAGGAAAGAAAGTAAAACTGCAATTTGAGTATGTAACAGATATTGCAGTAGCTTATAAAGGATTTGCATTAGACAATGCAGCATTAACTGTAGATGGAAAAGTTGTTTTTTCTGATGATGCAGAAGGCCAGCCAGCAATGACGCTAAAAGGATTTACTGTGTCTAACGGATTTGAACAGAAAAAACATAACTACTATATCGAGTGGCGAAATTACGCTGGGTCTGACACGGCGCTACAACATGCACGTGGTCCAGTATTTAATACAGGAATGGTTGTATGGTATGCGGATCAAAGCTTTACAGATAACTGGGTAGGTGTTCATCCAGGCGAAGGATTCCTTGGGGTAGTAGATTCTCATCCAGAGGCAATCGTAGGAACATTAAATGGACAACCAACTGTGAAGAGCAGTACGCGTTATCAAATTGCCGATGCGGCATTCTCATTTGATCAAACGCCAGCATGGAAAGTAAATTCGCCAACCCGCGGTATCTTTGATTATAAAGGATTGCCAGGCGTTGCGAAATTTGATGATTCTAAGCAATACATCAACAGTGTTATTCCAGATGCCGGACGTAAGTTGCCGAAACTTGGATTGAAGTTTGAAGTAGTAGGTCAAGCTGAAGACAAGTCTGCAGGGGCAGTTTGGATCCATCGCTAAAATAAAATGAAAAGGAGCTGCCATAAGTCGGTGAAACCTGACTTATGGCAGCTCTTTTCTTCTTGTGAGAAAAAACTGTTACATAAATACAAATCGAAAAAAATTACCATTTAAAAAAATGAAAAGATGTGCAGAAGTGAAAAATTCCTCTGCTTTTATATATATTTATTGGAAAAAATAGATGTTTTTTTTATAATTGAAATGCTCCATCAGTCCGATTATATAAGGTTTTTTGACCGTAAGTAATTTGTAAGTAATGAGTAAGAAAAAAGAGATTTTTATATTATATAATATTTATTACAGCTACTTTTAACACCTGATACTAATAGTATGCTATAATGTGAATTAGCAACATAAAGGAAAGGAATTAGACCAATGACATTAGAAAATACTAAAAATTTAAAAAAACAAGTTGCTCCGTATGAAAAATCAACGATTAAAAAAAGTGTGTGGCAACTTATTAACACAATTGTGCCGTTCATTATTTTATGGTACCTTGCTTATAAAAGTTTGTCCGTTTCTTATTGGTTATCGTTAGTTCCATCTCTGTTAGCCGCTGGTTTTATGACACGGATTTTCATTATTTTTCATGATTGTACCCATTATTCATTCTTTAAAAGTCGACCTGCAAATAGAATCGTAGGGACATGTATGGGTGTGTTAACTTTATTCCCGTTTGATCAATGGGGACATGAGCATTCTATTCATCACGCTACAAGTGGTAATTTGGATAAGAGAGGTACAGGAGATATTTGGACACTTACAGTTGATGAATATGTAGCTGCGCCATTTAGACTTCGTTTAGCATATCGCTTATATCGCAATCCATTCGTTATGTTTGGATTAGGTCCGATTTATGTTTTCTTACTTAAAAATAGATTTAACCGAAAAGGTGCTAGACAGAAAGAACGTATGAATACGTATTTGACGAATATTATAATCGTTGCTTTAATAGCTATACTTTGCTGGGCAATTGGGTGGCAATCGTTTCTGTTAGTGCATGGTACGATATTCTTAATAGCAGGTTCAGTAGGAATTTGGCTGTTTTACGTACAGCACACATTCGAAGATTCTTATTTTGAAGAGGATAAAGATTGGGAATATGTGAAAGCGGCAGTGGAAGGAAGTTCATTTTATAAACTTCCAAAAATCTTGCAATTTCTAACTGGTAATATTGGATTCCATCATGTTCACCATTTAAGTCCAAGAGTACCTAACTATAAACTAGAAGAGGCACACAATAATACGCTTCCGTTAAAAAATGTACCAACGATTACACTTGCTACAAGCTTACGATCACTCCGTTTTCGTCTTTGGGATGAGAAAAGTAACAATTTTGTTACCTTTAAAGAATTCAAAAAAATAATTAAAAACAATGTTTCTGTTCGAGTGAAATCTGAACTATAATTTCATCGTATATAAAAAACTCTCCTTAATCATTTTCGATTTAAGGGGAGTTTTTGTTTAATTATTATATAATCGATATTGAGGAGGAATGCTTATGTGTAGGTATAAATATAAAGAGACAGTAATTATATTATGTAAACAAAATAAATCATTATAATTTTTTTATAGTGAAGGATATATTATATATATATATTGGAAAGTAGAAGGTGGATGATAGTAATTATAAGAACACATACAACGTAATAAAATAATTCTTTCAAAAGGAAGGGGACATGAAAGATGTTGAAATTACAAGGAAAATACAATGAAGCAAAAGTATTTACGAATAACGTTGATGAGACTGCAACTGGGCAGATTATTGATCTTTGTAACCAAGAATTCGTAAAGGATAGTCAAATTCGTATTATGCCAGATACACATGCAGGAGCAGGTTGCACGATTGGGACAACGATGACAATACAAGATAAAATTGTTCCTAATCTTGTAGGGGTAGACATTGGTTGTGGTATGGAAGTTGTTGTGATTGATAAGAAAAAAGAAGAAATTAATTTCGATTACTTAGACGAAACGATTCGTAAATTTGTTCCAAGTGGTTTTCGTATCCGAGATAAAGAACATCGATTCTCAAAAATGATTGATTTTGATGGTGTGAAGGCCCCATATACATTACAACGAGCTCAAAAAAGTATAGGTACTCTTGGAGGAGGAAATCATTTCATTGAATTAAATGAAGATGATAAAGGAAATGTATATATTGTCATTCATAGTGGTTCTCGTAATTTAGGTAAACAAATAGCAGAGTATTACCAGAACTTCGCGTATGAACAACTAATTCATGTTACATCAATGAAGGATGAGATTATTAAGAGATTAACTAAAGAGGGGAGAGAAAAAGAAATACAAGAAACTTTACGTGGAATTAAGAAGCCACAGATTCGTAAAGAACTAGCTTATTTAGAAGGAGAAGGATTCAAAGATTATATGAATGACATGAATATTGCCCAAAAGTATGCCGCGTTAAATCGTAAAGCAATGATTGATGAAATTGTTACGAAAATGGACTGGAAAATAACGGATCAATTTACTACAATACATAACTATATTGACATAGAAAATATGATTCTACGAAAAGGTGCTATTTCAGCTCAGAAAGATGAACGAGTAATTATTCCAATTAACATGAGAGATGGTTCAATTATTGCATTTGGTAAAGGTAATCCAGACTGGAACTTTTCTGGTCCGCATGGGGCAGGACGTATCATGAGTCGTAAGAAGGCTAAAGAATTATTGAGTATAGAGGACTTCCAAAATACGATGAAAGAGGTGTGGACTACATCGGTAGTAGAGAGCACAATTGATGAAGCACCAATGGTATACAAGCCAATGGATGAAATTATAGAAAATACAAAAGAAACGATAGATATAAAGCACATTATTAAGCCATTATATAATTTTAAAGCGAATTAGAAGGGATAAATAAGCAGCCAGAAAAAACTATTTTTCGTATTTTTTGTTTGGAAACAATCTAATCAAAGGAAGTAGTTTCATTTTATGGTGGATGTGATAGAAAAAAGTCGATTTCCAGTGGAGTAAAGAAATCGACTTTTTTATTTATTTTGTTGAATGAAAGCAACCGTTAGCTTAATAGCAAAGGATTATAACCGTCTATTTCTCCCAAAGCTCAATTAGACGACCTTCAGGATCTTTAATCCAAATAAACTTTCCGAACTCACTAATTTCTTCTTTCTTTTCAAGCGGTACGCCAATATGTTCAAGATGCTGCATAGTCTCATTTAAATTATGTACTTCAAAATTTAACATCACTTGCTGTTCTATTGGAAAATAATTATCATTTTCGGTAAAGAAAGAAAAAATAGTCTCATTTCCTAATTGGGGTTTAATCACAGTCCCATTCCAATCTTCTATTTCAATTTTCAACACTTCACTGTACCATTTTTTTATAACATCAAGATTTTTAGTTCTCCAAAATATTCCCCCGAAACCTTTTATCATCGAATATAACTCCTGTCTATTTAAAAATTTTTAAGTATTATATATTCAATATATCAAAACAGTAAGTGTAAGGAAAATCAATAACGTATAAAAAGTGAAAAATTCCAATTACTAGTATTGTAGTATTTACCGCATTATGGAAATCGGTATCACTTTTCAAAGAACTTACAACCCAAGTAAAGGTATATAGTAATACTGACTCGTATGAGGTAATGAATGAAAAGGGAATAGAACAAATGCCAATGATAAAAGACCGCATATGAAATGAAAGCCATGTGCGGTCTTTTATATATAAGTATAGTATTACATAGTCTCGCTAATTTTAGTTTCACTTTGAGTGTTAGTAGCAATTCTTTTCTTAACTTTAAAGTGATAGTATGTGTAGCAAAAAACGATAAACGGTAAAGTGCAATAGATTCCAAGTCGTTGTTCTGGGATGAAAATAAGACTGATTAATATAATGCCATACAATCCAAAACCAAGAATTGGTACAAGTGGATAAAGTGGAGTTTTAAATTTTAAGTCTTCTAATTTTCCACCGTCTGCTAAATAATGTTTACGGAAAAAGAATTGAGAGACACAAATTGACATCCAAACAATGATTGTTATGACGCCAGAAATTGAAATTAACCATAAGTAAACTGTTTCAGCAGCTACGACGCTTGTTAAAAGAGAAAAAGCAGAAATAGAAATTGTCAAAATTAAAGCGTTTAAAGGTATTCCTCGTGAAGATAATTTCTTTAAAAAGGCCGGAGCCATTTCATTTTTTGATAATGACCAAAGCATGCGAGTTGCGGCGTACAGTCCAGAGTTTGCGACAGAAAGAACAGCAGTAAGAATAACAAAATTCATAATATCAGCTGCATATGGAATACCGATATTATCAAATACAGCAACGAATGGACTTTTGGTTAATCCAGCTTCTTCCCAAGGAATTAAAGCAACAAGAACAAAGATTGCTAAGACGAAGAAAAACATCGTGCGCCATATAATATTTCTAATAGAACGAGGTAAAGTTTTTGCTGGATCTTCACTTTCACCTGCTGCGATTCCGACAAGTTCTGTACCTTGGAAGGAATAATTGACTGTAACCATTGTTAATAGAATAGCTGCAAGTCCATTTGGGAATAAACCGCCATGATTTACGAAATTTGATAATAACGGGGCTGGTTCGTCGCCTTTTAAGTCAATAAAACCGAACATAGCGGCACCGCCAAGGATAATAAAAGCTATAATGGCAGATACTTTTATACTTGAAAACCAAAATTCTGTTTCTGCATAACTACGAGCAGATAATGCGTTAATAGTGAAGATAGTAACGCCAAATATTAAACACCAAACCCAAACAGGAATATCTGGAAACCAGCGCTGCATTGTAATGCCGGCAGTTGTAAATTCAAGACCGGTCGTATTCGCCCAGCTTAACCAATACAACCATCCGATTGTAAATCCAGTTGCAGGATTGATGAACTTAGTTGCATATTCCTGAAAAGAACCTGAAACAGGCATGGCTACAGCAAGTTCACCAAGACAAAGCATAACGAAATACATTAATAATCCACCAGCCATAAAGGCAAGTACGGATCCACCAGGTCCAGCTTGACTTATAATAAAACCAGATCCGTTAAATAATCCCGTTCCAATCACACCACCGAGTGCAATCATGAATAAGTGTCTACTTTTCATCGTACGTTTTAATTCATTGTTTGTATTACTTACTTGCGTCATTGTTTTCCTCACTTTCGTAGTTGATAGAATGAAGTTTGATGTTTTTCCGTATTGTGGAATGTATTCCGTGATGTGAAATCTTGTTATAATTTTCAGATAATTAAAAAGAAAAGTCAATATTTTTTTGTTCGCGCTTACAAATTGTTATCAGTGGCATATTTTTATTTTTAGAAAATTGAATAAATAGATTGATTTCATTTTAAATTTTTGTTAAATTGATAGGTAATTGAGCAAACTAGCATATTACAAGTCAGGCTGAGGTGAGTTATTATGGTGCAGTCCATTGATCGAGCGATAAGTATTATAAAGTTGTTAAATTCTACTAATGAAAAAGAGTATTGGGCTATTTCTGATATAGCGGACAGAACACATCTCCCAGTTAGTACAGTACATAGATTACTTAACTCTTTAATCGAGCATGGGTTAGTTACACAAATTTCAGAAACGAAACAGTACAAAATTGGGCCAATGTGGATGGAAATAGGATTACGTCAATTGGAGAAGGTAGACTACAGATCTGTAGCAAGAGAAGTGATGAAGCGGTTAGCTTCTGAGGTCGAAGAAAGTGTGTATTTGAACATTCCAAATGGAACACATTCTATTATCATTGAAAGAATGGATAGCCCTTTAAAAATTCGAGTTATTGATAACTTAGGGGAACAAATTCCACTTTCAATTGGTGCGGCAAATAAAACGATGCTTGCCAATATGAAAACGAATGAAATGGAACATATTATAGAACATTTACTTTCTTCATTACCAGAACAAAAGCACATTCTTTTAGATCAAATAAAGCAAATAAAAACTGAAGGATATGCGGTAAGTTATGGTGAAAAAACAGAAGGGACAGCTTCAGTAGCTGCACCTATTATCGGATTTAATCATAAAGTAGTAGGAGCATTAAGTGTTGGGTTAATTAGTCACCGCATTAATGATGATCGACTATCTTTTCTGATTAGTAAGGTAAAACAAGCAGCTCATGAAATATCAATAAAAATCGGCAGTACATCAGAGCTATAATTTTGATAACTGTCGTCATTTTTTATTCATATACTGGAATTCATTTTCATAATGCGGAAAAATAGGGGGATTTATATGTCAAAGTGGCAATCAAAAGAACAATTGATTCAATTATTAAGCAGTCTTGTTGAAATTCCTAGTATTACAGGTACAGAAGCTGAAGTGATATTGCCAGACTTTGTTGTGGAACAATTATCTGATTTACAGTACTTCAAAGAAAACCCGCATCATTTGCAAAAAAATCCGACGGGGGACGGACGATATTTTGTTACAGCCCTAGTGAAGAAAAGCGATAGTACAAAAAATACCGTAATTCTAGTTAGTCACTTTGATGTTGTAGATGTGCAAGATTACGGAGTTTGGAAAGAAGATGCATTTAATCCTAAAATGTTAACATCTATGTTTTATTCTCATAAAGATGAATTACCAGACCATGTGCGTGAAGATATAGAACAAGGAGATTGGCTGTTTGGCAGAGGAACAATGGATATGAAATGCGGCCTCACATTACAAATGGCAATGATTGAGCAAGCCTGTGAAGGAAGATTTGACGGGAATGTTCTTTTATTATCTGTTCCAGATGAAGAAGTAAACTCTGTAGGGATGAGGGCTGCTGTTCCAAGACTACTAGAGTTAGCAAGAGAACATAACTTGGATTATAAAACGGTATTAAATTCAGAGCCTATGTTTTCACGACATCCTGGTGACCAAAATAAGTATATTTATACTGGTTCTATTGGTAAAGTGTTACCTGGATTTCTTTGCTATGGTAAAGAAACACATGTAGGTGAACCATTTGCAGGTTTAAATGGGAGTTATATGGCTGCTTTATTAACGGCTGAATTAGAATTGAATACGGACCTTTGTGATGTTGTAGAAGGAGAAGCAAGTCCTCCGCCAACTAACTTACTTCAACGGGACTTAAAGGAGGATTATTCTGTACAAATTCCGCATCGTGCAGTCACATTATTCAATTTGTTTTTACTAGAAAAAACGATGACAGATGTCGTTTCAATGTTACGTCAAAAAGTAACGAAAGTAGCAGAGAAAATAGAAGAATCATACGAGAAGCAAGCATATCGTTTTTCTAAATATAATCCGTTTATACCGCCTAATATGAAAGTAAATGTTTTAACGTATGAAGAGCTTATCGCTTATGCAATTGAACAACATGGGCAAGAGAAAATAGATGATATTCAATCTAGTATAATAAAAAATAGAGAAGATAAAGATGATCGTGCGGTAACAATTGATTTAGTAGATAAACTATCTATTTTATGTAAAGAAAAGGCGCCGATGATTGTACTTTTCTTTGCTCCACCATATTATCCAGCTGTAAGTTCACGCAACCATCCGTTAATTAAAGATGTAGTTGCAGAAATGGAAAAGTATGCTCACTACAATCATAACATTACATTTGAAAACCAAAACTATTTTGGGGGAATTTCAGATTTGAGCTATGTGGGCTTACAGAATCCACTACATTCAATGAGTTCACTTGTAGACAATATGCCATTATGGGATAAAGGTTATTCGATTCCACTTCAGGATCTAGAAGAGTTTGACGTTCCGGTATTAAATATGGGGCCGGTAGGAAAAGATGCACATCAATGGACAGAACGTTTAGATGTAAATTATGCATTTGAAACGCTATTAGATATGTTACCGAAATGCATTGAAAAATTATTAGTTTCTAATAAAATTACACAATCATAGTAGGGAATAAGGAAGGGATAAAACTGAAATTTCAAAAGAAGATACAAATAAAATTATTGTAGTATAATCAAAAAAACGGACAAACTCAAGTATCTATGAGTTTGTCCGTTTATCATTTAGTGCAAGCGAGAGAGTATGTAATCCACCGTTTTCTAACTAAATTCAAAGCTAACGTGATCTCTTTTATAGTTTTACTTTTTCGTTTGCCCAGATAGTTCAACAGACTTTTGTGTACAGCGCTGCATTGCTGAAATAATTGCAGTTCGTAATCCTTTTTCCTCTAATGTTGCTACAGCTTCTATCGTTGTTCCGCCAGGAGAACAAACCATATCTTTCAATTCACCTGGATGTATGCCTGTTTCTAGTACCATTTTTGCAGAACCTAACACAGCTTGAGCAGCGAATTTATATGCTTGATTTCTAGGCATACCATCTAATACAGCTGCATCTGCCATCGCTTCTATAATCATATATACGTATGCTGGCGACGAACCACTTACAGATGTTACAACGTCCATTAATTTTTCGCTTACGATCTCTGTTTGACCAAAGCTATTGAAAATGTTTAGCACATCTTCTAAATCTGTTTCTGTCACCATTTCATTAGGGCATAATGCAGACATTCCTTCTCCAACAAGGGCAGGTGTATTAGGCATTACTCTTACAACCTTTAATTTTTTAGCAAAAGCTTCTTCAGTACTTTTAATGCTTTTCCCGGCAGCGATCGTTACGACGATAACATCGTTTTTGATTACTTCTTTTATTTCGTTAATGATTGATGCGTATAGGTCTGGTTTAATTGATAAAATTAAAATATCAGCATTTTTAGCTACTTTATTGTTGTCAGTAGTTGTAGTTAGCCCATATTTTTCACTAGCATTTTTTAAATTCATAGTGTTTAAATCCGAACAAATAATATTATTTGCAGACACTATCTTTTTGTGTAGCATCCCACCAATCATAGCCATTCCCATATTTCCGCAACCGATGAATCCAATTTGTTTATCCATAATAACTCAATCTTGCTCCTTTTATAATAAATTATATCATTTCGAAATTGCTATCTTAAAATAACAATAACATCTTTATGTAATATAAAGAAACATTCTAAGAGAATATATTCCTTTTTGCAACACCAAAAGATAAAAATCAATTATATTCGACATTATGTAAATATATACACTTTAATTGTAGGTTTTATGTTGATGAATATGAGTTAAACTTATATCGATTTGTATTTTCATTCAGTACGGTAATAATTTCATACAAGTAACTTACCGCTCTATTTATTTTTAAAAATACTTCTTGACACCAAATCAAATTATATCGCATAATATAAAAAATTAAACCGAAAATCGTTGAAGGGAAATAGTACATATGTCTTCTTGCGAAAGAGAGTGGAATTCACCGGCTGAAAGATTCCTCGTATAGAATATATCGAACCTATCCCTGAGTCTTAAATGAAAGTTTAGGCGTTCGCCTGCGTTATAGGCGCCAAGTGGATATCTATGTATATCAATTAAGGTGGTACCGCGGAACAATGACCGTTTCGTCCTTTTTATTTTATTAAGGGCGAAGCGGTCATTTTTATTTTGCTCTTAAATAGGCTAGGCGCAGCATTGAAAAGAATAGAATCGCTGCAAGCTATATGAATAGAAGTGTAATTTATAAAAAACTTTGATTTTAGACTTGGGGGATAAAAAAGTGAAAAAACAACGAATTGTTGTAAAGATTGGGAGTAGTTCCTTGGCAGATAGTCACGGAGGCATTTCTAAAGAACAACTTTCAGATCACGTTGCCGCATTGGCTCGATTGAAAGAGGAAGGGCATGAAGTTTTGTTAATTACATCTGGGGCTGTCGCTGCAGGTTTTTCAGCTCTAGGGTATCCTAGTAGACCTGTGACAATTAAAGGAAAACAGGCAGCTGCAGCTGTCGGACAAAGTTTGTTAATGCAGGCGTACACGGAGGAATTTCGTAAATATGGTATCGTTACTGCGCAACTATTGCTGACGAGAAGTGATTTTTCTAGAAAAGAACAATATAGTAATGCTTACGCTACATTAGGAGAGTTACTAAACCGTTCTGCTCTTCCAATCATTAATGAAAATGATTCCATCTCTTTAGAAGAGCTAACGTTCGGTGATAATGATATGCTGTCAGCTTTAGTAAGCGGGCTTGTTTCGTCGGATATGCTAATGATTTTTACGGATGTGAACGGTTTATACGACAAAAATCCTCAGAAAAATGCGGATGCGAAAAAGTATTATTTCCTTCCTGAAGTTACGGAAGAAATCGCTTCTCTTGCAGGAGATGCTGGGTCCAAACTTGGGACTGGCGGTATGAAGTCAAAAATTGATGCTGCGAAGATAGCACTTTCTCTTGGCGTGAGTGTATTTATTGGAACAGGACGTGGACAAGAGAAATTTGTAGATGTTTTGAAGGGCAAAGGTGATGGAACGTATGTCGGAAATGCTCCTCAAAAAGAAATGAAAGTGAATAAGCAATGGATTGCCTTGCATTCGCTTGTTAGTGGACAAATTGAAGTAGACGCTGGAGCAGCTACTGCTATCATTCAGCATGGTAAGAGTCTTCTTCCTGCTGGCGTTACAAATGTTTCAGGATTTTTCCAAGTTGGCGATGTCGTAGAAGTAATGACGCAACAAGGGCACGTAATTGGAAAAGGACAATGCACATATAGCGCAGAGGAATTAAGAGAGATAAAAGGTATGCAAAGTCAACATATTCAAGCAAGAGGCGAAAGGCATAATTATGAAGTCATTCATAGAGATTATTGGGTGTCACTTTAAGAATAGTGATGTTAAAAAGGAGGAAATGAAGATGAATGAAGTGTTGGCAAAGGGAAGAAAAGCGAAAGAAATTGCTAGAGAACTTGTACTAAAATCTACAAGTCAAAAAAACGAAGCACTTGCTGCTATTGCTGAAAGGCTAATAGTAGAAACAGCTTATATTGTAGAGGAAAACAAACGTGATATCGAAGAAGGTAAGGCAAAAGGATTTTCTGATTCA
This sequence comes from Bacillus sp. RC251, assembly GCF_044908765.1. Lineage (NCBI taxonomy): Bacteria > Bacillati > Bacillota > Bacilli > Caryophanales > Bacillaceae > Bacillus > Bacillus sp. RC251. The sequence goes on along the minus strand of NZ_JBIYDP010000007.1, from coordinate 22,714 downwards.
CTCCTTGATCGACTTATGCTAACTGAACAACGAATTGTTGATATGGCAGAGGGGATTAAGCAGTTAATCGAATTACGTGATCCAGTTGGAGAACGTGTAAGTGAATGGAAGCGACCAAATGGACTATCTATTCAGGAGATGCGTGTACCACTTGGTGTTGTTGGGATGATTTATGAGGCAAGGCCAAATGTAACAGTAGATGCTGCTACAATTTGCTTGAAAACAGGAAACGCAGTTATATTACGTGGTAGTTCTTCTGCTATCAATTCTAACAAAGCCATCGTTGCCGTTATTCACCGAGCGCTCAAACAAACAAGCTTGCCAGAAGAAAGTGTACAGCTTATAGAAGATACAACACGGGATAGCGCAAAGCAGTTGTTTACATTGAATGATTACCTAGATGTTCTTATTCCAAGAGGCGGCAAACAATTAATTGATACGGTAGTGAGAGAAGCGTCTGTTCCAGTACTTGAAACAGGTGCGGGAAATTGTCATATTTTCATTGATGAAACGGCAGATAAGCGAATGACAATTGATATTATTATAAATGCAAAAACGCAGCGTCCATCTGTATGTAATGCAATTGAAACGATTGTACTTCATGAGAAGTGGGCAGAGCAATATGGTAGCGAGTTGTTTTCTTCTTTGAAGGAAAGAGGCGTGGAGCTACGTGGTGATCAAAAAGCATTGGCATTGGATTCTTCAATTGTACTTGCTTCAGAAGAAGATTGGGAAACAGAATTTTTAGCACTCACGTTGGCAGTGAAAGTAGTTTCTTCTATAGAAGAAGCGATTCATCACATAAATACGTATGGATCTATGCATTCTGAAGCGATTATTTCAGAAAACGAGGAAAACGTCAGCAAATTTTTCACTTCTGTTGATGCGGCGGCACTTTATCATAATGCATCGACACGTTTTACTGATGGATCTGAATTCGGATTTGGAGCAGAAATTGGCATCAGTACACAAAAGCTACACGTAAGAGGACCAATGGGGCTTCCAGCATTAACTTCCACAAAATATGTGATTCGTGGTAATGGACAAATTCGAAAATAAAAATAAGAGACACTCAATTTTCGTTTGGGTGTCTTTTATTTTAAAAAGTATTTACCATACAAAAAGCCCAACGAGCATAGCGCTTAATAAGGAAACAGCCATTCCGCTTACAAGAAGCTTCCAAACATTTTTCCCGATGACTGATGATTTTTCGCCGCCAAATAATGAGTTGTAAGTTCCATAAATCATACCCACTGTACTAAAGTTAGCAAAAGAAGCAAGAAAGGTTGTTGCAACTGCAACTGTATGTGGTTGTAAAGACTTTAGGTTTGATTTTAAATCCATCATTGCAACAAATTCATTCGTCGTTATTTTGATCCCCATTAATTCAGCTACATACATCGCATCACTGCCCGATAAACCGAGTAAAAAAGCAAAAGGGCTAAAGATAATGGAGAAGATTTTTTGAATTGTTAAACCTGTGACGAAAAAGCCTAAAATTCCATTTAAACATGCAGTTAATGCCACATAACCAATTACCATAGCTAAAATAACGATAACCATATTCATCCCGACTAACATACTGTTTGAAATAGTAGAAAAGAAATCCTTTTTTTCATCTTTTGCAGGTGTATATACGACATCTTCTTCTTTTGAAACTTCCACAGGATTTAATACATTGGCTAAAATTAATGCGTTAATACAGTTTAAAGGGATTGCACTGAAAATATATGTTGCCGGAACCATTGATAAATAAGCGCCAAGAATGGATCCGCTAACGCTACTCATACTCATAATTCCAAAAGTTAATAAACGATTTTCTTTTAAAACGGATAATTGATCACGGACAACCGCAAGTGCTTCAGTGTTTCCTAAAAACATCATTTGAATCGAAAAGAAACTTTCTAACTTTGGTAAACGAGAAATTTTTGAAATAACTGCACCTACTTTATCAATAATCCAAGTTAAGATTCCGAAGTACGAAAGAATATCAAAGAACGTGATAACAAAAATGATAGGAAGTAACGCACTAAAGAAGAAATCAATGTGCTGACTTTCCATAGCTGAAGGAAAGGCAAACCGAATACCTTCATTCGCGCATGATAGTAACCAACTGAAAAATGACGCAATTTTATTAATGATAATACTACCGAGCTTCGTACCTAACATAAACCACGTAATAAAGAGCTCCAATAGGATGAGAATTACAATTGGTCTCCATTTTATATGTTTTTTATTAGGCGAACATAGGAAAACAATTAATATGACAACGAAAATCCCTAACATATTTAATATGAAATACATGTCAACAACTCCTTGAGAGTTATTATTTGTATATAAAAAAGCTCCTATTCTTCTTAATTTAGAATGAATGTATTTCAACTCATATTTTATAAATTCTAAAAATATAGAAGGATAAATTCGACGAAAATAGAATTAGATATATAGCAAACAGGGAGGGGATAAAATGGAGGTCTATCACATAACGAGTAGAAAGAGGGAAACTTACCATGTTCAGGTGAAGTATTCGATACTTTTCGAATGCGCACTTGGCATTGCGGCAATCACTCATAAAAGGTTAATCGATACCCTTGAAAAGAGTCAAAATGAATGGGAAGAAATTAAGGAATCATTAACAGAAGAAATGAGAGAGCACTTACAGTTTGTAGAAGAACATAATACGTGGAAAGCGTTACTTCAGTTGTTGTATAAAGAGGATTTTCAGGACTTAGCACAGTTTCATGCTAAAATCGATTCGCTTTCAGAAGTAGATTTGAAATATATATGCTTACCGTTTTTAGGCGAGAAGTATGAAAAGAAAAGATATTTAGCAGCAAGTGGGGACGTAACTGCAATATATGAACTAATGGAACTGACGCAGGATCATCAGTTTTTCTCCGCGTATATTCGTTTTATATGTAATATCGATGTGCAAAAACTAAAGGATCATTTAGTAGCCGTTATGACAGGTTGGTATGAGAGTGTTATTCAGAAAGAGGAGGAGAAAATACTTTCTATATTACAAAGAGACTATGAAGCGAAAAATGAGATGAATAAAAAGATGAAATCGGAAGAGTTCGTCGAGTGGGCGACTGGCGGTGTGAACTATATGCCAGAACCAAGTGTTCATAATGTACTTCTTATCCCGCAAATGACGTACAGACCGTGGAATATTGAGGCGGATATTGAAGATACGAAAGTATTTCATTACCCAGTCGCAAATGAAAGCATCCACCCTGAAAATCTATATGAACCGAATTATTTTTTAGTTCAAAAACATAAGGCACTTGGGGATGAAGCGAGATTACGCATTGTAAAAATTTTGTTCGAAAAAGAACGAACATTGCAGGAAATTACAGAAAGACTGCAACTCGGTAAATCGACTGTACACCATCATTTGAAATTGTTACGTGCAGCGAAGTTAGTGGATATACATGACGGGAAATATGTATTAAGAAAGAAAGCAGTACAGTCATTAGCGAAAGAATTAGATGCGTTTTTAAATAGATAATATGCAACTAGAATGCACATAAGGGGAGGAATTAAATAGAAAAGTTGGTGTATAAAATTGAAAAATGTGTTGAAAAATCGTTCGTTTTTTTTCATGTGGATTGGTAGCGCGATTTCAGAATTGGGCGGGGCTTTCGGAACGTTATGTAATTCAATTCTTGTTTACGAATTAACAGGGTCAAAAACAGCATTAAGTAGTATGTGGTTACTATACTTTATCCCATCGCTCATACTACAACTAATAAGTGGCCCATTTATTGATAAATGGAGCCGGAAGTGGATTATGATTTTTTCGCAATGGGTGCGGGCTTCGGTTTTCTTACTACCGTTAGTCATGTTACTTACTAGTAGTATAGAAGTTTGGCACATATATGTCGTACAAATAATAATTGGGCTTATTACGCCGCTGTATACACCTGCAAGTCAAGCCATTACACCGAGTATTGTAAATAAAGAACAGCTTCAAGACGCAAATGCGTATATTGATGGGATGGCTCGACTTATGATGTTTCTTGGACCAATATTAGGCGGAGTAGCTATTCATTTGATTGGAGTAGAACTTACACTATCTTTCGTATGTATTTGTCTATTTGTTAGTGGCGCTTTTTTACTTTATATAAAAGAAAAGAGAACAAAACAATCTATTCGGAAAACGTGGTTAGAACAGTTTCTTCACGGTTTTACATATTTTTTCACAAAACCAGTTATCGTTTGGCTCTGTATTTTTCTTACTTTCGTGCAATTTGGAGTTGGGGTTACGCTAGTTACAAATCTTCCTTATATAAAAGACGAGCTGTCAGCCGGGTATGCAGAGTTTGGTTATTTTATGGCCGGATTCCCATTTGGCTATGTAGTTGGATCTATACTAGTTGGAAAAGTAACATATAAAAGTCGGCGTATACTTATGCTTGGTGGATTGTTTATAGGAGGACTCACATATATTTCTCTAGCGTTCAATCACAGTATAGTAATTGCAGTGTTCATTGAAGTTGTTGCAGGCATTTGCATTGCCTTTTTCAATGTTCATAACACGACAATATGCCAACAAACAGTACCGAACAATATGATAGGACAAGTATTTTCAGTGCGTTTATTTTTCATACGATCCGCTATGCCGTTAGGTGTGTTATTAGGAGGCATACTAAGTGAAAGCTGGGGAATAAGAGCACTATACTTTATTATCGGTGCGATTATATGTATTACTTCTTTAATAGGATTATTACTTCCGTATTTCAAATTTTTAGATGAGGCGATAGAAAAGAAATCAGCATAATTCAAAAAATTAAAACTTTACAATTGAAAATAATTATCATAATCAATTATAATAGAAGAATAGTAGTATTCGTATTACAAAGAGGGAGTGGGATATATGTTTATCGAAACGAAAACATTTACAGTAAAAGAAGGTACATCAAATATAGTTGTAGAACGTTTCACTGGAGAAGGTATAATTGAAAAATTTGAAGGCTTTATCGACTTGAGTGTTCTTGTGAAAAAAGTAAGACGCGGAGACGAAGAAGTAGTCGTTATGATTCGCTGGGAATCTGAAGAAGCATGGAAAAACTGGGAAACAAGTGAAGAACACTTAGCAGGACATAGAGCGAGCCGTGGCAAACCAAAACCAGATCATATCATTAACGTTGATCACGCAGTTTATTATGTAAAATCATCGAAAGCGGCTTATCAACAGTCGTAATATATATGTAAAGGTAGAGGATATTTGTTAACAAATATCCTCTTTTTTTGATTTATAGTAAAATATGGATGTTATATATGTTTATTTGTTTTAATTGTAAATGGAGGTAAATGAAGTGAAAAGAATATTACTAATGACATCTTTAGCAACGACATTATTATCAGCGTGTAGTAATAATAATGTGAAAGAAGAAGTATTTAAGAATGAGGAAGAAAAACGTGAAAGCAGTGCAAAAATAGTAGAGCAGAAGGAGTATATCATTATTGATAAGAAACATAATGATATATTTCTAAAAGATGCTAGTTCGAATAAAGAAGATAGTGTGAAGGTAAGTTTAAATGATTTAAATCCAACAAAATGGGAGGCACCTAAAAGAAACGGTATCCTAGATATAGGTGATCATATCTCTTTGAAAAAAGAAGAGGGTAAATATACACCAACATTAGTAAAAGATCTTGTTGGTGAAATAAAATATGATGGTACAATTAAATATAAAATTTTAGAAGCAACTAGTAAATCAGTTAAGTGGTTACCACTAAATAAAGAGAACGATGGAGGGGTTGTTCCACCAGAGATGGTAAAAGTAGTGAACGCTTCGAAAATAAAGGCTGGAGACATTGTGACGATTCAAGATAAAACAAAAAGCAGTGAAGATGTAATTGTATATGAACTGACAATTGTTGAATAAGTATGTAGAAGATGAAAGATATAAGAGAAGTAAAAAATATATAGGTAACGAATAACTCCTTAATAATGTGTGTGGAGGTTACAAATGTTAGAAGCACAAATATTTATTAAACATGAACAACATAAAAAATTAGTGCAAACAATAGTAGCGGAAACCTTATCTATGGAAAAGGTACATGGATTCATGCTAATTGGATCTGTCGCAAGAGGCGATGCATATACTGATTCGGATTTAGATTTCTATATTCTTTTAGAAGATGGACAAAAGAAAAAATTTCATTCTGAAACGAGAGAAGATATTTTAGTTGAATATAAGAGTGCAGATTTTAATTTAATACAAGTAAACTTTAAAAACAATCCGATGGAACTATACTCATTTCTAGAAGGGGAAATTTTGTTTGATAAAAGCGGTGAGTTGAAAAAGTTAAAGGAAATAGCTACATATGAATTTGAAAACTATCGTGTTTCTAGCGACAAAGTGAAGGGCATTTCTCATTGGTTGCATAGTTCATTAATTAAAATTCAATCTGCTTTGAAAGCAAATGATGAGTTAAAAGCTTCATACATCGTTCATACGTCAACTTGGACATTGTTAGATGGGATATGGGCTGTTAATAATAAGCCTACACCGCCAGCGGGATCTGTTTTGAAGTATTTTGAAACATTATCTAAAGTACCAACTCACTTTGAAGGTTTTATAAATAAACTGTTTTTAGGTGATACGACAGAACGTACCTCTGCAGCAATTTTCTTGATTGAGTGGGTTTTACACAATTTGAAAAATAAATAATGTGACTATTTTATATAGGTAAAATAATATTTCGCGTCGAACGGTTTATGGAATTGCAGTCATAAAAACGTTCTAGGTTATAGAGAAAATTATTAGACTATAAAGCATAGTCTTAGATGGAACGCTTGAATATCTTACCTTACATATTTAAGTGTTATGAAAATAAGTTTATATACCCTGTGCTTAAAAGGAGATGAGTGAATGAAGTTAAATCATTTGAATCTATGCGTTGATGATTTATCAGAAGCGAGACATTTCTTTGAAACATTTTTTGATTTTCAATTTTTAGAGCAAAAGGGAAGGGCACTAGTAGTAATGAGTGATGAGAGTGGATTTATACTTGTGCTAAGCGATCCAAAAGCATTTAAGGGGAATATGGAAGTTATGTATCCAGAAGCTTTTCATATTGGTTTTTTAGTGGATACTTCAAATGAAGTTGATCAAGCATATAATCGTTTAGTAGCTGGAGGTATTGAAATAGAAAAGGCACCGTATTCTATGAGAGGTAGTAGTTATGGTTTTTATTTTACAATGTTTAATGGATTATTAATTGAAGTGTCCTGCCTTGACTATAAAGATGGTAAGAAAGTTCAATAACAAGTAACAAGAGTAATGGTTTGAAGATGTAGATCAAGCCCCTTATCCAGTTTGGAAAGGGGCTTGATTATTTTAAGGGACATATAAGTAAAAATAAACGGATTTTAGTCAGTAAAATGACTTGTGAGACAACTTCTTTATTAATCTACCTTAATTTCAAATTCAAGCACAGCTTGATCTTTCCTAAACGGCATATTGAGTTCTTTAAATCGTAAGCTTATTCCAGACAAATTATCAGGAAGGGCAGGAGATACAACGAAATGATGACTAAAATGTCCATCAGTGCCACCACCACCTTCTGGCCAGCAGTCATATGTATCATCTATTGATAATTGGAAGAAACTATGAGGCTTATTTTCATTAAAAACTTCATCAGTGGAATCCCAATCGCTATATAAATAAACTACACTAGCATTTGCATATGATACCTTTATGTTCATACGTTTTAAAAACAGGTACATGTTTTTTGAATGTAGTTGGTTCGACGCGAGGTTTAAATTCACCTTCGTCCATCATGGAAGAGAATAATGAATTTAAATAGTCTGGATAAAATCCGTATTGCTTTGCTCATTTATAAATCGCTTCATCATGTGGAAAACCTGGATCACCATCTGAAAGTTCTTTTCGTTCTTTTAATAGGGCACAAATTTTTTCATCGATAGTATATAACCTTTCATCGTAATAATCAGTAGGCCGTTCAAAACCCATTTGTTTCATAATCATTCCTCCTTTTCTTTATTTTAACAAAAAGAAAGTGCGATACATTTTTAAATGTAAATTTAAACTCATTCATAAATCAAATATTGTAGACTTAAAATGAAGTTTGATAACAAGGTCTATTTAGCAGAGGAATTGCTTGTGCATAAAATAATAATAATGTATGAATCAAGCAGGTTTTCCATATGGTAAAGTACGAAACTATTATAAGTAGTACAGTGAAATCAATAGGAGGTTACCGCTATGACAGCAGTTTTTAAAGATATGGCGTTCCAGTTAAAAACGGAACGACTCGATCTGAATATGTGGGAGGAATCTGATGCAGTCTGGCTGAGAAAATTAGTTGGTGAACGTGGTGTGGACATGCCAACCATTGAATCTGTTCGTAGCTCTCTTATCGAAATGCGCAAGAAAGCAACTGAAAATGGTATTTCTCTTCTTACTATACGTAGGCGAGAAGAAGGGGATTTCATCGGATACTGTGGCTTAATCATCGGTCGATCCACGCTTGAAGAGCCGGAAATTGCATACGAGTTGTTCCAACGTGCTCATCGCAAAGGTTATGCGACAGAGGCAGCATCAGCAGTGCTTGAGGCCGCGATCGCTACGGGTCGCCATAGACTTTGGTCTACTGTAGGCGCTTGGAATACGGCGTCTTTCCGGGTATTAGAAAAGATAGGATTTAAGCGGCATCACAGTACGTTTGGTGAACGCGGTGAAATTGTTTGGAATGTGCGCGATCTGTAGGGATTTGACTCAATTCAGAACAAAAATTGTAAAAGAAAGCCTCTATGTTAGGTTACTTAGTAATCTAACATAGAGGCTTTTCATTATAGTAAATATTGAGTTTGTATATATGTAAGTGTAATAGTCTGTCGTTTATTTTAATTTTTTACATCTTCATATAATTGGAGAGCCTCTTTCACATTCATTCCATTCTTCACAATGCCATGAATCGCTTGAATCATGGCAGCAGGATGTTCAGATTGCCATATGTTTCGGCCCATATCTACGCCGATTGCGCCTTCTTGCAGTGCATTGTACGTAATGTTTAATGCGTCTTCAATTGAATCGAGTTTTGGACCACCAGCGATTACGACTGGGGCAGGACAAGTGCTTGTAATTTTTTCGAATCCTTCGCAGTAATATGTTTTAATAATGTCAGCTCCCATTTCAACACAAACGCGGGAAGCGAGTGCTAGAAAGCGTGCTTCACGTTTTTGTAATTCTTTCGCAACAGCAGTAATACCGAGTACTGGTAGACCGTAATCGTGAGCTTCTGAAACTACATTTGCGAGATTTGATACGGTTTGTGTTTCATAGTCTGATCCGACGAAAACAGAAACGCCGACGCCAATTGCGTTTTGTTTTACTGCCTCTTTTACAGGTGTAACAATTGTTTCATTCGCTAAATCTTTACCGACGACAGTAGCTCCGCCTGATACACGCATAACCATCGGTGTGCTGCAGTTTTCAGGAATACAGGAGCTAAGTACACCTCGAGTTAAAAAGAGAGAATCTGTGTAAGGAAGTAAGTTTTTAACTGTTTCAAGTGGCTGTTCTAGCCCGTGTATTGGTCCTAAAAAGTAGCCGTGATCTATCGCTAACATAACCGCTCTTCCATCAGGTAAAATTGTATTTAATCGATTTTTAAATCCCCAAGTCATTAGAAATCACTCCTTCGTTAATGTTGGATTTTCCGTTTGTACCGTATCTTTATTTGGTAAATGTGGTGACTTAATAAAAACTGCTTTAAAAGGTTTGTCAGAATGGTTAATTAAATAGTGAGACTCATGAGGGCGAACTTGCAACACATCGCCTTGTTTAATTGGCACTCTTTCGTTATTCACATAGAAATCAATTTCACCTTCTAATGCATAAAAGACTTCTTCGCACGTCGTATGATAGTGATTTTGAAACTCCTGCCCAGGCTGAATGACAACAAGACCAAGATCAATATTCGGCCCTTGTATTAAATATTTCGGCCCATTATCACCGAAGCGATAGGAGAAGTCATTTTCATTCGCTTTTAACATACTTTTTCACTCCCTTATGTAATGTGTTACAGAGCACCAGGCGCAATCCACATATGTGAGGTGAGCCCTTTATCAGCTAAAGCGAGTTGACTGTCATACACAGTTTTCCATGTTTCATAGAATTCTTTGTATAGTTCATGATTTTCAGTAATTGGCTCGAATGTGTGCTCCCACTGTACAAACTGTTCAGCAGTTTCTTCCATAGATGAATATATGCCAGCGCCAACTCCAGCAGCAATCGCAGTTCCTAAAGCAGCTGCTTCTTTCACAACAGGTACTTTTACAGGAATACCAAGGACGTCCGATAAAATTTGTGGCCATAGTTTTCCTTTAGCAGCACCGCCAGCAAAAATGACTTCAGAAGGGAATGTTCCTGTAAGATTTTCTATTAATTTTAAGTTACCAAGTGTAACGAAGGCAGCATTTTCTTCAATAGCACGGAACAGCTCTTTTTTTCCGCATTTGTCAGCATCTAAACTTAAATTTAAAAAAGAAGGTGCGGCATGACGCCAAGAAATGTAGTTCATTACGTTTGAAAAAGTAGGGATAATACCATGTGAGCCGACAGGTACGTCTTTCGCTTGTTCTTCTAATAATGCATAAGCATCTACACCGAGTTTGTCAGCAAGTTTCTTTTCCTCATGGCAAAAAGCATCTCGAAACCAACGCATAACAAGGCCTGGGAAAAAGGCAATCGTTTCATATTGCCAAAGGTTAGGTATAACGTGACAATTTACCCGAATGGAAGCATGTGGATCTGTTTTTGGCTCTGTAACATTTACTTCTTGCTGCCAAAAACTACCTCCGCATATTAACGTTTGATTAGGTTTCACGACTCCTGTTCCAAGTGAAGCCATTTGTGCATCTCCGCCCCCGACGACGACAGGAATTCCTTCACATAATCCAGTTAATGCTGCACACTCTTTTGTGACGGTACCAATTACTGTACCAGCTTCATTTACTGTTGGTGAAAATGGCAACGTTAAACCGCACTCGATAGCGACATCGCTATCCCATACTCTATTTTGTAGGTCAAAAATACCGGATGTACATCCGTTTGAGGGATCGATTTGTAGTACGCCGCTTAGTTTATATAAAATCCAATCGTTTAACATCGTAAAAGAATGAATATTACTATAGACGTCTGGTTCATGTTTTTTAATCCAAAGTAGGCGAGGTAAAGCACCTAATGAAAAAGTTTGACCAGATCTAGTATATAAATCTTCTTCAAGATGTGACCGTATTTCTTTTAGCTCACTAACTTCAGAGGATGCACGTCCATCAACATTTGCACAAGCCCATATTTCTTGCCCACCTTTATCATATAAAACAAAACCTTCTCGCATACTAGTAGCGCTAATAGCTAGAATAGAAGAGGGCGTGACATTACTTCTTTGTAAAACTTCTTTCGTGCACTGTTGTACTAGCTTCCAGTTTTCTATTACATCAAAATTCATAGAACCTGGGTAACGAGGATCCGTGTTATGAACCCATTCTTTTTGACTGACCGCAATTTGATTCCCTAATAAATCAAAAAGAACAGCTCGAACGCTTCCTGTACCAGCATCAAAAGCTAATAAATGAGACATTAACAATCACCATCCTTTCGTAATAAGGAGAGGGCCGTTTCCTCATCGGTAATTAATGTATGAATGAACTTTCCTTTTAAGGCACCGTAAATTGCATCTATCTTTTCTATACCTCCAGCAACACCAACAACATGTTTCATTTTGCGCAGAATCGAGAGCGGCGTACCAATTAGTCGACTATGATGCGGGAGCTTTAATAAATCACCATTCGTATTGTAAAACTGTCCTAAAATATCGCCAACACCGTTTTGGCTACGAATATACGTCATTTCACGTAGTGTTAATTTTTCTTCCTTTACAATCGTAGCGTCTTGAGATAATCCTCCAATACCGACAACTGCCGTATGTGCAAGTGAAGCGACATGAAGCATATCTTTTACAGTCGGTTCCGATAGAATACTTTGTGCCATTTCGGTTGTAGATGCTAGAAACGGCGTAGGGATAATGTGAAAATCGCCTTGCATGTAGTGAAAATAGTTTTGTTTTCTCGGGAGATAGTGATTTACTCCGCCTGTTAGCGTTACAATTGAAAGATTAATAGAAGTTTCAAAATGAATGTTTTCTAGCATTTTGCTAATCGTTTCGCCCCATCCAATGCCGAGTAAATCACCTTGCTGGAGCTGAGTTTCTAAATATTGTGCAGCAGCTTTTCCGAGAGAAGCGTGATAATTGTTTATTGAAGTAGGGATAATAAAAGCATCTTTTAAGTGGAATTTTTTCATTAGGTCACGCTCAATACTTAAACAGTGTAAACCAGTTCCTTTTACGTGAAATGTAACGATACCTTCACTGCGTGCCTTATCTAATAATCGGACAACTTTATTTCTTGAAATGTGAAGAAGTGAAGCAATTTCCTGTTGTGTTAATTGGTCTTTATAATAGTACCAAGCTACTTTCGTTAATAAATTCTGTTCAAAGTTCAGCTGTGTCATACGCGTCATCCCTTTCAACAATTGACCACTGCTTAAACATATGTGCCATATATTTTGTTTATTCCAGTTGAAACTTTACTCCGTGGAGTTTTTATTCATCCCCGCTGATTATTAGTCCGACTCTCACCTAACTTCTTTGTTCAAGCCGAATATTGTGATGGGAATCTTACTGCACATTAATGCTGGATAAATAGTTGGGTGAAAAGAATGTGCAAACTCTATATCAGTAGGGGAAGCTTCGCAGTAAGGAGATTGGGGAACATGAATGTAGAGGGAAGTTCTCCCGATAAGGAAAATGTTTAGCTGAAAGTTAATATTGGATTGTCGTTTTTGGTCGTTAAGTCGATATTCATTGTCGAATCGCTGATATAATTTTATTCACAATAATTCTTTGTCAGAGAAATAAAAAAACGTCCGAATATATCGGACGTTTTTTTATTTCTTCATTAATTATGAACCGTTTCTTTTTCGTTTAATCCAAGCGTACGACCTGTAGAAGTGTGAAGGTCTTGGAACAATCGTGGATTCTCTGTTAGCGAAATGCCATAAGAAGGAATCATTTCTTTTATTTTTTCTTCCCATTCTACCATGCGGCTTGGGAAACATTTTTCTAATACTTCAAGCATGACGTGAACGGCAGTAGAAGCACCTGGTGATGCACCTAGTAATGCAGCGATTGAGCCGTCAGCGGCACTTACAACTTCTGTACCGAATTGAAGTGTACCTTTACCACCAGCATCAGTATCTTTAATTACTTGCACACGTTGCCCAGCAACTACAATATCCCAATCTTCACTTTTCGCGTTCGGAATGAATTCGCGTAATTCTTCCATACGCTTTTCATGTGATAACATAACTTGCTGAATTAAGTATTTTGTTAGTCCCATTTCTTTTACACCAGCTGCTAACATCGTTAAGACGTTATTCGGTTTTACAGAACCGATTAAGTCAAGGTTTGAGCCAGTTTTTAAGAACTTAGGAGAGAACCCTGCGAACGGTCCAAATAGTAAAGCTTTTTTATTGTCTATATATCTCGTATCAAGGTGAGGTACAGACATTGGCGGAGCGCCAACTTTAGCTTTACCGTATACTTTCGCATGATGTTGCTCTACAACTTTTTGGTTTTTACATACCATAAATAGTCCACTTACTGGGAATCCACCGATATGTTTTGATTCAGGAATGCCAGTCTTTTGTAGTAGAGGTAGACTACCACCGCCGCCGCCAATAAAGACGAATTTTGCAGTATGATGTTCAATTTTACCACTATTCATATCGTGTACTTTTACTTCCCACAAACCATTCTTTGTGCGTTTAATATTTTCGACACTATGTTTGTAGTTTAGCTCGACATTTTTCGTTTGTAAGTAATCAAACAACATACGAGTTAATGCACCGAAGTTAACATCTGTTCCAGAGTCAATCTTCGTTGCAGCCATTGGTTCGTTAGGTGTACGTCCTTCCATAATGAGTGGAAGCCATTTTTTTAATGTTTCAGGAGCATCGGAAAATTCCATACCTTGAAACAGTGGATTTTTCGAAAGCGCTTCAAAACGGTTTTTTAGAAACTCAACATTTTTTTCACCTTGTACTAAACTCATATGAGGTAGAGGCATAATGAAATCTTGTGGATTACGAATTAATTTACTTTTTACAAGATATGCCCAAAATTGTCTTGAAAGCTGGAATTGCTCATTCACTTTTACAGCCTTACTAATATCTATAGATCCGTCAGATTTTTCGGAAGTATAGTTCAGTTCGCATAGCGCAGAATGCCCTGTACCTGCATTATTCCATTCATTAGAGCTTTCTTCCCCGGCACTTGCGAGTTTTTCAAAAACTTTAATTTCCCATTCAGGTGCTAATTCTTTTAGTAATGAGCCTAACGTTGCACTCATAATTCCTGCACCAATTAAGATAACGTCTGTTTTTTGCTGCATGTTGCTCATGATAATCTCTCCATCCCCTATATTGGCAAAAAAGAGTAGGTGTTTTCTATGTCTAAGCCGTAAAAGAGAAACACCGCCTAGGCCCCACCTAGGTATTTACCTTTTTTGTCTCAATTGTATAACCATCTCATACTCTATTATAATAATTAATAGACTAAAATATCTAGTGTTATCTGATAATTTTAAACTATTTAACGTTTTATTCGCCAAAAATCTTATTTAACAAGCTCTTTTAAGGTGATAAATAGAAAAAAATTACAGTTTGAAATTATCTCGAAAAAGCTTACGTATCCAAAAGTAGGTAGAAAGTATACCTTTTTATGGGATTTTTTGCTCTGTTTATTGTATGATTATTCTGAAGTTTAAAAAGGAGGGATACACATGCGTACACAAGAACAAATCGCAAACTTATTTCGAAATTTTTCAATAAAGGAATGTAAAGGGTCAAGTGACTTATATGAATACTTATCAATACAAATTGCTGAAGATGAGGAAGTACTTACACTATCTTCCTACGCTCAAGCAGGTCAACCAGTCCCAAACTTATTATTAGGTGCAGTACATTATTTATTATTAGCAGGGAAAGAACATCATTTAAAAACGTATTATAGTAGCTTAGTTGAACATGTTAATACAGATTTAGATCTAGCTTTTGGTCATTTTAAAGATTTCTGTAAAATGTACAGAGAGGAAATCATTACTTTATTACAAACGAAACTTGTTCAAACGAATGAAGTAAGACGATGTGCGTACTTATATCCAAGTTTCAGTTGCATATTTAACAAAGTGAATAAACCGTTAGCGTTAATAGAAATTGGGACAAGTTCTGGATTACAACTATTTTGGGACCAATATAGCTATTCGTACGGTACAGATGAAACATACGGAAATATAAATTCGAATGTACATGTAACTTCTGAAATAAGAGGGGAGAATGTGCCTCAACTTTTAAAAGAAAGTCCACCTGTCGTAGAAAGAATCGGATTAGATTTACATGTAAATGATTTACATAGTAATGAAGATTATTTATGGCTACGTGCACTCATTTGGCCAGAGCATAAAGAAAGACTTGAACTCTTTGACAAAGCTGCATCTTTAGTAAAAAATGAATCTGTTCAATTAGTAGAAGGAGACGGCGTGGAGCTATTACCATCTATTATTGAACGAATAAGTAGCGATGCTGTTATCTGTATTTTCCATACACACGTCGCCAATCAAATACCTGAACAAGTAAAACGTAAGTTAGAAAAACAAATCCAAGAAATTGGAGCAAAACGTGATGTATTCCACCTGTATAACAACATGTGGGATCGTGACCTTCATATTGATTATTATATTAACGGAAACGAATATCGTGAAACGGTTGGAGAAACAGAAGGGCATGGGAGATGGTTTAGCTGGAAACTTGGGAATGAGACGCTTTGTTAATATTTGAGAAATTTTTATTTTCAAGAAATTAGATAATGAAATTCCAGAAAAATGAAAGTAACTAGTTACTTTCATTTTTCTTTTGTGATAATATGTTAGTAATTACTTACTAACATATTGGATGGAGGAATAAAGATGGGGAAATTAACAGCACGAGAAAAAGTTATGGAAGCTGCTACGTTATTATTCGGGGAAAAGGGGTATACAGCGACAACAATTCGTGAAGTGGCAGAAAAAGCTGGGGTAAGCGAGTTAACGATATTCCGTAATTTTAAAAATAAGGAAAATTTATTTAGAGAGAGTATTATTTTACGGACGACACCAGTGGCTTTGTTAGAGGAAATTGAAGAACAATTTACTGGTGATTTACATAAGGACCTTACGAAAGTGGCAGAAACATATATTCAAACCAATTTGCCAAAGCTGAACTATATTTGGGCTGCATTAATAGAATCAAGACAAAATAGTGAAATGAAAACATTACTACACGAGTTGAATTTACATTTAGTAGATCACCTAGAAAATTATTTAAAGCAACTTGGAGAGAAAGGACACATTTCCCCGTGTAATTACCGTGTAATAGCGAATATGTTTTACGGACAACTGTTTTTATACATTATGAACGTTAGTATAACGGAAGAAGAAATTCAGTTAGAAGAATATATAGAGACGTGTGTAAATTTATTTATGAATGGAATTTCAAATAAAGAAAACGAATAGGGGTGGGAGAATTGCGGAATACATTTGCATTAATAGCTTTAATTGCAGGTTTTTTTATGGCAATTTTAGATTCAAATATTGTGAATATCGCATTACCAGAAATGACAAAGACATTTCATTCGTCAATTGATACAATTTCATGGATTGCTAATAGTTATAACGTCGCCTTTGTATCGTGTTTATTAATTGCAGCACGTCTTGCGGACCAGTTTGGTCGCAAGAAGCTGTATATTATTGGTTTATTGGGGTTTTCTGTTAGTTCGTTTATGTGTGGTATAGCCACTTCTTTTCATACATTAGTAGCTTTTAGGGTAATACAAGGAATTTCAGCCGCAGTTATCGTACCAGTTGCTATGCCATTAGGCCTTAATTTAGTACCGAAAGAGAAACAAGGTATGATAGGAGGTATCATGGGAGCTTTTGGGGGATTAGCAGCGGCAATTGGCCCTTCACTTGGAGGTATTTTAACTCACAAATTGAATTGGAGTTGGGTGTTTTTTATTAATATACCAGTTGGTATTTTATCTTTCATCTTCGTGATTCTTTGTATTAAGGAATCCTATGATCATGCTGCAAGCTCTAAAATAGATTGGGCAGGTATGATTACTTCTGCATCTGCACTATGCTTACTCGTATATGCACTCATACAAGTAAATACAAATCATTTAAGCATGATAAGCTTAATACTTCTTTTTATGCTCTCACTCATAGGTTTTATATTATTTTTTATTATTGAAAAGAAAAGTGAAAATCCAATGTTGCCATTAAAGTTATTCACAAATAAAGAGTTTTCAATCTCGAATTTTTCTTTATTCTTTGTTGGAATGGGATTAATGAACTTTTTGTTTATACTTGCTTTTTATTTCGTTCAAGTAGGAGGTATGACTGAATTACAGTCAGGTTTAATAATTAGCACGCTAGCGATAGTTTCAATGATTGTTACATCAGTAGTGACACCAATTGCAGCAAAGCGGGGAAGTTCATTAATAGGTAGTGTAGGACTACTAATATTTATCATAGCATCATATTTATTTAGTCAAATAGACTCCACCTTTACTACATGGGATTATATTTGGCGATTAATGATTGTGGGGATTGGAACTGGCTGTACAATAGCACCGTATACAACAACGGCAGTTTTAAGTGTGCCAATTGAAAATTCAGGCGTTGCTACAAGTGTATGTAATATTTCTAGAACAGTTGGAGGTATTGTTGGGGTAGCGATTCTGGTGATGTTTTTGAATCATCAGTTGTTAGTTGAAAAAGAGAAGATAAATAAGGAAGTAGTGACTATGATTAAAAATAGTGATTTGTCAAATTTAGAAAAGGTACAAGTAGTGCAAGCGATAAATAAAAAACAGCAAATCGACTTAAAAACTGATGAGGAGGGCAAAATTTACAAACAACTAAATGCGGAATATAAGAAAGGAACTATTCGTAGTTATAATTTAGCATTTTTAATCGGAGCTACTATATTTTGTCTCGCATTGATTTTTAATATAGTAAGAGTCTTAATAGATAAGAAAATAAGTAAAGAAGTAAAATCTTATGTTTTGTAAATATTATTATATAAATTAAAAGATATTGTTATACTAAACTGCTAAATATAACATGAATGTTTATTTAGCAGTTTGAACAATATTAAAACAGTTAAAAAGGCGGAATACTTTGCGGGAAGTTAAAAACATTTTTCGGATCATATTTTGCTTTTACTTCCATTAATCGGTCAAAGTTGCAACTGAAGTATGCATCTGGCCAATCTTTAATGGATAGGTCGGGAGTATTAACGTATACACCTTTTGTAAATGGCAGCATTGCTAAGCGAAAGTCTTTCACCCATCGAATACTTGCAGCAGCACCTTCTGGTTGCCCCCAAGTGGCGAAGATTGACATATTTGATAGTGCTTTTCGGTAATAATAAGCAGTCGCTTCATTTGGTACTTCAGCAACAGCCCCGCCTAATCCGTGGAAAAATACGGAGGTGGTGGCATGGGGAGGTGAATTTTTAATAAAGTGATCAATTATGGATAGGCCTTCTTCTGGTAGGAGTTCATATACATATGGACCAACACTTTTAAAGGGTAAAGGTGTTGCAGGTTGCTTTTCGGCTATTTTCGCTGCTGCTTCTGCCCATGGTATTTCTTCTATAGTTACTTGTAATGGTGAACCGGCGTTTAATAATGGCTGTAGCAGTACCTGCAATTCTTGAACAGAGCCGAGAAATACACCTTGCATTAATAAAGATGGTTCGAACTCTGCAGACATGAAAAGAGTAGTTGTAAGTCGTTTATCAGCGCAAGGTAGTGTGTAAGTTTGCCAAGTGTTTATTACGTCTTTTAAATCGGATATTCCCCAGCTTATTTCTGCAAAGCCTACCGTATTAATTTTATGAGTTCGAAATTTGAACGAAGTACATATGCCAAAGTTTCCACCACCAGCACCTCGTGAAGCCCAAAAGAGGTCAGAGTTACACTTTGTATTAGCACGTATTACACAGCCGTTTGCGTCTACCATTTCAAATTCAATTAAATGATCGAGAGTTAATCCAAACGGACGGGAGAGAATGCTATGTCCGCCTCCTAAAGTAACACCTGCAATACCAGGTGTCGGACAAACTCCACTTGGCACAACTAATCCTTCAGCTGCAAGTGTTTCAATTAAAGAAATGTTCCTCCAGCCTGTTCCGATTGTTACAGTCTCACTTTTGTGATCTATTTCTAATTGTTTCATTTCACTTACATCAATTACAAGGCCAGCATTACTAACGGATAATGCCTCATAATTATGACGTCCAGAGCGCATACGCATAGGGATGTTATGTAGCCTCGACCAGCGAATAGCATTCACTACATCTTGCGTATTTTGAGCAAAGACAATGATTAACGGGAATTTGTTAAAGAATGTGTTGAACTCCTCACGAGCTGAATTATAGTCCGGATCATTAGGTGTAACGATACGACCAGTAAGTTCGATTTTTGGATTACTCATTTTCTCTTTCTCTCCTTGTTACAAAATAAAATGCTTACAATTTGGAAAAGCAGTAAGTAAACAATGACTATACTTTAAGATTAAATGAAGAAAGGAAGGGGAATATTCCGATAAAGAAAAAGGCAGTGCTTCATATATGTAGCACTGCCTTTTTGTAATTATATATATGTACTCAAAATCTCCCCAGGCAATACATCAATCTCCCAAACTTTTTCAGATATAAAAACTACATTTATAAAAGATTAACAAAAGTAATTGTTAATCTTTGGTTAGTATCGTACATACAATATGTAATTAAGTAAGTGTACTATGGAGCGAATACAGAAAAGGGTGAATGAAGCATATGAATTCATTTGAGCAAATGATGTACGTTGGTATCATCATGTCTATTGTACTATCTGTAATGATTTTAGGATCTTTATATTATAATCCGCGTCTTTCGTTAACTGATTATCCAAAAGATATTCAAAAGGTAGTTTTTCCAAAATCGATTTATGAAAAAAAGCAAACGATTTACTTTAACATTGCATATAATGCTATTCTTTTCGGTACTCCTTTCGTTTCTACATATATATTACATAAACATGAAAAATTATTATATATTGATGCCTATTTACATGCTTTTGGTATTGTAATGATTTTTAATTTAGTAGATTTGTTTATAATTGATTGGCTAATCTTTTGCTGGATTACCCCAAGATTTGTTGTTATTCCTAGTACAGAAGGCATGAAGGGTTATAAAGATTATAAATTTCATTTAAGAGGGGCTATAGTCGGCACAAAATTTTTAGCAATCGTAAGTTTATTTTTGGCAGGAATTGCAATAACTATGTAGCATAAAAAGTATTGTTTCATTTTGTTTTGATAGTAGAATTTTAGGTAACTTTAATCAAACTAGTATTAGTATATTTTTAATTTTTATAATACAACCTCATAAATATTAATATATGTTATATAGAGCGAAAATTCATTTTATCCCGCTTTAATGGGCAGTAAGACCCCCACCTCAAAATTCAGCGAAAGCAAAGAAGTTAGGTGGGGGTCGGACTGCCCATAAAAGTCCGATTGGTTCAACTAATAATCAGTGGGGGATGAAGAAAACCCCACTGATTAAAGTTTCACTTTATAAAAAGGGGTGTGTTATGAAAGAAACGAATGAATCTTTAAGAAACGATTTAAAGAAAGATATAAAATTTTCTATTATAATCCCTGCGCATAATGAAGAAAAATACATTGGAAAATGTTTAGATTCTATTTCAAAGGCAGCGGAAGCATATAAAGATCAAACTGAAGTCATAGTGGTTTTAAATCGTTGTACAGATAAAACAGAAGAAATAGCAAAGGGGTATAACTGTATTACATTAAAAAATGACGATAAAAATTTATCGAAAATCCGAAATGCAGGAGCCGCGATAGCTACTGGAGAAATAATCATTACTATAGATGCTGATACGCAAATGACAGAGTCTTTTTTGTCTAACGTAGAAAAATATTTAGTTTCAGGTAAATATATTGGCGGTGGGGTAACCGGTAAGTTTGAAAGAATATCTTTAGGAATATTTGTTTCCGCATTGTTAATAATAATTCCATTATTTTTTAAGTACGGGGCTATATCTGTCGGGATTTTTTGGTGCTATAGAAACGATTTTATGGCGATTAATGGATTTAATGAAAATATGCTTATGGCAGAAGATGCAGATTTTGCAAAACGTTTAAAAGAATGGGGAAAACAACAAAATAAGAAGTTCGGTACAATAAAAAATGGAATGATAACTTCGTGCAGAAGATTTGATACATATGGAGATTGGACTTTAGTTAAAAATCCAAAAATAATCTTAGCGTATTTAAAAGGAAATGATAAAAAATATGCAGATAAAACATATTATGATAATCAAGAAAGATAACTGTAGAAATTCTTAAACAAATAGCTTTTTGCTCACCTCATTTTATCCCGCTTTAATGGGCAGTAAGACCCCCACCTCAAAATTCAGCGAAAGCAAAGAAGTTAGGTGGGGGATGAACAAAACCCCCACTGATTAAAGTTTCACTTTATAATATATAGAATTAAAAATGAGAATTTGATAGTATTGGAGTAAGGAGTTTTAATAGCAGTATATTAAGTCGTATTAATATACTGTTGCAAATGCTCCCCTAATTTCATGGGAGTATTTGGTAGAAATCGAAAAAATAATGGAGGCTAATATGAAAAAAATAATTGGCGCAGCAACAGCAACTGTTTTTGGGTTGGGGGCTTTTACCACAACTGCTATCGCAGAAACGATCGTAACAGCAGATGTACTCAACGTACGTGAAAAACCGACTACGGAATCAAAAGTTATCGAAAAGGTAAAGGAGGGACAAGAGTTAAAAGTAATAAATACCGAAGATGGATGGTCAAAAATTGATTTAAACGGTAAAGAAGTGTTTGTAAGCTCAGAGTTTACAAAAGATGTGTATCATGTAACAGCGAATTTGTTAAATGTACGCTCTGATGCAAATACAGAATCAGAAATTCTAGGCAGACTGAAAAAAGATGATGTAATTGAATCAACACATCAAGTAAAAGACGGTTGGCTAAAATTTGAGTATAAAGGAAAAACAGCTTATGCAAATGTTTCTTTCCTATCAAGTACAGCACCAGTTGAAAACACAGCTAAAGAGAAAACGAAGCAAGTAGCGAAAGTACACAAACCAGCTAAAGCTAAGGATGAAGTTAAAGCACAAAAGATAGCAAAGCCTAAGGAAGAAGCGAAAGTACAAAAAGTAACAAAGCCTAAAGAAGAAGTGAAAGTACAAGAGGTAGTAAAGCCTAAAGAAGAAGTGAAAGTACAAGAGGTAGTAAAGCCTAAAGAAGAAGTGAAAGTACAAGAAGTAGCAAAGCCTAAGGAAGAAGCGAAAGTACAAAAAGTAACAAAGCCTAAAGAAGAAGTGAAAGTACAAGAGGTAGTAAAGCCTAAAGAAGAGGCCGAAGCAAGAGAAATAGCAAAGCCTAAGGAAGAAGCGAAAGTACAAAAAGTAACAAAGCCTAAAGAAGAAGTGAAAGTACAAGAGGTAGTAAAGCCTAAAGAAGAGGCC
>NZ_JBIYDP010000006.1:0-196390 GCF_044908765.1 Bacillus sp. RC251 | reverse complement strand
GTCGGACCTGTTGAACCTGTTATTCCCGTCGCTCCCGTTGGACCTGTGTCACCTGTTGGGCCCGTTGCTCCCGTTGGGCCTGTGTCACCTGTTGGGCCCGTTGCTCCCGTCGGACCTGTTGGACCCAGCTTAGGGACTGTCCCATCACAACTAAAACAGCATGAATCAACATGTACACCATTTTGATTATTACACCCACAATATCCATTTATATTATTGCTCCATGAAGACATGTTGATCACTTCCTTTACGTTCGATCTTTTAAGTAAAATCACCAAGTTAGAAAACACCTATCTAAATAACAAAAAACACTTTACCTAGTGGGGATAAACACAGATTTATTCCATACATTCTAGTAATTATTACATGCGATTTGCTCTCTTTTTGCTTGTACTTTCGCCTTCTTGCTCAAACGAAATTCTTTTTCTCTATTTTGCATATACATATAAACTTCAATCCAATTGGTGTATTCATCGGCGGACTACTTGCAGTTAAAATTGTCCTTTTTTCATGGAAATTAGGATTTAGCTCAACAGCCCTTGCTTTAATAGAAATCGGTATTTCAGCTCTCGGCTCAACAATTATTCAACTCTTTATCGTTAGCACAAATTTGAATGTTGCTGTACTTGGAGCACCTTATTTCTTATGGTTGGTGAGGAAGAGTTGGAAGAAAGTTAAAAAGGAGCTTCTTGGGAGTCTCCTTTTTTATTCATTCTTATAAGGTCAAAAGGAAACTATCTTTTTTTCACGAATGTAACCTATGAACATAACGAGGAGGGATAACATGTACCAAACTATTGAAGGCTTCTTGCAATCATGGACATACGAGGCTGAGTCTACTCAAAAGATGCTCAATGCATTAACAGATGAATCTTTGTCACAAGAAATTGCACCTGGACACTGGACGTTAGGCAGAGTTGCTTGGCATATCGTGACGGCAATTCCAGTTATACTATCTGGCACAGGGCTTAAGTTTGAAGGAGAAACGAAAGATTATCCTGTACCAACTTCTGCAACAACAATTGCTGATCAATACCGTAAAGTGAATGCAGCTTTTGTTGAAGCTCTTCAAGGCGAATGGACGGATAAAGACTTAGCTACTATTAATGACTTCTTTGGTCGTCCTATGCCGAATTCTATATTTTTAATGACACTTATTAATCATCAAAATCACCATCGCGGACAAATGACGGTTTTAATGCGACAAGCCGGCTTAACAGTCCCTGGCGTATATGGTCCTGCAAAAGAAGAATGGGCTGCAGCTGGAATGGAAGCTCCTAAAATGTAACTACAGAAAAAGACAAGGTGTTTACACATCTTGTCTTTTTCTGTAACTTGTTTCATGTGAAACTATTTTTACCAAATGGTTGTTTTATGGAAAAATACGTTAAAATGAATACATATTATGAAGAGGAGCAACCAAATTGAATACAAAAAATAAAAAAATAGTTATGGGAACTGTTTTACTAACTTCTATTATTGGAGTTATCAGCGCATCTCTTTATTTCACAAGTTATGGTACCCCTTGGGGAAAACAAACAGCAGTTACGGAATCAAAAGAATATATTACAAAATACTTTGATCTAGATGCAGAAGTCAAAAATACTTCTTACGATGCTAAAATGAATAGCTATCTCATTTGAGACAAGTAAAGACGGAGAGTTTACTATCGAATATAAAAGTCCTAATAACTTTAATATTTCTCCAGGAGTGCAAGCGTATTTAAGCAAACACTCCAAATTTACAGAGTAGTAACGAAGCATACATATACAAAAAAAGAGTTACTGTAACGCCAACTCTTTTTTCTTATTTTTGTCATACTGTTATATCTTCCTTCTCTATATTTTTAATTCCGTAACATGCAATCACAACTCCAATTGTTGCCAATGCTAGTTGAAGAGGAAGAAAAGTTGCTACAGAAAACGTAGTGCTATTCATTGCAATTGATACAACGATAAGCGATGAAACAATTGTAGTTGGCACTGAACGTTTACGCATTCCGAAATATAGTGGGATTAAACTTATTCCCGCAGTTGCGACGGCTAAAGGAACAAGGTTTATCCCTTCTTGCATCAATTGATCTACTGTGAATGAATTAGGAAGAATTGAAAAATAGCTATCTATCCCAAAGAACATTCCTACTACTAAAATGTTAGATAAAATAACTGTTATAAATGTTAATGTTGCTGTAATAACCAACTTACTAACCATCATTTTCTTTCGGTTAATTGGATAAGAAAACATAAGTAGTATTGTTTTGTTTTTATATTCACTAATTATTAACCTTGCGATTAACACACTACCAAAAATAATAAATGTTGCTCTTACTAATGCACTAGCCATTAACAAAACCATCTGTGGATCTCTCATTTCTGGATCTCCTTCTATTTGAGAAACGATGCTCGTAAAGATCAGTAATGCCAGTATAGCGATATTTGCAATAATCGCTCCCCTCACATACCATCCAATCTTAAATTTCTTCAGTTCTAGCTTCATTAAACGTAGCATGATAGTCCTCCTTCCTCATAAGACTTGATCAATATAAATTACTCCTGTTTTACTTAAAATCTTCACTTCGTTTTTTGCATCACCAATAGTTCCCTCTTTTATTTTTTCTGTATTTTTATCTTTCTTAAGTCCATTTACATTCACCATTACGTCAGACGAATTACTTTTAGCCGTAAGTTTTAAAGATGTCGGAACACCTTTATACCGTACGCCAATATCTCCTGACTTTGTTTCTACAAATAATGATTTTCCTTCTTTCATATCTTTCAGTAATACTTCACCGGATGTTGAAGTGATGTTCATATTTGCGTTACTTACATTTGTTATATAGTTATCACCAGTCGTAGATTTTATATTTAATTCTTGTACTGAACTATCTTTTACAGCTAACTCTCCACTTTGCGATATGAATTCGCCTTTCTCAGCTGATAGTCCTATAACCATTTCATCTCCAGACTTGCTTTTTGTCACGATACTTTTTACTACTATATCGCTTATTTTCACATCACCCGATTTATTATTTAATACAATTGTATCTATTTCTTTCTTCGGAATAGCTATAGATATACTATTTTTCTTCCTAAACGTAAAACCATTAAAAAATCTGGTCGCCTTTTGTTTTTGCTTAACTATAACTTTATTCCCTGCCTGCTCTATTTCGACGGGATCTATCTCTTTATCTACTCGTTTACCTTGAGCCAAAATTACTATTTTATTAGAGTCTGTACTTTTAAATTCAATATCCCGGTTTTCATTGTCCACTTCTATTTCTTTTATATGATTTATCTCAAAAGACTTTTCTTTCTTAAAATCTTTCCCCTGAAATACCTTAAAGCCAAAAACCACACTAGCAATTGTCAAAAATAATATTGCAATTACTATTATTTTTTTCACCATTCATACCCCAGTTCGTTTTTGTTTTAGGCTTGCTTCACGCCACATCGATTTTGTCGATTTTACGAAACGATAGATAACTAATGAAAATCCCTAATAAACAGAGCACTATTGGGATAGCTATAAAATCAAACATACTTACTTGATTGCTTTCAGCCCCAACGTTACCACTAATCAGCATACCAATTATTACTGCCGAAGTAATCGTTGTCGGTGTCGATTTCTTTCTCATCCCAAAAAATAAAGAAATTAAACTTATACCAGATATCATAAATGCACTTATAATAGTAGCTGGAACGATAGCTATTATTTCACCTATCTTAGCTGGCGTTTCAATCAGTCCCATCATTGGACTCACAAAATATACGAGCAAACTAATAATGAAAGTAGCGATAATCGTGCTCACAAAACAAAAACAAAAAACAATTGTTAATTTCGCTCTCATTAACATTTTCCTTTGCAGTGGATACATAAATGATAGTTGTATCGTTTTGTTCTTATACTCATCAATTACTAAACGTGATAAAATGACCGAACTAAAAATAATGAATGTTATCCTAATAAAAATATTTGCTAAAGCCATGTTCTGTGTGAAGTCAGAGAAGAGCACGTCTCCCTCAGCTTTCATTCCTAATGCCATAAGGCTTACTGCAACGAAAATTGCTATAATACAAATTGCTACACTTTTAAAGTAACTAGATAATTGATGTTTCTTCCACTCGAGCTTCATTAATCTAAGCATACAAACCACTCCTCCATTCTTTATATAACTCTCTCTACGCTGTTAACATTCTAATTCCAGCAGTAATTACGCTTAACATTCCTATCACTAGTAGAATTAGCAACCATTTCCGCTCTGGTTTCCTATAATATAAAATTCCACTTATAAACAGCACGATTAATCCACTTACCAGGTTCAGCCACAACCCATTAAGCATGAATGCCCTCTCCATCCATTACATTTAAGAAATACTCTTCTAAGGAACTATGTTTCTTATTAATACTTTCTATTTCTACATCGTTCATAATAAGTGCTTTTGAAATGGCTTGCTGTGTCGCCGCCAATTCATACACACGAATCATATTTCCACTCATTATTTTGTAATTTTTTATACCGAGTTTATCTTCTAAAATATAAGCTGCACGCTTCACATCTGGAACAGTAATTTCAATGTACTCTGTTTGTTTTCCGTTAATACTCTTCATTGAAACTTCTTTTATTAGTTTTCCATTTTGAATTACACCAATTGTATCCGCCATTTGTTCCATCTCGCCTAAAATATGACTAGAGACTAATAATGTAATGCCATATTCTTTGCAGAGCATTTTAAATAAGTCTCGTAATTCTTTAATACCAATTGGATCTAAACCGTTAATCGGTTCATCTAAAATGAGTAATTCTGGCTTTGTCATGATTGCCCTTGCAATACCAAGTCGTTGCTTCATACCTAATGAAAAATCTTTTACTTTTTTATCATCTATACCGTGCAATTTCACTAAATGCAAAGCATGATCAATTGCGTTTTTATCGTAATACCCCATATATTCACAATGTAATTCTAGGTTTTCCTTCGCAGTTAATTTATCATAAAAGATTGGATATTCGATAATTGTCCCCATGCGCTTTAACAATTCATAAGATGTATCCTTTAACTTCTCACCGAAAATTTCAATATCACCGCTCGTCGGTTTTATTAAATTTGTGATCATTTTCATAATCGTTGTTTTACCTGCACCATTCGGTCCTAAGAAACCGTATATCTCTCCTTTTTTCACATGCATGTTAACGCTAGAAATAACTTCTTTCCCTTTAAACACTTTCGTTAGCTGATTCGTTTTTAATATATATGTCATGTCATTTTCTCCTTTCGCACTACTTTATACTTCTATAATAGACAACGGAAATCTCTTTTTTCTTACCCGTTCCTTACAAATTCCTTACGCTGAAAAAAAGCTTGTAGAATCTACTTCTCTACAAGCTAAAACAGCATCTTTTTTAATACCACTGTAAAAATTGTTTTTTCATACGGCTTACTAGAAAGATGTATTTCTCCGTCCATCGCTTCCACAAGCCTTTTCGTAATCGTTAATCCTAAACCGCTTCCTTGATACAATCTATTTCTGGAATCTTCAAGTGTGTACATACGCTCAAACACTTTATTAATGTGAGATTCATCAATTCCTTTTCCTGTATCCCATACATCTATATACACACTCGTTTCATCGTCTCTTAACGTCATACCGAGTGTCTTTCCATCGTCTCCATATGTAATCGCATTTGATATTAAATTATTCAATACTCTACCTAATACTTCTACATTTCCAAGTGCATATATATTTCTTTCTGGTATATCAATATGAACTTGAAACCCTTTCGTCGTCACCAAATCATAAAAAGATAAAATCTTCTCGCGACAAACTTCATTCATATATACTTTTGTCATCTCAATTGCCTTGTCACCAGATTCTAATTTTGCTAAATCAAAAAACTTATGAATCAGTTCCATTACTTCTAGTGTTTTCACATGCACCTTTTCAAGTAATATTTGCTGTTCTTCTTTATTTATCGTTTTATCCTTATTTAACATTTCTGTATATCCAAGAATAACTGTTAGTGGCGTCTTTAAATCATGTGAAATATTGGAAAGCATTTTTCTCATCGAAATTTCTACTTTCGCATGATCTGCATTCGTTTTCTGTTTTGCAGCTAATAATTGATTAATTGCCACTAATAATTTTTGCAATTGTATATCATCTGTCATAACGAGTAACTTCTCGCCTGTTTGTTCATTTACAATACTTTCTAACTTTTCGTATGTGTATCGTAAATTTTTGCTACTGTTTTTCCTCATTTTATACTGTATGTAAATGACACATAACAATGTAAAAATAATACCTATTAACAAATTGACCATATTACATCACTTCCAACTTATAGCCGATGCCCCATAACGTTTTAATATACTCTGGATTAGATGGATCACTTTCAATTTTCTCGCGCAATCTCCTCATATGAACATTTATAACATTATCATCACCGTAATACTCTTCGTTCCAAACTAACGTATATATTTGCGCTTTCGTAAATACACGATTTTGATTCTTTACGAATAGCTTTAAAATCTCAAATTCTTTTAAAGTAAGTTTGAGGGGCTTTCCGTTTTTTTCAACCGTAAAATTAATTGGATCAATTGCTAAATCACCAATTTGAATCATCTTTTCTGTTGTTTCTGTAGCCGAATATTTCGTAGACCTCCGAATACCCGCTTTTACACGTGCAGCCAATTCAATCATAGAAAATGGCTTACAAATGTAATCATCTGCTCCCAGTCCTAATCCAACAGCTTTATCAACATCTGTATCTTTTGCCGACATCATTAAAATCGGAACTGCACTTTTTTCCCGAATGATTCGCACAACCTCTAAGCCATCTAGCTTTGGCATCATAATGTCGAGGATAATCAAATCAAATGAACCTTTTAAATATGTGTTCACGCCTTCTTCTCCATCAGATGCGATTGTAACTTGAAAGCCCTCTTTTATTAAATACTTTTCCACCATCTCTTGAATTGAAATATCGTCTTCAACTAATAAAATATGATGTGACATATGTCTATCCCCTTTTTACAAACGTTAACAATTCAATTGTATCGTAACTACTACAGACTGGAAACAATTATATGAATTTTCAAACCAACTTCCCTTCCTTCCATAACAATGATATGATAAAATTCACTACTATTGTTCATAATTAACTTTATATAAAGGAGACTTATCATGTCAGAAAACAAAAAAGTAAGCTTAGCTGATTTAATGCGTGAACAACTTGCAAAGAAAAAGCAAGGAAATGGAAATGGTGCAAATAATACAAATCAAAGCCAAGCAACGAAAAAATTACAAAACCAACAAACGAAGAAAACAAACAACCAGCGTAGACGTACAGGTGTATAAATGAACGGACAAAAACGTTCTAATATCGCACCCGGTCTTGAAGTTGATATTGTATT
Source organism: Bacillus sp. RC251 (assembly GCF_044908765.1). NCBI lineage: Bacteria > Bacillati > Bacillota > Bacilli > Caryophanales > Bacillaceae > Bacillus > Bacillus sp. RC251. Next base: position 188,981 of record NZ_JBIYDP010000006.1, on the reverse strand, counting down.
AAAACAAGATCAACGAACAGGCAAATTAACACGTGGAATTGTAAAAGATATTTTAACAAACTCCCCTTCCCATCCTCATGGCATTAAAGTGCGATTGCAGGACGGGCAAGTCGGTAGAGTACAAAATATCGTTCAATAAGAAAAGGAGCTCAAGTAAACTCGAGCTCCTTTTTCTTTATTACCCTTTAATTTTCTCAATGAAAACTACTTTTAAATAGTCTCCTTCTTTGAATTGATCAATGGTACGAAAATCTTCTGGTAAAGAATGTTCTTCTAATATTTTATATTTGCCATTCATTTCTTTAAATGCCGTATCGATAAATCCTTTAAACTTTTTCATATCAAATGCGCTACAATTTGTAGAGGCAACAATAATTCCATTATTTTCTGTAATCGCAATTGTTTCTTTTAATAAGTTTTTATAATCTTTCGCTGCACTAAATGTATATTTTTTTGAGCGTGCAAAGCTTGGAGGATCAAGTACAACCATATCAAATTTCATCTTTTTCTTAGCTGCATATTTGAAGTAAAGAAATACATCTTCTACAATAATGTCTTGTGCTTCATAATCTATTTCATTTACACTAAACTGCTCAATCGTTTTACTTAAACTACGATTTGCCAGGTCCACACTCGTCGTTTTGCTCGCTCCGCCAAGCGCTGCAAATACAGAGAAAGCACCTGTATAAGAGAACATATTCAACACTGTTCTCCCTGTCGCATATTTATCACGAATTTGTTTTCGAACGTTACGCTGATCTAAAAATACACCAACCATCGCTCCGTCGTTTAAATACACCGCAAAGTTCACACCATTTTCTTTTACGATAAGTGGGAACTCGCCGCGCTCTCCTGCTACGAAATCATCGCCTTCAATGTATTTCCCTTTCGTATCAAAACGCTTTTTCTCATAAATCCCTTTAAAGTTTGCTACTTTTTGAAGAGCTGCTATAATCTCATCTCTGAAAGTATAAATCCCTTCACTATACCAACTTACTACATAATAGCCGTCATAATAATCGATAATTAAGCCTCCAAGGCCATCACCTTCACCATTTAGGACACGGAATGCTGTCGTATCACTTGATTTGTAAAATTGCTTTCGTTTATGTAAGGCAGATTTTATTTTACTTTCAAAGAAAGATTGATTAATTTGTTCACTCTCTTTTCTCGTTAAAATCCAGCCGTATCCTTTATTTTGTTTTCCATAATAACCTTTTCCGATAAAATTGTTCTTCTCATCTACTACTTTAATGATTGTTCCTTCTTCCTGAACATCATTTAAATTTTGAATTGCATCTTTTAAAATAAGCGGATATCCACTTTTAATTTCTTTTATAAATTTCGGTTTTATTTTTACAGTTACTTCTGATCGCATATAATAACTTCCTTTCCATTTGCATGCTTTCTAATTCGTAGGAAGCATATAAAAAACGAGGCTAAAAAATAACCTCGTTTCACTATACCATATTATCGCTTTGCTAGTACAACTCGCTTAACCGCCACATATTTACTACATTTTGAAATGGAAATCTTACTGTCCAAAATAATAAAAAAACTTATTTATTTCACATTTACCATTGACAATGATAATGATTTTCATTATCATTTAATGTATGTGAGTTCTCGAAAATAAAGGCTACATTTATAGGAGGAATAAAACATGATTATTGTTACAAATACAGCTAAAATTACAAAGGGAAATGGACATAAATTAATTGAGCGTTTTAATAAAGTAGGTCAAGTCGAAACGATGCCAGGCTTTTTAGGATTAGAAGTTCTTTTAACGCAAAATACAGTTGATTATGATGAAGTAACAATTAGCACACGCTGGAATGCAAAAGAAGATTTCCAAGGTTGGACGAAGAGCTCAGCATTTAAAGATGCTCACTCACATCAAGGCGGGATGCCAGAATATATTCTTGATAATAAGATCACTTACTACAATGTTGAAGTTGTACGTATGCCAATGGCTGCAGCACAGTAAACATATTTCTTTTTTAAAGTATAGAATATGAGAAGCGTTACCACTTCTCATATTCTATACTTTTTTTACTGTCTCTTTACTAGTTTCGCATGCACGACTAACCTTCCTGCTTCCGGATCAAGTGCATAGTCACACGTCGAAAGTGTTACGATTTGATCACTCGCTGTCAATTTTGTATCCGTTTTGTACAGCGATTTTTCTTGAATTTTCTCCAAAAATGATGTGTATTCCGTATCATTGCTAAAATCCGTTTCAATGTAATAAAAATCAGTTGTTGTTGTATACACCGAGAACACTTCAAGATCATATCCTTCAAATAATGTATCGTAATATAATTTACGATGCGACATGAAGAACTCTTCATCTAACATTTTCTTTAAACTTCCAAACATAGAACCATCTTTCATACGGTGACCATATAAAATAGTATTTCGATTTTGAGATTTCACATCATTACGATAGTCCATAAAAATACTTCCTGCTCTCATATCTTCACCTTTATAATTACGAAATAAATAGTAATCATTGTCTTTCGCCTGAACGATTGGATAATTAATTTGTGTATCATCCATCGTAATCCATCCAACTATTTCTTGGTTAATTTGCTGCAGAGCTTTGAACTGTTTACGTACTTCCCCGTCTTGTGATTGCTCTTCCATCGGACTCTTTTCATAAATGTTTTGTGCTTCGGCCATTACTTTACGATTTTCATAGTAATCCATGAAAATATCACCTAATTCATATACTGAATAGAAAAAGGTACCTAAAAAAACAACTGTAAGTATTCGTTGAAAAAAAGAATTCTGCTTCCGTTCTTTTTTACTACTCAAATCATCACCTCAAAACGGATTGTTCGCATATTTAAATACCCATTGGGACCATATACAACCCTGTATCTTCATCTTGCTTTACAACGACATCTACACCGTATATCGTCTTTATCATACTTTCTGTCACAACATCTTTCGGCTTACCTTTCGTAACAATTTCGCCGTCTTTCATAACGATGATATGATCACTATAGCGAATCGCCTGATTGATATCATGTAATACCATAACGATTGTCAATCCATGTACTTCATTTAACTCTTTTACTAGCTCTAATATTTCAAGTTGATAATAAATATCTAAATAGGTGGTCGGTTCATCTAAAAAGAGCATTGGTGTTTTCTGAGCTAACGTCATAGCAATCCAAACACGTTGTCTTTCTCCACCAGATAAAGCATGAATCTCTTTATCACGTTTACTTAGTAAATTCGTACATGCTAAAGCCCCTTCGATTGCTTCTCTATCTTCATCAGTTTGCGAGGAAAAAATATTTTTATGAGGCATACGACCATAACTTGTTAATTTCTCTACCGTCATATCTGCCGGTGCTTCATTTTGTTGATGGACAACGGCTAACTTTCTAGCAAACTCTTTCGGTTTATATTGACTAATCGCCTTTCCATCCAGTATTATCTCTCCGCTACGAGGGTCGTGATTTCTTGACATGACGCCAAGTAATGTCGATTTCCCGCAACCGTTTGGACCAATAATTGTTGTAATTTTACCAATTTCTATTTCACTACTAACCGACTTTAATCGATCCGTTACATTATCATACGAAAAGGTTACATTTTTAATTTCCATGAACTTTATCACTCTTTCTAAGCAAGAATATTAAGAATGGGCCACCAATCACTGCCATAATCGTCGCCGCTGGAATTTCGTTAGGTGGCACAATTAACCTTCCAATCGTATCCGCCGTCAAAATTAATAACGCTCCTGCAAGAGCAGAAAATGGAATTAATACTTTATGATCCGAACCGACTAGTTGTCTTGAAATGTGCGGAACGAGTAATCCTACGAAAGCAATAACACCTGCAATTGCTGTTGATACTGCTGCTAAAAGTACTGCAATAGCAGAAATAATAAGACGAACTCTCGTCACGTGCAAACCTAAGTTTTTCGCAGTCTTATCTTGTAGCGATAATAAGTTACACCAAGCTCCTACAAACAGAGCAAGAATAAGACCAATTGTTCCATATGTAACCATTATTTCTACATCGCCCCACGTCTTCATCGTTATGTTAGAAGTCGTCGTTTGCTTAATACTCTTAATGAAGTATCCGCAAATCGTAATGAACGATTCATTTAATCCAGTGAACATTGCATTAATAGCTATACCAACTAAAATAATGCGAAGCGGACTTAACCCTGACTTCCATGAAAATGCATAAACGAGATAACATGCAAACGCACCACCTAAAAAGGCGAATACGGGTGTCCAGAAAAAGAATTGCGGGAATAACGTAATAATAACAAGTGTCATAAAACTTGCCCCAGAAGATATCCCGATTACCCCAGCATCAGCAAGTGGATTTTTCATAACAGCTTGAAAAAGCACACCTGAAACGGCCAGAGCTGCTCCAGTAAATAGTGCAATAATAATACGTGGGAAACGTAAATCTTTAATCACTTCAACATCTTCATTCCCCCCTGTAAATATCCCTTGCACAAGCTCAACAATACCTATTTCTAAACTCCCTTTCATCGCTGACAATGATGTCATAACAATAAGCAATGCAGTAACAATGAGGAAACTCCAAGTTTTTTTATTCATTCCACTCTTCCTTTATATTAAAATGCATCACGGATACATCATTTTTTTCAATTCATCTAAAGCTTCCATTGCTGCTAAATTACCTGTTGTTCCAAATAAACGCTCTTCTAAATCGTAAACACGGTTATTTTTAACTGCAGCGAAGTGCTTCCAAATATCATTTGTTTTAAATTCTTTATCAAACATTTTCACAACTTCTTCAGGCATACCATGAGCTGCTCGTAAAATAATATCCGGATCAGCTTTTTTCAAATACTCTGTATTAGAAGCTAAATACTCTACTTGTTCACCTTGCACAATATTTTTACCACCTAGTTGTTTCACTAAATCTCCAATATAAGAATGCTCTGTTGCTACTAAATAACTCCCTGGTACACCTAATAAAATAAGCACTGTCGGTTCTTTCTTTCCCTTTACTGCTGTTTTAATCTCTGTAACCTTGTTATCTAACTTCGTTACAACTGCTTCAGCCTGCTTTTCACGTCCATATTGCTTACCTAAATCGCTAATGGAATTTTGCATATTTTTCAAGCTTGTTAAATCTAAAAAGTTTGCTTTCGTGCCCACACCATCAAAAACTGGCTTTAATTCATATTCAAGTGTTGTCACGGATAATACTTCTGACGGCTTTAACGATTTTACCTTTTCCATATCAGGACTCATCGGATTCCCGACTTCAGGTAAACCTTTATATCTCTTTGGTAAATCTTTCGTACTTGTTGGAATACCAACTAAATCTACTTCTAACGCATCCATAATTTCAGTAACAGCAACTGTCGTTGCAACAATTCTCTCTTTACTCTCACTCTTTACCTGTTTTGCTGCTTCTTTTTTAGGCGCCGAGCATCCAGCTATACTCACTAATAGAATGATAGCCATTAGTACACTAGCAATTTTCTTCACTCTCAATCACCACTCCTTTCCAAATAATATGAAACAAGTCTTGATGCATGCGAACATGCATCAAGACTCCAAAAATTACAATCTTCCTGCTCTATATTTACGAACTAGTAAAGCAAGTGACCCAAGCAATAGCACCATGTATAAACCTAGTTGTGCTGTATCTGCCGTTTTTGAGTTTTTCTCTTTTTTTGAATCATTTTTTTGATCTTCTTTTTTCTTCTTATCATCTGCATTTCGGTTAAAATCAGGATTATCTACTTTTTTCACATTATCTACTTTCGGTGTAATTACTGGATTGTTCGGATCTTTTTTCGGATCTTTTTTTGGATCCTCTTTAATCGTTCCTAACGCACCAATATTATTTGTATCAAATTGAATTTGGACATCGTAGAAATGATGGTAGTTCATTTCGTTGATATCAACTTTTACTTTTGCATTTAATTTTGCAAATAAATCACTTACTTCAAATTGCACTACTCTCGTATTTGCATTTGTATCTTCGCTTACTACTTTCGCATCAGCAAAAAGACTGTTATTTTCCGTTTGGAATTTTGTAATCCATGCACTATTTTTTAACGTCATCTCAATGTACTTTTTACCATCTTTAACGATTAATTTTGCTGGATGTACAGTATAGTCATGCATCTTTGAAAGCTCATTTGTTTTATCTTTTAACACTTTAAATGGAATATCATATTCACCATCTACTAAATTTTTGGGATCAACTATTACTTTTGGTTGATTATTTCCGCCTTGGTTGTCACTTCCGCCTTGGTTGTCGTTTCCACCTTGGTTATCGTTTCCGCCTTGGTTGTCGTTTCCACCTTGGTTGTCGTTTCCACCTTGATTACCTAAAGCTTTAATACTATTTTCATCAAATACAAATTGAACATCGTAGAAATGGTGATAATTCATTGCATCAATATCTACTTTTACTTTTGCATTTAATTTTTTCGATAAATCATCTACTTCTAACTCTACTACTTTTGTATTTTGCTCTTTATTCTCACTTAACACTTTTGCGTTAACAAAAGAACCATTCTTTTCAAACTCAAATTTTGTAATCCATGTACTGTTCGTTAATGTAAACGATACATACTTCTTACCATCTTTCACTTTTAGTACAGCTGGACTCTTTGTATATGTGTTCATCATTGAAATTTCTTCTGTTTTATCTTTTAGAACTTTAAAGCCAATGCTGTATTCACCATCTTTAAGGGCTTTTGGATCAATGGTTGTGTTATTACCTTGGTTGTTGTTTCCACCTTGGTTATTGTTTCCGCCTTGGTTATCGTTTCCGCCTTGGTTATCGTTTCCGCCTTGGTTATTGTTTCCGCCTTGGTTATCGTTTCCGCCTTGATTATTGTTTCCGCCTTGGTTGTTGTTTCCGCCTTGGTTATTGTTTCCACCTTGGTTATTGTTTCCACCTTGGTTATTGTTTCCGCCTTGGTTATCGTTTCCACCTTGATTATCGTTTCCGCCTTGATTGTCTAACGGTTTAACGCTATCTTTATCAAATGCGAATTGAATGTCGTAGAAATGATGATAATTCATTGAATCGATATCTACTTTTACTTTTGCATTTAACTTTTTAGATAAATCATCTACTTCTACTTCCACTACGCGTGTATCAGCTTTTTTATCTTCACTTAATACACTCGCATCAACGAACGAACCATTTTTCTCAAATTCAAACTTTGTAATCCATGCACTATTCGTTAATGAGAATGATACATATTTTTTACCATCTTTCACCTTTAACACGCCCGGACTCTTCGTATACGTGTTCATCATTGAAATTTCTTCTGTTTGATCTTTTAAAGCTTTGAAACTGATGCTGTATTCGCCATCTTTCATTGTTTCAACATTCGGCTTCTCTACTTCTGGTTTCTCTACCTCTGGCTTTTTATCTCCATCTGGTTGCTTTTCTTCGTTCTTAATTGGCTCAAGTTTATCTTGATTAAATTGAAGTTGTAATTCATGCGTTTGTTTATAATTTTGTGATGCCACTTCAATAAATACTTTTGTATTCAACTTTTTAGATAAACTGTCTACTTCAAATTCTACTACTCTTGTATTTTTCTCTTTATCTTCACTTACTACTTTCGAATCAACAAATGAACCATCTTTTTCTGTTTGGAAATTTTTAATTGATGCGTTATCTGTTAATGTTACAGTCGCTTTTTTCTTACCGTTTTCTACTTTTAATACTGCTGGACTTATTAGCTTGTCTTTCATTCTAGATTCTTCATCTGTCTTATCTTTTAATACTTTAAATGGAATGCTGTACTCTCCATCTTTAATTGTTTCAACTTCTGGTTTTTCTACTTCCGGCTTTTTATCTCCATCCGGTTGTTTTTCTTCATTTTTAATTTGTTCAAGTTTATCTTGTTCAAATAAAAGTTGTACATTATGTGTTTGCTTGTAACCTTGTGATGCCACTTCAATAAATACTTTTGTATTTATTTTTTTAGATAAATCGTCCACTTCAAACTCTACTACTCTTGTATCTTTTTCTTTATCTTCACTCACTACTTTTGCATCAACAAATGCGCCATCTTTTTCCGTTTGGAAATTTTTAATTAATGAGCTACTTGTTAGTGTTACAATTGCCTTTTTCTTACCGTTTTCTACTTTTAATACTCCTGGATTTACCATGTAAGTATTCATCTTAGATTCTTCATCTGTTTGATCTTTTAACACTTTAAATGGAATACTATAATTCCCATCGTTAATTGTGTTAGAATTGGGTTGTTGATCTGGGTCAGGCTTTTGGTCGGGCTTCTGACTTGGATCCGGTTTTTCATTTGGATCTGGCTTATTTGCTGGATCCTCTTTTTCATTTGGTTTTTCTACATGAATCGGTGTAATACTATTTTGGTCGAATGAAATACGAATGTCATAGTAATGATGATAATTAAACGCGTCAATATCAACTTTTACTTTTGCATTTAATATCTTCTCTACATCTTCCACATCAAATTCTACTACTCTTGTATTTTGTTCTTTATCTTCACTAATTACATTTGTCTCAACGAGCTGACCTGCTTTTTCTGTTTCAAATTTCGTAATCCATGAACTATTCGTTAACGTAAAGGATACCTTCTTCTTCCCATCCTTCACTTTTAAAGTCCCTGGACTTACAGAGTATTGATTCATCATAGATTCTTCATCTGATGTATCCTTAAGAACTTTGAAACCGATTGAATATTCACCGTCAGCTAGTTGGCTTGCTGCTTGAACTGCAAGTGGTTGTAATGTTGATACGAATGTAAATACCATTAAAAACATAGCAACAATAATTTTTACATACCTGTTCAATGGAACGACTCTCCCTTTTGAAAATTTTTTAATTATTTAATACTGTTCCCATCAAATACAAAACGAATATCATATGAAGCATTATAATTAATAATTGGGATATTAATTTTCACCTTGCCATTTAGTTTTTTTGACAAGTCAGCAACTTCAAATTCTACAACTCTAGTATTCTCTTTTGTATTTTCACTTAACACAGTAGCTTCTACGAATTGACCATTTTTTTCTACTTGTAAACTTTTAATAGAAGTACTATCTTTCACTTTGAATGAAACATATTGTTTTCCATCTTTAACTGTTAATGTTGCCGGACTTTCAAAATAACTATTCATTCTAGATGATTCATCTTTATCGCCTTTCCATACAGTAAAAGCAATATTATATTTTCCATCAGCCAATTTTGTAGCAGCCTTTGTATCTTGTAAACCTAGTGTTGCTATAAACGTAAATAAAACAGCAAATACGGCAATAATCATTTTAAATTGTTTAAACATATATTCATCACCCTTCAAAAGATTTATTTACTTAACTTCACTTTACGAATTAAGAAAACACCTGAAATAAGAATTAACACTGCAAATAATCCGATGCGTGCTTCATCGCCTGTTTTTGGGTTATCTGTTTTTTCAGCTTTACCACTTTCATTTGTTCCTTTGCTTGCCTCTTTATTTGTTTCTTTATTCTCTTCTTTCTTCACTTCTTCTTTTACTTTTGTATCTGTTTTTGTCTGATCAGTATTCTTTGTTGTAGCAGTTGCTTTATTTTCTCCACCTACCGCTTTTACATTTGCATCAAACGCAAAGCGAATTGTGTAGTTATGGTCATAATTTACGTTAGGTACAACAACATGAATTTTTGCAGCTGCTGGCTTAGATAAATCGTCTATTTTAAACTCTACAGTTCTTTTATCTGCAGATTCATCTTTACTAACAACTTTTGCATCAACAAAGTTCCCGTTCTCTGGTGCTTTAAATTCTGTAATCCAAGCACTATGATTCATCGGAATTTGTACTCTCATCTCACCATTTTTCACAATTAACTTAGCTGGTTTTTCAAAATAATCATTTGCCATTGAAGCTGAATCATTTTCTGCTTTTTGTATGACATAGTTAATATCGTAAGTACCGTCAGCGACATTTGCCGAAGCTTGTCCAAATGGCACTACGAAAAAAGCTAGCATACATACGAATGTCATAATAAAAGCGGGTAATACAGAAATCTTTCTCATTTGGCTTACTTCCTCCTTGTTTATCTTTCATCCATACTTTTTGAAAATGATAATTATTCTCAATTTATAAGAAAAAAATAATAATCCTCTATCATTATTTAATTGTAATTTATTTATGTAATGTAGATATTATTGATTATCATTCTCACTGCGTGTTAAAAATAATATCCCTCCCTATTCCTTATAAAGAGCGATTTACATTTTAACATAAGTCCCTATTCCTTTTGATGATTATCATTCTCAATGAAGGTCAAAAAAAATAAAACTAACCATTCTCCTACTCTATCACCTCTATCTACAAAATGATATCGTTATAGAAAACCTTATACCTTTCACTCCTCACTTTCCTTCCAATATTTCCACAACTAAGTCAATCTTAGCCTAATGCTAATTTTTTTGTCAACTATATTACGTATAAAATTTTAAATATCTAAATTTCCCTATATGCAATTTTTTCTACAAAAAAAGAGACTTTCTTTCATAGAAAGCCTCTTTTCACTATTTTTCTACAGCAACTTCTTGCTTTTGAAATAAAGAAACTACATATCCAATTGCAATTCCAATGATACCCGGAACTAGCCAACCAATCCCTACACTATATAGTGGAATTTTATCTAAGATAGGAGCAAGGGCCGCTACTTGAAGATTTGCATTATGCAATCCATCAAAGAAGCTAATTGCAAATGCTCCTACAATACCGCCTACATACATAGCTAATGGAAGACGAATATAGTTTTCAACAAGTGATAATACAATCAGTACGATACCAATTGGGTAAATTGCAATTAAAATCGGTAATGCTAATGCGTTTAACTGAGTTAACCCAAGGTTTGCTACCATAAATGCTAATACACAGAAGATGAAAACGACCTTTTGATAAGAAAGCTTTGGTAATAAGGAAGAAAAATATTCCCCACAAGCTGCAACAATACCTACAGAAGTTGTTAAACATGCCGCTGTAATTGCGATCCCTAATAATAAAGTTCCGTAACTACCAAATAAATGATTTACAACGTTTGTTAAAATAATTCCTCCGTTTGCTCCCATTCCAAGAGACACACTAGAAGCTCCCAGATAAGCAAGTGCTAAATAAACAAGTAGTAAACCGAGCGCTGCAATAAATCCTGCAAAGATTGTTACTTTTGCAATGCTGTTCTTATTTGTAACGCCTTTTGCTTTTAAAGCATTAATAACAACATTTCCGAAAACAAGTGCTGCAAGTCCATCTAAAGTTAAATATCCATCAATAAAACCTTTAAAGAGCGGAGCATTATACGCTTCTGTCGGTGCACCAAATTCTCCAATTGGTGTAATAATTGCTTTACCTACGATAATTGCTATAACAGCTAACAAAATCGGAGTTAATACTTTACCGATGCGGCCCACTAATTTCGATGGGTTTAAAGCTAAATAGAAAGTTACTGCAAAGAAAATGAATGTAAAGATAACAAGTGGATAAGATTGACCTGCTATCTCACTTGGTAAAAATGGTGCAACACTCATTTCATAAGCAACTGTTCCTGTACGCGGAACACTTACGAATACGCCTAAACATAAATAAATTGCAGTGATAAAAACAAGTGCGAATACAGGGTGTACACGTCCCGCTAGCTCATTAATATCTCCCTTTAGAGCTATAACAATTACCCCTAATAAAGGTAATCCAACACCTGTTACGATAAAGCCAAATAACGCGATCCATACGTCTGTTCCAGCACCTTGCCCTAAAGCCGGCGGGAAAATCATATTACCTGCACCGAAAAATAGTGCAAACAACATTAAACTTATTGCAAACATCTCAGAAAACTTTAAAGATGATTTCATTTCTACTAACCTCCTACATATTTTTAGATTAACAAAATATTCTGAATTAAAGACCGTCACATATCCTCTTTCAAGCATACTTCCCCGTAAAAGAACGCAAAAAACACCCGTCCCTAACAAAGGGACGAGTGTTGAAATCGTGGTTCCACCCTTATTCTAATAAAATGAATTTATAACAAAATAAGCTCATTTTATAGCTCGTGTAAATTGATAACGGTTTTATCCGCCAAGAATTACAATGCATCATGCAGTTCACTCTTGAAGTTTAGAGGTGGTAAGTTTGTCTTTCCGTATTAGGAAGCTCGCAGCCTAGGCTTCCCTCTCTGAGAATCGTCAAAAACAACTCATGTCCTCATCATTACTTTTATAAAATATCTTGTCGAAACTTGTTGTTTTTTATTATATGGGCTATTTTTTAAAAAATCAATAGTTTTATTTTTTCTGACAAAAAAATATAGGGAGAAAATTTTTCCTCCCTATAACTGATTTATTAAAATGTCTAATTCCTCAGATGTAACGCTCCGCCATTTTCCCACTTCAAGATCGTCTAGCTCTATATTCAGAATACGAACCCGCTTTAGCTTTGTTACAGTAAATCCGAAAGCACGGCTCATTCTACGAATTTGTCTGTTCATTCCTTGCGTTAAAACGATGCGAAATGTAGATTGATCCACTCTCGTCACTTTACAAGGCTTCGTCATTCCATCTTTAATCTTTACACCGCTGGCCATCTTATCAATAAACCAACCTGTAAACGGCTTATCAACTGTAACAATATATTCTTTCTCATGTTCATGATCTCCGTGTAAAATTTGATGGGCAATGGCGCCATCATTCGTTAATAAAATAAGTCCTTCCGATGCTTTATCTAATCGTCCCACAGGAAAAATTCGTTCTGGATAATTAATATAATCAATAATATTATCTTCAATATGATCGGCTGCTGTACAAGTAATTCCGATTGGTTTATGAAAGGCAATATACACCTTTTCTTTCTCTTCCTTTGCAATAACCTGTCCATCAATCGTTACCACATCACCATCGCTCACGAGTGCACCGTGCGTACATATTTCGCCGTTAATAGCCACGCGTCCTGCTTTAATGAGACGGTCTGTTTCACGTCTTGAACAGGATTTTGCTTCGCTTATGTATTGGTTGATTTTCATAGCTTATTCCTTTTCCTATATATTAAAAGCGTCAATCTATGGCAATATCACTCTGCCACGATTGACGCTCTTTTACTTCGCAAAAACAACTAAATAAATAACCCCAATCACCAAAAATATTCCACAACAAGCTAACAATACTTTTGCAAGTTTGTCCATAAACATATAATGGTTTCCCCTTTGTTTCGTTGTTTTCTATTTTAATTCGACAACTGTTACGCCTAGGCCTCCCTCGCCCATGTCACCGTAACGGTAATTCTTCACGCCGCGGTGCTTCTTCAAGTAATCTTGTACACCTTGGCGAAGCGCTCCTGTTCCTTTACCGTGAATAATTGATACGCGAGGATAGCTTGCAAGCTGTGCATCGTCTAAATATTTTTCAACGCGCATCATTGCATCTTCATAACGTTCACCGCGAAGGTCGAGCTCTAACGAAACGTGATAATCTCTACCCTTCACACTTGCGACTGCTTTTTTCTCAGTTTGCTTCGGGGTATTAATGTATTCCATATTGGATTCTTTCACTTTCATCTTCAGAATACCAATTTGTACGCTCCACTCTGTATCACTTACTTTTTCAAGCAATTGACCTTTTTGACCAAACGTTAACACTTTTACTTCATCACCTGCGCGTAATTGTTGTTTTGGCGCTGTGTTTTTCACGTTTACTTTTTGTTTCTTCACAAGCTCTGGCGCCGCACCTTCTAGACGGCTCTTCGCTTCAATAAGCTCATGGTCTTTCACGTTTATAAGCTGTGCTTTACGCAATTGACGAAGTTCTTGAATAATGCCTTCTGCTTCTTTCTTTGCAGCTTCGACTTTTTCTTCCCCTTCTTTTTGCGCTTTTAATAATTTTTCATCGCGCTCATCATTAAATTCAATAATTTGACGCTGTAATTCGCGATGTAGTTTTTCAGATTGCTTGCGAAGTGCTTCTGCTTCGTTCCAGTCACGCTCTGCATTCTTTTGACTTTCTTCTAACTTCGCAATCATATTTTCAATTTTGTTTGTATCTGTACTAATGTGGTTACGAGCTTGATCAATCACGCGATCAGATAGTCCAAGGCGCTTCGAAATTTCAAAGGCATTACTACGTCCTGGTACACCGATTAATAATTTATACGTTGGGCTTAATGTGTTCACGTCGAACTCAACGCTCGCATTAATAACTTTCTCACGGTTATATCCGTATGCTTTTAATTCTGGGTAATGCGTCGTAGCAACAACGCGAGCACCACGATTACATACTTCATCTAAAATTGAAATTGCTAATGCAGCCCCTTCTTGCGGGTCTGTTCCAGCACCTAATTCATCAAATAAAACTAAGCTTTCAAAATCAGCTTTTTCTAAAATATCAACAATATTCACCATATGTGAGGAGAACGTACTTAAACTTTGTTCAATCGATTGCTCATCACCGATATCGGCAAAGATATTTTTAAATACACAAATCTCTGACTCATCCATTACTGGAATGTGAAGGCCAGATTGCGCCATTAATACACAAATACCAACTGTTTTCAGCGTAACTGTTTTACCACCTGTATTCGGCCCTGTAATAACAATTGTCGTGAAATCTTTACCTAACATAATGTTATTTGGCACGATAATTTCTGGATCAATAAGCGGATGACGTGCTTGTCTTAAATCCATATAACGCTCGTTATTTACGATTGGTTTCGTTGCTTTTATACGCTTCCCATAAAAAGCTTTCGCAAAAATAAAGTCAAGATTCGCAACTACTTCTACGTTAGATAAAACGATATCTGCTTCTACTGCCACTTCTTCTGTTAACATCAATAAAATGCGTTCGATTTCTTGTTTTTCTTTCACTCGTGCTTCTTGAAGCGCGTTATTTAACTCTACAATGACTTGTGGTTCAATAAATAACGTTTGCCCAGAAGCTGATTGATCGTGGACAATACCGCCATATACACCGCGGTATTCTTGTTTTACTGGGATTACGTAACGTTCGTTACGAATCGTTACAATCGCGTCAGACAGCATCTTTTGCGCGTTGGAAGAACGCGTCATATTTTCTAACTTTTCACGAATACGACTTTCCGCAGTACGAATTTGAGTACGAATACCACGCAGTTTATCACTTGCGCTATCGACTACTTCACCGCCATCACCGATACAATTTGTAATTTTCTTTTCTAAATCATATAAAGATACAATTTGAGCGACATGAGTTTCTAAAATTGGAAGCTCGACACCATTATCAACCATATCTTCAATGAAACGTTTCATATTGCGACTACCATACATCGTATTGGCAATATCAAGTAGTTCATTCGGGCTTAACATACTTCCAATCTTTGCACGCTTCACATTTGAGCGAATATCCGTAATACCACCTAATGGTGCACTACCTTTTAAACGAATGACTTTCGCTGCTTCATCTGTTGTATCTTGCATTTCTACAATTTCTTCAAAATCAGTGCTTGGCACTAAATGCTTCACTTTGTCACGGCCAAGTGAAGAGGCTGTATGTTCAAGTAATTGTTCTTTTACTTTATTGTATTCTAATACACGCAACGTTCTTTCTAACATGTTGCAGGTCCCCCTTGTGTTACTTATTACGTTTAATATAGTCTAATAAACGTTCGATATTCCACGTGTTAATCACGTTATCTTTTTGAATCCAACCTTTACGTGCTGCGGCTACACCTGTTTCCATATCTTCTAACATTTCAAGCGTATGAGCATCCGTATTAATCGCTACTTTTACACCAGCATCCTGTGCTTGTTTTAATAATTTCGCGCTTAAATCTAGACGATTTGGATTCGCATTTAATTCTAAAACTGTATTTGTCTCTTTTGCGAGTTCAATTAATAAATCTGTATCTACATCGTAACCCTCACGACGCCCAAGAAGGCGTCCTGTCGGATGGGCAATCATTGTGACATGCTTATTCTCCAGCGCAGCACGAAGACGTTTCATAATCGTTTCACGGTCTTGTGAGAAGCTAGAGTGAATCGCTCCAATGACATAATCTAATTCTGCTAATACTTCATCATCAAAATCAAGTGTTGCATCTGGTAAAATGTCCATTTCAATTCCGCGTAAAATTGTAATGTCTGGATACTTTTCGTTCATACGTTCAATTTCTTTCGCTTGTTCACGAAGGCGCTCTTTCGTTAAACCGTTCGCTACTTTCAAGTATTGTGAGTGATCAGTAATCGCCATAAACTTATATCCACGAGCACGGCACGCTTGTACCATCTCTTCAATGGAAAAAGCACCATCACTCCATGTTGTATGCATATGTAAATCACCTTGTATGTCAGAGAACTGAATTAAGTTCGGATACTCTTTAATTAATTCAATTTCTTTTCCATCTTCACGCACTTCTGGTGGGATAAATGGAAGACCGAAATGAGCGAAGAACTCCTCTTCTGTTTCAAATGTTCTCACTTCACCTGTTTCTAAGCTTTCTACACCGTACTCACTAATTTTCTCGCCTCTATCTTTCGCGATTTGGCGCATTTTTACGTTATGGTCTTTTGATCCTGTGAAATGATGAAGAGTTGTAATAAATTCTTCAGGTTTTACTAAACGGAAATCGATTGAAATATCATATTCATATTGAAGACGAACAGAAACTTTCGTATCTCCACTTGCGATTACTTCAATCATATTATCGAATTGCAGTAAATGCTCACGTACTGTAGCTGGTTCTGACGTTGCAATGATAAAGTCTAAATCTTTCACTGTTTCACGAACTCGGC
The DNA here is from genome assembly GCF_044908765.1 of Bacillus sp. RC251. NCBI lineage: Bacteria > Bacillati > Bacillota > Bacilli > Caryophanales > Bacillaceae > Bacillus > Bacillus sp. RC251. The sequence goes on along the minus strand of NZ_JBIYDP010000006.1, from coordinate 172,215 downwards.
GCAAACTACCAGCGCGAGAGAAACGAATTACTTCAGCAATATTCGACAATTTCTCCTCTATTTCCCCGGCAATAGGTAATACCATTGCGATTGGTAAACGCTCTGGACGAGAGCCTACTTGATCGATTGCTTCTAATATTTTCTCTTCTGTCTTCTTACCGAAACCTGCTAAAGCTTGTACTTTATTTTCCTCACAAACCGCTTTTAGCGATTCCATATCAACAACACCAAGTTCTTTATATAACTTAGCTACCTTTTTACCACCAAGGCCTGGTAATTTTAATAACGGTAATAAGCTACTTGGCACTTCTTTTTCAAGCTCTTGTAATACTTCAGATGTTCCCGATTCTATATATTCTTGAATAACTGCTGCTGTTCCTTTTCCAATGCCCGGAATCTTCGTGAAATCTTCAATCTCAGAAAGACTACGATCATCACTTTCTAATGCTGCCGCCGCCTTACGAAATGCAGATATTTTAAATGGATTCGCGCCCTTTAGTTCCATAAACAGGCCGATTGTCTCTAATAATTTAATAACTTGTTTTTTATTTACTTTCATCATTACCCCGCCTTTCTTTCATAGAAAAAAACTCCTCTTTCCGAAAAAAGAGAAGTTATACTCTGCTACCTGTCTGCCATAGTTCCTTCACCTTTTCAGAGAGAATCGGTGTATCGTCTACAATTATTTTGCTAATTGATGATTTTTGTAATGGTGTTTGTAGTTGTTCAATCGGAAGAATGTTTCCAATGATAATTAACACAAACAAAATAATATATACTTCTAAAAATCCGAGGATTGCCCCCGCGAACGCATTGACTTGCTTTAAAACCGGTATTTCTGCAAACATATTTAACAAATTACCAAGTAATGAAAGTGCAATTTTTGTAATAATAAACAATATGATAAACGCAAGCGCTTGATAAAATACTGTCTCAATATTATTTGCATCAATCCATTCTGGAACAGATACGTTTTTATCAAATGGATACGGAATAAATTTCGCAAGTGCTGGCGCTAAATCTTTACAGTACCAGTATGCAACAAGGTATGCGATAATAAAGCTTGTTAACTTTACAAGTTGCAGAATAAACCCTCTGCGTAAGCCGAGGAAAAATCCCATAACAAGCAGTAAAATGATAATAATATCAATCATGTTATTCCATTCCTTTTTTTGTCATACTTTCTTTCAATTTCTCATGTTCTTCTTTTAATTTTATGTAATCGTGTATGACGTTTACCGCCGTCAATACCGCTAGTCTACTCGTGTCAAGCGAAGGATTCTTGGCATTGAGTTCGCGCATTTTATCATCCACAATCGCTGCTACCATGCGGATATGACTTGTACTTTCATCGCCAACAACTGAATATTGTTGACCATAGATTTCTACATTAATTCGACTTTTCTTTCCCTTTTGTTGTGACAACTCACCGGCCTCCAATCACGTACAGAATCCTAAAGTTTATCATACCATGAACCATCATATTATGGAAACAGAAAGAACAATCCGATATGATAAAAATAACAATATAAAAAAAGGGGCGACCACTATGTCAAATTCTATCGTAATTCAAACAAATTCTACAGTAATTGAAGACATGAAACAACAATACAAACAGGCACTTAGCCCAAAAACCCCACAAGGCGGAATCTTCATGGCAAAGGTGCCGTCTTGCACCATTACAGCTTATAAATCTGGAAAAGTAATGTTCCAAGGTGGCCGTGCTGAAGCAGAAGCTTCTCGTTGGCAAACTGTCTCTCAAACACCGAAAACAGCTGTAAAAAAATCTGTCGATTCACACCGTTATGCACCCCCTGCTTCCATCGGTACAATGTCTATCGTAGGGTCAGATGAAGTTGGTACTGGTGATTTCTTCGGACCGATGACAGTAGTTGCTGTATATGTGGATGCGAAGCAAATTCCACTACTAAAAGAACTTGGTGTAAAAGACTCTAAAAACTTAAATGACGATCAAATTACCGCCATTGCAAAACAACTTCTACACGTTGTTCCTTACAGCTCTCTTGTCCTTCATAATGAAAAATATAACGAGCTATTTGATAAAGGAAACAACCAAGGTAAGTTAAAAGCTTTACTGCATAATAAAGCTATTACAAACTTATTAGCTAAAATTGCACCTACAAAACCTGAAGGCGTCTTAATCGATCAATTCACACAACCTGATACATACTACAAATATTTAGCAAAGCAAAAGCAGGTACAGCGTGAAAATGTTTACTTCGCAACGAAAGGTGAAAGTGTCCATTTAGCAGTAGCCGCTGCTTCTATTTTAGCTCGTTACTCATTCGTAAAACAGTTTGATGAACTAAGCAAAAAAGCCGGTATGCCACTTCCAAAAGGTGCTGGTAAACAAGTTGATATTGCAGCTGCTAAATTAATTCAAAAGCTTGGTAAAGAACGATTACCTGAGTTTGTGAAAATGCATTTCGCTAATACGGAGAAGGCGTTTCGCTTATTAAAATAGTATCGACAAAAACAGGAGCCTACAAACTCCTGTTTTTTGTTTCACTCTACTATTGTCCTTTTATTTTTGTTACAATTAAAATATACAGATTATTCTAATATGGGAGGAGATTCCCATTGCTACTTCTACAAATGATTCTAAATATTTTACTAGGCGATCCACACGAAAGACAGTTTGAAATTAGAGAAAACATTCAGCTACTAAGTGAACAACGAGAGTTCAACGATTTAATAGAGCGTTACGGCCGTTCTTTCTTATTAAACTTTCGGATTCGAAGATTTATCCCGCTTTAATGGACAGTAAGACCCCCACCTCAAAATTCAGCGCAAGCAAAGAAGTTAGGTGGGGAATCAACTGTCCATAAAAGTCCGATTGGTGAGGGCTAATAATCAGTGGGGGATGAAGAAAACCCCCACTGATTAAAGTTTCACTTTATCGGGAAACACGATGCCCGCTTGTTAATACATAATCCAGCAAAACTACAGCACTTCTGTGAGGAAGTTGAATTTATGATTAGAAAAAGGAGGTATTTCATATGAACGCTGTAAAAGTTAAAAAGGTATTATATGTTTTCATACACCTCGTGGGCCCACTTTCTTACCTCACTATTTCTACCATTTGGGGAGCTTTTTTCACTACTAAATCTACATTCGAAAATATATCTGATAATCTTGGTGTAATGGCTATCTATTACGTGCTTATGAGTTTACTGTGGTTTTTCTATTTAGATCGATTAGACAAAGATGTAGATAAAATCACAAAAGAAATTAATGATAATAAGGTGTAATACATATAAAAAAGGAGAGCCGCCAAGACTCTCCTTTTTTATGTTAACTTCTTTTCTGCTTCTTATTTGATGAAGATACTTTATGAGAACCTGTTTCATGTGCCGTCGTTCCTTGTCCTTCTATTTCTGAAGAACCAAGGCTTGATTTTGAATGATCTTTTTTCACTTTTTTACTCATTTACATTCACCCCTTCGCATTACTTTTTGCTATGAGGTAATAAACTATGCAAAATAAAAAGCGAGAGGAAATCCTCTCGCTTTTTTCATATTTTAGAATTCAGAAGAACCTGGAGTTCTTGGGAATGGAATTACGTCACGGATGTTAGCCATGCCAGTGATGTACATTAGGAAGCGCTCGAAACCTAGACCGAATCCAGCGTGTTTTGTACCGCCGTATTTTCTAAGTTCTAAGTACCACCAGTAGTCCTCTTCGTTCATACCTAGTTCTTTAATTCTGTCTACTAAAACGTCCATTCTTTCTTCACGTTGGCTTCCGCCGATTAATTCGCCGATACCAGGAACTAGAAGGTCAGTAGCAGCTACTGTTTTTCCATCTTCATTCATACGCATGTAGAACGCTTTAATGTCTTTTGGATAGTCAGTTACGAATACAGGGCGTTTGAAAATTTCTTCTGATAAGTATCTTTCGTGCTCTGTTTGTAAGTCAATACCCCATTCTACTGGATATTTGAAGTCAGCACCTGACTCTTGAAGCACTTTAATTGCTTCTGTATATGTGATACGACCGAAGTCAGAGTTGATTACGTTGTTCATGCGCTCAAGAACTGTTTTATCAACGAAGCTGTTGAAGAATTCCATTTCTTCTGGTGCATGCTCTAGTACGTATTTCATTGCATATTTCAGCATATCTTCTGTAAGATCCATTACGTCGCCTAATTCAGCGAATGCAATCTCCGGCTCAACCATCCAGAACTCAGCTGCATGACGAGTTGTGTTAGAGTTTTCTGCACGGAATGTAGGTCCGAATGTGTATACGTCACGGAATGCTAATGCATAAGCTTCAGCGTTCAGCTGTCCACTTACTGTTAAGTTTGTTTCTTTGCCGAAGAAGTCTTTTGATTCATCAACTTGTCCGTCTTCACCTTTTGGTACGTTGTTTAAATCTTGCGTTGTTACGCGGAACATTTCGCCTGCACCTTCTGTATCACTACCAGTGATGATTGGTGTATGAACATGTACGAATCCACGCTCTTGGAAGAACTGGTGAATCGCAAATGCTGCGACAGAACGTACACGGAACGTTGCAGAGAATGCATTTGTTCTTGGACGTAAGTGAGCGATTGTACGTAAGTATTCAAACGTGTGACGTTTCTTTTGAAGTGGGTAATCAGAATCTGATAAGCCCTCGATATCAATTTTTTCTGCTTTAATTTCAAATGGTTGCTTCGCTCCAGGCGTTGCAATTACTTTACCTTCTACTTTAACTGAAGAGCTAAGTGGAAGTTTTGCAATTTCTTTGAAGTTTTCTAACTCTGTATCGAAAACGATTTGAACGCTTTTGAAGAAGCTACCGTCGTTTAATTCGATGAAACCAAATGCTTTTGAATCACGTAAGTTACGAATCCACCCTGATACTTGTACTGTTTGACCTGCGTATTTATCTGTATCTCTATACAGACTTTTTACTAATGTGTTTTCCATAGTGAAATTCTCCTTTGCACATATATTTAAATACAAAAAAACCTTTCATCCATAAAGGGACGAAAGGTTAAACTTCGCGGTACCACCCAATTTGTCATAAAGACCAACTTTAACTCGTATGTAATACATACTTCCCGGTTTGTAACAGGCCGGATTCCCGTCTAAGTCTACTCTTGAATACAAGATTCAATTTCGGTTAGCAACTCCAAGGTGTTCTTCACATATACCGCCTCATCAGGCTCTCACCGTCCCTGACTCGCTTTGGATTATAGTATATACTACTTTTCCTTATCATCGTCTTTCATTTTGTTAAACTAAAATTAATGTACTACATTCGAGAGAAAGATGCAAGATACCAAAAAATATATCAGCGATTTTTGTAATATATCGATTTTCCGACAATCGTGCCATAAAAAAAATTGCCGGACTTAATCCGGCAATTTCTCATTACTTACGTAACTCCGCACCAAACTTCTCTTCTACCGTTGTTAATACACGGTTATGTGCTTCTGTTACTTCTTCGTCTGTTAACGTACGTTCTGCATCGAAGTATGTCATAGAGAATGCAAGTGATTTCTTGCCTTCTTCCATTTTTTCACCTTCGTATAAGTCAAATAGCGTTACGTCTTTCAGAAGTTCTCCGCCAGCTTCAGCAATAACTTGCTTCATTTCACCAGCTTTTGTTTCTTTCGTTACGACAACAGCCATATCACGTGTCATAGATGGGAAACGTGGAATTGCTGTGTAGTAAGTTTCTTCTGCGTCTGCACCAAATACTTTTACAAGAGATAATTCGAATACGAATGTATTTTTCACATCTAATTGTTTTTCTACTTCTGGGTGCAATTGACCGATGAAACCAATTACTTCGCCATCTAATACGATGTCAGCTGTACGACCTGGGTGCATACCTTCACGTTTTGCTGGTGCATAAGTGATTTGGTTTGCAACGCCAAGTACGTCGAATAATCCTTCTAGTACACCTTTCACAACGAAGAAGTCTACTACTTTTTTCTCACCTTGCCATGCATGGTGAAGAGCAAGTCCTGTCATAACACCTGCAAGATGTTGTTCTTCTTTCGGAAGTTCTCCTGCTTCTGTTGGTAAGAAGACAGAACCTACTTCGTATAAAGCAACACTATCGTTTTTACGTGCCACATTATATGAAACAGCTTCTAGTAATTGCGGTACTAAGCTTAAACGAAGTTGGCTACGCTCTTCACTCATTGGAAGTGCAAGGTTTACAGGAGCTTTTTCATTTGGCTCGACCATATATTGCTTCGCTTTATCAGCGCTTGTTAATGAATATGTGATCGCTTCATATAAACCAGCACCCTCTAGGAAGCGACGTACTTTACGACGTTTCGTTTGTGCTGATGTTAATTTACCACGTGTCATCGTTCCAGAAGGTAATGTAACTGGAATGTGGTCATAACCGTATAGACGACCCACTTCTTCTACTAAGTCTTCTGAAATTGTAATATCAGGACGACGTGCTGGTACATTCACATGGAATGTTCCTTCTACTTCTGTGAATGGGAATTTCAAGTTTGTGAACATTGTACCCATTTCACTTGCAGAAATATTTGTACCTAATACACGGTTTACTTTTTCAGCAGTAACAGATACTGTACGCTCTTGTACTTGTAAGTTGTCAGCTTCTACTACACCTTCAAGTGCTTCTCCGCCAGCGTATTTCGCCATTAAAGCAGCTGCGTGTTGAATTGCTTCAAATGTACGTGTTGGATCGATTCCTTTTTCAAAACGTGCGCTTGATTCACTGCGAAGACCTAAGTCTTTTGATGTACGGCGCACTGTTTGACCTGCAAAGTATGCAGATTCAATTAAAACGTTTACTGTCTCATTTGTAACTTCAGAATCCGCTCCGCCCATTACACCAGCAACAGCTAAAGCTTTTGTTCCGTTTGTAATTACAAGGTGGTGGCTTTGTAACGTACGCTCTTGATCATCTAACGTTTCAATTTTTTCGCCTTCTTTTGCAAGACGAACAACGATTTCTTTTGAACCTAATTTATCGTAATCGAATGCATGTAACGGTTGACCGTATTCCATTAAAATGTAGTTTGTAATATCAACTACATTGCTAATTGGACGAATGCCAGCTGCCATAAGGCGCGTTTGCATCCACATTGGTGATGGACCAATCTTTACGTTTTTCACCATTTTTGCAATATATAATGGGTTTTCTTCTTTCGCTTCTACACTTACAGAAATGTAATCAGAAGTTTTTTCTGCTGTTTCTTGTAAGCTGATAGCTGGAAGTTTTACTTCACGGCCATAAATAGCAGCGACTTCATATGCAACACCTAACATGTTTAAGCAATCTGCACGGTTTGGTGTTAAACCAAGCTCAAGTACTTCATCATGTAAATTTAAAATTTCAAGTGCGTCTGCACCAACTTCAGCGTCACTCGGGAAGATGAAGATACCGTCTGCATATTCTTTTGAAACTAACTTTCCATCAATGCCAAGCTCTTGAAGCGCACAAACCATACCGTGAGAAGCTTCACCACGTAGTTTTGCCTTTTTAATTTTGAAGTTGCCAGGAAGTACAGCACCAACTTTTGCAACTGGTACTTTTAAACCTTTTGCAATGTTAGCAGCTCCACAAATAATTTGAACTGGCTCTTCTTCACCGATATCGATTAAGCATTTGCTTAACTTATCAGCTTCTGGGTGTTTTTCACATTCTAATACGTGACCTACTACAACACCTTTTACACCTTTATTTAATACTTCAACGCCTTCTACTTCAATACCACTTTTCGTGATTTTGTCTGCTAGTTCTTGTGCTGTTACATCTTTAATATCTACATACTCTTGTAACCAACGATATGATACGAACATACTTATCCTCTCCTTCCCTTACGCTCGTTTGAATTGTTGTAAGAAACGTACATCATTTGTATAGAAATGACGAATGTCATCTACGCCGTATTTCAACATTGCGATACGCTCTGCGCCCATACCGAATGCGAAACCTTGATATTCTTTTGAATCATAACCAGCCATTTCAAGTACGTTCGGATGAACCATACCTGCGCCTAAAATTTCGATCCAGCCAGTTCCTTTACAAGTGCCGCAACCTTTGCCGTGACACATCATACAAGAAATATCCATCTCTACAGATGGCTCTGTGAATGGGAAGAAACTTGGACGAAGACGGATTTCACGATCTTCACCGAACATCTTTTTCACGAATACTTGCAGTGTACCTTTTAAGTCACTCATGCGAATGTTTTTATCAATTACAAGACCTTCAATTTGCATGAACTGGTGTGAATGCGTCGCATCATCGTCATCGCGGCGATACACTTTACCAGGACAAATAATTTTAATTGGGCCTTTTTCTTTATTATTTTCCATCGTACGTGCTTGCACAGAAGATGTATGTGTACGTAGTAACGTTTCTTCTGTAATGTAGAATGTATCTTGCATATCACGCGCTGGGTGATCTTTCGGTAAGTTTAATGCTTCGAAGTTGTAGTAGTCTTTTTCTACTTCTGTTCCTTCAGCTACTTCATAACCCATACCGATGAATACATCTTCAATTTGTTCAACAACAGCTGTTAACGGATGGTGACAACCTGTTTCAACAGGACGACCTGGTAGTGTAACATCAATTGTTTCCGTAGCTAATTTCGCTTCAATTACTGCTTTTTCTAAGTTACCAATTTTGTCGTCTAGACGCGTTTGAATCGCTTCACGTACTTCATTTACTAATGCTCCCATACGTGGACGCTCTTCTGCTGATAATTTTCCCATGCCGCGTAATACTTCTGTAATTGGACCTTTTTTTCCTAAATACGCTACGCGTACGTCGTTTAAGCCCTTTAGCTCTTTCGCTTCTTCAATAAGCTCTAACGCTTTTTGCTTTAGCTCTTTTAAACGTGCTTCCATTTGGAACCCTCCTAATTTTAAAAATAAAAAAACCTCGCTCCCAAAAAGGGACGAGGTAAATTCGCGGTACCACCCTAAATTGACAGACCAGGTCTGCCCACTCATTAGTTATAACGATCAATTCTGACCGGAACGCCTTTACATATATATGGTCCTGGCGTCAACTCCAGAGGTGAATTCACTTCCGTCTACCATAAGAATGCTTTCAGTCTAAGGCACTCTCTCCCTATATGGCGATTTTGTAAGTTACTCTTCTCTATCAACGTTTTTCGTTATTTAACTTTTAATATAATATACTTCAACTTATTATAAGAAGTTTTTTATTTGTTCGCAACTGGGCTTTGTAAATAATACGTTAAAATCCCTGCTGCAACCGCAACATTTAATGATTCTGCCCCGCCGTAAATCGGAATATACAAGTTTTGATCCGTTTTTGCAAGAATTTCTTGGCTTACGCCGCTTCCTTCATTTCCTACAATTAATGCAAAACCACCAGCTGGTGTTACTTCACCATACGGAACTCCATTTTCAAGAGCTGTTCCATATACAGGAACGTTATTTTCTCTTAACTTGTCTACCCACTCTTCTAAGTTCCCTTTTACAACTGGTAAATGGAAAATAGAACCTTGTGTAGAGCGAAGCACTTTACTATTATATGCATCAACGCATCCTTCTCCAAGCACAACAGCATGAATACCAGCTGCATCAGCTGTACGAATAATTGTCCCTAAGTTGCCCGGGTCTTGAAGACTATCTAATAAAAGAAACTTTCCATCTGCAAGAGCTACTTCACTCTCGTGTTTCTCACAAACAGCAAATACCCCTTGCGTCGTTTCTGTTTCACGGAGTACTTTTACGATTGCTTCAGGTACGATATACATTTCCACATCATTAACTGTCCAATCTTTCGGAAGATCTGTCTGATCAGAAACGATAAGTTCTGTTACAACTCCTGCTTTTAAAGCTTCTTCTACTAAGTGGAATCCTTCTACAAAAAATAAACCTTTTTTATCGCGCTCTTTTTTCGTCTGCAGCTTTTTCCACTGCTTCACACGCGGATTTTGCACTGAATCAATGTTTTTCATAATATGTATTTCCCTCTCTTCTTGTCTTATCATTATAGCCTATTTTTCATACATATTTACATAAAAAAGAACAAAAACTAACTTCAGTTTCAATTCTGAAGAAGAGGTGAAAATAATGAGTTTTAATTTACGCGGTGCTGTATTAGCGAATGTATCTGGAAATTCACAAGATCAATTACAAGAAACGATTGTCGATGCAATTCAAAGCGGTGAAGAAAAAATGCTTCCAGGTCTTGGCGTTTTATTCGAAGTCATTTGGAAAAATGCTGATGAAAATGAAAAACACGAAATGTTAGGAACACTGGAGCAAGGATTAAAAAAATAAACAATAAAAGGTCACCTTAGAAAAAAAACTAAGGTGACCTTTTATGTCTATAAAATTTTTCTTCTCCTAAACATTTCTACTTTACTAACGCTACACAGATGGAGTACAATATTCAAAATACATTTAAACCGATCGATTTTCTTTATAGACACCATTAGATAAAAGGAGTGAATGTTTTATGCAACGTATTACGCTTGAACAAGTTTTTAAACATCACATTACACAAAAATATGTAAACCGTTCTGGAATGGTCCACGCGATTGCTGTCGCTTACCATGCGTTTCACTTAGCGAAAAAGCATCATGCCTCAGTCGATGCTGCAACAAAAGCTGGTTTCCTTCATGATATCGGACATCACACATGGTACAGCGAGGGAGAATGGGATTATGACTTGTATAAAAAGAATGATATACATGCGATTAAAGGAGCAGAAAGAGCTCATAAATTGCTTATTAGATTAGGAGAACATCCGAAACTAGCAAAAGAAATTTCTATCGCGATTCTTCTTCATACAGATTCTTTCTTAGTACAGCAAGAAATTGAAAGAACATCTCTTCAAAACATTATTAAATGGGCAGACGAAGCAGATGAAGAACCGGGCGGAGCGCACCATTATAGAACGATTTCTTATGAAAAAGCATTAAAAGCTATTCAACAGTTAGACCGATTGGTAGAACGTGAATTGCAAATAGAGCAATCAAAATCGAATAACAAGGCAGAACATAGTTATCAATGAGAAAGAGGCATCACTATAGGGTGATACCTCTTTTATTATTTCATGGAAAATATACCTTTATATGTAATATTTAAATGTTACATATAAAAACAAAATACTTTATAATTAAATATATAAATATAAAGAGGTGATTTTATAAATGCAACCCGCTACACAACTTTCTAATGAACAGAAATACTCTATGTCATGGGGACAATTTATTAGCTCCGTTCTATTCGCTTTTTTCGGAACCGGACTTATTACTGTGTTCCTCGCAATGCCCTTAACAATTTATACATCAGGTCTTACAGATAAAAAACAAATTGCCTTGTATGAATCTATCGTAAATACTGCAAGTATCGTATTACAACTAGCCGTGTTGTTATTCTTCATTTTTAAATTCGAACCCGCAAAAAAATTGCTACTAAAATCTTTTAACTTTAAAGCACTTAAAGAATGGCGTACATACGTATACTTACTTCTTTTCTTCACTATAAATATTTTACTCAATTACATCTTGTTAAATTATATGTTCCAAGACGCAACAAAGCAGCAATCTTCCGCATTAAACTTAGACGTTTTTAAGCAGTATCAAATATTATTACTTCTCGGCTTCGCAATACTTACACCAATTTTTGAAGAGCTTATTTTCCGTGGTTTTATACTCCGCTTCTTCTCAGAGCGATTTCCATTTTGGATTGCAGCCATCATAACAAGTTTCTTCTTCGGTATCGCTCATACATACTCACTTGGCGTAATGGTAATTACTTTCTTCATGGGATTATTAATGGCTATTTTATGTAAAAAAACAAAATCCATTATTCCAGCTATGTTATTTCATATTATGAATAATATGTTGGCATTCTTGAGTTAGAAAGAGGTATCATCGCGATACCTTTTTTATTAATTCGTATCATTACTTCTCATTTCTATCAATTTATACATATTTATCCCGCTTTAATGGGCAGTAAGACCCCCACATCAAAATGCTGCGAAAGCAAAGAATTTAGGTGGGGGATCAACCGCCCATTAAAGCCCGATTGGTTCAACTAATATCCAAAATAAACCTTATGTAGTAAAATATACCTTAATTATTATCAAGGAGTTTATATATGTTCAGTATTATTTGGATGGCTTTTATGCCACTTCTCTTACTCTGCGGAATTGCTGGCGGTATTTTTTTAGTAGTAAAAGGAATTAAACACCGTAAATTACTCGTTGGTTTAATGGGGATACTTATCTTCTCCTTTGTCACACTACCTTTTGTTTTTTGGGGCATGGGAGTGGATAGCAATGCAATCCTCCCTATTTCAACTACTTTATATTGGATACTGTTTTCTTTAACTGGATTATTAGCAGGGGTAAGTGGAGTCCAAGCCAAAATTAAAAGTATACGTAATATGGGATTCATTATTTTTATCGCTGGTATATTAAGGGTTACCTTCTGGTTACTCATGACTGTAGGTGATTCATACTATATATAATATTTTTTAGAAACCCATAAATCGGAGGTAATACAAAAGTGTTCGGAATATTAACTTGGATGATTTTCGCTCTTACCTTGATGTTATGCAACTTCATCATTGGCATTTTTTTAATTATTGTTGGTATTAAATGTCGTAAATCACTTACTATTATGGCTAGTTTGATTAGTATACCGCTTATCTTTGTTCCTATCATTTGTATAGGTTATGGAATAGATTTAGAGGGGATTGTTCCAGTTTCGGGAACTTTATATTGGTATTTCTTCTCTTTAGCTGGACTATTAGCTACTATAAGCGGAAGACAAATATCCAGTATTCGTGCTATGGGAATGGTTTTATTTATAACAGGGCTGTGCTCCGTAACTGGTTATCATTTTTTATATTTAACTCTTTAAACAGACAAAAAAGCAGGGAAATTAATTCCCTGCTTTTCTATTTGGTTTATTGCCTGATGGTAAGAAGAACGATAATACCCAAGCAATCCCTGCAAGTATCGTCGCAATTAAGAAGGCATCGTTAATACCGTTAATTGCAGATAACTTCGAAATTTGTCCAAATAATAGTTGCGTGCTCATCGCATCTCCTGCTTGCGCTGATCCAGCAATCGCTGCTAAACTTTGCCCCATGCCGTGTACTTTATCAACTAAAATTGGGTTTGACGTTGTTAACATGTTGCCGTAATCTGCTACGTGAGCAGTCGTTTGTTGCGTCATAAGTGTAATTAATATCGCCGTTCCAATTGAACCAGCTACTTGTCTTGACGTATTTTGCGTTGCTGTACCGTGAGAAATTAATTTCATCGGCAGTGCGTTCATACCTGCTGTCATAATTGGCATCATAATGAATGACATACCAATCGAACGTATAATATAATCCGTCATAATTACACTATACGGTGTATCCATTGATAACGTTGTGAATTCATATGTCGCAAACGTTGTAATGGCTAAACCGACAATTGCTAACGGACGAATACCATACTTATCAAATAGTTTACCTGCAATAGGTCCCATGATCCCCATAATTAATGATCCTGGAAGTAGTAATAAACCTGATTCTATCGGTGTGAAACCGCGAATGTTTTGCAGATATACCGGAAGTAATAACATACCTCCGAATAATGCCATCGTAACAATTGCATTAATTACTAAAGTAAAAGTAAATACTGGGTATTTAAACACTTGTAAATCAAGCATTTTATTGTCCGTTGTTAGCTCTCTCCAAATAAATACCGCAATACCTACTACACCAATGATAAGTGAAATAACAACCTCTGCACTAGTCCAACTATTATTTCCTGCTTCACTAAATCCGTACAATAAGCTACCTAGTCCAATACTTGAACTAACAACACCGAATACATCTAACTTCGTTTTAGATACTGGCTGAGCTAGTGTAAAGAATTTTAAAGATAGGAATGTAATAATTAAACCGATAATAAACATCGCATAGAACATTAAGTTCCAGCTATAGTTTTCAATCACCCAGCCCGTTACAGTTGGTCCGATAGCTGGTGCTAAAATCATCGCTACACCTAGTAATCCCATCGCTGCTCCGCGCTTATGAGGCGGGAATAATGTCATGAAAATATTCATACCAACCGGCATTAAAATACCTGCACCCACCGCCTGAATAACGCGGCCCGTCATCATCATTGTAAAGTTTCCTGAAATAGCACAAATGATAGATCCTACCGTGAAGAATAACATTGCCGCTACGAATAATTTACGATACGTAAATCGTGAAACTAAAAAGGCACTAATCGGTACTAAAATACCATTTACAAGCATGAAGCCTGTAATTAACCATTGTGCTGTTGAAGTTGATACGTTAAATTCATTCATTAACGGAGGCAATGCAACGTTAATAATTGTTTGGTTTAAAATAGAAACGAACATGCCGAGAATTAATACAGCTACAACTGCTTTTACGTTCACATTTTCTACAGGCGTAGACATTTGTTTTTTCGGCACTTCTTTTTCTTGTTTTACTTCTTCTTGCTTTCCTGTTTCTAACTCAACTACATTAGAAATTTCTGCTTCTTGCTTTCGTTCAATTTCTTTCTCTTCTGTTTCTACCTTACTTACTTCTATTTTATTTACGGCTGGGACTTGTTCTTCTCCCACGTTCGTTTTTTTCTTTCGTAAAAGACGATTTACAAGGAAGAAGACGATTATACAAAATAGTGCATATCCTGCAATTGCAATTGAGGACATCTCATCTCCCCCTTACTTATGAATACGAACTGACACATTCATTCCAGGAACAATATTTACTGATTTACTATGATCTAAAGAAATTTTAACTGGTACTACTTGTGTTACTTTCGTATAGTTCGCTGTTGCGTTGCTTGATGGTAACATAGAGAATGTATTCGCTGTTGTTAATCCAACTTGCTCTACTTTTCCTGATAAAGTTGTATCTGGGTATGCATCTACATACACATCTACATCTTGACCTTTTTGTACATCGTCAACATCTGTTTCTTCAATGTTTGCTGTTACCCATAAATTGTTCATATCAAATGCATAAGCAATTGGGCTACCTGCTCCAACGAAAGCATTTGTTGTTGCATTTGATTGTACAATTGTTGCATTTTGTGGAATTGTTACATCTACTGTTTGTTCTCCATTTGCTGCCGCTACAGTAACAGCACCTAATTTATCATTTTCATTGTAATTCTTTCCTACTTCAGCTTTCCAGTCAGTTAATTTACCTGCTACTGGTGATGCAATCGGAATTACCTTTCCATCAATTTTTGCATTTTCTGTTTTTAAATAATTTTCCGCTTGATTGTAATAGTAATAACCGCCAATACCACCGCCAACTAGTACAATTAATGTGATAATGTTGATAATCACCATTCTTCGAAACTGATTCATTGCATTCCTCTCCTTATATCGCATATAATTTTTTTCTAAACTATTTACGTCCTTATTGTTTAGATTGTTTAATTGTTAATTATATTAACTTTTAAACAAAAAAATCACACCATCTGCGGTGTAAATTGAAATTTATCTACCTGCGAGCGGTGCTGATTTCTGAAGGACTATCGTTTATAATTATAAATAATTATTTTGAATCTACAACCGACAATTTAAGTAGGAAATGTCGCTTAAACAACAATATAATACCTATATGTTGTTTAAGTATAGAAAATTAAACGAGGGGAAGTAAAAATGTCTATTAAAAATACAAATGATCCACGTGTAAAGCGGACGAGACAACTCATACAGGATGCTTTTGTCGCTTTAGTAGGCGAAAAAGGATTTGATGATGTAACTGTTCAACATATTGCAGAACGTGCTCCTGTAAATCGCGCTACGTTTTATAGCCATTACCATGATAAATATGACCTATTAGACAAAAGCATTGAAGAAATGTTAGAGAAGTTAACAGAAGTTATTAAGCCGAAAAATAGAAATAAAGAAGATTTTCAACTTACATTTGATTCACCACATCCGACATTTTTGGCTTTGTTCGAACATATTGCAGAAAATGCGAACTTCTATAACGTTATGCTTGGTGATAAAGCCGCTGGAAACTACTCTTATAAAATGATGAAAACAATACAAACACATTTAACATTAAGCCTGTCTATTTCACAGCCAGATGATAAAGATCTTATGGTTCCTCGTGATATTTTAATTAGTTATGTGACAGGAGCTCATATCGGGATGATTATGTCATGGTTAAAAAGAGGGATGATTTATACTCCGCATTTTATGGCCATGCAATTAACTCGTTTAATCATTTTAGGTGCTCATACTGCTGCAGGATTAGAACGACCTTTTTAAAACATAAAAAAGCGAAGGAAAATCTCCTTCGCTTTTTCTATTAATTAAATGTAATGTTATGTACAGCCTCTTTATCAAGACGTTTAATAACTTCTACAATTAACTTCACTGCATTTTCATAGTCATCACGATGTAACATTGCCGCATGAGAATGAATGTAGCGCGTTGCAATCGTAATTGCCATAGACGGAATACCATTTGCAGAAATGTGAATTGCGCCTGCATCCGTTCCACCGCCCGCTACTGAATCATATTGATACGGGATTTGTAATTCGTCAGCAACATCAACTACAAAGTCACGTAAACCTGTATGTCCAATAACAGAAGCATCATATAAAATGATCTGTGGTCCATCACCCATTTTACTTTGCGCTTCTTTTGCCGTTACACCTGGTGTGTCACCAGCGATACCAACATCTACGGCGAATGCGATATCTGGTTTAATATAGTTCGCAGATGTTTTCGCACCACGAAGACCAACTTCTTCTTGTACAGTCCCTACGCCGTATACAACGTTTGGATGCTTTTCATCTTTTAATTGTTTTAATACGTCAATTGCAATTGCACAACCAATTCGGTTATCCCATGCTTTTGCAAGTAACATTTTTTCATTTTTCATCACTTGGAATTCAAAGTAAGGTACAACTTGATCGCCAGGTCGTACGCCCCACTCCATTGCCTCTTCTTGGCTAGAAGCACCAATATCGATGAACATGTCTTTAATTTCAACTGGTTTTTTACGCGCTTCTGGAGGTAAGATGTGTGGTGGTTTTGAGCCAATTACACCTGTTACATCTCCTTTACGCGTTACAATTGTCACGCGCTGCGCAAGCATAACTTGTGACCACCAGCCACCAACTGTTTGGAAACGAAGGAAACCTTTGTCATCAATTTGCGTGATCATAAAGCCGACTTCATCTAAATGACCTGCAACCATAATTTTCGGGCCGTTTTCTTCCCCTACTTTTTTCGCAACTAAGCTTCCTAAATTATCAGTAGAAAGTTCGTCCGCAAACGGCTCAATATATTTCTTCATTACTTCGCGTGGTTCACGCTCGTTACCCGCAATACCACGTGCATCTGTTAATTCTTTTAGCATTGTCAATGTCGCGTCTAATTTTGTCATTGCCAACACCCTCCTTTTTCTTCAGTCACTTCATTATACAAAAGGAAATTGAAATATTCAAAAATTAAATCAGTATCCTTGTGTTTGACGCTGATGATTTACTTCATTTTTATCTAAATATGCCTTTTCAATCTCTTCTTGCTCAAACTCTAGCGCTTGTCCAAGTCGAAGATAGCTTGTAAATAATTCAATATAGTTCGTAATAGATGGTTGATCTGTAAAACGAATTACTTTCGCATATGTGTCTAAGAAAATTTCTACTTGTGTTTTATTCGTTTGTGCACATTTATAGAATAGGAAGTTTTTATCAATACCTAAATCAATTCCGATTGATAAAATAAAATGCAAGCCATCTACGTATTCTTCTAATATTACTTCACGTTCTGATGCTGGTTTGTTGCTCCAATATTTAAAACAACGTGTTTCATTTGCAAGTTCTCCAATTTCTACAAGAAGAGCTAACATTTTTTCTTTTAACAACTTTTTCGGTTGTAAATCATGCTCTTTCACAATACGGTCATCTAATTCTTTTTGTAATTTAAATAGTTGTAGTAAGTCCATTCTATTGTCCTCCTCCAACATCGCATTTTACGCAACAATGTTGTTTCATCTCAAAGTTCATTATTATTTTTCGTTTCTTATTAATAAGTCAGCCATTTATCTCTTTACAAAATAGCTTGTCCTTAATTTACAAATACGTTTCAATCATCACGATTAGATTGTTCACTCCGATTGGTGATAGTTAATCATTATCCGGGGATTGTCCACTGATAAAAAATTTATTTTATCTGATGAAAGTTCCATATCATCTTTCCATTATAGCAGTGTCGTTTCAGGTAGGAAAGATACTCTTCTTTCCAAAGGGGGATAATTGAAAAAAGCCAGGAGAATTCTCCTGGCTTCATATATATATTCTTCTATATCGCTATAGCTTTTATATTGATTTTGTCATATCGATAACGACATACTTCTCTTTGCATATAAATAAAAAACCTTAGAAGAAAAATCTTCTAAGGTTTCAACTAATTAATTAGTTAATGTTGTTTTTTGCAACTGTTGCTAATTCAGCGAAAGCTTTTTCGTCATGAACAGCTAAGTCAGCAAGCATCTTGCGGTTAACTTCGATGCCAGCATTTTTAAGACCGTGCATTAAACGGCTGTAAGAAAGACCATTCATACGAGCTGCTGCGTTGATACGTGTAATCCATAATTTACGGAAGTCACGTTTCTTTTGACGACGGTCACGGAATGCATACATTAGAGATTTCATAACCTGTTGGTTAGCAACCTTGAATAATGTACTCTTAGAACCGTAGTAACCTTTTGCTAATTTTATAACTTTTTTACGACGTTGACGAGTAACTGTACCACCTTTTACTCTTGGCATAATATTACCTCCTAATTGTTCTATATATCAGCCGAACTTATTTTAAGTTGTCAAGCATTTGACGAATGCGTTTGAAGTCACCAGCGCTTACTACACCAGCTTTACGTAGTTTACGTTTAGCTTTTGTAGATTTGTTAGCGAATAAATGGCTTGTGTAAGCGTGAGAACGTTTCAGTTTACCTGATCCAGTCTTTTTGAAACGCTTTGCAGAGCCGCGATGAGTTTTTTGTTTAGGCATAGGTATTTCCTCCTCTATCTATTACTTATCGTTTTTCGGTGCTAAAACTAAGAACATACTACGTCCTTCCATTTTAGGCTTAGATTCAATTGTACTAACTTCAGCACAAGCTTCTGAGAAGCGATCTAAAACACGTTGACCGATTTCTTTATGAGTAATGGCACGTCCTTTAAAGCGAATTGACGCTTTAACCTTGTCGCCTTTCTCTAAAAACTTGATAGCATTACGAAGTTTTGTGTTAAAGTCGTGTTCATCAATTGTTGGACTTAAACGAACTTCTTTCATGCTAATTACTTTTTGATTTTTGCGCTGTTCTTTTTCTTTCTTCTGTTGCTCAAAGCGGAATTTACCGTAGTCCATAATGCGGCATACTGGCGGTTTCGCATTTGGAGCAACTAATACTAAATCAAGATTAAGATTTGCAGCTAAGTCTAAAGCATCATTACGAGACTTGATTCCAAGTTGATCGCCATTTGCACCAACTAAACGTACTTCACGTGCACGAATTTGCTCGTTAATCATCATATCCTTGCTAATAGTAAGCCACCTCCAAGGTTTTTTCAGAACATCTTTTGTAGTCATAGAACCCGACAAAAAAAGTGCGGGCATACGACACCCACACTTGTAAATTCTTAAGTAAGAAATACATTTACCTGTAAACTGCGAATGCGTCCATCAGGTGAGAAGCGGGTGCTTCTACTTGTTCCACAAAACAATATTCTATTATCCTTGATGAGTTTATCATAGGACATGACGTCTGTCAAGAAGACGCTATGTGTTTTACTAACAACAAGAAATATTGTAACAAACAACTAACATACTTGCAATACTTTTTTATGATAAGTATAGTTTGGTTATTTTTTCTAGTTTTTCTTTTTTATAATACATACGAAAGCCGCGGTATACCGCGGCTCTGTCTTATCGTTTTCCTTCTACTTTAATCATATCAACAAAAGCATCTAATGCAATTGTTTCTGATTTTTGTTCACCATATTTACGTACGTTTACGCCGTTTTCAGTTACTTCATTGTCACCTACTACAAGCATGTACGGAATTTTTTGCATTTGTGCTTCACGGATTTTGTAACCAATTTTCTCTTCACGAGTATCTAATTCAACACGGATACCAGCACGACGTAATTCATCTTGTACTTTCTTCGCATAGTCTAAATGTACTTGCGGAGAAACTGGAATTACTTGCGCTTGAACTGGAGCTAACCAAGTTGGGAATGCACCTTTGTATTCTTCAATTAAGAAGGCTACGAAACGTTCCATAGTTGATACAACACCACGGTGAATTACAACTGGACGATGTTGTTTACCGTCTTCACCAACGTAAGATAATTCAAAGCGTTCTGGAAGTAAGAAGTCTAATTGTACAGTTGAAAGTGTTTCGTCTTTTCCAAGAGCAGTACGAACTTGAACGTCAAGTTTTGGACCGTAGAATGCCGCTTCACCTTCAGCTTCATAGTAATCAAGACCCATTTCATCCATAGCTTCTTTTAACATACCTTGTGCTTTTTCCCACATCTCATCATCAGCATAGTACTTTTTAGTATCAGCTGGGTCACGATAAGATAGACGGAATGAATAGTTCTCTAAACCAAAATCTTTGTACACTTCTAGAGTTAAGTTTACAACACGTTTTAACTCTTCTTTAATTTGATCTGGGCGAACGAAAATGTGCGCATCGTTTAAAGTCATTCCGCGTACACGTTGTAATCCAGATAATGCTCCAGACATTTCATAGCGGTGCATTGTTCCAAGTTCCGCAATACGGATTGGTAATTCACGGTAGCTGTGAATATCATTTTTATAAACCATCATGTGGTGAGGGCAGTTCATCGGACGAAGAACTAACACTTCATTATCCATTTCCATTGATGGGAACATACCATCACGGTAGTGATTCCAGTGACCAGAAGTTTCATAAAGCTCTCTGCTTCCTAGTACTGGAGTGTATACGTGATCATAGCCTAAGCTTGCTTCTTTATCAACGATGTAACGCTCGATAATGCGGCGGATAGTTGCACCTTTTGGTAACCAAAGTGGTAAACCTTGTCCTACTTTTTGGCTATTAGTAAATAGTTTTAATTCTTTACCTAATTTACGGTGATCGCGCTCTTTCGCTTCTTCAAGCATACGTAAGTGCTCATCTAATTCTGCTTTCTTAACGAATGCAGTACCGTAAATACGTTGTAGCATTTTATTATTGCTATCGCCACGCCAGTAAGCACCTGCAACGCTTAATAATTTAAATACTTTAATTTTCCCTGTAGATGGAAGGTGAACACCACGGCAAAGGTCGAAGAATTCGCCTTGCTCATAGATTGAAATAACTGCATCTTCTGGAAGATCATTAATTAAATCTAATTTTAACTCATCGCCGATTTCTTCAAAGCGACGAAGTGCTTCTGCACGTGGCACTTCATGACGAACGATTTCTAAGTTCTCGTTCACAATTTTTTGCATTTCTTTTTCGATTTTCTTGAAGTCTTCAACTGTGATTGCTTCTTCCATATCAATATCGTAGTAGAAGCCATTTTCAATTACTGGACCAATGCCGAGCTCAAGCTTAGCATCTTTATATAAACGTTTTAACGCTTGTGCTAATAGGTGGGCTGTTGAATGGCGTAAAATGTATAAGCCATCTTCAGAATCTAATGTAATAATAGAAACTGCACCATCTTCTTCGATTGGTGTAACAAGATCGATCATCTCATCGTTTAATTTTCCAGCCACAGCTTTTTTCTTTAAGCCTGGGCTAATAGAAGCTGCGATTTCTTCAGTTGTTACGCCTTTCGGAAACTCCTTCACAGCTCCATCAGGGAAAGTAATTTTAACTACATCTGCCATCACTGGTCACTCCTCTTTTTTTCAAAATAAAAAACACTCATCCCGTAAAAAGGGACGAGTGTTGAATTCGTGGTTCCACCCTTGTTCCAATTAACATTATTGTTAATTGCTCAAGTTCAACATAACGGTGTTGTCCGTTAGCAATTACTAGAAAAAACCGTTCACTGCTAAAGTTTAGAGGTGGTAAGTAATAATCCCGTACTAGGAAGCTCACACCCTAAGGCTTCCCTCTCTGAAAATCGTAGAAAACTACTCATGTCCTCATCATGACATTTCAATATATTTCATTTATGTAGGTAATTATATGCTCAAAAACTTAGAAAATCAAGGGCGTTACCTTTATTTTTTAAATTTTTCACATTGCGCTCAAACTCATGTAATCCATGTAATTGGATCCGTTCTTGAAATACATTTCGCAAAGTAATAATCATATTATGGTCTTGTTCTTTCGTATATAAATAAATTTTTTTCGGCGAAATAGAAAGAAGTGGTGCAATTACTTTCGTATCAATATATACATCCTTTTGCTTTAATAATTCCTCGTCTATATATTGGACCAATTTCTCCTGTTTTAAACGTCTACCTTTATCATCATAGAAAATAAAACTTTCATCAAAAATAAGATGCACACAGGACAAACGTGATTTTCGGCTGCGCACTTGTTGCCTTAGCGTCTCAATAAACATTTGATATTCTTGTTCCAACTTATACTCATCAATCGACAATTCAGCAAGCTTAGCTACCATTTCCCTATATGTACGAAGGCGAAAACGAACATATGATGAAAACGAGAACGAAAGCGGATCACAAAGCCAGTTATTTAAAGAAGATTTAATATATGATTCAAATGTGTGACGTGTTAATTCACGAGCAATCCCTTTTCTTCTTCCCTTTAGAATCTCTTGTGCCATATGCAATATTTGATGACACTCTTCCTCTTCTTCATAAAAAAACTTCTCTTTTAAGATTGTATAAATCCACTTATTTTGCTTTACATTCACAATGAAATATACCATTACCGGCAATAAAATCTTTTCAATATAATTCGATTCACATACTGGTATGTGAATCACCACTTTTTGTTCCTGTAAATACACACTCGTTTCCTTATATAACAGTTCCGCTCTTTTCAATAGTTGTCTATATACATGCATAGCATCATTTTTTTCTTCGAAGCAAATTTCAATCACTTTTGTCCCCCCTTTTATCCCTGCTCTAAAGGATTGTATCTATACGTTACAAATCCTATAAGAGTCCGTCCCGCGTGAAGTTCACTCTTAGTAGAATTACATTTCCTATCGTTAGAAACTCCACTCAATATGGCTTGCTAATTTTATATATATTAAGGGAGGGAGAAAAAAATGATACAAGCTACAATGAATTTTCTATAAGAAGTTTTTCGTTTTGCAATTCACCTATTCTGAGAAGTGTTCAAAACGAAAAAAAGAGCAAGCTTTTCAGCTTACTCTTTACTTATGACGTCGGTTTTTCCCGCCAATCGGAATCGGCTTCGCTAAATATTTAATTCGTTCCATAATACGTGCTGCTTTCATTTGTTCTGCTTCACCACGCTGTGTATACGTTAAATGATGTTCCAATTCCTTGAAATCAAAGTTAGACGTAAAGAACGTCGGTAAGTTTTCTAACATACGGAATTGCAAAATTGCACCAAGCACATCGTCACGCACAAAACTTGACATCGCTTCTGCTCCGATATCATCTAGCATTAAAACTTGTACGCGTTTCACCGCATCAATCTTTTCCCCAATCGAATTATCTTGAATCGAACTTTTAATTTCACGTAAAAATTCAGGGAAGTATACGAGCATCGAACTTATTTTCTTTTGAGCAAGTTCATTCGCCATTGCTCCTAACAAATACGTTTTCCCTACACCAAATTTACCGTACAAATATAAACCTTGTACTTTTTTACCAGGTTCATATGTACTTAAAAATTCATTAGCTGCACCAATTGCATCAATACGCGCATCTAAATCTGAAGGATCTAAGTTTTCCATCGTTGCCTGTAAAATGTCAGTTGGCATATATACACTTTGAACGAGTTTTTCATATTTCTTTCTCTCGTCATATGCTACTTTTCTAACGCAACGATCGTATTGAATATCAATCATCTTCCCTTGGATAACGAGCTTTGGCTCATATCCTTGCAGCATGTTTTTACACGAACCTAGATCCGGACAATCCGCACAACCTACACTTTGTCCAATATATTCGTATAACTTCACAAGGCTGCGCTCAATCATAGAAGTTGTTACTTCACCTTGATGTTCGTCTATAAATTCTTTCACACGCGGATGCGCCATTACTTCCGCCTTTAATACTTCATATCTATTTTTAAAATTTTTATTTTCCATTAACTTTGCAAATGAATTTTGAATATGCTCCATTTTCTCACCTCAAAGAGCGTTCATTCTCTTCTATTAATCACGCTTATATTTTTTTAACACTTCTTCTAGTCGTTTTCGTTCATCATCTAACGTACTTGCATCTTTTTTCTTACTTACATCTTTCTTCACTATTTCTTTCTCTTGTTCTTTCGGCTCTTCTTTCAGCCAATCTGGTACCATTTCTTTTCTTATCGTTTTCTTCGACGTACGGCCTTTTTTCTTCGTCTCAGCCCATTCTTGATATTGACGGTTTTCTTCTTTCGCTAACGCCATTGCTTCAGCTACTGTACCGACCTTTTTACGTGCCCAATGCCCAGCAATTTTCTCCACATACGTTTTCGCAAGCTTCATATCTGAGCGTAGCATAACGTAATAAATAAGTACATTCACAACACCTGGCGTTAATTTTTGATTGATCATTACATCTTCAACGATCTGTAAGTCAGCCTTTGTCGCCTCTGCACCACCAGAGATTTCTTTTAATAGTTGTTTTGGTGAGATTTCCTCTAACTGTTTTATTAACATCTCTTCTTGCGTAGAAGGCTCTTTTCCTTCCATCATACGTGCAGCGTGAGGTTGTACTCTTTCACTTAATACAGGTAACGCTTGACCGTTTTCGAACTGATACCAATCACGTGCTCCTTTTCTAAGCCTTTCGATATCAATTGTCTGCATCTCTGTCACCGTACCAAGAACGATATTTTGCATCGATAACACATCTACATCGTACACGTAAGCAAGTGTACTGACACATTCTCGAACTTGATCTGTAATCGCCTTTTTAGGGACAAGAGCGGACAAGCCATCTACAAATAAGGAGAAATCAAAGAAATCATTCCAAACTTTTGGAGCGTCTCCCTTCTCGTTACTTGGCATAGCTGTCGTTTTTGGAATACGAAGATCTTCTTGCGCATGCTCAAGCTGTCCTGGATTAAACGAACCAAACACATCATTGAAAGAACGCGTAACATTTTCATAAGAAGCAAAATCAAATTCTTCTTCTAAGAAATATTGCTTTACTTGATTATATTTTGTCCGACTCAATCGATTGTATAAAAAGATGCTTAACACAATATCATCAAAAAACTGCTTCGGAGATAAAGGTGGTTGCAATTCGTATATAAACATTCGAATATCTTTTTCTTTCTTAATATATACCTTCAAAAGCCCAATTGCTTCTAACTTTACTCGTTCCTCATATATTTCGGGAAGCTGCATCTGCATGGTCACCATAAGGGAATGATGTGTATTCTCTTTTCCAAACACACGATCTTGCTCTAACTCTCCCCATAGCGTCATGTACAAACTAAAAGCTCTACTACCTATTAACGGCTGATACAACATCGTTAACACTTTTCGGTCGTAATTATGCAATAACCCTTTCGCACTTACTTTATAACGATCAATTGGCAATAGCTCCATCCATGACTGTTTTTCCATTCTTGCTTTTCCTTTCTCTCATCCAATCTATCCTCTACTTCATTCGTTCTATCTTCATTATATAATTACTTAGCGAAAAAGAGCTATTAGCTTTCGCTTCTAGCTCTCTTATCTCATTACTACGGTATGTAAAGAGAATAAAATACAACTTCTACTCTCTTTCTTTTTGCAGTATATCTTTTAATTCTTCAATAAATACATTTAAATCTTTAAATTGGCGATATACAGAAGCAAAACGCACGTAAGCAACATCATCAATATCACGCAGTTCTTCCATAACAATTTCACCAATCATATCACTTTTCACTTCTGATATACCTAAATTACGAAGTTCACGTTCCACACTTTGAGTTACTTCTTCTAATTGTCTTAAAGATACTGGTCTTTTTTCGCACGCTTTAATTAAGCCGCGCAAAATCTTTTCTTTATTAAATTCTTCTCGTGTGCCTTCTTTTTTTACAACGATAAGAGGTGACTCTTCTACTCTTTCAAATGTCGTAAAGCGACTTAAACAACTTTCACACTCTCTCCTTCTTCGAATAGAGCGCCCCTCGTCTACCGGACGCGAATCTAACACTCTTGTACCATTATGCGAACAGGATGGACAACGCAATATATTCACTCCTTTACACTATACTCTTTATTTTTTCTCTACTTACTTCATCTGACAATATATATACAATATTATATAACTCATTCTAACTCTCTTACCACTTTAAGTTTAAGCACATTTTTTTATCATCTCGTTTTCAAAAATAAGATGGTAGATGGGGTGATAACTTATTCGTAAGAGCTCAATTTATCTCACTAACGAGTACGTTATATTTTTCCTTTTTTATAAACTAAAAAAGAGGTGCATTATACACCTCTTTACATTTTAAATCAATTATGTTCTTTTTTAAAGAGCTTTTGTTTCTCTCTGCTTAATTTCGAAGCTACCAGTGCCTCGAGGAAGCTCGATGCTCTCACGCGTTTTCGCGTTTAAACCTTCTGCAATATATTCTGCAGCAACATTTGGATCAATACGATCCCCACAAGTATAAACATCAATACTTGCGTAACCGTGCTCCGGAAAGCTATGAATTGTTAAATGTGATTCCGAAATAATTACTACTCCACTTACACCTTGTGGTGCAAATTTATGGAAAGCAACCTCACGCACTTCAGCACCAGCTCTCAGTGCTGCATCCACAAATAATTGTTCAATATACGGCATGTCATTAAGCTTGTCGAAATCACAATCCCAAAGTTCAGCGATTACGTGACGACCCATCGTATCCATAGTATCCATTCTACAGTTCCCCCTTGTAAATTTATTCTAACTGTTCGAATTGAAAACTAATTTGCAATTTGGCTTGCTCCACTACCACGGGGGAAAGTTAGTCCAGAGAGGTCCTAACCCTTTAAGTAGTGACTACGTACCTCAGCTCTTAAGTTTACGAGTGTTAGTATACTTTGTTTATTTTCATTTTGCAACAACAGTTTTTTCGATTTTCTGTCATATTTTCCTCTTTACTTTTCCCTAAAAATAATAAATGATTCACAAATACAGTAATCACAACGTTTCGTGGTATGTCCACTTTCAAAAATATACTCCTATAATTTTTTTCCTTTTCAGAAAAAAATAAAAAAAGAGGGCAAATATTCACTTGCCCTCTCCCTTATTCACTTAAATATGTTGCACATTTTTTTGCTTCGCTAATTCGTCAACAACTAACGTTACAAGATCTACAACACGACGAGAGTAGCCCCACTCGTTATCATACCAAGCAAGTACTTTCACTTTACGATCACCCATTACCATTGTAGATAAACCATCAATAATAGCTGAGTGTGTATTTGTATTAAAGTCAATAGATACTAAAGGCTCTTCGCTGAATTCTACAATGCCTTTTAACGCACCGTTTGCAACAGTTTTGAATGCTTCATTAATAGCTTCAACTGTCACATCACGTTTTACATCTACTACTAAGTCAACAAGAGACACGTTTGGCGTTGGTACACGAAGTGCCATACCATGAAGTTTTCCGTTTAAGTGCGGAAGAACTTTTGCAAGCGCTTTCGCGGCACCTGTCGTTGTCGGAATGATTGATTGTCCGCAAGCACGCGCTCTTCTTAAATCTTTATGTGGGTTATCAATATTTTTTTGGTCATTTGTATAAGCGTGAACAGTTGTCATTAAACCGTTTTCAATTCCAAACTGCTCATCTAACACCTTAACAACAGGCGCTAAACAGTTTGTTGTGCAAGATGCATTTGAAATAACAGTATGTTTTGCAATATCTAATTGGTCTTCGTTCACACCAACTACAATTGTTACATCTTCATTTTTACCAGGCGCTGTTAAAATAACTTTTTTCGCTCCAGCTTCAACATGAAGAATTGCTTTTTCTTTTGAATTAAATTTACCAGTTGCTTCAATTACAACTTCAACACCTAAATCTGTCCAAGGCAATTCCTTTGGATCGCGGTTGTTTAAAAGGCGAATCATTTTCCCATCAACTAACAAGTGATCTTCAAATGCTTCTACTGTTCCGTCAAACTTGCCGTGAACTGTATCATATTTAATTAAATGTGCTAACGTTTCAGATGGATAGCTTGCATTGATTGCTACAATTTCGAATGCGCTTTCTTTTATTGCCTGACGAAATACCATTCTCCCAATACGTCCAAATCCATTAATTGCCACACGAGTCATAATATGTTATCCCCCTTGAATGCGTTATACTATTTATCTCCAATCCCAATAATAGTATAACACAAAAAGGGGATATGTCACTAAGCATTTTCATTAATTTCACAATTTTTTAGTCAATAATGTTCCAATTCTTTAAAATCACCTGTAATTGTGTTTTCGTTCCCATAATTGTGCCATCATTATTTATCACTTCATCTGCATTTTTCACTTTTTCTTCTAACGGCATTTGAGATTGAATACGAACTGTTGCTTCTTCTTCTGAAAAATTATTTCGTTTCATTAAACGTTCTAATTGCGTATGTGGCTTAACCGCTACAACTAATACGCGGTCAACGAGACTTGTTAATTTGCTTTCAAATAAGAGAGGTATATCTAACACAACCGCTTGCATACCTTCCTTTATGTACCTTTCCTTTTGTGTATTCATTTCCTCACGAACTGCAGGATGAACGATTTTATTTAACTGCAATCGTTTTTCTTCATTATAGAAAACGACACTTCCTAATTTCGGGCGATCCAATTCTCCATCTTCTTTTAATACTTCCGTTCCAAACACTTCTACAATTTTGTTATATGCTGGTTTTCCTCGTTCTACAACTTCTCGCGCAATAATATCTGCATCAATAACTGGTATACTCAGTTCACGAAACATTTGAGACACTGTACTTTTTCCGCTTGCAATGCCTCCCGTTAATCCAATTACTACTGTCATCATAATCCGTTGCCATAAACTTATAAAAATCTATAAATTTTGTTTATTTCCCTGTTCTACGTGTCCGATTTTGCAGAAAGCTACTTTCGTTTGATCAAACACTCCGAGGGCGTAAATTCGGATACAACGAATCCTACATATTAGCCGTAACTTTTTTAGATATTAACTGGCTAATTCATACCGTGACAAATTGATAGCCGCATTTAAATCCCTATCCATTTCGTGACCACAAGTGCATTTGTATACACGGTCAGAAAGTTTTAGTTCTTTGTTGATGCTTCCACAATTGGAACACATTTTTGAAGAAGGATACCATCTATCAGCTTCTACAAATTCAATACCATATTTTTCACACTTGTATTGAATTTGTCTTTTGAACTCATATAAACACTGCTTCGCAATCGCTTTAGCTAGGTGTCTATTCTTCATCAGACCTTTCATATGCAACGTCTCCATCACAATACGAAATGGCTTGGTTTTCACAATTTCGCTCGTTGACTGATGAAGATGATTCTTTCTGATATTCGATAACCTTCTATGTAGTTGTCGTATCTCTTGTTCGATTTTTATAATGTTGCTCGTTTTGACAAAACGGTTTCCCTCCCTGTTCATTTCATATTTACGAGAAACTTGACGTTGCAACCTACGAAGGCGTTTCTCTGCCTTTCTTACCACCTTTGTTTTGTTGATATTTTTCTTTTTCTGACCATCAGAACAATATGCTAATTCTTTGATTCCAATATCTATTCCTAACGAAACAGCCGTTAACTTCTCTTTTGTAAACTCCTGTTCGATACTGACAGATAAATACCAATACTTACCGTCCTCTCCTCCTCATAATAAAAGGCGCGAAACTAATGTTCCACGCCCATACTTACATTTTCCAAATTCCAATAATAATGAGTAATACCCCAGGCAGGAATGTAAATTTTTGTAACCACTTCATATTTGATAAAACCGTTCCAAGTTTCATTCCAATAAATAAAAACAAAGAACTCATAACCGCAACTAATATCGCCATCATAGCGGGCGCATACCCTAATAAAGATGCACCAATTCCAGCACCGAACGAATCTATAGAAAGAGCGATACCAAGAAGTAACGCTTCTCCTGCAGAAATGGTGCCTGATTTATCAAAATCTGCAACAGTCGGTTTACGTAAAATTTGAATCACTAGCCCGAGCGAAGCAATTTCTAATTTCCAAACCTTCTCCTCTTGCTTTGGTTCTTCTTTTTTCTCACTTCGAAAAAATTGATATAATACCCAAATTCCTATTCCAATAAGAACAAGCCCACCGATACGCGTTGCGATAACAGGTGAAAATATTTTCGCGATCATATGTCCAATTCCCATTGAAACAAGCATAACAGCCGCTGAACACATTCCGATAATTATAATTGATCTTAGTGGAATTCTTACGCTTCTTAAACCATATGTTAGCCCTACACTACAGCTATCTAAGCTTAATGTAAAAGCTAATAAAATAAGAGATAAATAAAGGTACATCGGTAAGCTCCTCCCTTATACATAGCCCTGCTGTATGTATATGACAAATGCCTATCCAATGTTATCTCTTTTCTATATTCTCGGCTGACAAATCGGGCAGTAATGCGTTCCTCTTCCGCCAACAACTGTTTTTTCTAATATCGTACCGCAAGTCACACATGGTTCTCCTTTTTTTCCGTATACATTTAGAAGTTCTTGGAATGAGCCAATTTGCCCTTGCGAATTCATATACGTTCGAATTGTACTTCCGCCTCGCTTCACTGCTTCACCTAACGTTGTAACAGTCGCCTCGTAAATTCGTTCAATTTCTTCTGCTGTTAAAGACGAAGCTTCTCGTTCCGGATGAATTTGAGAACGGAATAAAACCTCATCTACATATATATTTCCAAGCCCTACTAAAAGACGCTGGTCTAATAATACGACTTTTATTTTACGATTGGTCTTTTGCAATCTTTCTTGTAAATACTGCGGTGTCAATTCAGCATCAAACGGCTCCGGACCTAAGTCAGCAAGAGGCATTTGATTCAATTCTTCACCTTTCTTAAAGAGATGCATCGTACCAAACTTTCTCACATCTTTATAATGTAGTTCAGTTCCATCTGTAAATAAGAAACGGACGTGTGTATGCTTATCAATTGGCTCGTCCTCTTGATGCAGTAAAAACTTACCTTCCATACGCAAATGTGAAACAATAACATAATTCGTTACATATAAAAGCAAAAACTTTCCTCTTCGCTTTATATTTTCAATCTTCTCGCCTCTTAGCATTTCTTTAAAGATTTCTGCATCATCCGGACGTTTTACTATTTTGGGATAGGTAACAATGACATCTTCAATTGTTTTTCCTGTCACAAGATTTTCAAGTGTCCGTCTGACGTTTTCAACCTCTGGTAATTCAGGCATTTCATCACTTCCTTATTTTGCGTCGTACCAAGTTGGACCGTAAGAATAATCAACTTTCAACGGAACTGCGAGTTCAATTGCATGCTCCATTACTTCTGGTACAAGCTTCTCTAATTTTTCAATTTCTTCTTTTGGCGCTTCAAATATCAATTCATCGTGTACTTGCAGAAGTAGACGCGCCTGTAATCCTTCTTCTTCTAGACGGTCTGCCATAATAATCATCGCTTTTTTAATAATATCTGCCGCAGTCCCTTGAATTGGTGTATTCATAGCCGTACGCTCAGCAAAGCTACGTAAATTGAAATTACGACTCGTAATTTCCGGAATATAACGGCGGCGATTTAATAATGTAGCCACATACCCTTTTTGTTTCGCATCTTTTACGATGTCACTCATGTATTCTTGTACACCAGGGAAACTTTCTAAATACTTTTCAATAAATTCCGCTGCTGCTTTTCTTGTAATTCCTAAGTTTTGTGAAAGACCATAATCACTAATACCATATACAATTCCGAAATTGACAGCTTTCGCTTGTCGTCTCATATTCGAAGTTACTTCATCTTTTTCAACGCCAAATACATCCATCGCTGTTTTCGTATGAATATCCATGTCATGTTGGAACGCTTCAACTAGCCCTTTATCATTTGCAATATGAGCTAATACGCGAAGTTCAATTTGTGAATAATCTGCCGCATACATAATCCATCCTTCTTCTGATGGAACAAATGCCTGACGAATCTTTCTTCCTTCTTCTAATCGAATCGGGATATTTTGCAAGTTCGGATCCGTTGAACTTAATCGACCTGTTTGCGTTAATACTTGATTGAAACGAGTATGGATTTTAGATGAATCTTCATGTACAACTTTTAATAAACCTTCAATATAAGTTGAATTTAGTTTCCCTAATTGACGATAATGTAAAATGTTTGGAATGATTTCATGGCGATCCATAAGCTTTTCTAGTACATCTGCTGACGTAGAATAACCTGTTTTCGTCTTTTTAATAACTGGTAAGTTTAAGTTCTCAAACAGAATAACACCAAGCTGCTTCGGTGAATTAATATTAAATTCTGTTCCCGCAAGCTTATAAATTTCCTGTTCCATTTCCTTTAATCTACCTGCAAGTTCTTCTCCCATATTACGAAGACGCTCCGTATCAACTTTTACACCTTTTACTTCCATATCAGCTAATACACGCGCAAGTGGTAATTCTAACTCTGTAAACAGTTCATATTGCTCATTCTTTTGTAACTCTTCAACGAATGTTTGCTTTACATCATATAATACATGCACTTTACGAGCTACATGCTCCGCTACTACTTCTAGCTCTGGAACAGCACGCTTCGCACCTTTTCCGTAAACTTCTTCATCAGATTTCACAGCATGTGTTTCTTTCATTTTTGCTACAGTACGGAAATCTTTATCCGTATCAGCCGGGTCAAGTAAATAAGCAGCGATTAGTAGATCAAAGTCAATCCCTTGCATATCTATCCCGTTCCATTTAAGTGCAACGATTGCGCGCTTCGCATCAAATGTATACTTTCTCATTTCTCCATCTGCAAGCCACTCTTTAAAAGCGTCTGACTTAAGAGCAATTTCTGTTTGAATAAAGTAACAGCCATTTTCATTTTGAATACCAAAACCTTGAATGTCCGCTTTATGATAGTTATCTTCTTGTACTTCAACAATAAGCGCACTATCTTGCACTAGCATTTCTTCTGTAACTTCTTCCACAATATCAAATGTAATATCATCTAATTCAGCTGGAGTCGTTTCTTCTGGCGTAACACCTAATTTATTTAAAAGGGATGTAAATCCTAAATTCTCGAACATTGGAATCACATCACTTGCTTCATACCCTTTATACTCCGTATCATCCACATGCACTGTAATCGGCGCATCTGTAATAATAGTTGCAAGATCTTTACTCATAAGAGCTTGGTCTTTATTTGCTTCTAGCTTTTCTTTTAATTTCTTCCCGCTTACTTGATCTATATTTTCATATACTGCCTCGACCGTTTCAAACTGTGTTAACAATTTAATCGCAGTTTTTTCACCAACTCCTGGTACACCTGGAATATTATCTGACTGGTCTCCCATTAAACCTTTCATATCAATAATTTGCTTTGGTGATAAGCTGTATTTCTCAAATAAAGCTTCTTTCGTATATTCATCCACTTCTGTAATCCCTTTACGAGGAATACATACGAGTGTATTATCTGAAACAAGTTGCAGTAAGTCTTTATCTCCTGAAATAACTTTTACATGAAACCCTTGTTCACTCGCTTCTTTCGCTAACGTCCCCATAATGTCATCCGCTTCATAATTTTCTAATTCATAACGTGGTACGTTGAATGCATCAAGCATCTCACGAATAAACGGGAATTGCTCTGATAATTCAGGTGGAGTCTTTTGACGGCCTCCTTTATACTCACTATACGTTTTATGACGGAATGTCGTTTTACCCGCATCAAACGCTACTAACATATGCGTTGGTTTTTCTTCCTCTAATATTCTCATTAACATCATTGTAAAACCGTAAATTGCGTTCGTATGTATACCTTTGTCGTTATTTAAAAGCGGTAGTGCAAAGAAAGCACGATACGCGATATTGTTACCATCTACTAATACGACCTTTTTTTCCAAACCAGAAACCTCCCCATACAAATTTGAAATGATTTTTTTCACAGAAAAAAACCGTTCCTTTCCTCTCTCTATATTAACATGACTAATAGAGAGAAGAAAAATAACGGCTATTTTCTATCATATATACAAACGTTTACTAACATAAAAGGGAAGTGACGAGAATAGCATAACTATTCTCGTCCAAAATTACTCCTTGGATGAAGGGGTTTTCATGTATTATATTAACAGACCTTTATTAATATTTAATTAAACCATTGTTAATATATTGTAAACATCCTTCATCCTATTTTTCAGTTGCTGATTTTGGTAAAACAACTGTAAATGTTGTCCCTTCCCCAACTTCACTATCCACTGTAATCGTGCCGTGATGCGCCTCAACTAAATGCTTTACAATCGATAATCCAAGGCCTGTACCACCAGTATTTCTACTTCTCGCTTTATCCACTCGGTAAAAGCGTTCAAAAATACGCGGAATTTCATCTTTACTAATACCAATTCCCGTATCCGATACTTTTATATAAGCATTATATTTATCTTCTACTAATTCTACAGAAACAACGCCTCCAGCCGGCGTATATACGATTGCGTTATTCATTAAATTAATAAAGATTTGCTTCAAACGACTTGGATCTCCAATGACCGAGACTCCTTTTAGCGCATTTACTTGTAAAGAAATTTCTTTTTCTCCTGCTTTGTTATCAAGCACCATATGAATGTCTTCAAGAAGTCCCTTCATATCAACGGTCCCCATACTCAATTTAAAGCCTTGTTGCTCAATCTTTGATAAATCTAATAAATCTTCAATTAACCCTTGCATGCGTTCACTTTCTTTTAAAATAATGTGCAAGAAATGTTCGCAGAATTTTTTATTATCCATAGCACCATCCAAGAGCGTTTCTGAAAAACCTTTAATAGAAGTAATCGGTGTCTTTAGTTCATGAGAAACATTCGCTAAAAAGTCTTTTCTCATTTGTTCTAATTTCTTTAGCTCAGTAATGTCATGGAATACAAGGACAATCCCTTTCCATTCATGGTTCGTCCCGATAATCGGTGCTCCATATACTTCAAAATGCTTTCGCTCAATTCCAAGCGGCAATAACATTTGTTTACGCACTTTCACTTCTGTCATAAAAATTTCTTCCACGAGCTCTATAATTTCTGTATGATGAAACGACTCATAATATAAACGATCTAAATATTCTTCATCTGTTACGTGGAAAGTTTCCTTATAAGAACGGTTTACAAGGTTTATATAACCGCGGCTATCAATTAAAATCATTCCGCTTCCCATATTTTCAATTAACGTATGCAGACGATCTTGTTGCATTTCTTGCTCAAGTGTCATCTCTTGTAAATTACGGGCTAAAATATTAATTGCTTTACTCAGCATTCCCGTTTCATCCGAATGACTTTCATAAGCGCGTGCTTTATAATTTCCCTTCGCTAATTCGATAGCAACTTTCGTAACGGATTCAATTGGCCTAATATATTGCCCTGTAATTTTCATACCTAAAAATACGACTACGAGACAAGCGATAACAAATCCGATAATTAATAATCCCCACGTTTTTTGATGAACAGATTTCAAAGGCTCAATTGTACTTTTCACCAAAATGTACCCTTGTTTCCCTGCTGCATCTTGAACGAATACCGCATGGTAAAATTCATTATTCTGATCTGTTTCTTTCGTAATGACTTTGTTTCTTTGTTTTGTTGTTTCAGAAGAAAGTTCTTTAATTATCCCTTCACTAAAAGCAGACTGTTCTCCTCCGCTATATTGAACTTTCTTTTTTTCATCTACAAATGCAATAGAAGCCTGTATTTTTTCTTCTAACTTTTCAAATACATATGGATTTTTTAAAACATCATCAAAACCCTGTTCTTCTGCTAATACCGCAACATACTCTGTCTCTTTTACCATTCTCTCTTTTGCATGATCTATATAGTAGTTTTCAAACACGGTTTCCAGTAATAAACCTAGTCCAACTAAAATAAAAACAATAAGAGAAACAAATGTAAAAAGAAGCCTGGAACGAAATTTATTCATCCCCTTTTGGCTCCTCTAATTTATATCCTAAACCACGTATCGTTTTAATGTACGTCGGTTTTTTCGTATTTTGTTCAATTTTATCGCGCAAATGGCTAATATGAACGTCAACAATTCGTGTATCACCAGCAAAATCATAGTTCCATACAGCACTTAATAATTGATCACGTGTCAACACGCGACTTTTATTTTTCGCAAGATAAACAAGTAGTTCAAATTCTTTTGGTGTTAATTCAAGCTTTCTTCCTTGGAAATAAGCCTCATAAAATTCCGGCAAAATTTTAAGTTCAGCAATTGTGATGCTCTCTTCATCTGACGCTTCTTTCACTTGTTCTTCTTGTTGTAATTTCGTGCGGCGCAAAATTGCCTTCACACGCGCCACAACTTCCCTTGGGCTAAATGGCTTCGTCATATAATCATCTGCCCCAAGTTCAAGACCTAGCACCTTATCAAATTCATCATCTTTTGCTGTTAACATTAAAATCGGCGTCATAACGCGCTGCAATCGTAATTCTTTACACACTTCCATACCATCCATTTTTGGAAGCATTAAATCTAATATAATTAAATCTGGGCGTTCTGTTGTCGCTTTTTGAAGCGCCATTTCTCCATCCATCGCTGTTATAACCTCAAACCCAGCTTGTTGTAGATTAAATTCAATTAAAGTTAAGATAAATTCCTCATCATCAACTACTAAAATACGATTGTTCATTCTTTTCCTCCAAGTTATAGACTTGAAACCTTCTTCATCCTAGTATTTTCCCCGTTATTCTCATCATACTAGAAAACAAGTTCCCTCTCAATATAATTGTCTATTCATGGAGCTCGTTTCTACTAATGCTTCGAAAATAAAAGCAATTAAAACTTCATTCTCTCTCCCTCTCCGCTATCCAAACTCGGTAGATAAACCTACCCTTTTCAAAGTATTTTTCCGTATGAACCACAAATCCCCTCTCCTGCGCTAGGAAAAATGAAAGAGCATACGCTATTTTATAGTCCGGTGTTTCATATCTATCAAATAGTCTTCCATACATTTCATTCGCGCCCCCGTCTGCCCACACTTCAGCTTCTCTTATCGTTTCAAAGATAACATCTTCTTTTTTCCACTTCACCTTAAAAATCACCCCTTTTATTGACTTACATTATCAATCTTTATATCATTAATTTAAATATGCAAATATTTAAAACACGGAGGTCTATTATGCGATTAGTTCTACCTATTCTATCTTTAGTAGTAACATGTATTCTTACTTTCAACGCCCCAAGCTGGGATACGATTAAAACAGGTTGTTCTGATTTCGCCGAAGGATTCACACAAGGATTCTTCAACTAAAAATAGCGCTAGCCCCCTTATAGTAAGGTGTGCTAGCGCTATTCATATTTTCATGTTTTAAAAATTATCTAATGCTTTTTCCATAATAGAAACTGATTTAAAAGGCGGCGTTACTGTTAAAGAACCCTTTACAACCGTTTCTCCTTTTTCATCATGAGCAGATACAAGCATATCAATTGTATGTTCCTCCTCAGAAACAGCTACAACTTCAAAATGGATTTGTAACGTTTCATAATGATGAACATGCTTCACGAACGTAAGGTCCTTCCTAGTAATATGACTGCCTGGACCTGGTAAATATTTCGTAACTGCCGTTGTAATCATTCCCGTTAGCATAATGCTTGGTACAATCGGCTTTTCATACGGAGTTTGGGATGCGTAATCATGCTGAATATATAATGGATTGGCATCATTCGTTAACCCTAAGTACAATAACAAATCTTTATCCTCAATTTTTTCAGTGATAGATAATTTCTCTCCTACTGTAATTTCATCCATTCTACGACCAATTTGAACTTTTTTCTTTAACATGTTACAACCCCCTCCGATTTTTTCACCTTATTATCCTACTAATAGCGATACCTTATCCGAAATTTACTATGATGAGGGCAATGTATAGTATAAATCTATAGTTTCATTATAGGATACACCAAATGATAGCGTTTTCATATTATTTCAAAAAAACATTTGAATAAATAGTAGAAAAAGATTCGGGGCCCCGAATCTTTTTCTACTTAATATTTAATTATTAAACAAGAACCTTCATTACATTACGTACAGATTCTACAGAGCGATCTAACGCTTCTCTTTCATCTGTAAGAAGTTCTAACTCAATAATTTTTTCAATTCCGTTACCACCTAGAATTACTGGTACGCCTAAGTAAAGATCGCTATAACCATATTCACCTTCAAGGTACGCAATAGCTGGTAATACACGGCGTTGATCTTTTAAGATTGCTTCTGTCATTTCAACTAAAGAAGCAGCTGGTGCGTAATATGCACTACCGTTTCCTAATAAGCCTACAATCTCGCCGCCACCTTTACGGGTACGTTCTACGATTGCTTCTAAACGCTCTTTCGGAATTAACGTTTCTAACGGAATGCCACCTGCATAAGAATAACGTACAAGAGGTACCATATCGTCACCGTGTCCACCAAGAACAAATCCTGTAATATCTTTCACAGAAAGATTTAATTCTTGTGCAATAAATGTACGGAAACGAGCTGTATCTAATACGCCCGATTGACCGATAACACGCTCTTTCGGGAATCCTGCTTCTTTAAATACAGAATATGTCATTGCATCAACTGGATTTGTTAACACAACAATAATCGCATTTGGTGAATGTTTTGCAATGTCGCGCGTAATACTTTTCATAATTTTAGAGTTTGTTGCTACTAAGTCATCACGGCTCATACCAGGCTTACGTGCAATACCTGCTGTAATAACGACAACGTCAGAATCAGCAGTATCTGCGTAATCAGATGTTCCAATAATGTTAGCATCAAAACCTTGTACTGGGCTCGCTTCTAACATATCTAACGCTTTCCCTTTTGTTGGATTTTCCAGTTGTGGAATGTCCACTAATACAACATCTGCAAGTTCTTTTTGTGCTAATAAGAATGCTGTTGTTGCTCCTGTAAATCCTGCACCGATGACTGAAACTTTCTTGCGTTTGATTGTCATAATTTACCCCCCCGCTTTAATTATGCGTTTTTGATTATCGCTACATCCATGTTTTTAATAAGTTCATTAGCGAACTCAGAACATTTCACTTCTGTTGCACCTTCCATTAAGCGTGCGAAATCATAAGTTACTACTTTTGAAGCAATTGTTTTCTCAACTGAATCAGTTACTAATTTCGCAGCTTCATTCCATCCTAAGTGCTCTAATAATAATACACCAGAAAGAAGAACTGAAGATGGGTTTACTTTGTCTAAACCTGCATATTTTGGAGCTGTACCATGTGTAGCTTCAAAGATAGCATGTCCAGTCACATAGTTAATGTTTGCACCAGGTGCAATACCAATTCCACCTACTTGTGCAGCAAGTGCATCAGAGATGTAGTCTCCGTTTAAGTTCATTGTTGCAACAACATCGAACTCACGTGGACGAGTTAAAATTTGTTGTAAGAAGATGTCTGCAATAGAATCTTTTACGATGATTTTTCCAGCCACTTCAGCGTCTGCCATCGCTTTATTCGCTGCATCTTTACCATCTTTCTCAACGATACGATCATATTCAGCCCAAGTAAATACTTTATCGCCAAATTCTTGTTCCGCTACTTCGTAACCCCAGTTTTTGAAAGCACCTTCTGTAAATTTCATAATGTTTCCTTTATGAACTAATGTAACAGAAGAACGTTTTTCGTTAATTGCATATTGAATTGCAGCACGAACAAGACGCTTTGTCCCTTCTTCTGAGATTGGTTTAATACCAATACCAGATGTTTCTGGGAAGCGGATTTTATTAACACCCATTGCTTCTTTTAAGAAAGCAAGGACTTTTTCTGCTTCCGGAGATCCTTGTGCATATTCAATTCCAGCATAAATGTCTTCTGTATTCTCACGGAAAATAACCATATCAGTATCTTCCGGACGTTTTACAGGTGAAGGAACACCATCAAAATAACGAACTGGACGTAGGCATACATATAAATCTAATTCTTGACGAAGTGCTACGTTTAGAGAACGAATACCACCGCCAACTGGAGTTGTAAGTGGACCTTTAATCGCGATTAAATATTCACGGATTAAATTTAAAGTTTCTTCTGGTAACCACTCGCCTGTTTGGTTGAATGCTTTTTCCCCTGCAAGCACTTCTTTCCAAACAATTTTCTTCTCACCATCATAAGCTTTTTCAACTGCTGCTTCTAGTACACGAGATGCAGCTGCCCAAATATCAGGACCAATTCCATCTCCTTCGATAAATGGAATAATCGGATTGTTTGGTACATTCATAACACCATTAGTTACAGTAATTTTTTCACCTGTCATCAATGTGATAACCCCCATGTTTGAAATTTCATATGTATGAAACTGAGGGAATAACCCCTCAGTTCAAACCGTTATTTAAATTAAAATATTCTAATCATTACGTCTTTCCGAAAAAATCAGACTTTTGAAAGCGTATTTTCACTATCAAAATAGTGTTTTTCGCTTATCGTTGTGCAATTGGAACGTACACTTGATGTGTTGGTCCATTATAATCAGCACGCGGACGGATTAAACGGTTGTTTTCATATTGTTCTAGAATATGAGCTAACCAGCCTGACATACGGCTAATTGCAAAAATAGGTGTAAATAAGTCATGGTCAATTCCTAAACAATGGTATACAGAAGCTGAATAGAAATCAACATTTGGTGGAAGACCTTTTTCTTTTGTTACAATGTCTTCAATTTTGATAGACATATTATACCATTTGTCTTCTCCTAAAAGCACGCATAATCTCTTAGACATTTCGCGTAAATGTTTTGCACGCGGATCACCCTGCTCATATACACGGTGGCCAAAGCCCATGATTTTCACTTTATTTTGAAGAGCATTATGAATATATGATTCTACATTTTCTTCTTCGCCAATTTCAGTTAGCATCTTCATTACATTTTCGTTTGCCCCGCCGTGAAGAGGACCTTTTAACGCACCGATTGCTGCTGTAATACCAGAATATACATCTGAAAGTGTAGCTACACAAACGCGTGCAGTAAATGTAGAAGCGTTTAACTCATGATCTGCGTGAAGTACAAGCGCCTTGTCAAAAGCTTCAATTTCAACTTCATTTGGCTCGCGATCATTTAACATGTACAAGAAGTTTGCAGCTAATGATAAATCGTTTCTAGGCTCAACAACATCTAAACCTTTACGAATTCTTGCATAAGCAGCAACTAAAGTTCCCACTTGAGCCTGCAATTTAACCGCTTTCAAATAATTGGAGTTTTCATCCATAATTTCAGCGCTCTCATCGTATAATGATAGCATGGAAATTGCAGTTCGTAAAACAGACATCGGATGTGCGATTTTTAAATCTACTTGTTTCAAATATGTTAAAATCTCACCTGGAACTTTATAGTATTCCGATACAATCTCTTTAAATTTCGCTAGTTCTTGTTCATT
The DNA here is from genome assembly GCF_044908765.1 of Bacillus sp. RC251. Classification (NCBI taxonomy): domain Bacteria; kingdom Bacillati; phylum Bacillota; class Bacilli; order Caryophanales; family Bacillaceae; genus Bacillus; species Bacillus sp. RC251. Next base: position 130,539 of record NZ_JBIYDP010000006.1, on the reverse strand, counting down.
AGGAAGCTTGCGATGCCATAATAAGTACACTACTTCTTCAAATGTAGCATTCTCAGCTAAATCATCAATATTATACCCAACATAAGTTAATGTATCATCAATAATAGAGCTCACAGATGATGTTGTTGCTACTACCCCTTCTAAACCTCGAATAACAGTCATGACATTCTCTCCTTTTCCTGAAAATTCTCCCAACCTTGCTCCTTATATCTATTTGCTTCCCTTTTGAATTATGAACGCCCGTTCACTCTTTAGGCAAGCAAAATGCACGATCATGCAAATTTGTTGCGATGTTCCCCTCTTATTGTCCATTGTTTACATGGAAAGCATGAGCGTGAATGTCTCCCCGAATCCTCACGCTCAAAACAACAAGTTAGTGAGGAAAATTAATCCCGAAGAGTTTTATGATAAAAACAACATAAAACAATATCATTATAAAATTGTTTTATGTTGTTTTTATTTTATCTGGTGTAAAGTCTCTGCTGTTATGTAACTTTTCAAAGTTTCTAATCCTATTATAAACAATTATCTGACTTTTGTGAACAGAAAGAATTCAAAAATTTTATATTACTATAAAATTCCTTATTTAAACATCTGTATAATACTCATAACTGCATAGGCAATTCCAGCCCCAATTAATGGACCTACAGCAACTCCATTAAATAAAGCAACCGCTATAATTGTCCCGAAAACGAGCGCAGTTGTAATATGAGGATCCGTCGTCAATAATTGTACGCCGCCTTTCGCTAACAAAGCAACCGCTACCCCTGAAGCTAAAGCAATCCATGCATAATACGATTTCGCCGCTTCTCCAAGTTGTTTAAAACCTATTTCCCCCGTTGCAATCGGTACGAGTACTGCTATTGTAATAACCGTTACACCGAGGTTAATCCCTTTCGTTTGTAGATAAGGAAAGACTTTATCTCCTAGAAACGTAAATTTCAATAAAAATAACACACCAATAGCTACAGTAAGCGATTGGTTTTTAGCAACAAGTCCTATAATAAGTAGTATGAATAAAAATAACGTTGACTGACTAATCATGTTTACACTTCCTTTCTGAAAATAATGAACTCATTTCCAAACAAAAATACCTTTAAACCTATCGTTATACATGCTATATCGATGTATATTCAACAATAACCACTTCATTTTTTATGTATTTTAAAATGCTAAACTGAGACTTTCATCATCAAAAATTTAAGCCTATATACATTTTTGAAAACGATTGTCCCTCCTTTCTTTTCTAATAAGAAACAGGTAAAATAAAAAGAAGAGAAAATGAAGTTTTTACCATATAGTAGAAGCATCAACACCAAGCTTTTACAGTCACTCATGTACTGAAAAAGCAGGAAAAATCCATCATTCCACTATAACATAAAGTGAAACTTTAATCAGTGGGGCACACTCGTTATAAGTTGAACGAATTAGGATAATCCAAATTGGAATGGGAGGTATACATCTTTGAACCGAAACTTACTATATATGATATTGCGACTCATATTTGTCATTGTAGCAACGGTAGCCGGGTTCTATGCATTACTATATATGTCAGGACTTATCTATCCTTTTATTATCGCTTTCGCATTTGCTTATTTGATTAATCCCGTCGTCAATTTCCTTAATCAAAAACTACAATTCCCTCGCGCACTAGCAGTACTCGTTAGCTTAATTCTCGTATTCGGAGCTATCGTCGGACTCGTTACATATCTTGTAACGGAAGCAATATCGGCCACAACATACTTACTACAACTTGTTACAGTAAAGTTCCCGGATATCGTTAAATTCGCAGAGCAATTTGCACTTAATCATATTATGCCTCTCTATGATGATTTAATTTCTAAATTTAATCATCTTGGGGAACCACAGCGCTATACGATTACACAAAACATTCAAAACTTAGGAACCGAAGCAACGACGCAAATGAAAGAACTTTTAACTGCTATTATAAGCGGGTTAACAAATTTCATCAGTGCATTACCAACCACTTTAACTGTCCTTGTATTCGTTTTATTAGCCACTTTCTTCATTAGTTACGATTGGCATCGTCTTGCTCAGAAAGTAAGAAAATTTTTGCCCAATCGTGTTCATGGCTATGGAAAAACTATTTTTGTGGACTTAAGAAAAGCTTTATTTGGTTTTGTTAAAGCGCAACTTACACTCGTATCTATGACAACTGTTATTGTACTAATCGGACTTTTAATATTACGCGTACCATACGCCATTACTATCGCGATTATTACAGGGGTTGTAGATTTACTCCCGTATTTAGGAACAGGTGCCGTCTTCGTTCCTTGGGTTATATACGTATTTTTCACTGGCGATACTGCTTTCGCCATCGGTCTTCTCATCTTATACATCGTCGTGATTGTCCAAAGACAAATTATGGAGCCTAAAGTACTTTCATCTAATATCGGCCTCGATCCATTAGCAACACTGATCGCTCTATTTGTCGGCTTTAAACTTTTTGGCTTTTTAGGATTAATCATCGGTCCAGTCATCTTAGTACTACTTAATACATTGCACAAAGCTCGTGTATTCCATGATTTGTGGAAATATATTAAAGGCTCACCTTCAAAATAATAGTTTCTAATTCATATACAACAAAAAACTTATATGTAATCAGTGGGAATTTCCCACTGATTATTCCTTATACTTGTTTTTCACACTCATTACATACAACAAGAGAATTTCCCACAAAAAGGATAATACTCTTGTTTTTTTGCATAGAAAACGCATATTCCGAGGTATTTTTACATATTTATTCTGTTATTTTTATAATTATTACTTACATTTATTACTTTTTATGTAAATGAATAAATATGCAAAATGGTATAAAATAAAACTTAAACTAACATTTTTCCTGTTCGTATCTAACTTTTCCATACCAATTGATTCTTTTTATATACAAAAACCAGCTTGAGTTCATATGAATTCCCCTACAACACATTCATTAAGAACTACCTCCATATCCAATCGAAAAATACATAGCAAATATAATAAGGCAAAACTATGATCAGTAAGGATTTTGTCCACCACCGATTATTAACTTTCACCAACCGGACTTGTATGAGCAGTCTGATTTCCACTTAACTCCTTCGCATTCACCACATTTTAAGGCATGATACAGCAAAACTATGATCAACAGAACTTCATCCATCTCTCATCCTTTTGCGGGCAAAAAAATAGTGCTTAGATCGCTATAATCTAAGCACTATTTCTGCACAATAATAGTAGAACTCTTTCTAAACTTCCATTCCATCCACTTCATAACAAATGGCTTCAACAAAGCCCTCGTCATAGGGATAACGAAGATCAAACCTATTATATCCGTTACGTATCCAGGAAGTACCAAAAGAATACCTCCTACAAAGATAAAAATACCATCCAGTACCGCTCCTCCTGGCATTTCTCCTCTATTCAACTTAGATTGAATCTCTCTAAGCACTTTAAATCCTTGTCTTTTCGCCAAATAGACACCTACAACACCCGTAAATACAATCATAGCGAACGTAGACCATAAACCTATTACATGACTCGATCCAATTAAGACTGTAATCTCAATCGCCGGTATTAAAATAAACAAGAATAGTAACCACTTCATAGTTCTACACTCCTCTCACTCATCACTTTAAACGAACCCAGAGCGCCCGTATACGCTACACAGAAACTAAACACCTTTCCCTATTGAACCTCGTAACAAACGGCTTTTAAACGTAATTCCAGGCGTTTCAAGCTGATTCCACCTCGTTTTTGTGTAAAAAAAAGAGAAGGACTCCGATCCTTCTCTTCGTATTACTTATAGCACTTCCGCATGTCCATTATAAACAATTCCGCGTGCTGCATCAACTGTTACTTCTTGGCCATTTTTTAAAGTTGCTGTTACGCCGTTTACACCAACGATAACAGGAATACCGATTGATACACCTACAACAGCCGCATGGCTTGTTAGACCGCCTTCTTCTACAACTAGAGCAGCAGCTTTTTCGATTGCAGGAATCATATCTTTATCAGTGCTTGTTGTAACAAGGATATCACCTTTGTTTACGTTCGCTACAGCTTCAGCAGCTGTTTTCGCTACAACTACTTTACCTTTTGCAGCTTTACGACCGATTCCTTGTCCTTTCGCAACTTCTTCACCAACAACATGGATTTTCATTAAGTTTGTTGTACCAGTTTCAGCAACTGGAACACCAGCAGTGATTACTACAGTGTCTCCAAGTCCAATTAGACCTGCATCCATACCTGTTTGAATTGCAGTATCTAACATTTCGTCAGTAGACGCTGCACGTTTTCCAGCCATAAATGCTTGTACACCCCAAACAAGTGCAAGACGACGTCCTACTTGCTCGTCAGATGTTACAGCTACGATTGGAGATTTCGGACGGTATTTAGAGATCATTTTCGCAGTATGCCCACTTTCTGTTGGAGCTACGATTGCAGCTACATCAAGAGCAAGTGCTGTATGCGCAACAGATTGGCTAATTGCATCTGTAATTGTTGGAGTGAACTCTTTAATACGTTTTTTGAACATATCTTCATATTGTAATGATTTTTCAACACGTACTGCAATGTTAGCCATCATTGTTACTGCTTCTACTGGGTATTGACCAGCAGCTGTTTCACCTGAAAGCATGATTGCATCTGTACCATCGAAGATTGCATTAGCTACGTCACTTGCTTCCGCACGAGTTGGACGTGGGTTACGTTGCATAGAATCTAACATTTGTGTCGCAGTAATAACCGGTTTACCTAACACGTTACATTTTTTGATTAGACGTTTTTGTACTAATGGTACTTCTTCTGGTGGAATTTCTACACCCATATCACCACGAGCTACCATTAAACCGTCAGAAACTTCTAAGATTGAATCGATGTTATCGATACCCTCTTGGTTTTCGATTTTTGGTACGATTTGGATGTATTGAGCGTTATGTCCTTCTAATAATTCACGGATTTCTAATACGTCAGATGCTTTACGTACGAATGAAGCTGCGATGAAATCAACTTTTTGCTCGATACCGAAAACGATATCTTTTACGTCTTTTTCAGTGATACCAGGAAGCTTAATGCTTACGTTTGGTACGTTAACACCTTTTTTATTTTTTACAGTTCCGCTGTTTAAAACTTTTGTACGGATGTTTCCGTCAGCTTTTTCGATTACTTCTAGTTCGATAAGACCGTCATCGATTAGAATACGAGAACCTGGGTCTACATCGTCATAAAGACCAGCATAAGATACAGAGAACTTCTCTGCAGTACCTAATACTTGCTCAGTAGAAAGAACTACTTCTGCACCTGTTACAAGCTCAGCTTGTCCGTCTACGAAGTCGTGAGTACGGATTTCTGGACCTTTTGTATCAAGTAAGATACCAACTGTTTTACCAGTTTTCTTTGAAGCTTCACGAATGTTTTTAATACGAGCGCCGTGCTCTTCATGGCTACCATGTGAGAAGTTTAAACGAGCAACGTTCATACCCGCTTCAATTAATTGTTCTAATTTCTCAATACTTTCACTAGCAGGACCTATAGTACATACAATTTTAGTTTTACGCATATTGCACCTCCGAAAATTATGAAACCGTTCCCAAATATCCGACATTAAGCCGATTAGATGGATAATTCTTTAGATAATTGATACATATCTTTATCGATTGTATGCTTTTGAGCTAACGCTTCGATAATATCATGATCAACAAGTTTATTATCTTGAATACCTACACAACGTCCACCTCTACCAGCAATTAATAATTCAACCGCTCTTGCGCCAAGACGACTTGCTAATACACGGTCTTGTGCACTTGGTGATCCACCACGTTGTACGTGACCTAATACAGTTACACGAGTATCAAAGTTTGTTGCTTCTTCAATGTGCTTACCGATGTCAATTGCACTTCCAACACCTTCAGCCACAATGATAATACTGTGTTTTTTACCACGTTCACTACCACGCTTCAGACGAGCAATAACATCTTCCATGTCATACTCTTCTTCTGGAATTAAGATTGTTTCGGCACCATCAGCTAAACCAGCCCATAATGCGATATCTCCAGCATGACGTCCCATTACTTCGATAACATATGTACGTTCATGAGATGTAGCTGTGTCACGAATTTTATCAATTGCATCAATAACAGTATTTAAAGCTGTATCGAAACCAATTGTGAAGTCTGTTCCAGGAATATCATTGTCAATTGTACCTGGTACACCAACACATGGGAATCCTTGTTCAGTTAATTTTTTAGCACCTTGGTAAGAGCCATCTCCACCAATAACAACAAGTCCTTCGATACCGTGTTTCTTTAATTGCTCGATACCTTTTAGTCGTACTTCTGGATCTTTAAACTCAGGACATCTTGCTGTATATAATTTCGTACCACCGCGGTGGATAATATCGCCAACAGAACCAAGTTCTAATTTTTCAATATGACCAGAAATTAAACCCGCGTATCCATGGTAAATACCATATACTTCAATATCATGGAAAATCGCTTTACGAACAACTGCACGAATGGCAGCATTCATACCAGGTGAATCTCCACCACTTGTTAATACACCAATACGTTTCATTTGTACTCACCTCATAAAGATTATTTGCCTTATAATAAAATAACACGAAAAAATATAAAAACACAATGGAGAAGATGTGTCTTTTCATAATAAAAACGTGCATTCGCGAAGAGGAACGCACGCTTTTATTATTTTATCCCAATGGAAGCGTTTGAAAACGAAACTTGCCCAATTTTCATATATTTTTCATAACGTTTTTCGATTAATTCATCTTTCGAAATTCCGCTTAATTGTTCAAAAGTTTTCTTAAGCATTAAATCTATATTTTCTGATTGTTTTAAAATATTACGATGCGCTCCCCCTTTTGCCTCTGGAATAATTTCGTCAATTACACCTAATTCTTTCAAATCTAATGCTGTAATTTTCATCGCTTCTGCAGCTTCTTTTGCTTTACCAGCGTCTTTCCAAAGAATTGCCGCCGCACCCTCTGGTGTAATAACAGAATACGTGGAATTTTCCAGCATATGAATGTAATCTCCTACTCCAAGACCTAACGCACCACCACTACCACCTTCACCGATAACAATACAAATAACAGGTACCGTTAAACCCGCCATTTCAAATAAATTACGGGCAATCGCCTCACTTTGTCCACGTTCTTCAGCTGCTTTACCAGGATAAGCTCCCTTCGTATCAATGAAACAAATAATAGGACGATTAAACTTTTCCGCTTGTTTCATTAGACGCAGTGCTTTTCGATATCCTTCTGGATGAGGCATCCCAAAATTACGACGAATATTTTCTTTCGTATCTTTTCCGCGTTGGTGCCCAATTACAGTTACAGGCATCCCCTTATATTTCGCAATGCCGCCGACAATCGCTGCATCGTCGCCAAATAGGCGATCTCCATGACATTCAAAAAAATTAGTAAATAAGTGCTCAATATAATCGAGCGTTGTCGGTCGTTCTGCATGACGAGCAATTTGAACACGGTCCCATACTTTCATATTGCCGTATATATCTTCCTCTAATTTTTCTAGCTTGTCTTCCAAAATACGAATCTCCTCACTGAAGTCCATCTGGCTGTTTTTCGTATAGTCTTTCAGTTCACGAATCTTATTTCTTAGCTCAACAACTGGTTTCTCAAATTCTAGCTCTGCCATACAGCCATTTCCCCTCCTTGATGAACTTCTAAAATCTTGCGAAGCGATTCTCTCATATCATCACGATGTACCACCGCATCCAATTGACCATGTTCTAGTAAGAATTCTGCCGTTTGGAAATCTTCCGGTAGTTTCTCACGCACGGTTTGTTCAATTACACGTCTACCAGCAAATCCGATCAGTGCCCCTGGTTCTGCAAGATTATAATCACCAAGTGAAGCGAAACTCGCTGAAACCCCGCCCGTCGTTGGGTGAGTCATAACAGAAATAAATAATCCTCCTGCATTACTATGCTTTTTCAAAGCTACGCTTGTTTTTGCCATTTGCATTAAACTTAATATCCCTTCTTGCATACGGGCACCACCCGAAGCAGTAAAGATAATAAATGGAACTTGTAAGTCGTACGCCTTTTCAACCGCACGGGCAATTTTTTCTCCTACAACAGAGCCCATGCTCCCCATTCGAAAACGAGAATCCATTACTGCAACAACAACAAGCATGTCATCAATTGTTCCTTCACCAGTTACAACCGCTTCGTTCAATTCAGTCTTCTTACGATCGCTCTCTAGTTTCTCTTCATATCCTGGAAACTCGAGTGGATTTAATGAAACCATTTCTTTGTCATACTCACGGAATGACCCTTCGTCCAATATACTATCAAGACGTTCCCATGCATTCATAGGATGATGATATCCACAATTCACACATACTTTTAAATTTTTTAGAAGCTCTTTCGTATACATGATTTTTTTACATTTCGGACATTTTGTCATAACGCCATCTGGTACATCTTTTCGTACTTGTTCTGAAGGTATTGCAGCGTACTTTTTCTTTTTCACGAATAAATCTCTTAGCACAATTTGACCCCCTTCGTTGAGAGCTAAGGTTAGCGCAAGAAGAAAATTGGGCTAACACCAAAGTTTGATGTTAGCCTTATCTTCTCAATCTGTCTAATAACCTCACTCTTTACGTTTAACTTTAACCGCTACGCGATAGAATGTTTGTCATAACGTGTCATGGTCATTTCGACAAATTTTATACATTACGAGTGAAACTGTATATTCTCTACTAATTCATCGTAAATTTTTAGTGCATCATTTTCTTGTTTTTCTTCCAAAGTAGCATAAAGCTTTCTATACATATCGATAGAATCTCCTGAAACTTCACAAGAAAGAGTTGATACGTAATCATTTACGATCATCCAAATGCGATAGAGTAAATAATTATCGACTTGTTCAATAAGTGTTTTAAAGAACGTTTGATGAAGCATTGGAATTGAGTTTTCATTTCCTTCAAGCACTTGATGTAATTTACTTAGCACTTTAGAAAACGTTTCTTTCGGTAAATTACATACAATTCGAATCATATCTTTCTCAAGCAATCGTTTTGTTTGTAATAAATCACGAATTGTTTTCTCATCTTGCAGCAAGAACGGCGCAATCAATTGTACAAGACCGTTATCGTAAAAGTTTCGAATAAATGTCCCTTCACCACGTCTCGTTTCAATTAATCCTACAAGTTCTAAAGCACGCAACGCTTCTCTTACAGAGGAACGCCCTACGTTTAAACGTGAACTTAACTCACGCTCAGACGGCAAACGATCCCCTGCTACCAATCCATCCTCTTCCATAATGGAACGGATTTTTTTTACAATTTCGAGATATACTTTTGTATTTGATGATGTCAATGGAAATTCCTCGCTTATTCTTTACCAATCAGCGCTAATTGTTTTGTTTTCTCAGCAACTTCATTTGGATCTACTTGACGGCGAGCTACCCCTGTCTCCATTGCAGCTTTCGCAACGTAAGCTGCTACTTGAGGCGCTACACGCGCGTCAAACGGTGCTGGAATGATATAGTCTGCATTTAACTCATCTTCTGCTACAAGCTCAGCAATAGCCTGTACAGCTGCCATCTTCATTTCTTCATTAATTTGTGTCGCATGTACGTCAAGTGCACCGCGGAAAATACCAGGGAACGCTAGTACATTATTTACTTGGTTTGCGAAGTCAGAACGACCCGTTCCAACAACAGCTGCGCCCGCTGCTTTTGCCAATTCTGGCATAATTTCTGGAACTGGATTCGCCATTGCAAAAATAATTGCATCGTCATTCATTGTACGAACCATTTCTTCTGTTAATGCACCTTCTGCAGATACACCAATGAATACGTCCGCACCTTGTACAACATCACCTAAAGAACCTTCGATACGATTCTTATTTGTATATTTTGCAACTTCATCCTTCACCGGATTCATACCTGTAGGACGACCTTCATAGATTGCCCCTTTACGGTCACACATAATAATGTCGCGTACGCCATAGCGATATAAAAGTTTAATAATTGCAATACCTGCTGCACCTGCGCCATTTGCGACAACTTTAATGTCAGACATTTTCTTTCCAACTAGTTTTAGCGCGTTCACAAGACCCGCTACTGTTACGATAGCTGTTCCGTGTTGATCATCATGGAAGATAGGAATATTTGTTTCTTTTTTCAAACGTTCTTCAATAATAAAGCAGTTTGGTGCTGCGATATCCTCTAAGTTAACGCCGCCAAAAGTTGGCTCCATTAATTTTACAGTTTCAACAATTTTATCTACATCGTTTGTATTTAAGGCAATTGGGAATGCATCTACACCAGCAAAGCTCTTGAATAATACAGCTTTACCTTCCATTACTGGAAGAGATGCTTCAGGTCCGATGTTACCAAGACCAAGTACAGCCGTTCCATCAGTCACAACTGCTACCATATTTCCCTTCATCGTATATTCATATACCTTACTTTTATCGTCATAAATTTCCTTACAAGGTTCTGCAACCCCTGGAGAATATGCAAGACTTAAATCTTTTGCATTTTCTACTTTTACTTTTGATACAGTTTCTAATTTTCCTTGATGCACTTTATGCATGTGAAGTGCTTCTTCACGAAGTGTTGACAAACTATCCACTCTCCTCAAATTATTCTTGCTGATATCAATTTCTCCAAGTGGTCTGACCACGAACACTACTACTATAATAATCGAAGTGTAGGGAAATTGTCCATTATATTTTCACAACTACATTTTCTTCCCCGACAATTTCACGAAGTGCTCCTAAACATTCTTCACTTGGATGAATCGATAAACTTCGAGACAATTGTACCATTTTATGTTCCTTTTCATAATAAATTAGTACTTTCGCAAAACCTGAATAGTCAAACAATATTTTAGTAACCTGATTTAAAAGCTTTTTCTCATACTGAGACGACAATTTCACGTAAACAGATGCATCTTTCTTTTCTTCATACACATCCATTTCTTCTAACGGATATAGTCCATTTACAATCCATTGCAACTTATGATTTCTAAGCTCAATCATGCCGTCAACTAAAACAATTGCTCCTTCTTGTAACTTATCTGAGAAATGTATATATGTTTCAGGGAAAAGAACTGCTTCCATTTCATCGTTTTGATCACAAAATGTAATAAACGCCATCTTTTGCAACTTTTTCGTACGAATCACTCTCACGCTTGTTATATACACGATAGCCCTTTGTACTTTTTTCTTATGTCGCATTGCCTGAGCAAGAGATGGAATTTCTAATTCTTTCGCTAACTTCACATACTGCGCTGTCGGATAGCTTGATAAATAAAAACCTAGTGCTTCCTTCTCTTTATTTAACTGTTCAATAAAAGAGAGCTCTTCTCCTTGCACGTATTTTGATTTTGGAACAGCATCTCCTAAATCACGTGCAAGATTTGCGTACTCTAACGCTCCTTTAAGGCTTTTCCATAAATTTGTTCTCGAAACACCAAAATCGTCAAAACACCCAGACCAGACGAACGCCTCTAAATTTCGCTCTGTTACAAACTTTGATGGCATGCGAAGACAAAATTCAAATAAATCTTCAAATACTTTTTTCTCTCGTTCTTCGAGTAATGCTGTCACTGTAGCCATTCCGATGTTTCGAATTGAAAGTAAGCTGTAACGTATCGCATTACCTTCTATTTGGAAATTGTAACCACTTCTCTGAAGAGAAGGCGGCAAAACGTGAAAACCTTTCCGCTTCGTTTCTCGTATATACTGCACAATCTTATCTTCATTTCCAATTGCACTTGATAATAATGCTGTCATAAATTCCAGCGTATAATTCGCTTTTAAGTAAGCAAGCTGATATCCAATCATACTGTAGGCTACAGCGTGACTTCGGTTAAAACCGTAATTCGCAAATCTTACAATTAAATCGTAAATTTTCTCTGCGGATGTCTCGTCATAACCATTTTGTAAACAGCCTTGTACAAAATGCTTACGCTCCTGATCTAAAATATCACGATTTTTTTTACTCACTGCACGGCGTAATAAATCTGCTTCCCCGAGCGAGAATCCCGCCAACTTCGACGCAATTTGCATAATTTGTTCTTGGTATACAATTACACCGTATGTTCTTTCTAAAATCGGCTTTAAATCCGGATGTAAATATTCAATTTTTCTTTTTCCGTGCTTTGATTCAATAAAGGTTGGAATTTGTTCCATTGGTCCTGGTCTATATAACGAGTTAACAGCGACAATATCTTCAAATTCATTCGGTTTTAACCCGCGAAGTACATTTCGCATACCACCTGATTCAAGCTGGAATACACCTGTTGTATCCCCTCTACCTAACAATTGGAACGTCTTTTCATCTTGAAGTGGTAAATTTCTTAAATCAATTTGTGTCCCCGTCTTTTTCACGATAAACTTTATAATATTTTCAAGTAACGTTAAATTACGTAATCCTAAAAAATCCATCTTTAACAAACCAAGTTCTTCTAATGCATCAGCTGGGTATTGCGTAACATACACATCGTTATGCCCTTCTTGTATTGCAACACTTCCGGTTAACGGCTCTTGGCTCATAATAACGCCAGCTGCATGAATAGACGTATGACGTGGTAAGCCTTCTACACGTTTTGCAATTTCAAACACACGCTCATGTAACAGATTCCCTTGTATAAACTCACGGAGTGATTGCGATTCCTCATATGCATCTTTTAACGTTATACCAAGCTTTGATGGGATAAGTTTTGAGAATATGTCAATGTCTCGCGGCGGAAGCCCCATTACACGCGCAATATCTCTAATCGCCGCTTTCGCTGCAAGCGTCCCGAACGTTACAATTTGTGCAACACGCAGCTGACCATATTTATCTTTTACATATCGAATCATCTCATCACGTCTTATATCTGGAAAATCGATATCAATATCTGGAAGTGTCACACGTTCAGGATTTAAAAATCTTTCAAATAATAGATCGTATTCAATCGGATCAATATCTGTAATTTCTAACACGTAAGAAACGAGTGAGCCGGCTGCCGATCCACGTCCTGGTCCTGTTAAAATATGATTTTCATGCGCATATTTCATAAAATCCCAGACGATTAGAAAATAATCACTAAACCCCATACTAGAAATAACGTTTAATTCATGATTCAAACGCTTTATATGTACTTCTTTCGGCGTACCATAACGTTTCTGCAACCCTTCTTCACAAACGCGGCGTAAATACATATCATTCGTCTCATTAGCTGGAACAGGGAATTTCGGTAATTGATTTATATGAAACGGTATTTCTACTTTGCAACGTTCTGCAATTTCTACTGTGTTATAAATTGCTTCTTCTACGTGAGAAAATAATGCTTCCATTTCATCTGATGATTTTAAATAATATTGATCTGTTTTCAGCCTCGGCCTATCTGGATCCGTCATTTTCGTTCCACTTTCAACAGATAATAAGCATTCATGTACGAGTGCGTCACTTTGATTGATATAGCGTACATCGTTTGTTGCAACGACTGGAACATTTATCCTACTCATAAATGCGGGTAATTTCTCTTGCAGGAGCAGTTCATCTTGCATCGCATGATGCTGCAAACTCATATAAAAATTGTCGAACATACTTTGATACATGCGAGCTACTTCTTCAGCTTGACTCTCTTTGTCTTCTAATAATAATTGTTCAATTTCCCCATCTTTACCTGGTGAAATAGCAATTAATCCTTTCGCATAATGGGCAAGCCACTTTTTCGGAATACCTTCTTTTGACTTCGTCATAATGCTACTAGAAATCTTTAATAAATTTTGATAGCCCATTTCATTTTCAGCAAGTAAAACAAGCGGATAAGATTTTTCCTCTTCTTCACTAAAAATAGAAGCTGTTAAGCCGATAATAGGCTGTATACCATGTTTCTTACATGCTTTATAAAACGGAATAACGCCATACATAACATTTTCGTCCGTAATAGCGAGTGACGAGAAACCAAGCTCTTTCGCCCTGACTACAAGCTCATCAATTTTACAAGCACTTTTTAATAAACTAAAAACGGTTTGACATTGTAAATGCACAAACTTCACTGTTGTACCCTCTCTTTACCAATCTGACTACTTTTATTATAGGTGATGAGGAAAGCGGAAATCAAAACATACTTCTTATACTTTGTCCATATATATGAAGAAGAAAGGGGAATGACGATGGATGTAAGAGAACATACTTTTTTCTCTCTGCTTATTATTAGTTATTTTATTGCCTTTGGGGTTATACTTGGTGGTTCATTAATTGGTGGATTTGGTGCATTTCTTATCGGAAAACCAACTCTCACTTACATTAATCAATTCGCCCAAAATTTAAGAATTTGGGCACTCGTTGCAGCAATTGGCGGAACATTTGATACTTTTTATAGCTTTGAAAGAAGTTTCTTTGGCGGAGATATGAAAGATATTGTAAAACAAATTCTCCTTATTTTTTTCGCAACGGGTGGTATGCAAACAGGTCTTACCATTATTAAATGGCTAACGCAGGAACATGTATGAGAGTACCAAGTGCCAATACAGCAAAAAAATGGTATTTAGTTTTAGCTGGTGCTGCTGTTGGAGGCGTGTTGAGCTGGTTTGTTTTTTTGTACATATACGGTGTTTTTCAAGAAGAACAAGCTAGTAAAATAGCAGAGCAACGAGAAATTATAGAAAAACAAGAAGCAAAGCTCCACGTCCTTCTCGAAGATCAAGAAAAATTGAATACAGAAAATAAACGGCTCTTAACTATTCAAGAGATTAAAATAAAACTTATAAATCGAGAAAAATACGATTTAGACAACCTTACACTCGAAAATATGACTACGTCTATCCATAATGACCTCCAACATCTTTTAACGAAAAACATTCAAAGTATAGCAAAAAATAAAGACCTACTCAAAAAGGTAATCGAAAACAAAACGTACAAACATTACGATCGGCTATACCGTTTCAAAGTCGATACGATATCTTTTGATACAGTGCTTGAAATTAGCATTACGATAGAGAAAGAAAAATAAAGAAGGAGGGCTTTAGCGCCGCTCCTTCTTTTCGTTCTCATATATAATCTCTTATCTACACAACTCACGTAAATCAGCAAAAAGACGATCCGCTTCTTCCCAAGAAGATGCTTTTGCACCAGAAGCCATCGGATGCCCTCCGCCATTATATTGCATTGCTAATTTATTTATCACTGGTCCTTTTGAACGAAGACGAACACGAATCACATCGTCTTCCTCTAAAAATAGAACCCACGACTTTAATCCATCAATATTACCAAGTGCTCCAACAACACCGGATGCCTCAGAAGGAAGTACATCAAACTTTTCTAACACTTCTTTCGTTAATTTAATGTAAGCTGCTCCTTCTTCTACCATCGTAAAGTTTTGTAAAATATAGCCGTTTAAACGAGCAATCTTTTCTTTCGTCTTATACATTTCATTATATAAATCTGTGAACTTCACATCCATATCAACAAGCTCACTTACATAACGAAGTGTTTTCGCTGTTGTATTCGGGAATAAGAAACGACCTGTATCCCCAACAATACCCGCTAAAATAAGACGAGCTGCTTCTTTCGTTATCTGTAACCCTTTATCTTTTCCATAACTGTAAAACTCATAAATCATTTCACTTGTAGAACTTGCTGTCGTATCTACCCACGTAATATCTCCATACGGATCTTCATTCGGATGATGATCAATTTTAATTAACATCTTCCCTTTTGCATAGCGTTGATCGTCAACACGTTCTTGGTTCGCAGTATCACATACGATAACAAGTGCATTTTCATATACACTATCTTCAATATCATCCATTACTCGTAAATATTCTAGTGACGGTTCATTGTACCCAACCGTATAAATATTTTTCTCTGGAAACGATTCTTGTAGAATTGTACTAAGACCGCCTTGTGAACCTAATGCATCTGGATCTGGACGCACATGACGATGAATAATAATTGTATCAAACTCTTTAATTGCTCTTAAAATTTGCTCATGCATATGTATAATCTCCTTTTTACTCAACTTCTCCACTTTAACGTGCAGTAAAAGCCCAACCGGTGCAGGCTAATCATTAGCGCGCAGAAACATCCCCGCACTAATTAAAGTTTCACTTTATCCTTCATTATAACGGAAAGTATTTCATACATGCGAACAATTGCTTTATAATAAAAGTTAGAAAGTTTAGATATTTCTTTTTTCTCCACTATTATTTTTCACAAAGCGATAGGAGTGTGTATTATGCCAGTATTAGTCTTCTGTATTATCGTCTCATTTATGTTGTACCTCTTCTACAAAACAAAATACTTTCGTACAAGCCGCCCAATGGAGAAAGGTTGGCTCTCTGGAAAATCTGCAATGGCACTCGGTTCATTCGTCTTATTCTTCGGGATAAACCAATTCTTTTTAGAACTTTCAACCGCTCGTATTATCGTTGGTGTTTTATTTGTTCTATTTGGTAGTGCAAGTGTATTTAATGGATTTCGCCAATATAAACATTTCTTACCATTAGCAGTTGAAGAAGCTGAATCTGTCTGAAGCAACATAAAAAAGCATCAATATTGTGATGCTTTTTTACGTCCCTTAACTTTTAAAATCATATATGCAACAAAAGCAGAAGGTATATTAAAGGGGTTGCCTTGTACGTGAAAATGTAATTGCTCTTCTTCAAAAGGCATTTTTTCATATAGTTCTCGCTGAGATAATCCTGTTCGTTTCTTTTTTTCATGCAATCCTTGTAAATATAAATATTGAAGCGGTATCATCAAAAGAAAGTAAAATAGTGCGATCCCACCAAAAAAGAGCACTTCTGATGACATAATGCATACCACCTTCCTAAATTCCATTTTCTTACAATAAAATTATAACATAGTATAAACTCTAATTGAATTAATATTCTGTTTTTTGTTTATACAATTGTCTCACCGCATAATTCCTCTTCAGCATACTGAATATATCGCCGAATAAAATTTCCGGGATTCTTTTTAATCGGTTCAATATCAAGTCTTAATGGTATTTTTCCGGCCATATAAAAGATTCTTGAAGCGGTCCCCAGTCGAATGGCTGCTTCCGAAATATTTTCCCCATATCCCATTATGAAGTTCCCCCATACTTCTTCTAACTGTCCCGAAGCAATTAAATGCAATCTCGGAACACCAATATCAAACTCTTTATACCCAAATCCACATTCATCAAAATCGAGTAAATACCAATCCTCTTTGTCTACAAGAACATTACCAAAATGCATATCACCGTGAACAAATTGTTTTTCTCCTAGTTGATTTGAATTTGCGAGTTCTTGTATTCTTTCTGCAATTCTTATGCATTTATGCTTATCCGCATGCGATAGAAATGAAGCATTTAGTAATCGTTGTAAAGGCTCGTGGATTATCTTTTGCTCACTATATATAGGCCTTTCATAACCTCTCCAAGTTTGTGGCACTCTTTTGAGCACTTCATTTGTTTTTTCATGAAACTTTCGCATTAATGATCCGAGTTTTTCATAGTCCCTATCCCTTGGTTCTAAAATTTCACTTCCGTTTATAAACCTAAAGACAACAAAATACTGGATATTTCCTTCATCTTTCATAATAGGTGTGATCAAATCACCACTTTTATTGACAACTACTTCTGGTACTAACATTTGTTTTTGTATCGCTATTAACCAATGTATTTCAGCCTCTATTTGCTCGGCTGTATAACGTCCCTCTCTATACTGCCTAACTACAAATTTATTTTTGGCCGATTCGAATATATATGTTTGATTTTCTCCCCCATGCAACAATGAAACTTTCTTAAGACTATTTAAATTGTATTGCTTACATAACTGCTCTTTAGTGTGAAAATCCATTCTTTTCCCCCTAGTTCATATAGTGAAGCATCGTTTCCCTATCCAATTACATTATTGTTATCTCTTCATGATTAGTAGCGTAAGCTTTCTTATCCACTAACAACCAATTTTCTATCCGTACTCATACATATCCTTCTATTTTTTCACTTCTCTATCCGAACTCTTACGTAACTTAAACAATAGCTTCAAAATCCAATAAAACAAAATAAAGTTAAATAAAAAACCTAC
Organism: Bacillus sp. RC251; assembly: GCF_044908765.1. Classification (NCBI taxonomy): domain Bacteria; kingdom Bacillati; phylum Bacillota; class Bacilli; order Caryophanales; family Bacillaceae; genus Bacillus; species Bacillus sp. RC251. The sequence goes on along the minus strand of NZ_JBIYDP010000006.1, from coordinate 112,479 downwards.
TGGATTAAACCAACATTCCCACCCACCATAATAAACAAACGTTTCAGCTGGTACACCAAAGTAAAGAAAATCCGGCTCATTTTCTCCTGATATAGGAATCAAGGCACCTATACTAGCAAGAGTCAAACTTACAAAATACAACCTCTTTTTAATAGCATTCATTCTTCTATGCGTTAAAACATGAATAATGATGAAACATACGACCACTAAAAAGAAAATGATTCCGCCCATTCACTTCCTCCATATCGCTATGCCATTTCCGCATCTTCGAATTTTTCAGTATTTTTATTATACATATGAAATGATACGCTATTTATTTTTTGTTTCTATCCTTTTAAATAAAAAAATGGAACAAACCAAAGCGGTCTGCTCCATCTTTTTATTTATCGATCAACTGCACCATAAGTAATGCTTTCCCGACAACATTACCTTCATGATGCACTTCTACATCAACCTTACCAAACTTACGTCCAATTTCTAATACTTTCGGATGAACCGATACAACATTGTCAATTTGAACTGGTTTTACGAAATAAATTGTTAAGTTCTCAACAATTAAATCACTCTTCTTTTGCGCACGAATAACGCGATTCGTTGCTTCCGTCACAATTGTTGTGAATACACCGTAAGATAACGTTCCGATTGAATTCGTCATTTGCGGCGTCACTGAAAATTGATATAAATGTTCATTTTTCGCTTCTTTCGGCGTCATAAATTGATTCGTTACAATATCATCGATTGTTTCGCCGACTTGTGGTTGACGCTGAATCATTTGCAGCGCCTGAAGTACATCTTGACGACTAATAATTCCTTGCAGTTTATTTCCTTCATCAACAACTGGAAGTAACTCAATACCTTCCCACACCATCATACGTGCTGCAGCTGCGACAGACATTTTACCGTTTACCGTAATCGGATGCTTTGTCATCACTTTATCAATTGGTGTTTCTTTCACGACACCAATCATATCTTTTGAAGTTACGATACCTAACACCTTTTTATTTTCATCAACAATTGGATAACGTCCATGCATCGTTTCTTCATTGTACGCATGCCATTGCTGCACTGTATCATTCGGCTTTAAATATAACGTCTCTTCAATTGGCGTTAAAATATCTTCAACGAGGACAATTTCTTTCTTAATAAGCTGATCGTAAATTGCACGGTTAATTAACGTCGCAACTGTAAATGTATCGTAACTACTTGAAATAATCGGCAGTTTTAATTCGTCTGCTAATTTCTTCACATGATCTTCCGTATCAAATCCGCCCGTAATTAGTACCGCAGCCCCGGCTTCTAACGCTAATTGATGTGCGTTCGTACGGTTACCGATAATAAGTAAGTTTCCAGCTTCTGTATAGCGCATCATCGCTTCTAATTTCATTGCCCCGATTACGAATTTATTTAACGTTTTATGTAGGCCCTCTCTGCCCCCAAGTACTTGACCATCGACAATGTTAACGACTTCTGCATATGTCAGCTTTTCAATATTCTCTTTCTTCTTTTGTTCAATTCGAATTGTTCCGACACGTTCAATCGTACTAACATATCCTTTATTTTCTGCATCTTTAATTGCACGGTAAGCTGTCCCTTCACTTACACTCAAATCTTTCGCAATTTGCCTTACAGAAATTTTATGCCCTACTGGCAGGCCATTAATATGTTCTAAAATTTGGTTATGCTTGGTAGCCAAATGGTTTCACCATACTTTCTTTTCCCTAAATTCTTCATGTGTTGTATTTTCAGTATACTATATTTTCAAAACTGTTACACTCTCTCTTTATATATCTGTACTATTTTTTTTATAACAAAATACGCCTTACATTACACTACTTCTTCTATTACAACAATGTAATGGTATTGTCATCTCGTTCGATAGTTTGTCCAGCCGCTTCAATATACAATGAAGACAAGAAATGAAACAAAGGAGCGAATATATGATAAAAAAATTATTAGAAGTTGTAAGTGCTGTATTTTTAGCTTTCGTAGATGGAAAAAAAGTTGCAATGGAATTGAATGAAGCACCTGAACAACCACTTCCAAAAAGAAAAAAATCATCAAAACAAGTACAACCTTTAAAAGCTGTCCTACACACGTAAAAAACCCTTCACTTGTCTTTTCAAATGAAGGGTTTCTTTTCTATAGTGTAATACTTTCTCCAGCTTCTAATACTTTTCCTGTACAATTTTGTAGCTTTTCTACAAATTGATATGGGTCTTGTTCAATTACTGGGAACGTATTGTAATGCATCGGCACAACAGTTTTCGCCTGAACCCATTTTGCTGCTAAAACAGCATCTTCTGGCCCCATTGTGAAATTATCGCCAATTGGTAAAAATGCTATATCAATGTTATTCAGTTCCCCAATTAATTTCATATCAGAGAATAGAGCGGTATCTCCTGCATGGTATACAGTTTTCTCTTCTGCTGTAAATAAAATACCTGCTGGCATACCTGTATATGTAATCGTCTTATTTTCTTCATCAATATAACTAGAACCGTGGAATGCTTGTGTAAACTTCACTTTTCCGAAGTCAAATTCATGCGAACCACCAATATGCATCGGATGTGTATTTACACCTTGCCAACTTAAAAATGTCGCTAGTTCAAATGGTGCCACAACAACTGCATTATTTTTCTTCGCAAGCCCTACTGTATCTCCAACATGATCACCATGTCCATGCGATAAAAGAATTGCATCTACTTTGACATCTTCAGCCTTTAAATCCGTTATCGGATTTCCAGTTAAAAATGGGTCAATTAAAATCACTTTTCCATTCGTTTCAATCTTTACAACTGAATGCCCGTGATAAGATACTTTCATTACTACATTCCTCCCCTATTCACATTCTCATTTTTTATTCTACATGATTTTTCAATTCCCTGTCTTTTCTAACATCTATTTACTTGTCATAACGCTTTCTTCCGATGTAAAGTTATATTTGTAATTAAATATCTCGGGGGTGCCAATCGATGAATGCTAGATTAGAAAATTTAATGCAATGGCTAAAAGAAAAAAACGTAGAAGCTGCGTTCTTAACTTCTACACCAAACGTTTTCTACATGACAAACTTCCACTGCGAACCACACGAAAGACTTCTTGGTATGTTTGTATTCCAAGAAAAAGAACCTATTTTAATTTGCCCTAAAATGGAAGAAGGTCAAGCGCGTAACGCTGGCTGGGCACATGAAATTATCGGATTTACTGATACTGACAGACCATGGGATATGATTGCAAAAGCAATTAAAGACCGCGGCATCAATGCAAATGCAGTTGCAATTGAAAAAGAACATTTAAACGTAGAGCGCTACGAAGAATTAACAAAGTTATTCCCAAATGCAGCTTTCAAATCAGCTGAGGAAAAAGTTCGTGAACTTCGCTTAATTAAAGATGAAAAAGAACTTTCTATTTTACGCGAAGCAGCTAAAATGGCGGACTACGCTGTTGAAGTTGGTGTAAATGCAATTAAAGAAGATCGTAGTGAGCTAGAAGTATTAGCAATTATTGAACACGAATTAAAAACAAAAGGCATACATAAAATGTCATTTGATACGATGGTATTAGCAGGTGCAAACTCTGCTCTTCCACACGGTATTCCAGGTGCAAATAAAATGAAACGCGGCGATTTCGTACTATTTGATTTAGGCGTAATCATTGAAGGTTATTGCTCTGACATTACACGTACAGTAGCATTCGGCGAAATTTCTGAAGAACAAACTCGCATTTATAACACTGTACTTGCTGGACAACTACAAGCAGTTGAAGCATGTAAACCAGGTGTTACACTTGGCGCAATCGACAACGCTGCTCGTTCTGTTATCGCAGATGCAGGTTACGGCGACTTCTTCCCACACCGCCTTGGTCACGGACTTGGAATTAGCGTACACGAATATCCAGATGTAAAAGCTGGTAACGAGTCTCCATTAAAAGAAGGTATGGTCTTCACAATCGAGCCAGGTATTTACGTACCAAACGTAGGTGGCGTTCGTATTGAAGATGATATTTACATCACAAAAGACGGGTCAGAAATTTTAACGAAATTCCCGAAAGAATTACAATTTGTGAAATAAGAAAAAAGGCAGCGTGATTGCTGCCTTTTTCTGTTTCTCTAATATTTCAAACTTCTCTACAATCATTTTTGCTGGATAGCTTTCAAGCGTTTGAGAAGTCCATACTTTTATTTTATCCCCTGTTTTTAACTGTTTATATGCACCTTTATCTTTAAAGCTCAAAACTATATGTGATGGATACTCTTTATTCATTTGTTGTTCTATATAATTTTGCAACTCTATTTTTGTTTCATACGTTTCATCACTGACGAAAAATACCGTGTCATTTCTTACTATGACATACCCTTCTTCAGGTACTTTTTTCACCTCTACTTGTTTTGTAGTGCACGCTGATAATATGATTAGAAATACACTTAAAAACATTAATTTTTTCATATGCCTATTCATTTTTAACTCCTTACTCTAGGCTATTTCAAATTTAACACCATCTTCTCCTCATACTTATCATCCCATTTAATGACAACCTCTATCGGTTCATCTTTGGATAGGGGCGCACAACTGACACAAGAAGACTTCATTTCAATCTTTGCTCCCTTATGAACTTCTGACGTTTGTGTCATTGTGCTAAAGGCTCCATTAATAGCAATCTCTAAATTCTTAAATTCTGTATTCCCATCTCCGCCCTTATACTGAAACGTAAACATTCCATCTTCACTGTCATCCTTAATATGCCCTTTATATTGTCCCGTCCAACTTTTGCTCTCGCTAGAAAAAATAACATACGAAATCGAACAACTTCCTAAAAAGAAAATACCAATAAAAAAGAATAATGCTCTCTTCACAATGTCCCTCCATTCAAAAGCACTTATGTATCCCGCATGAACGGGTAGTAAGACCCCCACCTCAAAATTCGGTGAAAGCAAAGAAGTTAGGTGGGGGATCAACTGTCCGTAAAAGTCCGATTGGTTCAACTAATAATCAGTGAGGGATGCCCCCCACTGATTAAAGTTTCACTGTATTGTCTATTTCTTCCTCTTATTATATTATAAAAATACAGAATTTTCTAAAATGGGAGGTTTATATGTTACAACAACAGTTAGAAGAAATTCGTAATAATAATTACATATTGGATAACACACTTAACATTAATTCTTTAAGTTCCAATATGCTTGAGCATATCGGTGTTACCGATAGCTATTTAAGAGACAAGCTCATCTACTCTACTTTTTATCATCTCATCAAAAAGGACTACATTTCACACACGCAATTAAAGAAACTATTATTAGAAAGCATCAGTGACAAATATTTATTGTATAAGATTCATTCGGATGACGAAGATGCTGTATTTACCCGCGCATTTACAACATTATTAATTGCGCTCATTATTGATGCCGATACAAAATATAATTTCTTATCACAGAATGATATTTTAACTGTAAAAGATCAATTGATTCTATATATGAACAATGAACATGATTTCCGTGGATATGTGCAAGACCACGGCTGGGCACATAGTATCGCTCATGCTTCTGATACATTTGAAGCGCTTGTTCGTAGTCCTAAACTGGAAACTTTACATTACGAAGAAATATTACAAACTTTATTAAACAAAGTTTGTGTCCATTCTATTTACTACAAATATGAAGAAGACGAGCGACTCGTTTATCCGATTGTCTCAATGCTACAAAATAGTCTAAAGGAAGACGTACTCATATTAGCCCTTCATGACTTAGTAGCTCAATTACCAGTCCAAAAACAAACACTACATATTGAATCATACGAGTTTCTATACGGAAATATAAAATCTTTCCTACGCAGCTTATTTTTCAGACTACGTACACTTTCTATATGTGAAGAAACCGAATGCAAAATTGAAAAATTGCTACGAGAGCTTCCAAAATATTATTAAAAAAAGAAGGCCACTCAAAAAGTGCCTTCTTCTATTTCACTAATATTTAATTGAAATTTCACGATCCAAACTGAGAAAAGGTGGACAAGAATCGCAAACGCCATACATGCTCCACTTAAAAAAGTTAGTATAGGATGCGAATACACGTGCCCTAATCCATAGGATATCGCCACGAAAAACATTGTTATGTAAATATAAATTGCTCCATGTATTTGCCTCATATTAACCTCCTTTTCCCATATTATAACATAAATTTTCTGATTATTCACATTAATCTCTTGTAATCAATATTTCTCAACTGTTACACCTCTAACAGCAGCCTTAATATACGGTGCTCCTTGTAAACTTTGTAAATCCTCTGTTTTACCTGTTACAACTACACCGTATATTGGTAGGTCTTTTGGTTTCGTATTTTTTATTTCTTTATAATATTGTTCAAAATAATCACTTGGTATACCTTCACTATTTTTTGCTAAATACTTCATTTGGTATAGAAACTCTTTTGAGTTTATTGTTACATCATTTTTCACATCTTCTTTTACTTTTGCATAACTCCCTTCAAACCCAAAAACATTTTTAGCCATTTCTGCATTTAATATTGCGCCATTTTTAGGATCTTTTAGCCCTACATAAGAATCACTTTTCTTTTCATTATATGTATCTACCCAAAACCAAACTGGCTGTACACTTTTGGGTAGCATCTCAGTAATTTGTTCAACTGTATACGATTTATCAAAAGATAAGGCTACTTCTGCAACTTTATTTTGCAAATCCCCAATATTTTTCAGGTCATCCACATAATTTTTATAAGTAACGAAAGGTAAATAAAACCTCATTTCTCTTTGCATTGTTTGTACATTATAGTCTGGTATCGCAACAGCCTCTTCACCCCTTTTTTCCTCATCTAAACTAACAAGCTCACCATTGTAGCGCTTCATACTATAATCCCATATGCCAGATTCATATATATCATTTACCCATTTTACTGGTTGGCCAGCTATATTTTTATACGAGTTATATATTACCGTACTCCCTGTAACACCGAGACTTAAATACATACTTCCACTGAAACGAATATTAGGGCCTTGAACCCTATGTAGTGCATTCATTTCTCTTTCCATTTTTCTAAACGTTTGCTGAGAAAAATACGCTGCTCCAAAAAATAAACTTACTATAACAATAATGGACGCACAAATAGAAATAAGCCAATTTCTCCAAAGTTGCTTCCGCTTCGCTCTCTTCATCAAAACTTTCATCTGCTTATCATCCATATTCAAATCAAAGTCCTTCCGACTCATCGTTTCTCCTCCTATACAATTTTTTAAATTGATTTCTTGCACGGTACAAACTTGTTTTCACTGTTTCTTCTTTCATACTTAATAAAATGGCAATTTCCTTATAAGATAGTTCATATTCATATTTCAACAGTAAAATATGACGATAATCCTCCGTCATCGTCTCCAATATTGCTTGTACCTCGCCTTGTAGTTCACTTGTTAAAAGCGCTTCATCTAACGACTTTTGACCAATAAGAACAACAGATTCAATCGCAATGGGATTTAATCTTTTTTCTTTTCGATGTAAATCTCGGTGCTGATTGATCGCAACTCTAAAGAGCCACGGCGTTAAATGCTCTAACGGTATTTCCTCCATAAGTAATAAAGCTTTGTACAACGTATCTTGCACAATATCCTCTGCTTCTTTTCTATCTGCTCCAATCTTAATTAAATATCCAAACACAGCTTTTGACTTCTCTATTAATAATGTTTCAAACGTATCATGGCTCATCCTGCTCTCCTTTCTATATACTCAACGTTTGAGAGCGTAAAATGTATACAGCTTTTCTATAATTTTTTTCAAAATAAAAAAGCACATCTATTTTGATGCGCTTCTCTCCAACATACTATTCTATTATTTCATCGCTTCCTTCACAACATCTTGAATCATAACAACTTCTGTTTTCATATCAACAGACTGTACTTCTTCATCAATACATTCATACCAAAACGCTAAGTGCTTTTTATCAATTTCATGATGAGAATTTTCGACAAGAGCCCCGCCTTCTCCTTGCACAGAATACCAATATAAGTACTCTTCTCCATCTCTTATTTCCCGGAAAATTGTCTCAACATACATTTTTTCGTCGTTTAATGTCAAAAGCACTTCTTTCATATTGTCATTAAGAAGCTGCATCCATTCATCTACACGATGACTTTTACCTTGTTTCACTTTGAATCTCGTTAACTCCACATTCATTTTTATTCCCCCGTTTTCTTCCGTACAAACAATCTATATTCTATTGGATTATAAAAACGTAATTTACTAGCTAAATTTTGCGAAGGAATATTGTCTACATAACAATCCCAGCACGGTGTAATATCATTTTGTGTGCAATGTTCAATGAACCGTTGTGCAACAGCTTGAGCTAATCCTTTCCCTTGATATGCTTCCTGCGTCACAATATCAATTTCAGCAAATCCATTCCCACTAAATATCGAAACACATTCAGCTACAATCATCCCATCTTGTTCTATACAAAATCCAAAACCACTGTTCAAAAACGTTTCTTTTGATCCCCAATATTCTTTATAATATCCCTCTGTAAACTCATTACTTTGTGCTATATCTTTTCTATCAATACGCTTCACTCCATATGTATTTTTGTTACAATCTTGTTTTTTCTCTTCAAAGGTTATGCTTTGAAATTTCATTCGTGGAATGTTCCGAAGTACATTACTAAAATGTTCTTCTATCATCATTTCCCACTCTTCACTCGAAGTGAACAATGTAAATCTCTTCTCTGTTTTTTCAATAGCCATTTTTAAATACGCAAATAAATCTTCGTTATAATTGTGATCATCCGTATCACCAAATAAATAATAGATACCGTTAGTTGTACGAATTAATCCTGCTGTTAACTTCTCGTTGGCAAAAATCTCACCATCTATCATTTGGTCACATACCGCATAAGCAAACGTCGTCGTTCTTGTATTACTTTCTAAAATCGGAATGATTTTTCTATACTCGGCTACTGATAATTTTTTCATAATTGCTCCACTTTAATCGTATCAGCCTCTATATTTTCAAAACAAAGATTTACCGTTCTCTTGAATGCTCTCGTTCTATGAATTGTGCATGCTGGAATTAAGATAGAATCATTCGGCTTTAAAACCGCCGTTTCTCCATCTTCAAAATCGATCAGTAGTTCTCCCTCTAGCACAATAAATAATTCATCCGAATTAGAATGATAGTGCCAATCATATTCACCAGTAAATACAGCGATTCGTAAGCAATGACTATTTACATTTGAAACGACAAAGTTTTTATGTTGATCTTGAATGTCCTTCGTTAATTCTATTAAATTCACAGTTTCCATCTTTCGTCCCACCCTTTCATTAGTCGTTCTTCTGAAAAACTAATTTAGTCTCCACCACCTCCGCAATCTCCTCCACTATCACTTGAGCTGCTACAATCATTGCTACTGTAGTCACCGAATCCACTTGATGAGCTTGAAGCGTATGAAGATTTTTTTCTTCTTTTTCTATCTTTTTTACTTTCATGACTAGGCCACACTTTATCAAATAATATAAAGAATAAGAATCCTTCTACCATAACAAGTATAACGCCAAAAATACCTTCAATAACATTAGGGGTTATCCCCAAATTGTTAACCATCCCACATAAAAACACGCAAAAAATCACATACAAGAACATACAAATATACCGAAATGTTTTTTCTATCATAATAACTACTTTTTTTGAAAGAGGTATGTTCTGTTCCTGTTTTTTCTTCATATATTTTTGTCTTTTAACTTGCCTTTTCTTCCTCTTTTTACTCCCCATTAAATCTCCTCTTTTGACTTATTTTTTCATTTAATTCCAAATTATCACAAAAAATAACATTATAACAAGCTATATTTCACGTAAAGTTTTGTTTACTTTTTGTAAAGTTTTATTTACTTATTACCTAAAAATGGATATAATAAATGTAACAAATTTACAAAAAGGAGACTTTGTATATTTGATTAAAAATAAGGTGAAACAATTCCGCGTCTTTAGAGACATCACCCAAGAACAATTAGCTTCCTCTGTTCAAATCACTAGACAATCCCTCATCGCTATCGAGAAGAATAAATACAACCCGAGTTTAGAATTAGCATTGAAATTATGTGAGTTTTTCAACTGTAAAGTAGAAGATTTATTTCAATTAGATAAAACTGGGGAGGAAAAAGAATGAAAAACTTTTTTAATCAAAAGTTCATTTCGCATCTTACCTTTTTATTGTTAGGTTCAACTTTTCTTTATTTCACTAGTAATGATGAAGAAAAAATTACTTCTGTCCTTCTATTCGCTGGCGTATTTATACTCTTAGACTCGATACTATTCGTAGTAAAACAAATATTCTTTAAGAAAAAAAAGAGCGATTCCGAGAAGTATCCATTACCTGAAATGGATGAAAGAATTGAGAAGATGAGTTTAAAACTTATGGCGCAAATTTTCGGTCTCTCTCATTTAATCGGTTCTGCAATACTATTTATTTTATATATCACTGACAAAAATTCGATGATACGAGTTGAGTATGCCTTGTATTACTTATTCGGCATTCTTTTCTTTACAATGATGTTCGGATTGAAAATTGTAAAGAAACTAGACAATTAGCCTAAATAAAAAGCCCCTCCTTACAAAAGGAGGGGCTTACATGTATTTCTATTATGATAAAGCAGGAGCTTTTTCAAGAAGCTCTTTCGCATCAGCGTATTGTAAACCGTGAGCTTCTGCAACTGCTTCGAATGTTACATATCCATCTAATGTGTTAATACCTTTTAGTAATGCAGTGTTACCTAAGCAAGCATCTTTGTAGCCTTTGTTCGCAATTTGTACTGCATATGGTACTGTTACGTTTGTTAATGCAAGAGTTGATGTACGTGGAACTGCTCCTGGCATATTAGCAACTGCATAATGAACAACACCATGTTTTTCGTAAGTTGGGTTGTCGTGAGTTGTAATACGGTCAGTTGTTTCGAAAATACCACCTTGGTCAATCGCGATATCTACAACGACAGAACCTGGTTCCATTGATTGAATCATTTCTTCTGTTACAAGTTTTGGCGCTTTTGCACCTGGAATTAATACTGCTCCAATAACAAGGTCAGATTCTTTTACAGCTTCTGCAATGTTGTATGGATTAGACATTAACGTTTTTACTTGGTTACCGAAAATGTCATCTAGTTGACGAAGACGCTCTGCACTTAAGTCGATGATTGTTACATCTGCACCTAAACCTACTGCAATCTTAGCTGCGTTTGTACCAGCTTGACCACCGCCGATAATTGTTACTTTGCCGCGTTTTACCCCTGGAACGCCTGCAAGTAAAATACCTTTACCGCCTTTGTTTTTCTCAAGGAATTGTGCACCGATTTGTGCAGACATACGACCAGCTACTTCACTCATAGGTGCAAGTAATGGTAAAGAACGATTGTCTAATTGCACTGTTTCGTATGCAATTGATACAACTTTGTTATCAATTAATGCTTTCGTTAATTCTGGTTCTGGAGCTAAGTGTAAGTATGTGAATAAAATTAAACCTTCGCGGAAATAGCCGTATTCACTTGCAACTGGCTCTTTTACCTTCATAACCATATCTTGATTCCATGCTTCTTCAGCAGTTTCAACAAGTTTCGCACCAGCTTGTACGTATTCTTCATCTGTAAAGCCTGATCCTATACCTGCTCCTTTTTGAACAAAAACTTCATGACCATTTTGTACTAAATGTACAGCTCCCGCTGGCGTCATCGCCACGCGGTTTTCATTGTTTTTAATTTCTGTTGGAATACCGATACGCATTATTAGTTCCCCCTTGAGTTATGAAATGACCCCTGAATCATTTTTTAAAGCGCTTTCTACGCTCTTATATTTTAACATAATATCTCAATATTTGACAAAAAATAATACAAGTTTTCCGATAGATTTAATCTTACATTAAAGGACAGTATTATCCGCACCTCTCAGCGTAAAGGATAAACTGTCCAATTATTCAAAACTTCACCTTATTTCGCTCTATCGATGTCTATGAATAACATCTACTGCACCAGTTACTTCAATAATTGTACCGGTAATCATATCGGAATCGTCTTCACATAAAAACGAAATCGTTCTTGCGATATCTTCACCTGTTCCAGATCTACCAATTGGTGTGTTATGTTCTTTCAACTGACGTGCTTCTTGAATTGTCGCTTCTTTCATTTCACCAATAATATCACCAGGACATACCATATTTGCAGTAATACCATTTTCTGCTTCTTCGTAAGCAATTGTTTTCGTTAATGAAACAAGTCCTACTTTCGCTGCTGCAAAAGCTGAACGATAAATCCATCCCGGTGCGCTATCTGCCCCTTGGAATCCGTAATTAATAATACGGCCAAAGTTCTGTTTTCTCATAACCGGAACGACAAGTTTCAACAAATGAAACACCGCTGTTAAATTGCCCTGAATCATTTCATTCCATTCGTCTTCTTCATAATCGACTAACTTTTTTCGTTCAAATACATATGGACCAGCATTATTAATTAAAAAGTCAATTTTACCAAAACGGCTTATCGCTTCTTCTACTATTTTATGTAAATCTTCCTTTTTCGTGACATCCGCTTGCACGAATTGTAGACGCTCTTCCATATTTTTATATGTTTCTTTCATCGTTTCCATAGCAGTTATATCGCTATGATATGTTACTGTTACTGAATACCCTTTAGCCAATAACTTTTCTGTTACTTGCTTTCCTAAACCTTTCGTACCGGCTGTAATGAGCGCGTGTCTCACAAACATGCCTCCTTTTAAATTGCTATACTTCATATGTAACAAGTTCTCGCCTCAATTACAACTAAAATGAATTAAAGCAAAGTTTTCAAAATTCTGTAACGTTTCCGGCAAGCACATTACCAAAATTTGTTTTATAATAAAGTTGTAAACGGTAATAAAAATGATTGGGAGGAATTTACTATGAATAATACATATACAAATATTTTAATCGCGGTGGATGGTTCTAAAGAAGCAGAAAGAGCTTTTAAAAAAGCAATTCAAGTCGCAAAACGTAACAATGCAACATTAACAATTGCTCATATCGTTGATGTAAAAGCATACTCAGCAGTAGAAGCTTATAGCCGCGCAATTGCTGAACGTGCAAATCTATTTGCAGAAGACTTATTAGAAGACTACAAAAAAACTGCGCTTGAAGCTGGCCTTGAAAAAATTGAAACTGTATTAGAATTTGGTAATCCTAAATCTAAAATTTCAAAAGAAATCGCTCCAAACCATAAAGTAGATTTAATTATGTGTGGTGCGACTGGTTTAAATGCTGTTGAGCGTTTCCTAATTGGTAGCGTCTCTGAACATATTATTCGCTATGCGAAATGCGATGTCCTTGTTGTTCGTGGTGATGAGGAGCAAGGTGATCTTTAATTTATAAATAAAACACCAAGTCCAGATGGGCTTGGTGTTTTTCATTTCACATATTTTATTAGAAATACAAGACAAGCCATAGCAACAACGGTAATTGCCAATATATAAGGAGGTAGAAACTTCAAAGACCATAACGCCATCATAATCGTCGCAACCGTTAAGTACGTTTGCTTTGCATCTTCTGTCATTTTTTTACGAAGGAAGAATACATACAAATAACCAATTGGCGGCGTCATAAAGCAAAGAACATATATGATTTTTGATTTCAAATACCATTTTTGTTCTCCGAGTTTCTTTATATCTTCTTCTATTCTCTTATGCTCTCGTTCTCTCGCTTCTTCTCCAAGCGGAACTTCCTCTTCTCCTCGCTTTTCTTTCATATAAGGAAGAAAATGCATAAAAAAATAACATGCAAATACGATTGCCCAAAATTCAATATCCAATCTTTCTAGTGGAATATGCTCACTAAAAAATGCAGCAGCAATCACTAAAGAAAAACAATACGTTGTCATCCAAAAGGAACGTTTTCTCTTTTTCCGTTCCATTTCTTTTTTATTTTGTACATGTTTTCTTTTTGAAAGCCATATTGAAATACAGCAATCTACTACAAATAGAATAAAGATAAATATCCCAACGTGTACTGTTTCTACATCCTCAAATGAAAAGATATTTGGGAATGCAACATGTAATACAATTAGCGTGTACAAAATTATCCCTATAAAATAAAGTGAAACTTTAATCAGTGGGGGGGTTTTGTTCATCCCCCACTGATTATTAGTTGAACCAATCGGGCTTTTATGGGCAGTTGATCCCCACCTAACTTCTTTGCTTTCGCTAAATTTTGAGGTGGGGGTCTTACTGCCCGTTAATGCGGGATAAATACGTCTCATTTTCCATTCCTTTCTTATTTCCTAACTTTAGGTTAACATACATTTTTTAGAAATAGACGGACAAAATATATATGTTAAAAAAGGAGGATGCTATATGAATGATTCTGAACGTATTATTTTAGATGTGAACGGGAAAGAGCTCGAAATGTTAGATACACTCCGTACACATTTTAAAGAAAAACATGGTGTGGAACTAAGTAATGGTGCATTACTTAGAGATTTGATGGATATTGAGTATATTCGAATTACGGAAGATCGACATAAGTATGATTGATACATTATAAGCCTGGAGCACATTGCTCTAGGCTTACTTACATCCACACGGAAAATGTTATAATTAGGAAAAAGTGTGGAGGATACGAAAATATGAAATCTGAAAATATCTCAAAACATTTTCATACATTACATGTACAAAGGAACGAGTTCCTTCCTCAGCTCCATTCACTATCCCAAGAAGAACTATGGTATAGAACAGAGGACAAAAAATGGTCTACTGGTGAACACTTTTATCACTTATATTTAATTGCAAAGATGCTCAAAGTAGCGATTAAATTCTCTTTCACTCTTATCCCTTATGCAAAACTAAGAAGAAATGCCCCATTTGCAACTGACATACATGACATTTATGCCGAATATAAAGAAAAGCATGGCAAGGGAATGAGAGCTCCTTGGATTTTAATCCCCTCAAAAAAAGTCTATCACTCTATGAATATAACTGAATTAGAACAATTACTTACACGTGAAACAGATGAAATAAAAAAGCTCGTTCAAAATATAGAAGAAAATATTGCAGGACATATCGTATTTTTAGATCCAATTGCTCACTATCCTAACCTGATTCAATCTATTCAACTATTAGCGATACATGAAAAACATCATTTTATGATTATGAAACATAACTATGAAATGATAGATACTCCCCTAAAAATCTAAATACAAAAAGGTAAGGTACTTTCTAAAAAAGTACCTTACCTTCTATATTATGCATCATTTAATACCTACAAACTCTACCGTTAATTCCTTCGCCTTCTCCAAAGCTTTTTCAATTTGCTCAAACCCTGTCCCGCCAGCACTGTTACGACGCTTTACAGCTGCATATGGTGAAAGAACTTCATACAAATCTTCTTCAAATAACGGACTCATTTCTTTATATGTTGCAAGTGGTACATCTACTAAATAAATTCCTTTTTGTGTGCAGTGTAGCACTAGCTTCCCAACAATTTCATGAGCTTGACGGAATGGTAGTCCTTTGTTTGCTAAGTAGTCAGCAATTTCTGTTGCGTTAGAGAAATCGTGCGTCACAGCTTGCCCCATTTTTTCTTTGTTTACAGTCATCGTCTCTAGCATGCCTGCCATAATATGAAGGCAGCCTTCTACTGTTTTTACTGTATCAAACATTCCTTCTTTATCTTCTTGCAAGTCTTTATTGTAAGCGAGCGGTAATCCTTTCATGACTGTAAGTAAACTAAATAAATTACCGTATACTCTGCCTGTTTTACCGCGGATTAGTTCCGCCATATCTGGATTTTTCTTTTGCGGCATAATGCTGCTTCCCGTTGCGTATTGATCGCTCATTTCAATAAATTGAAACTCTTGGCTACTCCATAAAATAAGTTCTTCGCAAAAGCGTGATAAGTGCATCATGAGCATAGATGAGTTACTTAGGAACTCCAGTATGAAATCACGATCGCTTACTGCATCTAAACTATTTTCATAGATTCCATTAAATCCAAGAAGCTCCGCACTATATTCTCGGTCAATCGGGAATGTTGTCCCTGCTAATGCTCCTGCTCCTAATGGTGAAATGTTAATGCGCTTTAATGAATCTTCATAACGATTCACATCACGCTCTAACATCCAAAAGTAAGCAAGAATATGATGTGCAAATGAAATTGGCTGCGCACGCTGCAAATGCGTATAACCAGGCATAATGGTTTCAATATTATTTTCTGCTTGATGAACAAGAACAGTTTGCAATTGTTTTGTAGCTTTTATAATATGTTCTACTTTTTCTTTCAAATATAAATGCATATCAGTCGCTACTTGATCATTACGGCTTCGTCCTGTATGAAGTTTCCCTCCTACTTCACCGATTTGTTCAATTAACATTTTTTCAATGTTTAAATGAATATCTTCTGCTTCTACCGAGAATTGAAGCTTATTCTCTTTTGCTTCTTTTAATAAATACTGAAGCCCTACCTTTATTTTCTCTGCTTCTTCTTTCGTAACGATACCTTGCTTTGCTAGCATCGTTACGTGCGCAATACTTCCCTTTATATCTTGATTTACTAATTGTTGATCGAAGGAGATGGATGCTCCAAACTCTTCAACCCACGCTTCCGCTTCTTCTGTAAAACGTCCGCCCCAAAGTTTGCTCACGCTTCCACCTTCTTTTGATTCACTTGGCTGTATACTTTCGTCGGTAAACCGAATAATGAAATGAATCCAACTGCTGCATCATGATTAAATTCGTCCTGAGCAGTATATGTTGCTAATTTTTCGTCATATAAAGAGTACTCAGATTTACGTCCTTCTACAATCGCATGGCCTTTAAATAATTTCACACGCACTGTACCTGTTACATTTTTTTGCGTTTCTTGTAAGAAAGCATGAAGCGCTTGTTTTAAAGGAGAGAACCATAAACCGTTATAAATAAGTTCTGTTATTTTCTGCTCAATCACCGGTTTAAAATGTGCTACTTCTTTTACGTGCGTTAAATCTTCTAGCTCTTTATGTGCTGTGATTAACGTCATTGCCGCTGGACATTCGTATACTTCACGCGATTTAATACCAACGAGGCGATTTTCTACGTGATCGATACGTCCAACGCCATGTTTTCCAGCAAGCGCATTTAACGTTTTAATTAATTCTGAAAGTGAATATGCAGTGCCATTTAAAGTAGTCGGTACACCTGCTTCAAAGCCGATTTCTACAAACTCTGGTTTATTCGGTGTATCTTCTAATGCCAATGTCATCTCATATGCATCTTCTGGCGGCGCTGCCCATGGATCTTCTAAAATACCACATTCGTTACTGCGTCCCCATAAGTTTTGATCGATTGAAAACGGGCTGTCTAAATTAATCGGAATGGGTACATCGTTTTCTTTTGCATATGCAATTTCTTCTTCACGTGACCATTTCCATTCACGTACAGGCGCAATCACTTCTAAGTAAGGATTTAACGCTTGAATAGAAACTTCAAAACGAACTTGATCATTCCCTTTCCCTGTACATCCGTGTGCAACTGCAGTCGCCCCTTCTTGTTCTGCAATTTCTACTAATTTCTTAGCGATAAGTGGACGAGATAATGCAGAAACGAGAGGGTATTTCCCTTCGTATAACGTGTGCGCTTGCATCGCCATCAATGCATATTCATTTGCAAATTCCTCTTGAACATCAATCATATATGATTTAATTGCACCTACTGAAAGTGCCTTTTCTTTTACGAATGCTAAGTCTTTACCTTCCCCTAAGTCTAAACAAAGCGCGATAATATCATAATTCTTCTCTTGTAACCATTTAATTGCAACGGAAGTATCAAGACCTCCAGAATATGCTAATACCACTTTTTTCTTCTCCATTTTGCATCCCCCTAAAGAATAAATATTCATTTTCTTTTATAATAATACACACTTTAACACCTTTCACAAAATGTATCAAGAGTCATTTTCAAATTTTTTCAAACAATTTCGTCGAGCTTCTTTCTGTTTTCATGTACAATATAAGCAGGAAAACGGGGGTGAACTTATGGAAAAGTATTTCTTATACGATGATCATCTAGGAATTGAAATTCCGTATTTACAAGAAGATTGGGAAGATATCCCCGAAAAAATACAGCATGCTATTTTATTGAAATGGGAACAAGTTCGCGGAAAGATTCCTGATCGTATAAAAGAACTCGAGCACTCTATTAATGCAAAACAGCATCATTTAAATAACGAAGAAAACTTTGAAATTTCTTGCAAACTTAATTCAGAAATTGCCGATCTCGCTTCCATCATTAATGACCTTTGGCTTTGGTATCGACTCACTCAAAATGTATCTGAGGGAAAAGCACACCAATGAAAAAAGCATGTCCCTCAATTACTTTGGGTCATGCTTTTTTGTCGTAACACGATTTACAATATATTTCTTGTGCTGTTTTCGCTAAACACAAATCGAACGGTCCAACTAATATACTTCTTTCCTTTGGCAACTTTACAAAAGCAACGAGCTCTTCTTCATATTGAATCTTTTTCTGACATGAAACGCATACTAATTCTTTTCTTTTGAACATGTCTTTTAGCATATCTTCTCTCTCCCTTTCATCTATCTATATTGATATAATCTCATAACAATTAAGACTTGTAAAAAAATGACACATTCTGAAGCAAATTATTCATATACTATGTACAAAAGGAGGTCTCAATTTTATGCGAGCTTTCATTATTATCGCTTTAACTTTTTTAAGTGTGATTAGCTGGGATGCGTTTTTTAAAGATAAAGGTGACCAGAAAGATACAACTGAATAAACGCCATCTCTTTCTTACTTATTGGACAAACATTAAAACACTGTCCAATTCTGCAAAATAACTTAGGCTTTTCTACAAAAATATTTAAACATAACAATTTTTGTAGATTTCCTCCGCTTATTGTCGGTTTCCATCCGCATACATTTTTTGAAAGTATGATATAATAATATAAATCTTGAAGGAAGGGATTTTGATATCATGATCGCTCGAAGGAGCATGTGGCATCGTATTGACGAATCATACACGTAGCGTATTTTTCAGCTCAGATACTTTAGTCTAGCGAAAAAAATACGAGAGTGGGGAAATTATGATTGCCCGAAGGATAATTTGGCAAAAAAAAGACTCTTCTTACACGTAGCGTTTTGTTTAGGACTTAATTGTTACTAGCTAAACAAAACAAAGAAGAGCAGGATTGCTAAATGAAGAATCCTACTCCACGTTTTGTTTAGTCGTTTTAAGACTTAAACTAAAACGAAGGTAGGGAGAATTGATGGACGAGAGGATTATTCGTTATTTCTTCAGCGACATATAGCGTAGTTAGTTTTTTTCGTAAACTAACTGAAGCTACATGTGAGCTCGTAGTTAGTTTACAACACAAAAAGGACTACTAACTACGGAAAGAAGGAATAACGATGAGGAACATCCAAAGTCGACAAATTATTAAAGAAATTTTTATGGTTTTAATCGGTTCATTTATTTTAGCAGCAGCGCTATATCACATTCACTTCCAAAACCACTTAACAGAAGGTGGATTTGTAGGAATTGCACTATTTATCCAAAATTTTTATGATATTTCACCATCTATTTCAACTGTAATTATGGATATCCCAATTATTTTACTATGTGCTTCATTTTTAGGTAAAAAAATGGTTGGTTATTCATTCCTAGGTTCGATTTCATTCGGAGTATTTTATTCTCTTATGGAAAATTATTCTCCATTTACGGTCGATTTATCAAATAATTTATTTATAGCTGCAGTAGTTGGCGGTGCGTTAGCTGGTATTGGACTCGGTTTTATATTGCGATTTGGCGGTGCAACCGGCGGAGACGACATTTTAACAATTGTATTAAGTAAACGAACTCGTTTTACAATTGGGCAAATTTTCTTCGTCTTTGACGCGATTGTTCTTGCGCTTTCATTATATTATTTAAATTGGACAGAAATTGCTTTTACTATTCTTTCAATTGCTGTACAGGCAAAAACATTGGATTTAATTTATTATCCAAAAGCAGAGAAAAAAGCAGAAAAGCAACCAGTATCTATTCCAATGTCCAAAAAGCATGCAACAAATTAAAAAAAGCGAAAGGCTTCGGCCTCTCGCTTTTTTTACGCTCTTTTTTCCTTCTCGACTATGTGGCGCACTTGATAAAATCTATTTGCAAATTCAGTAACATTTCTTGTTAAACGATAGTTCACTGTAGACCCGATTGCCATTCCGATTACCGGAATACCTTGGAATAATTTACGACGAAGAGCATAAATCGAAAATGTTTTCAAAATTTGTTTTAACACAACCTCAGTAGAAGCTGGTTGTAATACCGCTTCGTCTCCTTCATAGAAGAACGAATCTTCTTGCTCTAGCTCTTGCAGTAAATTGTACCATGCGTATTGCTGAAGCCTTCCTGGTAGTAATGACGCATGAAACACCTTTAACGCAAGCATCATTTCATAAGGCTTGTTCACATCATGTCCAAATGATGTTGCAATAAGTTGGACAGCCTTCACATTTAATGCAATCATAACCGGAAAATCAGCCGTTAATAATAATAAACCTCCAGCACCCGTTGCTCCGCCTTGTACGAATGAATATAGGCGATGTCGCGCTGTTTGCTGCTCTGCTATGTATGTTAACTGATCAATAGATAATGCTTTCAAATCTTCTAGTTGCTCAATTGATTCATCAAATAATCTCGACGTTCCTAAAATACGATTACGCGCGTCTAACTGTGATTGTGAACTTTGAATCAATGCATGCAAATGAAAGAGCCATCCATCTGCTTTCGTAAAGAAATCTTTTCGTTTTTTCTCAGGTAATTTCGCAATTGTCGTATGTACCCATTTATCAAACATTTTTTGAAAATCAGTCGCTTCTTGCTCAACTAATTGCGATTCCCATTCTTTTATATTGTCTAAAATGGCTTGTTCTCGCTTCGATCGCATCGTAACAACCACCTCGTTCGATTTTTTTCTATTGTAACATATTTCTGCTTATTCTTTACAAATATGCTTGTCTATCTTTATTCACATTCCATTTTTTAGTGACATAAAATATTAGCAAAAAGGATGAGATAAATCACATGAATCTATCCAATATAAAAAAAGAATATAATGCAGTATTCAGCTTAGGACAAAACTGCTGGCCTGCTTGGGCGTTATATCAATTCGAATTATCACCCTTTTTTGGTGTTATCGATTTTATGCTAAGCCCTTCATTAGAAAAAGTGAATGTATTATTACAAAATCGATTTGACCGTTTTCTACAGTTCGAAAACTTATCTTTCATCTCATTTTGGGATGATGGTGCGAAATTAAGACTCCGTGACAACCTATATGAAATCGACTCCTGCCACGACTTTAAAACAGATGTAAACACACCAACTTCTTGGCCTTCTTATACAGAAGTTAAGTTAAACTATGAGCATCGAATTCATCGTTTTCTAACTACAATTGAAACGGCAGAATCCATATTGTTTATTCGAACTGGAGGAACATACGAAGAAGCGCATTCCTTGGAACACATTTTATCTCAAATAGTTAAACATAAATTCTCTGTCCTATTACTACTTCCTGCAGATGTACCAACTGTTGCCCAAGAAGATTGGGGATTACAAAATATTTGCGTTATAAAATGCCCTATTATGGATGTATACCAGTACAATGAAGCATTTTGGAGTGACCTATTTGATGGACTCACGATTAGACCGCAGTCCTAAATACACGATACTTTTTATTACAAAACACATTATAATCATCCTTATACAAAAGAAATAAGGAGTGATTATATATGTATCCACGTGCAAAAGCTTTTGGCATTGCTATACATCACGGTAGACTTCTCGTACAAGAATATCATACTGGCGATGAAACATATTACCGACCTCTTGGCGGTTCAATTGAACTTGGTGAAAAATCAGCACATACCGTTATTCGCGAATTTCAAGAAGAGCTTCACACAGAAGTGGAAATCACCAATTATTTAGGCTGCTTAGAAAACATCTTTCATCTAGATGGAGAAATTGGTCATGAAATCATTCAGCTATATTCTTTACGCTTATTAGACATGTCACTATATGAAATGGAAATACTGAATATACAAGATGAACAAACACTGTCATACGCAAAATGGATTTCCCTCACTGCATTCATTCAAAAAGAGAAAGCACTATATCCAGATGGAATCTTGAAATATATCCAACAGAAAAAAGACGAAACCCTATAGGATCTCGTCTTTTTTTCATATAGTATATTAACCAATATCTCCAAGACGTAGTACGTCACGAGCGATCATAACTTCTTCGTCAGTTGGAATTACGATAATTTTTACTGGAGAGTGTGGGAAGCTGATGAATGCTTCTTCACCAAATACGTTATTACGTTTTACGTCGAAGTATACGCCCATGTACTCAAGGCCTTCTAATACACGCTCACGAATAATCGCACTGTTTTCACCTACACCAGCTGTAAAGATGATAGCGTCAACGCCTTTCATACGAGCTGTGTAAGAACCGATGTATTTGTGGATACGGCTTACGAATACATCAAGTGCTACTTTCGCACGGTGGTCGCCTTCTTCTTCTTTCGCAATGATGTCACGTAGGTCACTAGAGTAACCAGTAAGACCTAACATACCACTCTTCTTGTTTAATACGTTAACTACTTCTTCTACTGTTTGGCCTGTTTTTTCCATGATGTATGGAATTAACGCAGGGTCAAGGTTACCAGAACGTGTACCCATTGTTACACCAGCAAGTGGAGTGAAGCCCATAGAAGTATCGATAGATTTACCGCCTTCTACTGCTGCGATACTTGCACCGTTACCTAAGTGACAAGAAAGTAAGCTTAAGCTTTCAAGTGGACGACCTAATAATTCAGCCGCACGCTCAGTTACGTATTTATGAGAAGTTCCGTGGAAACCGTATTTACGGATACCGAATTTTTCATAGTACTCATATGGTAGGCTGTATAAGAATGCAGATTCCGGCATTGTTTGGTGGAATGCTGTATCGAATACTGCTACTGCTGGTACGTTTGGTAATACTTCTTGGAATGCTTTAATACCAACAAGATTTGCTGGGTTATGAAGTGGCGCTAAATCGCTTAACTCTTCGATATCAGCTAATACTTCATCAGTAATTAAAACAGAGTCAGCAAATTTTTCGCCGCCGTGAACAACACGGTGACCGATACCGCCAATCTCATCTAGAGACTTAACGATTCCGTTTTCAGTTAATTTTTTAAGAAGCATATTTACTGCTACTGCATGATCTGGAATATTTGTAATTTCTTTTTGTTTTTCGCCATCTACAGTAATAGTGAAGATACTATCTTCTAAACCGATACGTTCTACTAAACCTTTTGTTAATACTGTTTCACTTGGCATTTCAAATAATTGGAATTTTAAGGAAGAGCTTCCTGCGTTAATCGCGATGATTTTTGACATCTAGTCTTTCGCCCCTTTTTCTCTTGGTAGTTGTGTGGATATGTCCACAAACCGCTCGATTTTATCTGATCAAATTCACTAAATATGAAAACGTTTCATCATTAGTGAATTTTATACTCACGATTTTAATTTAAACATCGTCCGACATATATTTCAAGTGAAAAAATTGTAACACCAAGAAAAAATATATATTACAGATTTCAAAAAAATTCAGTTTAATCTAGTATATATTTAAAAATATGACATATCATATAAAACTGTACTACATGAATTACTAACCCTGTTACATATACCTCGCCTTATTTGTGGGTTGCAAACCAAGTATTTAATTGATCCATAATGTTCTCCATCGCCTTCATGTTGGAGAATTTAGGTAACTCCACTAATAACGCCTGTTTTGGCATTGTTACACTAGGACCTTTCTTTTGGAGAACAAATATACTTTTTGCATTTTTCTCGTTTTTAAACATGGAAACAGGTAGCTGTAATAGCCCTTGAATAAAACATGTTTCTTTAATAAATGCATGTAATTTTGGTGCTTGATCACTTTCAAAAATGAAGTTTGGTACTAGGAAGAATAAGTACCCGCCTTCTTTCGTATGTTTCACACTTTGTTCAATAAATAGGTGATGTGCATACGACATTCCTTCATCTGCTTTTAACTTATATTCACTTGCACCGATTTCATTTGGATAGTAACCAATCGGTAAGTCTGAAACGACTGCATCAACCGGATCGATATAAAGTGGCGCTAGTCCATCTTGATGGAAGAATTCGATTGCATGCTTTTGTAAATTCGCATTTACTAAAGCAAGTTTAATTAGTACTTCATCCACTTCTACACCAAATCCACTCATTGCTAGTCCTTCTTTGGCGCTATTAAATACTGTAGTCATTAAGTTACCTGTTCCAATTGCAGGATCTAAAACAGTAATTTCGTTTTGCCCTTGCATAAATTTATGGAATAAGTAGCTCATGAACATTCCAACTGCATCAGGCGTCATTTCGTGATTCGCTTGCACGCCTTCTTTCATTCCTTTTAAGATGGCTAACTGAAATGCTTTACGAATTTCTTCCCCTTTATATGTTTCTTCATTAAACGTACTATATTCACGATTCAGCCTTTCAATTGCTGATTCGGATAATTCCTCTTGTAAAATTGCTCCTTCAAACAAGTTATCACCTGTTTCTACAAGCGCCTCTAAATATGTTACATCTAATTCTTTACGTAAAACTACCGCAGAAGAATCAAAAATAGAAAATAATGTTTCTACTGTCTGACTCACGTACATTCCTCCTTCTCTCTTTTACACATAACTTATATCATACCACAAAGTGTTTTTTTCCAAAAAGAAAAAGCGACCTCCTACAAAGAGCTCCCCTTTAAGTTATATATGATATAACGTTTTTTCTCATATATTGGTACCATTACGCAGCAATATATGAGAAAAAACGACCTCTTTATAAGAGGTCATTTCTTTCACATTATTTTGCCGCTTTAGCTGCTTCTAATGCTGCTTCATAGTTTGGATGGCTTGTACCTTCGCTTACGTATTCTGCGTAAACTACTTTGTCGTTGCTATCTACTACGAATACTGCACGAGCAAGTAAACGAAGCTCTTTCATTACTAAGCCGTAAGCTTCACCGAATGAAAGGTCACGGTGGTCAGAAAGTGTTACAACATTTTCTAAACCGTTTGCTGCACACCAACGTTTTTGAGCGAATGGTAAGTCAGCGCTAATTGTTAATACTTTCGCGTTTTCAATACCTGCTGCATCTTGGTTAAAACGACGTGTTTGTGCATCACACACACCTGTGTCGATTGAAGGTACAACACTAATTAATTTTACTTCGCCTTTGTATGTTTCTAAACTTACTGGAGATAAGTCATTTGCTAATACTTGGAATTTTGGCGCTTGATCGCCAACTTTAACTTCTGTTCCAACTAAAGTCATTGGGTTACCTTTAAAAGTTACGTTTGCCACTTGAAAATCCTCCTTTATTTAAACAAAATATGTACAATGTAAATGATAGTTTGTCCCTATCGATAATGCAAATAAAATCGCTTTATTTACAAAAAAATTAAAGAAGCTAATCCATTGATTAGCTTCTTTATTTGTTAAATTTGAAATTCAGGATCGTCTTCTTTTCGTTTATCCATCATTTCTTTCACTTTATCAACAGCTTGTGGTGCTAATTCAATTATTTTATCGATGACGTGTGTTTGCTTATCTAAATGCAACACTTTTACACCTTCTCCATTTATTACAAGAAAAGCAACAGGATTAATAGAAACTCCTCCACCACTTCCCCCGCCAAATGGATGACGGCCTGAATGTTCTACTTTACCAAATTCACTTCCACCAGCAGCGAATCCGAAACTAACTTTTGAAACGGTAAGAATTACACTTCCATCTGCCGCTTTAATCGGATCACCAACAATTGTATTTACATCAGTCATTTGTTTTAAATGCTGCATTGCGGTTGTCATTAAACCTTGAATTGGATGGTCCACTTTATATCCCCCCTATGCTTGAACTGATTTTTCATTCGTACCAGATCTTTGTCTTCTCATAAACGTGAGTAATTTGATACCCGTTTTTATAGCACGAAATATACGAAAAGATGCTGTTAACTCACATCTTGATGCAAATCCTTTCCCTTGAAAAACAGGGGTGATTTCAAATTCTGGTACGTCAACAATATGCATATATTGTCCTACAATTCCAGCAGCCATTCCTTTTGTCCCCCATGCATATCCAGTGACAATTCCAGTACTAGCTGCATCACCTGCTCCAATTTGGGTGTGCCATTTCCAACCATTGATTTTTACTCGTTTAAGAAAATCTTTAACAATAGTATGAACTTCTTGCAGCTTTTTTATCAGTTCCCCTATACTATCAAGTTGTGCCATAATTTTATTATCAATTCCGCCGTCTTCTTCAGCTTTTTCGATTTTCTGCCCTATCTTTTTCTGTTGTTTTTCAATTCTTTCCAATACATCAAACGTATATCGAATCATCCATATTTTCACTTGAAACAAACATTGCTTTTCCGTTTCTGAATATAAAAATGTCACTTTAAGCTTTATTTTCGACAATAGTATAAGCAAAATAAAAAGGAGAAGAATTATTATTCCAATCACGAGCCACTTCATACGTATCATCCTTTCACTCCGTACCCATTATCGACAAGTTTATTCATCATTAAACAGGAACCTTTAAAATTGAATATAAAAATTTTTCTAAAAATAAAAAGGGATTTTGACATTTTATATCGAAATATATTATTTGAACATATCGTCGGGGAACATATTTGGATGATATGTAGCACGAAGAACAGAAAATTTAACTGCAGTGGAGGGATACATAATGGCAGATCGTCGCAATTTATTTTTCTTTTATGGTGATGACAAAGCAACGCTCGTTGAAAAAATGAAACCAATCTATCGTATTTTAGAAGAGAATGGTTTTACCATATTAGATCATTCAAAAAATGCAAACGCTATCGTCAGTGTTGGAGATGATGCAACTTTCTTACAAGCCGTTCGTCAAACTGGTTTTAGAGAAGATTGTTTATACGCAGGGATTTCTACGAAAGATGAAACTTCTTTCTACTGCGATTTCCATATTGATCACGTTGATACAGCCCTTCAAGAAATTACAAAAAATGAAATTGAAGTGCGAAAATATCCAACAATTCAGGTAGATGTAGATCACGGTACATCTTTCCATTGTTTAAATGAGTTCTCATTACGCTCTAGCATTATTAAAACATTCGTTGTAGATGTTCACGTTGATGATCTATATTTCGAAACATTTAGAGGGGACGGTTTAGTTGTTTCTACCCCAACAGGAAGTACAGCTTACAATAAATCATTACATGGTGCGGTTGTTGATCCGCTTATCCCATGCTTCCAAGTAAGCGAATTAGCATCTTTAAATAACAACACATACCGTACGCTCGGTTCACCATTCATTTTAAATCACGAGCGTACACTAACTTTAAAACTACGACCAGACGGTAACGATTATCCAGTTATCGGTATGGATAATGAAGCGCTTAGCATTAAACAAGTGGAAAAAGCTGTTGTACGCTTAAGCGATAAACAAATTAAAACAGTAAAATTAAAAAACAATTCCTTCTGGGAAAAAGTACAAAGAACATTTTTATAGCATGAAAATAACCGCCGAATTATGGGATCCTATAATTCGGCGGTTATTTATTTCTCTCGCTACCGACCACTATTCTTGTCATTTTTTATCGGTAATTCGATATATTTTCACACGTCTTTCCTATACACAATCTTCCCATCAATTACGGTCATTTCTGCTTGTACTTCTTTTATTTCTTCTGCCTCTACCTCAAATATATTTCGATCTACTATCGTAAAGTCCGCTTCATATCCCTTTGCGATTTTCCCTCGCTTCGCTTCTTTTCCGATTGCATAGGCACTTCCTGTTGTAAATAAAGAGATAGCTTCATATACCGTTAATCTTTCCTCTGGCATATAGCATACGCCGTCAATAAAACTTCTACGTGTAACAGCACTATATATGCCTAAAAACGGATTCACTTGTTCAATTGGCGCGTCAGACCCACCGTTGCAGTGTAATCCCGCTTCTAGTAACGTCTTCCAAGCATATGCATATCGAAGACGATGCTCGCCTAGTTTTTCAATGACTGATGGGAAGTCCGATGACACAAAGACGGGCTGAATATCAATAATAGCCGGCAAGTGTCGCATTCTCTCAATCAATTCTTCACGAGCTAACTGACAATGAATAATACGATCGCGAAAACCTTCTGCTGGTGGATATAATTCAAGTGCATCAATGACATATTCAAGTGATAAATCACCTATTGTATGAATCGCAACTGGCATATGTAAATCCCGTGCTTTTTTCACTAACTCCGCAAGCTCTTCACGTGAGAAGATTGCAACTCCATTTGTTTCCTGCGCATCTTCATACGGTTCACTTAATAAAGCTGTTCTTCCGCCAAAAGAGCCATCAGAAAAAATTTTCATCGCTCCAAATTCAATATAATTCTCATTTTCATATTCTTTTCGTTCATGTGCCACTTCATGATGAACGAGCAAATGCGCTTTAAAGGGCATTTCTTTTATAACATGAGAAAACGCATTATGCGTTTTTCTAAAACCACCGTAATAATTTAAATCTTCCGTATGCCCGCCAACAAGTCCGTATTGCCAGCAATCTTTAATCGCTGTTTGCAGAGCTCTTTGTAAGTAGGCTTCATCAATTTCAGGCTGCACATGTTTTATTAGTTCTTGTCCTTGTTCATATAAAAGCCCTGTTAAATTATTCAATGGGTCCCGGCCGACTTTTCCTCCTTTCGGGTCTTGCGTCGTTTCTGTTATGTGCGCTTCTTGCAATATGTATGAATTCACCCATGTAACGTGGCGACAAACGCGCTTTAATAAAATAGGGTGTTCTTTAGAGATTTCATCTAAATCACGTACATGAACTTGTTTTGTATCTGTAAAATTATTTTCATTCCAGCCTTCTCCAATAACCCAAGAACCTTTTGGCGCTTCTTCTACTCGCTTCTGAACAAGAGTCAACACTTCGCTATAAGATGTACAATTTGATAAGTCTAGACGGAGTAACCTCTCCCCGTGCCCAATAAGATGCATATGACTATCAACGAGACCTGGGATCATCGTTTTGCCTTTTAAGTCATACAACTTCACGTCTGAATATCGACTTTCTAGCTCTTCCTTACTCCCAGCATCAACAATCATGCCCTTTTCAACATAAATAGCTTCTACTTTTTCATTCTCTTCTCGCATCGTGTAAATGGTGCCGCCATACCAAATTTCTCCCATATGCTCATCCCCCTTTTCCCTTTAATCTACGAAATTAGAGCGTATAAAAAAAGCACCATTTCGATTAAAAATGGTGCTTTTCTAAAAATTACTTTTGTTCAGTAGGGTTCGTTGTGATTTGCCATTCAATGCTAAATTTATCTTTAAGTTGTCCGTATGCTGGGCTCCAGAACGTTTCTTGAAGTGGCATAATAACTTCTCCACCCTCTTGTAACTTTTCGAATACTTCTTTCGCTTTTTCTGCATTACTAATTTGAATTGCAATTGTTACTTGAGATCCGATTGCATGCCCTTGACCTGGGAATGTATCAGAAATCATAAGGTCCGTATTACCAACTTTTAAAGTAGCATGTAAAACGCGCTCTTTTGCTTCAGCTGGAATCGGGTATTCTGGATTTTCAGGCATGTCACCAAAAGTTTGCATGATTTCTACTTTTGCGTCTAACGCCTCTTTATAAAACTGTACAGCCTCTTGCCCACTACCATCTAAAACTAAGTACGGATTAATACCTAAAATCATACGGACACCTCTTTTTTAAGTTTATAAATATCGAACTTGTGTTCGTTTTTATATTATCATTGTTTGGCATTTCATTCAACTATTTCCTTCACTGTTTTCAAAATTATTTTGACGGAATCTCCATCTCTTGTTTTCTAAGCTCAATACGGCGAATTTTTCCGGAAATCGTTTTTGGTAGTTCATCTACAAATTCAATTTTGCGAGGGTATTTATATGGTGCAGTGAGTTCTTTGACGTGTTGTTGGAGTACTGGAATTAATGTTTCTTCATTCTTGTCTATATTCTCTCTTAATACGATAAATGCCTTCACGACACTTCCGCGAATTTCATCAGGGCTTGCGACAACCGCACACTCTCTTACATAAGGATGTTTTACGAGCGCATCTTCTACTTCAAACGGCCCAATTGTATAACCAGAGCTAATAATAATATCATCACCGCGCCCTTCAAACCAGAAATAGCCGTCTTCATCTTTCTTCGCTTTATCACCGGTAATATAATAATCACCGCGGAATTGCATCACTGTGCGCTCATCGTCTTTATAATATTGTTTAAAGAGGGCTGGCGTTTCAATGTGAACTGCGATATCACCAACTTCTCCTACCTGTACCGGAATACCTTCTTCATCTACAATATCAACGTGGTTGCCTGGCGTTGGTTTTCCCATTGATCCCGGTCTAATATCCATCCCTTTCATTACACCAACAAGCAATGTATTTTCCGTTTGCCCGTAGCCGTCTCTTACTGTAATATTAAAGTGCTTTTGGAACGTTTCAATGACTTCTCTATTTAATGGCTCACCTGCGGATACAGCGCTATGTAACGCTTCTAAATTGTACTCACTTAAGTCTTCTACTTTTGCCATTAATCTATACTCAGTCGGCGTACAACAAAGCACATTCACCTTATTATCACCTAATAAGTTTAAATACGTTTTTGGTTCAAATTTACCGTTGTATACAAATCCTGTCGCTCCTGATCCGAGTGTTGCTAAAAACGGGCTCCAAATCCACTTTTGCCAACCTGGACTAGCCGTCGCCCATACAACATCATCCTCTTCAATTCCGAGCCAATTTGGAGCGCTCGTGCGCAAATGAGCGTATGCCCACGCATGCGTATGAACAACACCTTTTGGGTTTCCTGTCGTTCCTGACGTGTAAGATAAAAAGACCATATCTTCTTTATCAGTCTTCGCCATTTCTAACATGTCACTTTCTGTTTCTAACGCTGTTTTTAAATTAATCCATCCATCTACTGACTGCTCGCTCAGAACGAATTTTTGAAGAGATTCCATCGCTTCTATATCATCAAACTGCCCAATGTACGGCTCATAACTTACGATTGCTTTTACTTCCCCGTGCCCAATGCGATATTCTATATCCTTTTTGCGCAACATTTCCGAACTCGGAATTACGACAAATCCTGCTTTAATCGCAGCGATATACGTCATGTACGCTTCAATTAAGCGCGGCATCATAATGAGGAGCTTGTCCCCTTTTTGCAGACCACTCTTTATAAAAGCGTTTCCAATTTTATTCGCACCTTTCATAAGCTCAGCGTATGTAACTTCTCGTCTATTCCCTTTATCATCTTGCCAAATTAAAGCAAGCTTATCTTTATCACCTGTATATTTCTCTATTTCAGAAACTAAATTATAAGACGGTGGCGCCAACAATTCCTCTCTCTTCATACAATATCCTCCTCCATTTCTATGCCTCCCTTATATAATAAAGAATTTTCAGTTAATTTTGAACCCTCTTCTTTTGACAAATTTTTTATGTCTATGTCGAAATGAATGTATAACGGTGCAAACAACAAAAAGAAAGAGCGGGAAAACCCGCTCTTTCTAAGCCATCTTATATGGGATTATTTTTGGTAACCGCCTAATTGTTGCTCAGCTAGTGAAACTAGACGTTTAGTGATTTCACCACCAACAGAACCGTTAGCGCGAGCAGTTGCATCTGCTCCAAGTTGAACACCAAACTCTTGAGCGATTTCGTATTTCATTTGGTCTAATGCTGATTCAGCACCAGGAACCGCTAATTTATTTGTGCTACGTGACATGTTATATCACCTCCTTGTGAGTATAGAGTGTGATAAATAACATGACTTCATACACGTTTTAGATATGGTAATTTATGGTTTTAGAAAAGTTCTTCGAATTTGTCTTCTTCCGCTACTACTTCTACCGTTTGTAATACCATTGTTTCTTTGTTCGCTACAGCTTCATCGATTAATGGTGTGAAATCGTATTTCGCTTCAAAACGATTCGCTTTTTCACGCTTCGGCTTCGTCGCTGGGCTTGCTGGTGTGAATACTGTACAGCAATCTTCGTACGGACGAATTGAAATATCATATGTGCCGATTTCTTCAGCGATTTTAATAATTTCTAATTTATCCATCGTAATAAGTGGACGAATAACCGGATAGTTTGTTACTTCGTTGATTGTATGCATACTATCTAATGTTTGGCTTGCTACTTGTCCGAGACTTTCACCAGTCGTAATTGCAAGTGCATTACGCTCCTCTGCGATACGCTCTGTAATACGCATCATCATACGGCGCATAACTGTCATTGAATAGCTAGATGGAATTTCTTTATTAATCGTTTTTTGCACTTCTGTAAATGGAACAAGGTGAAGCGTTACACGTTTACAGTACTTCGTTAACTCTTGTGCTAAATCGATTACTTTTTGTTTTGCACGCTCGCTTGTGAAAGGTGGGCTATGGAAATGAACTGCTTCCACAGACACTCCGCGTTTCATCGTTAAGTACGTTGCTACTGGGCTATCGATACCACCAGAAAGAAGTACCATTACTTTTCCGCCAACACCAACTGGTAAACCACCAGCTCCCATATGCTCACCACACATAATATAGCTGTAACCACTGCGAATTTCTATACGTACATTCACATCTGGATTATGAACATCTACTGTGATATCCTCTGTATTTTCTAAAATGTGTCCACCGATTTCTGGAAGTAACTCCATCGTCTTCATTGGGAAGCGCTTATCAGAACGGTGCACTGTAATTTTAAATGTTTTCACATCATCTTTTACTTGTAAGAAAGCTGCTAATGCACCCTTTTTAATATCTTCTAATTCTGATGGTACTTTCATCGCTAAGTTAAACTTATGAATACCGAATACATCTTTCAATCTTTCAGAAATCGCTTCATGGTCTTCGCCATTTAATTGAATGTACATACGGTCATGCGTTGCATCGATTTTAATATTTGGGAACTTTTTCAGCTTGAACTTTACGTTATCTTTCAATGTGCTTACAAATTTAGAGCGGTTCTTACCTTTAGTCGTCATCTCTCCATAACGAACTAAAATATATTCATATGTCATCATATTCCTTTACCTCATCACTTCATATAATTTTGGCATCGTCTCTTTCACAATACCTTGAAATTGTTTTACTTCTTCCATCGTGTTTTCTGGTGCCAAACTAATACGAATAGCACTTGCAGCAGCGGCATGGGGTACTCCCATTGACACTAACACTCTGCTCACTTCATTTGCTTTTGAAGAACAAGCAGACTTCGTCGATACATATACACCGTGCTCTTCTAAAGCATGAACGACCACTTCTGGTTTTAAACCAACAAATGACACATTTAAAATGTGCGGTGCTGCATATGCAAGCGACGTATTAATCGTTACATCTTCCATCTCTTTCAAGAAACGGACAAGCTCTGTTTGTAAATTGTGCAAATGAGCTATCTTTTCTTTCATTTGTTCCATTGTCATGCGAAGTGCTTTCACCATCGCTACAATGCCAGGTAAGTTTTCTGTACCAGAGCGATACTTAAGCTCTTGTTGACCACCTGATAAAATTGGATCTAACCTTACGCCATCACGTACATAAAGAAGACCCGTTCCTTTTACACTGTGGAATTTATGTCCAGATATTGAGCAAAGATCAATATGAGAAGCATATAAATCAAGCGGTACTTTTCCTATCCCTTGTACATGGTCCACATGGAATCTTATTTTCGGATAGTTCGATAATAACGTTCCAATTTCAGCAACAGGCTGAATTGCTCCAGTCTCGTT
Organism: Bacillus sp. RC251; assembly: GCF_044908765.1. Lineage (NCBI taxonomy): Bacteria > Bacillati > Bacillota > Bacilli > Caryophanales > Bacillaceae > Bacillus > Bacillus sp. RC251. Next base: position 78,607 of record NZ_JBIYDP010000006.1, on the reverse strand, counting down.
GTTCACGTGAATAATTGACACAAGAATCGTATCTTCACGAAGTGCTCGTTTTACATCCTCTACCGATACAACACCATGCTCATTAACCGGCAAATATGTTACATCAAAACCGAGATCTTCTAATTGTTTATATGCTTCAAACACAGACGCGTGTTCAATATTTGTTGTAATAATATGTTTACCGCGCGAACGATTCCTCATCGCTATTCCTTTAATCGCAAGGTTATTCCCTTCCGTTCCACCTGATGTGAAAATAATCTCAGAAGGTTTAACGTGAAGAAGCTGCGCTGCAATCGTTCTTGATTGTGTTAATAGACGCTCTGCCTCTCCCCCAAGCGAATGAATAGAAGAAGGGTTTCCAAAATATTTTCCAGCAACCGTTACGTACGATTGAAGGGCTTCTGGATATGGCTTCGTCGTCGCACTATTATCAAAATAGATCATCGTTCTTCCCCTTTCAGCGCTATCACATCATATAATCATATCACAAATACGTGTAATTACGCTAAGACTACTCAAAGGTTCCATTTTATCCCGATTGTGAAGGCCGATAATTAGCGAGGATGACCCTACTGACTACAGTTTCACTATATTTTAAAACGAATAACCTTACTGTATTCCGCTATTCATTATAGCAACATCGTCCCCAAAATTACACAAAAAAACAAACCCTTATGAAAGGGTTTGTTCATTGTCTACATATTCAGCTATTTTTTGAACAACGCCAGGTTCAAGTTGCTCTAGTACAGAAGCCGCTTGTTCTAAAGCTGCATCGTATTGATATTCACGGAATAATTTCTCCGCATAATTTAAGCTCTCTGCAAGGTTCTCATCATGACTGCGGTAACGATTACCGTATTGAATTAATTTTTCAACTAAATACGCTTGTCCAATTAACTCTTCTGTCATTTCAGCTACACCATTAACAGTTGTGTACGCTTCTTCTAAACTGCTATTTACAGCGTTCATATTTAACGGTTTCACTTCTAACTGTTCATATACAGCTTGCATTGCCATTTGTCCTCTTTGTAAATCTTCCATAATGCTTTCTGGAAGACCTGGCAAATTCGACTTTTGCATAAAACGTTTCGTTTCAAAAATGATATTTCGCATTTCTTGTAACTTCTCACGTGCTTCAAATTCTTCTTTACGCATCGTTTGCAGCATTTCTTTATATTCTGCATGAAGTACTTTTAACGTTTCACATTGCTCATAAACCTCTTCTAGTTCCTCACGAATAATAGAGAAGGCAATATCTTGTTCAGCAACGCGTAATTGTAGCATTTCAAAACGTTTCATTAAAATGTGCATTTGCTTTTCAATTACCTTTTGAGACTCAATATCCTTATCTTGTAACTGATAACTTTGTTTCACAAGTTGTGTTTCTGCTTTTGTTTCAATCGTTTCAATGCGAATTTCTTCTAAGTCTTCATAAACAGAAAGTGTTTTTTGCTCCACATAATGTCTCGCATGTACTTCTTGTTCCAGTTGATCATAGAAGCCATCTAAGCGCGTTTTTAAGTTTTCTACTTTTTCAGCTGCTTCGGTTATATGAAGCTCCTGTATATCCATTAAACATGTGTGTAGTTGTGTCGTCATATCACGAACTTCTTTAGGGACTTCCAAATACTCTAATACATAACCTTGTCTTACCATATCATTATGTCCTTGTAATAAATCTTCCAGCTGAACTGGTAACGTCGCTTGACACTCTACCAATAAATCCGGAATTTGATGAATAATGATTTCTAAGCTTGCCAAACCTTCTTCTAAACTAATAACAATTTCTCTCGCTTTTAAATAGTCGCCATTATCTGTTGCCTCTTCAAAGCTTTTAAACTTATTAGATTCAATATCTAGCATCTCTTCGATTTTCTGCTCTGCTGCTCCATACATATGTCTATGAGCAAGAACACTCTTCTTCATACTACGATATGTATCACGTAACTCTTCAATTTCCGAGCTATTTTTTTCATGGCTTTCTAACAATTGCTGTAATTCATTTAAAATATCTGTAATACGATTATCAGCGTCATCTAAACCACTTATGGATTCATTCATCGCATGCTTTGCTTTTCGGAAGGAGAATTGCGAGGCGAATTTTCGCGCTTGCGCTAAATCTTTGTCTGCTTTCGGAAGGGTTGTTGATACAATCTCATCCCATTCTTCACGCCATTTACCGAACAGTTCTTCTGTTTGACCCGTCATGTTTAAATCTTTCACCCGTTTTAGTTCATCTGCCACAGGTTTATCTTTTATCTCTTGTTTCCACTGCTCCAGTGCTTCAATATCTTTATATGAACGATTTCTTATCACAAGCTCTATCATGAGCAGCACTAGAATAGAGCTTACTACAATGATAACGATCGTCAGGATAGAATCCATGCAAAAAAGCCTCCTAGTTATATCTCTTTTTTTGTCCGTTCCGTTTATGAAATGGAAGGCATTATGTATAAAAAGGGAATCCCCCTATATTTAACAACTAACAATGTACTAATCATACCATGTAATGGCGTGTTTTTGACCTAGTTTTTTTTAAAATTTCATGTTTCTTTCAATGCAATTGTAATCTTTCTCAATCTTCTGTTTGGATTATCTCCCATCATCAAATGATTGTAATAACAGGTTCTCTTTCATATGAGATACGAAATAAATTTTGCGCACAAGTGGTGGTTCAATAGAAATCGCATACACATTCCCTTGCTTTACAGCTTGCTCTACTGCCATTTCTGGAAGTAACGTAATACCAAGTCCAGCTCCGACCATTGCAAGCATCGGTTCTGCATAAGAAGTTTCAAATGCAATGATTGGTTTCGCCCCTATCCCTTGAAACATATTCGTAATCATTTTCCTTACATCACAAATTTCTGGATATACGATTAACTTTTCATTTTGCAAATCTTCCATTCGGATTACTATTTTCTCTTTATAAAGATGATCACTTGAAACTACACAAACAATTTTTTCTTCTCGCATTTCTTTTATACACGTAGCGTCTTCTACTACTGAATCGACGAACATCGCTTCAATCTTCCGCTCTTTAAAGAGTCCCATTAATACTTTCGTATGCTCAATTTTCCATTCTACTTCGAATCCGTCACCTAATACATCTTTACATTTTGATATATAATGCGCTGCTAAACTTGGCAATATGCCTATAGAAATTTTCCGCTTCTCTTGAAAATTCTTCATTTCGGCTTTCACTTCATGTATGTGTTCCAAAATCGGTAACATCCTTGTTATAAATAACTCTCCAGCCTCTGTTAATTCCACTCCTTGCGCGGAACGCTTCAGTAAAGTAACCTCTAAATCCGCTTCTAACCTTTGAATTTGCTTACTAAGCGCCGGTTGAGAAATATGTAAAAGCTTACTCGCCTTTGATAAACTTCGCGTATTCTTCACTTCAATAAACGATCGTACTGCTTCCAAATCCATCGTACACACCTCTAACAAAAAGTTATAACTGTCATAAAAAATCGATATTTCCTTCTATAAACAATTACTCTTTATACTTATTTCATCAACTTACTATAACGAAATGAAAAGGGGAAAGATACTCTTGGACAAAAAACAAATGCTACTCGGATCCCTCCTATGCTTACTTGCCGTAACGGCTTGGGGATTTATGTTTCCTGTCATGGCAAATGCTCTGCAGTTTATCGATCCGTTCTTCTTCACAACTATCCGGTACGGATCAGCAGCTATTATTTTTCTTATTTTGCTATTCATTACTGAAGGAAAAACTTCACTCCACTTAGAAAAAAGAACACTTTCGTTATTCTTTTACGGAACAGTCGGTTTCGCTGGATATGGTTTTCTCATTTTTTACGGCCAACAACTTGCCGGGCCTTCTGGGGCCATCCATGCTGCGATGATTCAATCTCTTATGCCGCTCATCGCTTTATTATTGCAGTGGATAACAAAAAACAAACGCCCACAAAACTACACATTCCCTTGTATGTTCGTTGCATTGCTCGGTGTTATGCTTGTCATTTCAAAAGGAAATATTCACTTATTATTTGGAGCTGCCAGTCACCTCTCAACAAATATACTTATGCTATGCGGCGTTACTTGCTGGGTCATTTATACGAACGGTGGTGCTCGTTTTCAATCTTGGTCACCACTTCGATATACGACGTTAACTTGTTTATTCGGCTCAGTTTCACTCATCGTTATCGTCACTTTCTTCACTTACACAAACATCGTTACTATGCCGTCACTTCGTACCATTATGAGCGTTCGTTTTGAACTCTTGTATATGTCGATTGTTGCAGGTGTTATCGCTGTATTTTGCTGGAACACAGGAAATCGCTATATTTCATCTATTAACGGCATATTATTTATGAATTTAGTTCCTGTACTTGCACTTATCGGTTCCATCTTTCGAGGTTATACAGTCGACAAAATTGAAATTGCCGGAGCCTCATTAACAATTATCGCGCTCTTATGCAACAATGTATGGCAAAGGAAAGAAAGCACAAAAATCCCCACCTCAGTTCGTTAGGTGGGGATTCTTCACATATGAACAGCTCTTGGCAATTCATAGTACATATTCGTTATACATAATGTGTGTTCCATCCATTGCTCAATTTCTTTCGTGTACATTTCTATGAAAAATGTCTCAGACGGAAAAGAATGCAGCACTTCTGATATATATTGCGGATATAAAAACGGCATATTCATCATGCCTTTTAATTGCGTCATAAACATTGTAAAAGATACCTTTTTAAACTCTTGCTTTATTTGTCCCTGTCTAATCATTTGCTCTATATAATATCTTTCTTTAGAAAAGTAAATGGTCATCACTTCGCGAATTAATGTCGTATCAAGTGAAAGCTCTCGGTAGAAGAAACGTGTCAGTTCCCTATTTTCAAATTGATATCGTAAAATCCCGCGCACCATTTGCACCATCACATCTTTAGCCGACAAATATTCTCTCTGTTCGAACGACATTTCAATCACATGAATATATCCTTCTAAAAAGTCAGTAATAAGCTGTTCTAATAAACCTTGCTTTCCAGCAAAATAATATGAAATATTCGCTACATTCACATCCGCTCGCTTTGCAATTTCTCGCACCGACGTTCCATCATAACCTTTCGTGTTAAACAACGATATTGCCGCATCAATTACTTTTTGTTTCGTCTGTTTCATGCGCTCACTTCCTCTCACTGAACAGCTATAGTTTAAATTTCTTGACTTTTAAGACAAATTCCTTTAATTTTCTATCGACAAAGTCATGTGAAATACATCGTATTTTGCTAATATTTTACACATCTCGATAAAAAGGGAGTTGTTTCCATGTTTACAAAAGAAAGTTATGCAGGTTCTCGTGAAGAGCAATACGAGACAGTAATTAAACAACTGGATGCATTATTAACTGGCGAACCGAACGTAGTCGCAAACTTATCAAATGCGTCCGCATTATTAAATCAATTTTTAGATCGTGTGAATTGGGTTGGCTTTTATGTAACAGACGGAAATCAGCTTGTTCTTGGACCTTTCCAAGGAATGCCTGCTTGCGTGCGCATTCCATTTGGACGAGGCGTTTGCGGCGTTGCAGCTGAAACGAAAACAACGCAGCTTGTAGCAGACGTTCACCAATTTCCAGGACATATCGCTTGCGACAGTGCTTCTAATTCAGAAATCGTCGTACCAATCGTGAAAGAAGGAACTATCATCGGTGTACTTGATATTGATAGCCCTGAAAAAAATCGTTTTGATGAAGTAGATCAGCGCTATTTAGAAAAGTTTGTGGAAACACTCCTAAAACATATTTAAAAAAGAAAAGAGTGAGTTATCGATTGCGTACATCGTGTACGAAACCGATAGCTCACTCTTTTTTATTGATTACTAACAGTAGATATTTTCTTTAGTGCCTGCTCTAAATCAGAAACGATATCCTTCCATGATTCTAAACCGACAGATAAACGTATTAAATTATCGTAAATACCCATTTCTTGTCTTAGCTCAGCTGGAATCGCAGCGTGTGTCATCGTTGCCGGATGCTGAATTAACGTTTCTGTATCCCCTAAACTTACGGCAATTGTAATAAAGTGAAGGTCATTGATAAACGCTTGCGTCTCTTCTTTTCCGCCTTTTACTGAAAAAGAAATCACACCGCCGCCCCGTTTCATTTGGCGAGATGCTAACTCCCCTTCTGGATACCAAACACCTTCTACCGCATCATGATTTTTCAGAAACGATACAATTTTTTCTGCATTATCACAATGACGGTCCATCCTTACCGCTAACGTCTTTAATCCACGTAACAACAACCATGCATCAAACGGCGCCATAATACCGCCGATATCTTTTCGCATCGGGCGAATTTTTTCAGCTAATGCTTTCGTTTTACAAATCGTTACACCCGCCACAACATCACCATGACCACCAATATATTTTGTCGCACTATGAACAACCGCGTCACAACCAAGTTCAAGCGGTCTTTGTAAATACGGTGAACAAAACGTATTATCAACAACGACAAGTAAGCCATTTCGCTTCGCAACCCGAATAACTTGTTTTAAATCGATTAATTTCATCGTTGGATTAATCGGTGTTTCAACGAAAATAACCTTTGTATTTGGACGGATTTTATTTTCGACATCATCCTCTGTCTCCATATCACAAAACGAATGCGTAATCATAAATTTCTCTTCTAACACTTCTAAAAAACCGTACGTGCACCCGTATAATCCATTTGAACAAATAATATGATCTCCAGCTTTTAAAAAGCCAATTAACGTTGCTGAAATAGCTGCCATTCCTGATCCGAAAGCAAGTGCTTCTTCTCCTCCTTCTAACACCGCCATACGTTCTTCAAATAATTTTACAGTTGGATTTCCAAGTCTTGAGTAAATATAAGATGGATCCACTCCCGCAAAACTCGCCTCTCCTTGCTGCGCAGTCTCAAATGTAAATGTAGACGTTTGAAATAACGGTGGTGTTAAACTTCCTTTATGTTCCTCAGATGTATACCCGTGATGAATTAACGCTGTCTCCATATGCTTCTTTTTCATAAAAACATCCCCTTTTATGTTTTTATTGCCGCATATTCACCAGTAAAAACTGATGAACGTTTTTACTACATTTTATGTAAGCGTTTTATTTGTGTTTCTATCTCTTCTTTTATATTGTTTTAAATTCCTTCTTATATTAATTTCCAAAATTTATATGCATAAAACAAAAAGGGAGTGGCTTGACGAAACTCTAGGTAAAAGATATAATAGCGTTTGTGTAAAATAAAAAGGCAGCCTTGTAATGTGAGTTTATCGTTTGTATTTTGTTCCTCTACGGAGGTGTATCTCGTAACTCCCTGCTGCTGGAGCGAAGGTACATGAAAACAAAATGCCCGTAAATATCGATTACGTCTGTTTTTATTTTACGTAAATAAAAACATTTTTAAAGGAGGAGTCAACTATGGCTCGTTATACAGGTCCAGCTTGGAAACTGTCTCGTCGTCTTGGAATCTCTCTAAGCGGCACAGGAAAAGAATTAGAAAAACGCCCTTACGCACCAGGTCCTCACGGTCCTAACCAACGTAAGAAACTTTCAGAATACGGTTTACAATTACAAGAGAAACAAAAACTTCGTCACATGTACGGCATGACTGAGCGTCAATTCCGTCGCACATTTGACCAAGCAGGTAAAATGCCTGGTAAGCACGGCGAAAACTTCATGATCCTTCTTGAAGCTCGTCTTGACAACCTAGTTTACCGTATGGGCTTAGCTCGCACTCGTCGTGCAGCTCGCCAATTAGTAAACCACGGCCACATCACAGTTGATGGATCTCGCGTAGATATCCCATCTTACCGTGTAAAACCTGGTCAAACAATCAGCGTTCGCGAAAAATCTAACAGCCTTGTTGTTGTTAAAGAAGCGATCGAAGTTAACAACTTCGTACCAGAATACTTAACTTTCGATGCTGATAAATTAGAAGCTACTTACACTCGTCACGCTGAGCGTTCTGAGTTAGCAGCTGAAATCAACGAAGCATTAATCGTAGAGTTCTACTCTCGTTAATCTCGGTACTCTGAAAAGAGTAGTATTAAAAGCCTTAGGAACCTTGTTTATCAAGGGGCCTGGGCTTTTTTTATTTTATTTAACAATGCAAGATAAGGCATAAAAAAGAATGTAATTGGGGCCAGTTTGGGGCCACAATAAAAAAGGCTGGCGTGTGTATAGAAATGGGTACGTACAAAAAAAGCAGATGCTAAAAGGAGCTACTTATTTTGAAAGAAAACTTCACCAAAATTCCTCTTGATATACATGACTTTCAAACATTAAAATTGTTATTAGAAGAAATAATACAAGACGAAATAGAATTGTTTGAAGGGTTTTCTAAATATACTTTACATATTTCATCTAAAGTAACCATTAACCTTAGAAGTGAGTTTTTTCCAAAAACATATTTAGCAATTGCTGCTATAAGCATTACACCAAGTAATCAAGGAAAAGGAAGTATTATTCTTGAATGGTTTAAAACATTCGCAAAAGAAAAGGGCTTCGAGCGTTTAGTATTACAAGAAGTTATAACCGAAGAAGGTTACCACTTTGCATTAAAAAATGGATTTTCAAAACATGTTAGTCTATATGAAGAAATGTTTGGAAAACCAAACAGTATTAACGGGGATTATGAATTACATTTATAAAGGGTAAAAAAAGTGAACGAATATTTTTCATACTCGTTCACTTTTTTTTATTTGGTGAATTATCCAAAACAGTTCATTCTTTTCTTTTTATTCCCTTTATAAGTGAGTACCGTACACAACTTACCATCTTCCAGAACAACCTTTCAGTCATAATCCGCTAGGACTTCCTCACGATTTATTTCTTCTACTTTCTCACCGTACCTCCAATATCCTGCACGAAGTAGAAACTCAGAATACCCTTCTGGAATCGGAAATTTAAGAAAATGTAATATTTACATTTTCATCCTTAAATTGGTATGATTTACTTGTTGAGGAGGGGAATTTATGAGTTTAAACATGTATCTAGGAGAAGTACATATCCAAACACAAAGCATGAATGCTATATGTACGGCTACCATTCAAGGCATGGAACAAGCCATTCAGTCGATTGACGCTTTTGCAGTTGATATTGTTCTACAAGGACAAACATATAGCAGTGCAAAATCATTTTTTGTACAAACCTTTCGTCCTTTAGCACAAGGAATCATTTACTTATGTGAAGAATTAATCCGTCAGAATAATGCATTTCCAAATCAATTTCAATCACAAGTCGCTTCCACAGATGTAATCGAACAAGAGATATTAGAACAAATTCGAGAAATTGACCGAATGATAGCAAGTACGGAAGCAATCAATCAAGCTATGCCGATCTCGGGCATGGACGCTATGGTGAATCTTTTTGCTGTCATGAGGCGTAAACTGCAAGAAAAGTTAGAACATCTATATGAATTTAATCAAACATCTAGCGATAACTATAATACAGCGATTCAATTAGCCGCTAGCATTGCGACAGGTTTAGCCGAAGTCCAAAGCGGAAAAGGTTTTAGTCCTGTATCAGGAACATTTAGCACACAGGGATTAAATATGGAATGGATAGCTTCCATTCAACAAATTACAGAGGAAAAAGCTCGTGAAGCTGAAATAAAAAAAGAAATGGAAAAAATAATTGCTTTACGAGAACAAGAAGCCAATAGACCATGGTACGAAAAAACAGCTATCGGTACTTGGGAATTTATGAAAGAATTTTTTCAAGGCGCTGGCAGTGCGGCTTTCGAAAGCGTTATTGGATTAGAATCACCTGATAATGATGAATTAGAAAGCAAGTTAACGTATCAAGCGGGAAGGTTCATAGGAAATGTTATAGCAGGAGCGGCTTCCATTATAGAAATTCTAGAAGGCCTTACCGTCATAGGCGGCTCTAATTTTTTAACTCTAGTCGCAACAGTAGGAACTGGTGGATTAGCATCACCAATTGCTATTACATTTGATGCAGCTGCTACAACGGCTGGAGTTAGTCTTGTTGGACACGGTGTATTTGTTGGGCGTAATGCAATTCAAAATGGTAAGGATACTCTTCAAAAAATCCAGTCTTCTTCTAGTGGTTCTGTTAGTGGAGTTAAGGGCTCAAGTGAGACTGCTAAAAATCTTTTAAAAGATGGTAAATTTATCGAATCTGATTTAGAATTAAGATACAAGCAATATTGTGATAGAAAAGCCAAAGAGGGGAAAGTCCCTAAAGACAGATTAGATTGGAAAGAGGCAAGTGATTATTGGACAAAAAATTCACCTATGGCAAGAGGAAATAGATTTAATTCAAAAGCAAGAGAAGAAGGTTGGTACGATTACCATGAATTACATTTAGAAAATCACAAAAGACTGGATTCGTATGACCCAATTTTTGAAGAAATTGTTTCAAGGAAAGCTACAGATTTACATAAAATAGACGAGGCAACATTTAGAACTTACTTGAACGAATTTAGGGATAAATATTCATCTGGCACTAAAATAAGATCAAATCAGTATCCTGAATTAGATGGCCTAAAACTTAACGGAGACTATATTTTAGAGGTGCCAGCATCTAATAAAAACATTAAAAATATAGAAAAATATAAAGAGATAGCTGAAGAATACGGTGTAACATTAAGATTTAGGGAGGAATAATAATGAGCTTAAAATTAAAACCTGAAATAGAAACAGCACTAAAAAAAATTGACTTTGTTAATAGATACACAGAACTTTCTTCTTTTTCGAGAGAAAATTATGATGCCGAAGAAATCATTCCTAATCCCAATATTGAAGAAATTCAACAAATACTTGAAAAGCTAGGTTATAAATCAGTTTATGATAAAAAAGAAAAGTTTTTAAAAGTTGGAGAACTAGGTGATAAAAAAGAAAATTTATTTTATTTTAATATTGGTATTAAAGTAAACGTTCTGGATTTTACTTGGGTAGTTTATCATAATGATGAACTACGATTAGGTAGTCCATGGAGTCTATATTCAAGACTTTTAATTTCTCCAGATACTAGAATTAAGCCCGTACTATTTAGCGATTATGACAGCTTAGAAAAAATTTTAAAAATTGCTTTAGGTATGTATGAAGATTTTAAACAAGAATTAATTCCTATCTATTCATAATTTTATATTTAAGAAAGGCAATCTTATCTTAAATATAAAAAAAGAAAATCCGATTCACAAGAGCCGGATTTCTTCATGTATCTAAACATTATACCGTCTTATTCAATCTAATGTTAGCACTTCTTTTCAATGCTAATACAACATTAGAACCATCGTTTCTAAACTTAGCAAGTGCGCCTTCTTTTACACCTTTCAATGTAATAAATAAACATATACTAAATAAAAAAGTTTACTGATTGTATACCTCAGTAAGCTTTTTATATTAAATGTGGATAAGTTCGCTTTGAGAGATGTTGATACCTTTGAAAGAAATTTAAAATCATCTTCAAATATAAAATACTTTTAGTCCTTTCACCTCAAATATTTATTTCCAAACTTAACTAAATCGACTGTTGAGCATGGTAAAATATTCTATATAAAAACATTAAGGGAGATTATTTAATGGGAATTCCTTTACTTGATACATTAAAAAATTTTATTGATTTTATAAATCCAGAAGGAGCTAAATCAAAAGAAATTAAAGAAAATATTATTCAGTAGATACTCAACGTGGAAGATTTGAAGAACTCAATAAAAGAGGTAAACATTTAGGCGAAGTTGATTTTGATTTGAAAGGAGCTAAAGGACCAGATAAATCAGGAGGGCAGGACATAAATGTTAAATAAAAAAATTGAAGAAGTAAAAAGAAAATACTACGTTGAAAAAAATATAGAAGAATATTTACAAAAGTCTTCTATCAAACTAACTCTCCCTAAACAAATAATTGATTTTTGTAATAAAAATAATATTAAAATTAAAGGAGATAGCGACATAGTATTCCCTTCAAATGATTGGTATATTACTTTACCAAGTTATGTAAAAGGTGAGTTTGAAGTTGAATATACTACATATCTTATCATTTCTAAACTAGCTAATGTATATTCTATCCTTAATTCCTTTGAAATTGTAAATAAAGATGTCAATGGCATGATGCCTACTTTAACTGGAGATTCAGAGCAAGAATATACTAGATTGCAATCTCAATTAATATCAGTTATTGAAACACCTCTAAAAGCAAGCGGATATGAAAGAATTGGTTACACAGATAGTAGCCGAAAAATAGAAGGAATAAAATTTGCAGACGATGTCGCACTATTTGGTCCCGATGTAACTGTTGATGACATTCTATTTAGGGATGTACTCGATGTAACACCTGATTGATATTTAAACTAACGTTTACGTTAGCTTTTCCTTTGTTTCAAATCAAATATCATGGAAAAGGCATATTTGATTTTACTGGTGAAAATATTATAACTAAGATACTTCAAAATGAACTGTATCAAGCGGATTATACATTTGCAAAGACTTCAATTTCACGTACGAAAAAAGAAACAAATTCAGGAAAAATTTTGAGACGTATTTGAAAGAAATGAAAGGTAAATATGCTATTGAGATTAGGTTTAGGGAGGAATAATTGATGGCATATGATTTAGAACTTGAAATAAAAGAGGTACTTGAGAAAATTGATTTTGTAGAAAGATATAAATCCTTATCAGAAAAATTTCCCGATAGAACAAATACATTTGAAAACTATGAAAATCAAAAAGCTATTGAAGTATTCGAGTCTCTTGGCTATAAAGCTCGTTACAATAAAAAAGAAGACTTTTTTATTGTAGGAGAAGTAAAAAACAAAGATGTCTACACCTTTAGATTCAACATCAGCTTAAAATATGGTGTTGCTGAATTGATTTGGGAGGCATGTCATAACGGTGAAGTTAGAGCTGGAGACCCATGGGACATATTTATACGATTGTTATCAAATGACACGGAAAAAGTACCCGTGCTATATTACCACAGTTACGAAGAACTCAAAGAAATCATGAAAATTGCCTTTGAAATGTACGAAGATTTCAAGCGAGAATTAATTCCTATTTATTCATAATGTAAAAAGCTACCGAAGACAACTAAACAGTTACTTCGAGTAGCTTTTATTTATATATATTAAAGTTATTTATTTTCCTCTTTCTGAACATATACATAAGCATCTTTCTGCTCTTTATGTATATCCACCTTCGAATTCTCTGCAAGCTGACCCGCGTTTAGCAAAGAAAAAATAATGAGCGCTTCTAGTGACATTTTGTTTTACCACTCCTTTCTATTTGTTATACATTTATCATACCGCTTACATGTGATTTTCGTATGAACTCGAAAAGGAGATTACAACAAAAAGGTTACAAGAATACGAATGCACGCTATAATAACCATTAAATAGGAGGTTGATTCATTTTGACAATAAACCAAATGGTTCAATTAGGTAGTGCATGTATGTTATTTATTACTTCCGCGCTTATTAATTGGTATCAAGGGAGTAATTTGATAGATGATCCTGATGAATGGAAATATAGCGCTAAGTTTACGAATTACTTTAAAGGTACCGTTTCAAATTACCAAGATATTTATCAAATCGATTTCTTTATATATGCGGCAAAATTTCATCCAACAGCATTTGTTGTTATGCTTATTAGTTTACTTTATATGCTCGTATTAATTCTTCATATTCTATTTACAAGAACTCGTAAGGCAATCTAAATTTATACATAAAAACCCCGAATCATAGACTTTTCAGCCTACAATCCGGGGTACTATTTGTTTTATATTCGTTTCTGATTAGTAACGAATTAAGAAATATTTCTTTTTACCGCGGCGAATGATTGTGAATTTACCTTCGATGCGGTCGTTTTCTGTTACAACGTAGTCTAATGCTTGTGTACGCTCACCGTTTACGTAGATTGCGCCGTTCGTTACATCTTCACGTGCTTGACGTTTTGATGGAGAGATTTTGCTTTCTACAAGTAAGTCGATTAATACTGTATCTTCTGCAGTACGTTCTACAGATGGTACGTCTTTGAATCCTTGTTCGATTTCGCTTGCAGTCAGTTCTGCTACAGAACCGCTGAATAATGCAGCTGAGATTTTAATCGCTTGCTCTAATGCTTCTTCGCCGTGAACAAGTTTTGTCATTTCAGAACCTAATGCTTTTTGTGCTGCACGTTTTTCTGGCGCTTCAGCTACTTGCTTTTCAAGCTCAAGAATTTCTTCATGAGATAAGAATGTGAAGTATTTTAAGTATTTTACAACATCACGGTCATCTGTATTAATCCAGAATTGGTAGAACTCGTAAGGAGTTGTTTTCTCTGGGTCTAACCAAATTGCGCCGCCCTCTGTTTTACCAAACTTCGTACCGTCAGATTTTGTAACTAGCGGAATTGTTAAACCGAATGCTTTCGCATCTTCTTCTGATTTACGGATTAATTCAAGACCAGCTGTAATGTTACCCCATTGATCACTACCACCGATTTGCAAGCGGCAATTATGGTTTTGGTATAAGTTTAAGAAGTCGTATGATTGTAAAATCATGTAACTAAACTCAGTGAATGAAATACCAGTATCTAAACGAGATGCTACTGTATCTTTTGCTAACATATAGTTTAAACCGAAGTTTTTACCGATATCGCGTAAGAATGAAATTACATCTAAGTTACCAAGCCAATCATAGTTATTAGCCATCGTTGCTGGGTTCTCCACGTTTTCGAACTCTAAGAAGTTTGAAAGTTGGTTTTTAATGCTTTCTGTGTAGTAAGCAACTGTATCTTTCGTATTTAATGTACGCTCTGCTTTTTTACCACTTGGATCACCGATCATACCAGTACCACCGCCAACAAGTGCGATTGGTTGGTGACCAGCTAATTGGAAACGACGTAACATTAATACTGGTAACATATGACCGATGTGTAAGCTATCCGCTGTCGGGTCGAAACCACAGTATAATTTAACGCTTTCTTTTTCTAATAATTGCTCAAGTCCCTCAGCATCTGTTTGCTGATTAATTAAACCGCGAAATTCAAGATCTTGTAAAATACCCATATCCTACATACTCTCCTTTAAGTTCATTACTGGCGTGAAGGTTGAAAACATAAAAAAATCGCCCCTTGAAATAAGGGACGATTTTGATTATCGCGTTACCACCCTAGTTGCAGGCCAAAAAAGCCTACCACCTTATTTACATAACGGCTTAGCACCGTCTTTTCCCTTTTGAATACAATTCAATCGAAAAAAGATGCTCTAGGGGCGTAATTCGCGATCATCTATGTGCTGATTTTCACCGGCCATCAGCTCTCTAAAACAGGGAAATGATCACTACTTCTCCCTTTCCACGCTCAATTATTCATATACTTTTCTTTATACCATCATTTATATAGACGTGTCAAATAGAGGTCGAATTTCTATCCTTTACAATGTCACAAAGAGTATCGTAATAAGAGACAGAATTGGAACCCCAACTAATAACGATACATGAAACACAACCGATAAATCATTCCCAATGGTCGCCTCCACAGGATCTTTCGCTGGAGAACCAAGAAATCCGATTAATCGATCGAAGCGACTTACCGTTTTTGGAAAGTCCGGTACTTCTACATGGTCACTATCTAAATGCTGTCTTAATTTATATTCACTCTTAAAGGGATTTTCGCTCAATTTCATCCACCTCCAGCAATTGTTTCAATTTCTTTATTCCATTATGGATTCTCGATTTCACTGTTCCAATCGGAATGTTTAATATCTCTGCAATTTCTTTTTGCTGCATATCATGATAATAAGAAAGAATAAGGACAGCTCGTTGCTCTTCCGAAACTTTCAAAATTGCTTCTCTTACTGTGAGCCGATCTTCGTGAGAAAATTCTTTTTCCTGGATCGGCACTAAAAACGGCAAAAGCGTACGCCACTTTTTTCTTCTATTTAATTTATTAATCATAAGACGATAACCAATTTGAAATAAATACGTTTTTATTTTACCTTTTTCAAGTTCATACATATGTTTCTTACGCTCTAACGTCAAAAACGTATCTTGCACAAGGTCGATACTTAATTGTTCATCTCGGTTAAATCGATATAAAAATGTGTATAGCGCTGGTTTGATCAAAACATATAGTTTTTCTCCCGCCTGTTTATCTCCATTTTGATACGCAAGCATGAGTTCCTCCTCAATCCCAATCTGCGCCATAATTTTTGATCTCCTTTATTCCTTTTAACGTTAATGAAATGCGGGAAATTAAATAGCAACTTGCGACAATAATCCATACTTGTGATTGATTCGTAAAAAATTGAACATACGGGTTTTGAATTGTCTGTCCCGTTGAAACTAAAATATTTAATGCTTGCACACATATACATGCATACACTGCAAGACAAGCCGAAATCGTATCAAATACATTCCAGCGAAAATACACTTTTGTTTTTGTAAAATCAATTTTATATCCTTTTTTCCGTACTATATGTTTTCTATCAAACGGAATAATGATTGAAAACATAACAATCATCATAACCCCAGCTGTAATCATTGATACTTTAAATCCGATTGGCATCGGTAATAGCAAACCACAAGAAAATACGACTATAATTCCAAGTAAAGCAAAAGCAAGAAGTAATTTATTAGACATAAAAAAGCCTCCCTCATCTATTCTTTCATAAATGTATACAGACGAGGAAGGCGCTTCGTTCAAATATTATTTTATTTTTTTAATAATCTTTGCAGGATTTCCGCCAACTACTACATTGTCCGGCACATCTTTCGTTACAACAGCACCCGATGCGATCACCGCATTGTCTCCAATTGTTACACCTGGATTAATAATTGCTCTTCCGCCAATCCATACGTTATCGCCAATTGTAACTGGTTTTCCGTATTCTGATCCACTTATACGCTCTACTGGATCAAGCGGGTGTGTTGCTGTATAAATGTGAACTCCTGGAGCTAACATACAGTTCACTCCGATTGTCACCGGGCATACGTCTAAAATTGTACAGTCAAAGTTCGCGTAAAAATTTTCACCAACGTGAATGTTATAGCCATAATCACATCTGAAAGAAGATTCAAGATGAATGTTATCTCCAGTCGTTCCGAATAATTCTTTTACAATTTCGCTACGCTCTTTTAAATGCACTTCTGGTGTTTCATTTAATTTTCTCGTTAGTATACGAGCTTGCTCCCTCTCTTGAATCAAAACAGGATCAGCTGGTATGTACATTTCCCCAAGTATCATCTTTTCTTTTTCTGTTTTCATTTTCTTCTCCCCTTTAACTCGTATATATAAGTTTATGATACCATAAAAAAAGAAAGGCCTGAACGTTATTTCGTTCAGACCTTTCTCTCTTAATCTTCCATCGTTGATAAGTCACCTGTTGGTAAGTTTAATTCCCACGCTTTTAATACGCGGCGCATAATTTTACCACTTCTCGTTTTCGGTAATTTATCTCTAAATTCAATTTGTCTTGGCGCTGCATGAGCTGCTAGGCCTTTCTTTACAAATTGACGAATCTCTTCTTTTAATTCATCAGATGGTTCGTATCCTGCTCGAAGCGCGATAAATGCTTTAATGATTTCTCCGCGCACTGGATCTGGAATACCAATTACACCAGCCTCTGCAACAGCAGCATGCTCGATTAATTTGCTTTCTACTTCAAACGGACCAACTCGCTCACCTGACGTCATAATTACATCATCAATACGCCCTTGGAACCAGAAGTATCCATCTTCATCCATATAAGCAGAGTCACCTGATACGTACCAATCTCCCGGCATAAAGTAAGATTCATACTTTTGCTGGTTATTCCAGATTCCACGCATCATCGCTGGCCAACCTTTACCAATTGCTAAGTTACCCATTGTGTATGGAGGAACTTCATTTCCTTCATTATCAACAATCGCTGCTTTCACACCTGGAATTGGTTTACCCATTGAACCTGGACGGATTTCCATACAAGGGTAGTTACAAATAACTTGTCCACCTGTTTCTGTCATCCACCACGTATCATGAATACGAAGTCCAAATGCGTTCATACCCCAGCGAATTACTTCTGGATTTAACGGTTCACCAACGCTTAATACGTGACGAACTTGTGATAAATCATATTTTTTAATTGCGTCTTGTCCAGCTCCCATTAACATACGGAACGCTGTTGGCGCACTGTACCAAACTGTTACACCGTAATCTTGCAGTGCTTCATACCACGCATCTGGACTAAAGCGGCCACCTAAAACAACATTTGATGCCCCAACTAACCACGGTGCGAAAATACCGTAAGCTGTTCCAGTTACCCAGCCTGGGTCAGCTGTACACCAATATACATCGTCTTCTTTTAAATCTAATACCCATTTCGCCGTTTGATGGTGCTGCACCATTGCATTTTGCGCATGAAGCACACCTTTTGGTTTACCAGTAGAACCAGACGTATAATGTAGAATTAAACCGTCTTCACGGCCTAACCATTCAATATGTAATTCTTTTGAAGCTTGTTCAAATAAAGGATTGAACGCTACCGTTTTACCGCCTTCTTCTACATTATCTCCAACAAGGAAGACTGTCTTTAAAGCTGGTAAGTCATTTAATGGTACGCGCTCTAACAATTCAGGTGTTGTAATTAATACCTTTGCTTCACTATCTTCTAAACGATCGCGAACTGCGCCTTCCATAAATGCTTCAAATAGCGGACCAACGATTGCCCCTAATTTCACTGCACCAAGAAGGGCAAAATATAATTCTGGAGAACGCGGCATAAAAATAAAAACGCGATCGCCTTTTTCTACATCGCCGTAATTTTTCAGGACATTTCCTGCTTTATTAGAAAAATCCTTCATTTCCTTAAATGTATACTTCTCTTTTCGCGATCCATCTTGATAATAAAGGGCTACTTTATTTTTACGATCGGATTTCGCATGCTTATCAATTGCCTCATACGCCATATTTACTCGGCCTGTTTCATTCCAAGTAAAGTTTTTATTAACCTCTTCCCAGTTAAAATTCGCGTATGCCTCATCATAATTCGGCAAATTATTTTCTCCTTTAATGACAGGAAGCGTTTCTACTTTCATACTTTACATCCCCCTCCTATGTATTCTATTATCTATTATAATGACATTATTTAAAATTTTCAGTATTTTTGTTGATTTTTAGACAAATTTTTAATGACAAATTTCGATTCACATCGCATATATTATAAAGTACGATATTAATAGATTCACAAACCCTCAAGGTGGTGAGTAATACATTGATTCATAAAAAAATATATAATGCTAGAAACTTAAAAACAGCGAAAGGCACTTTAATTATTGAAGGTCCTGTCTCTACACATAACTTAGAAATGTATGAATTTCATCCCGATTTAGTTGCGTTTCGTCCTGCCGAGCAGCAATATAAAGCAATTGTCGAAATTTCTAAATTACCAGAAGCTCGTCTCATTATTGCTAGACATGACCAAACGATTGTTGGATATGTTACATACTTATATCCCGATCCACTTGAACGATGGTCAGAAGGAAAAATGGAAAACTTAATTGAACTCGGGGCGATTGAAGTTGTCCCAGCCTTCCGTGGTTGCGCTGTCGGAAAGAACTTATTAGAAGTTTCAATGATGGACGATTATATGGAAGATTGCATTATATTGACGACTGAATATTATTGGCACTGGGATTTAAAACAAACAGGCTTAAATGTTTGGGAATACCGAAAAGTAATGGAAAAGATGATGAATGCTGGTGGCTTACAATGGATGGCTACAGATGATCCTGAAATTTGTTCGCATCCCGCTAACTGTTTAATGGTCCGCATCGGTAAACGCGTTGATACAGATTCTATTCAAGCATTTGATCGTCTACGTTTTCACAATCGTTTTATGTACTAATAAAGGGGGCAACTGGAATGATTGTAGAAGAAATTATGAATCAAGATGTAGTGACACTACATCCAAACGATACAATCGAAACAGCAATCCGAACGATACGCACGAAAGGCATTCGGCACATTCCAATTGTCGATCAAAATAATCATGTCGTAGGCATTATTTCTGATCGGGATGTAAGAGATGCAAGTCCGTCTATTTTAGATGAACAAGTTTCACTCGATATGCTGAAGCAACCACTTGAACTTATTATGAAACATCCTGTTATGACTTGCCATCCTCTCGATTTCGTTGAAGAAATTGCTACTTTATTTTTTGAAAATAAAATTGGCTGTCTCCCTGTTACAAAGGCTGGCAAGCTAGTTGGAATCATTTCTGAATCTACTGTACTGCACACGTTAGTGAAATTAACAGGAGCACATCAACCGAGTTCACAAATTGAAATTCAAGTAAAAAACGAACCTGGTATTCTTGGAAAAGTCGTTGCTATTTTTAGTGATTTGCAAATAAATATCGTGAGCGTTCTCGTCTATCCAGCAAAAGATGAGAATGATAAAGTACTCGTTTTCCGCATTCAAACGATGAATCCGCTAAAAGTGATTGATGCACTTGAAGCAGAAGGCTACCGCGTATTATGGCCGAATATTATGGGGATGCAAGCATGAGTAGCGCATTTATTTATTCGGATGACTTTCGGGGCTATTCGTTTAGCCCTGATCATCCTTTTAACCAACTGCGCGTCACACTCACGTATGATTTATTACAAAAGGGCGGTTTTATCTCTCCCTCCCAAGTCATCTCACCACGGATGGCTACAGATGAAGAGATCGCCTACGTTCATACAGAGGAGTACATAAATGCGGTAAAACGTGCTGGAGAAGGTAAGTTAGAAAAATCAATTGCGATGACATATGGACTCGGAACAGAAGATACACCGATGTTTCCAAATATGCACGAAGCAAGCGCATTACTCGTTGGCGGTACGTTAACTGCTGTCGACGCTGTTCTTTCCGGGAAAGTAAAACACGCGCTTAATTTAGGCGGTGGCTTACATCATGGCTTCCGCGGCAAGGCATCTGGCTTTTGTATTTATAACGATAGTTCCATCGCAATGAAATATATACAGAAAAAATACGGTTTACGTGTTTTATATATTGATACAGATGCTCATCACGGTGATGGTGTACAGTGGTCTTTTTACGACGATCCTAACGTATGCACCATTTCACTACATGAAACTGGGCGTTATTTATTCCCTGGAACTGGTGCTGTAAATGAACGCGGACAAGGTAATGGCTATAGTTATTCTTTTAACGTTCCACTCGATGCCTTTACAGAAGACGAATCGTTTTTAAATTCATATCGAACTGTAGTAAAAGAAGTTGCCGCATACTTTAAACCGGATATTATTTTAACGCAAAATGGCGCTGACGCACATTATTATGACCCACTTACACACCTTTGCGCCACGATGAATATTTACCGTGAAATACCGAAGCTCGCTCGTGAAATCGCTAATGAATATTGCGAAGGTCGCTGGATCGCTGTCGGCGGTGGTGGCTATGACCACTGGCGCGTCGTCCCAAGAGCTTGGGCACTCATTTGGCTCGAAATGAACAACATCCAAAACATCTCAGGTTATCTCCCTCCAGAATGGATTGACGCTTGGAAAGGACAAGCTGAAACAGAACTTCCCCTCACATGGGAAGATCCAGACAACATGTATAAACCGATCCCCCGTAAACCAGAAATTGAAGAAAAGAACGCATTAACTGTAACGAAATCTCTTGAAATTATTCGGAATAATATGACAAAATCTTTGTACTAAAGAAAAAGGAGGCTCGTTTTTGAATAGCCTCCTTTTATTTATAGCTTGCTATTATTGTCGGTTTCTGTCGGTAAGTCGATATATTTTGATAATCGCTGATATATTTCAAGAATCGCTGATATATTTTAATAACCGCCGATATATTTCAAAAATCGCTGATATATTTTATTTCATAATTAAATGGTCCAACTTTTATGAGAAAAGGTCGTTATATTATGTGGACACAACAAATAATCAACACGAAACGTGGCACATTTGAAATCTTTACAAAAGGAAGTGGCGAACCGCTTTGCATTACACATCACTATTCACAATTTAATGAAACTGGTGATTACTTTGCGAATGTTTTCACTGCTACGCATCGTGTATTGCTCATTAATTTACGAAACGCTGGTAACTCTGCAAAAGCCAAGGCAGAAAACGAATTAAGTATGATTGAAACAGTTCACGACTTAGAAGCAATACGGGAAGCTTTACAACTCCCAACATGGCATTTCGCTGGCCACTCAACAGGCGGTATGCTTGGACTTTTATATACGATTACATATCCAAATTCCTTACAATCATTAGTCATCGTCGGAGCCGCAGCAAGCAACTACACCGAAACACCTTTTTGTATTTATCCATCCAGAACATCCACAATTTCATTATATGCAACATCTCATCGAAAATTTAAAAAGCCCTCACCTTACAAGTGAAGAACGGAAAGAACTATCTACTGAGAGAACAAAATTATCATTGTATAAACCTGAAAACTACAACTCTTATTTTTGTAAACCAATCAAAAAAACAATGTCTGCTAGCCGGATGAACGCTTTCTCTCACGAATATCCAACATTTAATTTACGAGAACATTTACCTTCTATGAAAACAAAGACGCTTATTATATGCGGAAGACACGATGTGCAGTGCCCGATTCAGTATTCTATCGAGATGCATGAGGGCATACGCAATTCTATTTTTGTGACATTTGAAGAGAGTAACCATTATCCCTTTTTGGAAGAAGCTGCTCAGTTTACTTCTACTACTCGAACATTTTATAAATTGCTACATTAGTACCGTTATTATTAAGGAAAGCTCACAGTCTCTATAAGACTATGAGCTTTTTTCAAAAGAAGTATTTCACACTAGAAACAACAAGAAGAACAAAAAAATCATCAAACCTACATCAATGAATATCGACTTTTTATCTCCTTCTTTTATACTCATCATAAAATTAGAAATTATTTTAATTCCAAAAAAGACCATTATAAATAACCCACCGAAATGATCATTTGTATAATCTTTATCATAAAACATTTGTACTGCACCTATTAGTAATAAAACAAGTATGATATTAGTTCCAACCTTTAAAGCCTTGTTTGATTTATTATCCTTTAATTCAGCCCCAAAAATCTAGCACTCCCTCTCAAACTATCGTGCGTTTTGACACAGACGCTTTATCAATTTTTATATTTTAACATAAATTACCTTATATATCTTTTTTACAGATTCCGATATGCATGACAATAATGATGTTCCCTCCATTGCAACATGCTCATAACTTTAAAGAGATAGAAAAGATTTTGCTAGAAGGATATAAGTAAAAGCTAATTTTTGCCATCCTCCCCCGCTCTATGCTACATTTAACCCGTTATATCAATATGAATAGGGTGGGAATACATATGAATAAACCTAAAATTGGGATGATTGGACTTGGAAGTATTGCGCAAAAGGCCTATCTTCCAACACTTACAAAAGAAACAGATTGGAATTTTGTAGGGGTGTTTACACCTAACGCGGAGAAAAGGAAACAAGTTTGCCAACAATACCGCATTCAAGACTTTCATTCTATTGAAACGTTAGCTTCAGAATGTGATGCAATCTTCGTCCATAGTTCAACTGCTACACATTATGAAATCGTTTCTGAACTTCTGAAAAAAGGAATTGACGTTTATGTTGATAAGCCGCTAGCAGCTACAGTGGAACAAGCTGAGCAACTAGTCGAGTTGAGCGAAAAGCATAACAGAAAGTTAATGGTCGGATTTAATCGCCGATTCGTTCCTATGTATGTTGCTGCAAAAGAGCAAGCTCATAATATTTCATGGGTTCGAATTGAAAAACACCGCACAAATAAAGTGGGGCCATATACGTATGACTTTACTATGTTAGATGATTACTTACATATTGTAGATACTGCTCGCTGGTTAGCTAATGATGATCTTAACGTCGTTCATAATATGATGCAAATAAATGAAAAGAATGAACTTCTTTACGGACATCACACATATACAACGCCAAGTGGACTGTTACTTTCTACCGCAATGCATCGCCACGCCGGTACAAATTTAGAACAAATTGAACTTGTAACGACAGGTAAAATCATTCGCGTAAAAAATATGAACACATTTGAAGTTGAGCAGGAAAATGCAGTTTCTCAGATTGGTTCACAATCATGGGATACGACGTTAAAACAACGTGGTTTTGAAGATGCTGTTCATCATTTTATTGAATGTGTACAAGGAGATACAAAGCCTGTTGTAGATGGATTAGAAGGATTAAAAACGCAGCAACTGCTGCAATCTCTATTGGAGAATGTAAACAAAAATTAAAACGGATACATTTTTCAGAATTTACTTTCATTCCCATTTCCCCTTTATTTCTCTCACAAATTTCTATAGAATATGTTGATAGGAATTATAAATTTCATATTGAATCGTGGAAAGGATGGGATTAACACATGTGGAACGAGTTTAAAAAGTTCGCATTCAAAGGGAATGTAATCGATTTAGCTGTCGGGGTTGTAATCGGTGCTGCATTTGGTAAAATCGTTAGTTCTTTAGTAAAAGATATTATCACACCATTACTTGGTATGGTATTAGGTGGCGTTAACTTTACAGATTTACATTTTGGATATGGTAAATCTGCTGTTATGTATGGTAACTTCATCCAAACTATTTTTGATTTCTTAATTATTGCAGCTTCTATCTTTATGTTCGTTAAAGTGTTCAACAAGCTAACATCTAAAAGAGAAGAAGAAGAAAAGACAGAAGAAATTCCAGAACCAACAAAAGAAGAAGTTCTTCTTAGCGAAATTCGCGACTTATTAAAACAACAAAATTCTTCTAAAGATAGAGCATAATTGAACGGATAAAAAGGCATGCCCCTCGGGACATGCCTTTTCTATATGCTATAACGTTTCCGAATTCATATGAATAAATAAAATAATACCTGCAACCATAAGTACCATAATACTACCTGCAAATAGTGTAATACCCATGAACATTAAACTTGTGCTCATGTCCACTGATACACTTTCAATAAAAATAGAAATTACATACGTGATAAGGGCAATTCCTGCAAGAATACTTCCTGGAACAAATCGCTTTAAGCCATTTTGTTTTAGCGTCATATATGCAAAAATAGCAGTCATACAAAGCGTAATTATCCAAAGAACGATCATCTCTTCTCCCCCCTCACAAGCCTTTTCTTTCTATTATACATGACATTGCACTATAATAGTTAAATTTGCACTTATGTGACATATAACAAGGAACAATGGCATTTTGGAAGGGAAATTGACCACTAGAAACAAATGGATATTTTTCGTATAAATTGATAGAATTACCATATATAAATATTCTTTATAAGGGAGTGTTCATATGATTTGGATTTCACTAATCGTATTAGCCTATTTCATCATTCTCGTCCCAATACAGTATAACTATATTAAGATGCTCAAGACAAGACAGAAAAAAATGAACATGTCACAAAACGAACTATATGACAACATGTCTTATGAAGAATCCCAAATACACTATCACTATCAAAGTAACGTATTTACAATACCTGCTTCGCTTGTCGCAAGTATTATTTATAGAGTGAAACATGCAGCATAATATGTATGCTGTAAAATTATTGTTTGAATCTGTTCATTCTGGTGAGCCTAATCCTACAAAAATGGATGAGCATTATGAAGGAAATCACGATACACTTTTTGAAGAAAGTATTATTCTTGTTAAAGCAAACAGTTTAGAAGAAGCACACAATCTAGGTGGAAAAATCGCTATGCAATCTGAGGATACGTACGATAACATGTATGATGAGCAAGTGAAATGGACATTTCGAAAAGTGTTGCATGTGTTTGAATTAGACGATACACCATTTGAAACTGGAAAAGAATTATACGCAAGATTTTTACACGTTAAGAAAAATGAAACGGTAGATACAGTCGTACAAAAATACTATCCCGAATACGAATAAAAGCTCACAGCGAATGCTGTGAGCTTTTTTATACTTACTTCGTTGAATCTCTAAATTGGATGCGGTGAGGTAAGATAACAGTGTGATCTTCCACTTTTTCTTTGTTCATATACTTTGTTAATAGACGCATTGCTACTGCACCGATATCATACATTGGTTGTACAACTGTTGAAAGTTGCGGACGAACCATTAATGCAAGGCGTGTATTATCGAAACCAAGTACTTCTACATCAGTTGGTACGTTTAATCCAGCGTCTTGTGCTGCATGGATTACACCTAGTGCCATTTCGTCAGAAGATACGAAGATTGCTGTTGGCTTTTCATCACTGCTCCAAAGCTTTTCGAATGCTTCGATACCTGAATCATATGTGTAATCTCCATCGATTATAAGATTTTCATCATATGAAATACCTGCTTCTTCTAAAGCTTTTTTATAACCTTGTAACTTCTTCGCGCTTCCCGCTTTATTAATGAAAGGACCAGAGACGAAACCGATACGCGTATGCCCTTGCTCAATAAAGTGCTTCATTGCGTCGTAAGCTGCTTGCGTATAATCAATATTTACTGATGGCGTTTCATTTTGCTCATCAAATGACGCTGCTAATACGATCGGTACTGGAGACTTTTTGAATTCTTCAATGTGAATGTCTGTAATATCTTCACCCATGAAAACAATTCCGTCCACTTGTTTTCCAAGCATCGTATTTAATAAATGGAACTCTTTCTCTTTGTTTTGGTCAGAGTTACTTAAAATGATGTTATATTTGTACATTGTTGCGATATCTTCAATTCCACGAGCAAGTTCTGCATAAAACGTATTTGAGATATCAGGAATAATAACACCTACTGTAGTTGTCTTCTTACTTGCTAGTCCACGTGCTACCGCATTTGGGCGGTACCCTAAACGATCAATTGCTTCTAATACTTTCTTTCTTGTTGTAGGCTTTACATTTGGATTACCGTTCACAACGCGTGATACGGTAGCCATTGAAACGTTTGCTTCACGCGCTACATCATAAATTGTTACGTTCATCTCATCGCACACTCCTTCTATTTTTGTTATCTATTTTTATGTATCGGTTACTTGAATGAAAAAAAGACATCAACTCTATTTGCAGATGCCACCAATCGTCCCGAGTTCTTCCTTTTACTAATGATACGATAAAAACGCAGGCTCATACAATATTTTCCCGCAAAAGTTTCGAAAAAATTCGCTTCTTTTCTCGTATTTTCGTATTTTTTATGAAAAAAAGGGCATTTTTTGTAAAAAAATAGATATCTCATGAGTACAAACTGTATATTAAGCCGTACGTTAGTAAATGAAATTTATATCGGCGATTTATATATATCGACTTACCGACAGAAACCGACAATGATATTCATTTGATACGCGCTGGATCTGGGCTGGCAATAGAAGGTCACATCACCCTGTAGAATGCGTTATATCGACAACGACAGGTAAATATGCTTCTTTCTTTAAAATCGGCACAGCAGAAACATGAAGCGTATTACGCGTCGCTCTTTCCCCTCGTACATTTTCACTTACAATAAAAAAAGACAGTTTAAACACTGTCTTTTTTTATAAGAAGGAAACAAACGGTTTTTCGCTGTTTTTCTCTTTTATAATAATTGCCTCGATTTTACTCTCAGACTTTATCTGCAATTGTACTTTCGCATCTTTAGGTAATTTTTCTAACATACTTTGAGCAGCCAGCTGGGTAAGAGCCATTAATTCTGTTTTACCGTTATATTTAATAACAATATTCATATTTAATGTATCCATTTGATTTTTCTTATAAGAAACCTTAGCATTTACTGGGATAAAGTCTCCAGTAGAAAAACCTTTCATCGCATCAGCAAAGTCAGTTATTTTTGTATTATCTTCTCCATGTGCTTGTTTAAATTCATCAGAAGGATATGAATACGCTTGTTCATCGATCGTACTCCAATTTCCAAGGTTCGTATCATTCTTTTGAACGGTAGCACTAGCAATATACGTTCCATTTTTTAAAGAACTTGTACTTTCTTGCTTAAAGATAGCAAACGTAATTGGAGACTTATTATACTTGTCATTTTTATTAATCGCTTCAATAAGTTGCTTGGCAACTTCAGTACCCTTAGACATAGCTTCTTCATTCGATACACTTGAAGACATGGCTAAACCGATCATAACACCAGATAAACTTAGTTCGTTTGAATTCTGTTTTCCGAAATAGTCTTGTTCTATAATATTCGTCAAAACTGGCGCTTCTACTTTTGCGACTAATTCATCAACTAACTTCTCTGGAATATATTGATTTAATTGCAGTACATGACTTTCTGTATCAAATTGCTCTTTTGCAATATTCATTAAACCATTTTCATACTCTGCTAAATCTAATTTAGAATTTGTTTTTATATTAGCTGTATTTATAACCTTTTGTTCTTTTAAAGGAATTACAGTTCTATAATAATCTTTCGAAACAGCAGTTCTCGGGATCATGCTTTTTTCTTTCGTATCCTTCTGTATAACTTCATCCTTCTTACTAATCGTATTATTACTACAAGCTCCCAGTAATAAACTTACGACCGCGAAGGATAATGCCATTTTCTTCATTACTTAAAACCTACTTTCAACAATCTAGTTATTTAATTTGAACTATTAACAGTGTACCATTAAATATATTTCAACAAAAACAAAAAAAAGAAGCAAGCACCTTTAGCTTGCTTCTTTTTACTTAATATTCTCTTCTAAAGCGTCTTTTTTAATGTTCCAATGAGACGTATTCCATACTACCATCCCATCTTTTATGTATAACACTTGCGGAGATTCATGTTTAATGCTGTACTGTTCTGCAACACGATTCGAAACATCTCTCGCATCTTGTACGTATAAGTAATACGCTGGCACTGCCCTTTCTTCACTACAATACGCTTGAAATTCTGTATATGCACCGTGACTAATCGGGCATGTCGTACTATGTTTAAAAAGAACATAAGGTTCGTTTTTTTCTACTAATACTTCAAGCTCTTCAATTGTTTCAACTTTTGTCATATTCATCACGATTCACCTCTCATACGAAGTCTAGAGCGCTTCTCTTTCTTTTCAGATTTTTTCTCAAGTCTTTCTAATTTACGCTCTTCTTTTTCAACCTTTTTCTCTTGTCTTGTCGCACGATAATGATTGTATACTTCAATTGCTGCGCTACTCCACTGTACAACTTGCGCTACTTTATCGGCATTATTTTCAATTTCGTCCGTAACAGAATCTGATACATTACGAAGTTTCGTATTTAAAGAATGGATTGTCGTTCCAATTCCATCTACACCCGATACTACTTTATTTAATGATTGTGACTTCTGTTGAATGTCATCAGCTAACGCATTTGTTTTATGTAATAATTGCTCCGTCTCTACGCTAATCCCTTGCATTTGCTTTTCTAAACCTTCTAACGTGCTTGCAACGTTTTCTAACGTCTTTTGAACCGATAACAACGTTCTGCATACATATACTACTAATACAGCGAAAGCAACCGCGATAATAGCCGCACTTACATATAAAAGAACTTGCATTTCATCACTTCCTTTATCTTTTTCATACTTTCTCCTATTATACAATCATTTTCCGTTTCGTTCTAATCCCTATCTTTTCATTAGAATTTTCATACTTATTCGTTAACTTTAACATAAATGATTCAACAAATTCCACTAAGTAGGTTACAATAGGAGAGGATACATAATTAGTAGGGAGGCTTTACATATGAAAGATCCACGCATTGAAAAGTTAGCATACAATTTAATTAACTACTCTATTCGCTTACAAAAAGGCGAAAAAGTATTAATTGAAAACTTTGGCTTACAAAAAGAACTTGTAACTGCACTTGTAAAAGAAGCATATGCAGCTGGTGGTTTCCCATTCGTTTCTTTAAAAGATCATCAAGTAGATCGCTCTTTATTAATGGGTGCTACTGAAGAACATTTTGAACAAATCGCTGCATATGAAGCAAGCGTAATGAAAGATATGGACGCTTATATCGGTCTTCGCTCTGGCGATAACATTAACGAACAAGCTGACGTGCCAAGTGAAAGAATGCAAATTCACGGTCAAACAGTTGGTAAGAAAGTTCATAGAGACATCCGCGTTCCGAAAACGCGCTGGGTTGTTCTTCGCTACCCAAATGCTTCTATGGCGCAGCTTGCTAAAATGAGCACAGAAGCTTTCGAAGACTTCTACTTCGAAGTTTGTAACTTAGACTACGGTAAAATGGATAAGGCGATGGATAGCCTTGTTACATTAATGAATAAAACAGATAAAGTTCGCCTAACTGGTCCTGGAACTGACTTAACATTCTCTATTAAAGACATTCCAGCTATTAAATGCTCTGGTCATTTAAACATTCCAGACGGTGAAGTATACTCTGCACCAGTTCGCGATTCTGTTAACGGTACAGTTTCTTACAACACACCATCTCCTTACAACGGTTATACATTTGAAAATGTACAACTTAAATTTGAGAACGGTCAAATCGTTGAAGCAACTGCAAACGATACAGAGCGCATTAACAAAATCTTCGATACAGACGAAGGCGCGCGTTTCGTTGGTGAGTTCGCAATCGGCGTAAACCCATACATCTTACATCCAATGGGAGATATCCTATTCGATGAAAAAATCGATGGTAGCTTCCACTTCACTCCTGGACAAGCTTACGACGATGCATGGAACGGCAACAACTCGAACATTCACTGGGATTTAGTATGTATCCAACGCCCTGAATACGGCGGCGGCGAAATTTACTTCGACGACGTACTAATACGTAAAGACGGACGCTTCGTTGTACCTGAATTAGAAGCTTTAAACCCAGAGAACTTAAAATAATAATAAAAACGCTCGGGATTTTTCCGAGCGTTTTTTTAATACTTTAATAAGTCTTTCGCCACATCTTCTGGCACTTTAAAACTCATCTTCTTATTTTTCATTTCAACTTCAACATAAGGGACATCTTTATATACTATCATCGTACCTATTTCATGTAATTCCTTTTTATCTTTACTCGACTCCGATAATTTTGTTGTATCCTCTTGGTACATTTTAAATGTTTTCCCTTGCGGAGTATCTAAAGGAGCCGACTGCATTTCCCACTTATCCATTTTCATGACTTCAAACAGCTTTTCAATTTCTTTCTTATCGGTAATTACTTTTTTATCATTTGAATCTGTAAGCGATTCAATCTCAACCTTTTGTGCCTTTTCAAAGTTCATATCAGCCTTTTCCTTCTTCGCACTACACCCTATTAAAAGAACGGATGCGGTTAGCAGAAGTAAAAATAACGTAAGGACTTTTTTCATTTCTAATCCTCCTAACTACATAGAGCTACTTTTTTCGTTTTTTGTTTGCTGAAAATGAAAATAATATAACAGCGCCACTGCGATAGTACCTATTAATATCGGTTCATATAAGGGCAGATCCCATTTCATATATACTCTAGTACAAATAGCAAGCACCAGCAAAATTTCCAAACAAAACAAAGGTTTTACATATTTCATTCCTTACCTACCATTTCTATTTTCACATGTGGATTTTCTTTCTCGATAAGCGCCAAGAATTCATTCATATGTTGCGGCATCGCAACCATATGTACTTTGTATGCGTTCGTCGTAATTTCAAGATACTTTCCAACTTGACGAACAACTCTAATATCTTTTAATACAACATCATCATTTAAAATGCCGTACTTCAATACACCATTTTCTACTTTATGCTTTTTAATAAATACTTCCCAAACGAGTGGCACATTTACAAGGAAGCATAAACCCATTCCAATTAACGCTGACATCCACTGCTCTTTATTTGCGAAAAGCATGACAAGTGGATATACGAACATAAAAACTAACGTGAGACAAACGAAAATTACTACCGACTTACTTCTTTGAATCGGAATGTTCATACACGCACCCCCTAACCTAAATTATACCACTTTTTCCATTTTAGTTCATAAAAAAAGGCCATTTTTACATGACCTTCCTAAACAATATATCTATAAAATTTCTTATCCACCTGCAACACCGGAAAACTTTTTGGCAACTCGTCTATACTCACACTTTTGAAATTATTCTTTTCATAAAAACGATGCGCTGCTAAAAATTTCACTGTCGTTCCTAAGTAAATATCTTTCAGCTTTTTATTCTCAGCCCACGAAATTGCTGTTTGGAGCAACTTATGTGATGCGCCCCATTCTTTTCCGCGAAATTCTTTTTTTACGAACATTTTTCTTAGCGCTACTTGATCGTTCCCAATATCTAATAAAGCTACTGTTCCAACTACTTTCCCATCATAAGTTGCAACCCAAAAGTTTCCATAATTCCTTTGATAAAATGTTTCTATTTCAAGTAGGTCTGGCTGCTCTTCTTTCGTAATGGGGACATTGTACTCTTTTTGCTGAATATGCACGATAAGATCTACTACTTCATCTTGAAACGTACTTTCATACGGAATAATACGTATCTTCTCGTTCATCGAATCTCCTTCCACTCTGAAGCTAGTAAACTATATACAGCGATATCGTGAAAATGATCATATAGCCATTCATCATCTCTTAAAATACCATCTAACTTAAAACCTAAACGCTCTGGAATAGCGCGGCTTTTCACATTTTCAACACCGCATCTAATTTCCATTTTATTTAATTTTAAATCCTCAAATGCATAGTGAAGTACAGCTTTCACGCTACGCGTCATAATACCTTTCCCACCAGCATCCTCTGCCAGATAATATCCGAGACTTGCCGCTTTCTTCCCCCAACTTACTGGATGAATACCTACCATCCCAACTAGCTTTCCTTTATAACGTATACCACTTTCAAAACCGTCCCCCTCCGCAAACTTCTTTAACCACATCGGACAAATTTCATCATACGCATCAGCAGATTTCGTCCCATCTACCCAAGGAAGCCATCTTCGTAAATGATTACGGTTTTGGTCTATTAATTGATATAGTTCCTCTTTATGATGCTTCTCTAATAACTGTAATTCGATTTCGTCATCTACTCGAAGTGTGAACATGCTTTTTAGCCCCTTTTAGTTTTCTTATTATTCTAACACTTATAGATACAAAATGTTAAATATTCACACTTTTTTCGATTTGATATAAGAACAACAACTATATATGATTGATATCTAGATATGAATCATATATAGTTAAAGTATGGAAAAAAATGATAATTTTATAATTCAATTACGTAAAGGTGTTTTTGATCTCGCTATTTTGTCTTTAATAAGTAAACAACCTATGTACGGATACGAAATTACAAGTGCCTTACAAGATATCCCTGTGTTTCATATCCCGAACGGTTCGATTTACCCTATATTAAATCGAATCACGAAAAACAATTGGGCTATTTCCTATTGGGAAGAGTCCGGTGATGGCCCAAAAAGAAAATACTATCGCATTACAGACGAAGGGAGAGAAATTTTACATAGTCGCTTACATGATTATGATGCGGTATATCAAGCTCTAATGTTACTAGCTAAAGAAGAGGATAAAAAATGAATAAAGAACAATTCTTTTCAAATGAACTCATTGCTTCTTTCTTACACAATCTTCATAAAGGTTTAATGAACCTACCTACGTCAGCAAGAGAACAACATGTGCTAGAGATCAAATCGGATTTATATGAAAATGCATTATGTAAAGAAAGTGGAGGGATACCATTAGCGAGCATTCCTTCACAAGTGATTGAAGAATTTCTTCCTCCAAAAGAATTAGCAAAGGAAATTGCAGGAGAATATACAGATGTTATTCAAGATGCACAGCAATCTACAAATACATTTATTAAATATTATTCCGGCCTATCTATCGGTCCACTCGGCGCTTTATCAGTGCCTATTGTACTCGGTTTTATAAATTTTTCTGCTAATTTACCATTTTTACTAGCCTTTATTGCAAGCAACATTTGGTTTATCTTTAGAGAAAACCATTGGAATATAGATTTATTAAAATACTTTAAAACAATTATTTTCATCAGTTCAAGACTGCTAATTGCTCTCCCATTCAGCTTTTTCGCTATTCGAATTATGATAACAAAACAATTCGATATGTTTTCATTCTATTATTTAATCGGATATGTACTTTTCAGTTCAATTTATATCGTTTTATTAAAACAACTATACCAAAAAAATAAACAATACCAACATATCAACGCTTTTTAAAATATATCGAACACAACAAAAAAGACGCACAGCCACCGCTATGCGTCTTTTTTCTTACTTCTCTGCAATTTGAACTTCTTTTACGTAAGCTGCTTCGAATTTTTGGATGTCTCCTGCGCCCATGAAAATGAGAACGCCGTTTTTATGTTTCTTTAATACATCCGTTGTTGTATCTGTAATTAGTTCTGCACCGTCAATACGCTTTTGCAGATCTTCGATTGTTAATTCACCTTTGTTTTCGCGCGCTGATCCAAAAATATCACATAAGTATACTTGGTCAGCTTTGCTTAAGCTTTCAGCGAACTCATCTAAGAACTTTTCTGTACGTGAGAATGTATGCGGCTGGAATACAGCGACAACTTCACGCTCTGGATGTTTTTGACGAGCTGCTTCAATCGTTGCATTAATTTCTGTCGGATGGTGTGCGTAGTCATCGATAATAACTTGCTCTCCCATTGGCTTTTCATTAAAGCGACGTTTTACGCCTTCAAAAGTTGTTAACTGATGCTTAACTGCTTCTACATCAACGTTTTCATAATGGCAAAGCGCGATTACTGCTAATGCATTTAATACGCTGTGGTTGCCGTATCCTGTAATTTTGAACGTGTCATAGTACGTATTACGAACGAATACATCGAAAATAGTACCATCTGTTCTCTTTTGAATGTTACGTGCTTGGAAATCATTATCTTCTCCAAATCCATAGAAAATAACAGGTACTTTCGCTTGAATTTTTTGAAGTTCTTCATCATCTCCACATGCAATAATACCTTTTTTCACTTGCAATGCCATCTCTTGGAATGCATTGAATACATCATTGATATCTGAGAAATAATCTGGATGATCAAAATCAATGTTTGTCATAATTGCATAGTCTGGATTGTAAGACAAGAAATGACGACGATACTCACAAGCTTCAAATACAAAATACTTACTATTTTCTACCCCATGCCCCGTTCCATCTCCAATGAGGTAAGATGTAGGGTGTGCACCTTGCATTACATGGGCTAACAAACCAGTTGTTGATGTTTTTCCATGTGCACCAGTTACAGCAACACTTGTGTATTGGTTCATAAGATCGCCTAAGAAGTGATGGTAACGATGTACTGGGATGTTTAATTCTTTTGCTACTACGATTTCTTCATGCGTATCAGGAAATGCATTTCCTGCAATAATCACTTGTCCTTCTTTTACATTATTTTTATCAAAAGGAAGGATCGAGATATTACGCTTTTCCAACGCTGTTTGTGTAAAGAAACGCTTTTCATAATCAGACCCTTGAACAGTATGCTTCA
Source organism: Bacillus sp. RC251 (assembly GCF_044908765.1). Lineage (NCBI taxonomy): Bacteria > Bacillati > Bacillota > Bacilli > Caryophanales > Bacillaceae > Bacillus > Bacillus sp. RC251. The sequence continues at coordinate 43,233 of NZ_JBIYDP010000006.1, read as the reverse complement.
TGTCATGAAGAATTTGAGCTAATGAACTCATTCCTGTTCCTTTAATTCCTACAAAATGGTAAACTGTCATCTTAAAGAACCTCCAACATTTCGAACTAATACAACGGCCTATCTATAAGACAGTATATGAATCTTTTCTTATTTTGGTAATCATCATACATTTTTGATGTAGTGAAGTTATTCTTTCCCTTCACTTATCAGGATAAACTCGTACGTACTTCTTTTTTATGTCCATAACAAATCCATTATAGCAAAAAAGAAGCCGCTATACTATGATAACAGAAAAACTGATAGGGTCAATCACCTATCAGTTTTTCTCTCTTTTACATATCTTCTCTTTTTTCTAATTGAACACGCTCTAGACGTGGGTTTGGACGATATTTACGACCAGCTTTCGCTTCTGGTTTTCCATTTAATTCTACGTTATCACCAGTAAAGCCAATATTCATTTTTAATAAGCTACTTCCTACTCCGTATATATCAACAGGTACGTTTTGAGCTTCAAATTCACGAATACGCTTCTCATCAAATCCACCAGTTACAACGATGTCTACATGCTGGAATCCTTCTTCATCAAGTGCTTTACGAAGTGCGAATACAAGCGATGGGTTTACACCACGTGGATCGAATGTTCCAAGTACTTCTGGGTGGCGAATGAAGTATTGATCAATCATCGTGCGCGACGTATCTACACGTACACCTTTTAATGTTGATCCAAATTCACGCGCTACGCGAAGTGCATCTGTAATGACATCATTATTGTAATCAATTAATACAACTAATTCATCTTCTGGGAATTTCTTATGATATGCTTTTGCCGCTTCCACAACATCACCATTAAACATTTGAATTAATGCGTGAGGCATTGTCCCCATACCACTTCTACCCCACCATTCATTCATCGCATGCGTCGCTTGTGCGCTCATACCTCCGATGTATGCTGCATAACCGTCACCAGCTTGTTGCGTATAATGATCGTCACGATCTCCCATGAAAATAACTGGTTTTTCTTTATCTACACTACGCGCAGCTTGGACAACGTTATATACGTTTGTCGCAACTGATGTACGACGGGCTAAAATCCCATCAATGACACCTTCTAAAAATCCGAAATTTTCATAAGGACCATGAATTGTTAACACTGTTTCAAACGGACTAATATTATCGCCATCTTTTAAAGAGTTAATTTCAAGTTCCTCAGGATTTTTGGCGAATGTTTGTAGCAACGCAATCACTTCATCTGTTCCGCAAAGAACTGCATTTTCCTTTTGGAAAAATTGCATCGTCACAACACTTTTCGGGCGAAATTCTTCAATGATTTCTCTAGTCTTTAAAAAGTAAACGGCAGAGAACCAACCTTCTCCAACACGTTCGTCAAATTTAAATGTTCTATTTGTTAGTCTATTTATTTCACCTTTTAATTTTAATTCAATTTCTTTCATGTCGCTTTACTCCCTACTTTACTATCCAACATTTTCTATTAGTATACAGCAAAACCGTTTACTATACATTTGTTTCCTGCATAGCAGCGAATTCATCCTCAGAAATAAGGACATCTCTCGGTTTCGTTCCTCTTCCTTCAGAAATAATCCCTTGCGATTCCATCTCTTCAATGAGACGTGCCGCGCGATTATAACCGATGCGGAATTTTCGCTGTACAGAAGATGTGGACGCTCCCCCTTGTTCTACAACAAATTGACATGCATCAAAGAACAATTCGTCTTCCGATTCAGCTTGTTCTGTTTTCGCTAATAAATCCTCTTGCTTAAATAAGTAATTCGGCTTCATTTGCTTTCTCACATGATCAACTGTTTTCTCAATCTCATCATCCGATACATATACACCTTGTACACGAACTGGTTTAGACGTACCGTTTCCTAAAAATAGCATATCACCACGGCCAAGTAATTTCTCCGCGCCCCCAATATCAATAATCGTACGCGAATCAACTTGAGATGATACAGTAAACGCAATACGCGTTGGAATGTTTGACTTAATTAAACCTGTAATAACATCTACAGACGGACGCTGCGTTGCTACTAATAAATGAATACCACAAGCACGTGCTTTTTGCGCAATACGACAAATCGCTTCCTCAACATCACCAGGTGCTACCATCATTAAATCGGCTAACTCGTCAATGACAATAACGATATAAGGTAATGTCTCTCCTGGAATTTCTCGCCCACTTACAATCGTATTATAACGAGTTAAATCACGAGCACCAGCGTGCGCAAACAATTCATAACGACGCTCCATTTCTTCAACCGCCCACTTTAATGCAGCTGTCGCTGCTTTTACATCCGTAATAACAGGTGCTACAAGATGCGGAACAGAATTGTATGGTGCAAGCTCAACCATCTTCGGATCGATTAACATTAACTTCACTTCATGCGGTTTCGCTTTATATAAAATGCTCGTTAAAATTGCGTTAATGCACACACTTTTACCAGAACCCGTTGCACCCGCAATAAGTCCATGTGGCATTTTTCGAATATCCGTTACAATTGGATCGCCTGAAATATCAAGTCCTAGCGCAACTGTAAGCGGTGATTCGCTCTTTGTAAACACAGGACTTCTTAAAATTTCACGAAGGAATACTGGCTTACTTTCTTTATTTGGAACTTCGATTCCAATCGCACTCTTCCCTGGAATCGGTGCTTCAATACGAATATCTTTCGCTGCTAAACTCAGTTTAATATCATCACTTAAGTTTGTAATTTTATTTACTTTCACACCTGGATCTGGCTGTACTTCAAAACGAGTTACCGCTGGACCTTGCGATACGTTAATAACATGTGCACCAACGTGGAAATTATTAAATGTTGTATCTAATAATTCTTTCTGTTCATCCAACCATTCCGTATTATCTAACGCTGCCTGCTGCGGAATTGACAACAATGTTAATGGCGGAATTGCATATGTCGGTGGTGTTTGCAATACATTTCGCATATCGTTCTCTCTTTGATTTACAACATATGCTTTCTCTTGTACTTCCGTACTTGAAGTTGGCTTTTGTACTTGCTCTACCACCACTTGTTGCACTGGACGTTCTTCCACTTGTGATTCCACCACTACTTGCTGCATTGGTTTCTCTTCCACTTGTGGTTCTACTACTACTTGCTGCATTGGTTTCTCTTCCACTTGTGGTTCTACTGCCACTTGCTGCATTGGTTTCTCTTCCACTTGTGGTTCTACTGCCACTTGTTGCATTGGTCTTTCTTCCACTTGTGGTTCCACTACTACTTGCTGCATTGGCTTTTCTTCCACTTGTTGGACAGGCTTATTCTCTACTCGTTCACTCATAGAAGGTTGCATTGCATTTACTCTAGCCGCATGTCTTTCCATTAATCGCGTTCTGTCTTGTTTCAACATAACAACATTAAATGGGACATGGCGCTTTTTCTGACGTTTTGGTTCTTCTTTTTGTACAATTGGTTGCTCTTCTAAGACCGGTGTTTCCTCTACAACTTGTCGTTCTTCTGCAATCAGTGCTTCTTCTACAACTCGTTGTTCTTCCGCAATCGGCGCTTCTTCTACAACTCGTTGTTCTTCCGCAATCGGCGCTTCTTCTACAACTCGTTGCTCTTCCGCAATCAGTGCTTCTTCTACAACTTGTTTTTCTTCTGCAATCAGTGCTTCTTCTACAACTCGTTGTTCTTCCGCAATCGGCGCTTCTTCTACAACCTGTTTTTCTTCTGCAATCAGTGCTTCTTCTACAACTGGCTGCTCTTCCGCAATCAGTGCTTCTTCTACAACTTGTTGTCCTTCTGCAATCGATGCTTCCTCTACAACTCGTTGCTCTTCTGCAATCGGCGCTTCTTCTACAACTGACTGCTCTTCCGCAATCGGCGCTTCTTCTACAACTGACTGCTCTTCCGCAATCGGCGCTTCTTCTACAACTGACTGCTCTTCCGCAATCCGTGCTTCTTCTACAACTCGTTGTTCTTCTGCAATTAAAACATTTGCAAAGCTTTGAACATCTTTTTTCGTTTGTTCATCAGCCTCAGCAACATGTATGAATTCATTCGTTTGTTCAATCGCTTCATTTAAAACCATTTCTTGCTGTGTTTCCTCAAGCGCTACAGGTTCTGCTTCTTCTGGCGCTTCTGCAATTACTTCCACTTCTTCTAGCTCTTCTGCTTCTACAATTACTTCCACTTCTTCTAGCTCTTCCGTTTCCGTAATTACTTCTACTTCTTCTAGCTCTTCCGTTTCCGTAATTACTTCTACTTCTTCTAGCTCTTCTGCTTCTGCAATTACTTCCACTTCTTCTAGCTCTTCTGCTTCCGCAATTACTTCTACTTCTTCTAGCTCTTCTGCTTCCGCAATTACTTCTACTTCTTCTAGCTCTTCTGCTTCCGCAATTACTTCCACTTCTTCTAGCTCTTCTGCTTCCGCAATTACTTCCACTTCTTCTGACTCTTCTGTTTTTGCAATTACTTCCACTTCTTCTGGTATTTCCACGATGATTGTTTCTTCAAGTTTTTCTTCTGCTTTGACAATCACTGATTCTTCTGGAGCTTGCTTTTCTACTTCAATAGTAGGTTGTTCTATTTCTGTATTACGTTTAGTTTCTTCTGATAATATTGTATCCTCGTGCTCTACTTTAGAATCTACTAATTCTGTTTGTAGAATGTTTTTGACCACTACATCACTTTCTTGCTTAGCATCTTCCATACGCTCAGCAATTGTTTGATGAGGTACTTCACCCGCTGGAACTGCCTGCTGTGCACTAATTTCTTGAACCACTTCTTTTTCTTCTACTATAGGCTCTTGGCGTTCAATTTCATAACCGTTTTTCTCTAGCCATTGATCGACAACTGACTTTTCTTCCTTTTTACTTTGTTGATCTCGCTGATCAACACCTTCATGACTGGAAGAATTCGTTGCTTGTCCTTCTGAGAAATCAGATAATGTATATCCTTTTTTCTCTAACCATGCATCAACGACTGATTTGCCCTCTACAGATATTTCAAGATCTTCTCTTTCCTTTTTTTCCTCCTGCTTTTCTACCTTTTTCTCTACAGAAGGACGATTATATCCGTAAATTGGCGAGATCATTTCTGTTGGACGAAATGGTCTACGGTTACTTTCTTGCGAAGGTACAGATGCTTTCTTTACGACAGGCTCTCTCTCCGGTTCATATTGCATTTCCGGCTCTTCATATGTAGAAACTACCTTTTCCACATACTGTCGTCTACTTCTTTCCACTTTGACCCCTCTTTGAGTAGGCTGATTTTCATATGTTACAACTTGAACAGGTTGTTCTTCAAAATGCCCTGTTGCTATAACATCCTCTTCATCGAACCCATTATCCGGTACTAATGGAAAACGGCATTTACCTGCATTCCGACTTGCCATTTGTGCTTCTCTTGCTTCAGTGTAGTGGTTTACACGAGGGATCTTCGGCTGACTTTCGATTTGCTTTGGTACTTCTTTATTTATCGCTGTTTGTTCTTCCTCTTTGTTAAACAGCTTTTTCATCCAATCTAACATGCTTACCACTCTTTCTACTAAATAGTAACATCCTTTATTGTATCAGCATTCGGCAAAAAGTGCAGGTAAAATTAAGCATGTCATATTTATCCATAACATTCTAATTTACGAGTGTTTTCATACGGAAAAACGCAGCCTTCCATGTAAGACTGCGTTTAAGCTTTACTCTTCCGATACTCATCTACACTATCCGTTACACTTTGCAATAAAGAATTTACATACTGTGGGTCAGATAATTTTTTATCTTCTTCAGAATTTGACATAAATCCAAGTTCTAATAGTACGCCAGGAACCTTTGCCCAATTAAATCCAGAAAGGTCATCCCTGAATTTAATTCCATTTACTTTCACTTGATGATTCTCTCTCATTTTATTTACAATCGTTTGAGAGATTTGAAGACTTTCAGCATAAATCTCTTTCGTGTACGGACTTCCTTCTGCCGGCGTTAATACAGCAAATCCACTTTGATTCGGATTTTCAGAGCCATCTACATGAAGACGTAAAAATAAATTCGCCTTATGATCATTCGCGAATGTCGCGCGTTCTTTATTACTTATATCCACATCTTGTGACGTTCTCGTCATTAATACTTGTATTCCCTTTGCTTCTAACTTTTCTTTTAATACGGAAGCCATTTCTAATACAAGAACAGCCTCTCTTTTTTTCGTCACAACACCAGTTGTACCATCTGTCACTTTATATTTTTGCGTCGTTGCTCCTGGCCCGATCGGCTCCAAATTTAAATTTGCTTTTTGTTGATGCCCTGGATCAATAACAACAAGAAACTTTCCTTGTTTTTCATTACTCTGTACTTTTTGTTCATTATTTTGCCGCGGTTGCTCAGTTGGCTGTACTGGCGTAGCTTCCTCTTTCTTTTCCTCGGCCGGCACTTCCTCCTGCTTATGCTCCACTTGCTCATTCGTTTGAACTTCTTTCTTTTCTTGTTCTTCTTGCTGCTTTTCTACCGGTGCGTCTTCCTTGTTATCTTGTTTTTTTTCCTGCATAGAAGATGTTACTTCTTTTTTCGGCTCTTCTTGCGAACAACCTCCCATATATATTCCAATGAATACAATCATGCTCATTATTTTTATATACTTCATGTGTTTCTCCCATCACTTTGCACCGGTCTCAAAGTTTTTTATAATTGTTTTATAATCTCATCCATATTTCCAATATGAACGGGTTGCCATGTTTCTGTACCACGCTCTGCCGTATAAACTAAATACGCACCATCAGCCACATTTACGAAAATCGGATCCCCCATATCTGTTTCGTATCCGATAACAATCCATTCTTCTTTCCATTTTCCATGTTCTTCACTTATTAATGAATTTTTATGTTTATCATATCGATAACCGATTTGCCCTTTTTCTAATTCATTTTCGCTAAACAAATATATTTCATAGGAACCTAGTTCGATATCTTGCTGTTTTGAAGTTTCAATTCGTTTCAGAAGTTCTGCAATTTTTAGTTGTTGTTTCATACGTCTATCCCCTTCTATTTTTCTAAATTTTAACTAGTTTGTTTATAAAATACAATATAGTTTTTGAGAAAAAAGGTGACATCCTTATCATATGAACGATTTTTTGAATATATCTGTCACAACTCGCAATATATGAATGATTCAACAGAAAAGAGAGGCTGTCCAAAAGGACAACCTCTCTTTTCTTACATCAATTAAAATTTGAACTCTTGTCCAACTTCAAAGCTATCTTCTAATACAAGAATACCTTTTTCTTGTGGAGCATCTGGAAGCTCTAATTCACGCGCTGAGCAAATCATTCCAGAAGAAGGAACACCGCGAAGTTCAGCTGGTTTAATTAACATACCGCTTGGCATTACAGCACCGATTTTTGCAACGACAACTTTTTGTCCTGCATCAACGTTCGGTGCGCCACATACGATTTGTAATGTTTCTGTACCGATTTCTACTTTACAAATGTTTAGCTTATCAGCATTTGGATGCTTCTCTTTTTCAGCTACATAGCCTACAACAAATTTTGGAGAAAGATCTGCTTCTACTTTTTCTTCAAAGCCGTTCTTCGCTAAAATCCCGTTGATTTTTTCTACAAATTCTTTCGTTAATGTTAGGTTACCTGTTTCTTTTACTTCTAAGTAAGAAGACGCATTAAAGATGTTGAATCCTGCTGTTACATTGCTTTCACGATCGTATACGCGTGCAACATCTCCTTTGCGATCAAAAGTACGGTTCTCTAAAGTAATATCTTGTAAGGCAACAATTAGAGTGTCACCAATTCCTTCAAGGTTGTAAAAAACGTTCACTTCGTTCATCCTTTCTCTTTTCCATCTGTCTTCTTCCGATTCTTCGCTAAAATAAAGATTGGCTCGAAGTCTCCATCTTCATATACGAATGAAAGTGATGTAATCGGAACATGCCCTTCGGCAAAAAATTTCATTGTCATTTGTGCAATAATATCATAACCGATTTCGTTGACGATATCAGCAATAATTAATACATCTTGGTGAGGAACAGCAACAACCATGTCACCAGAAATCTTTTCACGCATCGATTGTAGTAACGATTCGTTTAAAATACGCGTCGCATCATACCCATCATTTGTGTTTAAAAAGTAGAATGTATTCCCTGCTACTGTTTCTTGTTTAAATTCATATCCTAATGAGCGAGCGTTGAATAATGCCATCTCACGCACTTGTTGCTCTGTAAGTTCTAATTTTTGTAATAGACGCTCATCAATGAGTCGATACGTTTTATTCGAATCTAACGCGTAGTAAATACGTGTTTCCGCCGTATGATCCGTCATAATAAACGGATTTCCTTCTTCTGCTTGTTTCGGGAAAGAAGTAGAGCGAATAACAGGTAAAATTTTCGCTGCGCTATTTTCTTCTTTATGCATCGCAATTAACGCTTCTTGTACGTAATAAGCAACCTCTTCAATTGCTTTTTCTTTATTCACTTCCCATTTTGCCACAACTCCTGGAAGCGATACGTTAATACCTTTTTTCGAGTCTTTCTGTTCTATACGTAGAACTTCTTTCTCGCTATCATACTGAAAGTCCCATTCTGGGCGAGATAATTTCTTCATTAACTCGTCTTTCATCTTTTTACTTGTCATCTTCATCTCTTTTTCCTCCCTTCCAAAAAAATAACCTCCCCCGCGAAGGTAGAGGTTGTTTTACAATTCAATTGGCAAATTGCCTTATTTTAAACCTTCAATGAACTCTTCGATTTGCTCTTGTGTTTTACGATCTTTGTTTACATAGCGACCTGTTTCTTCACCCTTATTGTACGCTACAAAGCTTGGAATGCCAAATACGTCTAATTTTACGCATAGATCAATAAACTCATCACGATCTACATAGTAAAATGAGAAATCACTATATTTCTCTTCTACTTCTGGCATAAACGGGTCTACAAAACGGCAGTCTGGGCACCATTCTGCTGAGAACATAAAGACTACATTCTCTTCATTTTTCAATTGTTGGAATTGCTCCATGCTTTCTAATGATTTCATCTATATTTCCTCCTCTAACGAGTGCATTTTTTCATGTTATAATCTTTCTTTTATACTACCATACATCGCGCATGGTGCAAGGTTTATGCTTGCTTTTCGTCATACTTATATTGCCCAACAAGTAACTTAACAACGTGTACAAATAATTCCGTGCGGTCGACATAATCATCTGTAAAAATACCGATAGCACCTTCGTGACTACGAATATCTTTTCTCTGTACAAACTCTTCCATCACTTCACTTAACTCCTTGCCATCTTCAAGAGGTGCTAAAAAATCGTCTGGTAACTTAATACGCGCCCCGCCTGCAACGAATGTTTTACCGTCACTTGTTGCTAGCGCGCCCCAGTTACACATAAATAAACCGTGCTCCGTTTTCATTACGCCACCTTCTAATCCAATACCAATTTGAGCTTCTCCTTCTTGTAGCGCTTGCTTCGCTCTATTAACCGCTCCTTGCATCGTCTCTTCATCTGTAAACGGCTGATTTGCTACCCCTGAAGGAACAGAAAGAGATGTAATTATAGCATCCTTCCAAACCTTCTCCACAGCACCAACTTTCGTTTTATTCTTCGATCCAACTACTACTTTCATTTCGTTCACCTCTATATACATTCATCATCTTACCTTAATCAAATTACTCTTTATACATGGGAGCACGGCCACCACTCATCGATAGGGTATCTCTCCCACCTAAAAAAAGAAAGGCTCTTCAGCCCTTCTTCTCTACGCGTTATTCTTAATTGTCTCTAACGTCGTTTTATCCGTTGCTCTTACAAGCTTCGTAATGAGTTCTTTTGCTGCCGCATAATCATCAACATGTAAAATAGAAGCATGTGTATGAATATAACGTGCGCAAACACCAATTACTGCTGATGGGATACCTGAGTTACTTGTATGTACACGGCCCGCATCTGTACCACCTTGTGAAATAAAGTATTGGTACGGAATGTTGTGTGTTTCTGCTGTATCTAAAATGAATTCGCGCATTCCTCTATGCGTTACCATCGTACGATCATAAATACGAAGAAGAGCACCTTTTCCTAATTGACCGAACTGTGTTTTGTCACCAGATGCATCGTTTGCTGGACTTGCATCAAGCGCATAGAAAATGTCTGGTTGAATCATATTTGCAGCAGTTTGTGCACCGCGAAGACCAACTTCTTCTTGTACAGTCGCACCAGAGTATAATGTGTTTGGTAATGTTTCGTCTTTTAATTCTTTTAGTAATTCGATTGCAAGGCCACATCCGTAACGGTTGTCCCAAGCTTTCGCCATAATTTTCTTTTCATTTGCCATCGGCGTAAACGGACAGATTGGCACGATTTGTTGCCCTGGTTTTACACCAATCTCAATCGCATCTTCGTAGCTATCTGCACCTATATCAATTAACATATTTTTTATATCCATCGGTTTTGCACGTTGCGCGTCACTTAATAAATGAGGAGGAATAGAACCAACAACCCCAATAACAGGACCATTCTTCGTCATAACTTGTACACGTTGCGCTAATAACACTTGACTCCACCAGCCGCCTAACGTTTGAAAACGAAGCATCCCATTTTTCGTAATTTGCGTAACCATGAAACCTACTTCATCCATATGACCTGCTACAAGAACACGTGGGCCAGTTTCGTCCCCTTTTTTCAGACCAAATACGCTACCTAAACCGTCTTGCACAATTTCATCCGCATATTTGCTTAACTCTTGCTTCATAAAACGGCGTACATCATGTTCGAAACCTGATGCACCTTGTAATTCTGTTAACGTACGAAATAATTGTAATGTCTCTTTATTCACGAAGTCCCCTTCTTTCAAACCTTAGTAGAATACCTCTTTTATTGTAACGAAATTTTCGAAATGTTTCTAGTTTCTTCTTTTTTAACTGTATTTGCTTTATAATTATTATTGGTACACTATTTTTATTTTATAGAATTGAGGTGAATATATGAGCTGGAAAGGTTTAGTAGCAGGTCTTGGCGTTGGGTTCGCAGCTGGTTATCTTGTTGCAAACAAAGTACAAGAACAATCCCATATTTCTTCAGAAAAAGCATTGAAAATGGTGAAACAAGCATTAAGTCATAAAGGTGAAATTACTGGCTCTTGGGTACATATGGTTCCAGAGGCATTTGAAAAATATGATGTCGCATACGAAGTTTATCGTGGCGGTCTTACAACAATGTTAGATGATATACAAGAACGATTTGAATTTTTAGTTGATGCTAAAACAGGTACTGTTTTAGAGGTTATAGCAGCATAAAAAGGAGGGTTCCCATTAGGTGAACCTCTTATTTTTTAATTGTGAAAGAAATAAAAGGAGTATCGATGTTAGATGATATTAGAAACCGAATACTTATGCCTAAAGGAAATGCGACAAGATGATTTTGATGATTTAAAAATGATGTTGCAAGATCCAGATGTAATGTATGCTTATGATCACAATTTTTCTGATGCTGATGTCCAATCCTGGTTAGATAGAAATATAAAACGATATAAAGATTTTGGCTTTGGCTTATGGGGGATATATCTAAAAGAAACTGATGAATTTATAGGAAATGCCGGTTTAAGTATGCAGTATACTGATGTTGAACAGGTCATAGAAATTGGCTATTTGCTAAAAAAAGAATTTTGGCATAAAGGTTACGCAAGTGAAATTACTAAAAGCATTAAAGAATATGCTTTTAATAAATTAGGACTGTCAAAAGTCTATTCAATTATTAAACATGACAATATTGCTTCACAAAAAGTTGCTAAGAAGCTTGGTATGATTAAAGAAAAAGAATTCATGACTAAATATTATACTGGAGATATGCTTCATTATTTATATAGCATATCTAAATAGGAGGCTGCTCCAGCAAATATTCTGGAACAACCTCCTATTTTTATGCTTCTACACTCGTTTTCCGCTCTATCTTTTCTACAATATGTCCTTCCTTATTCCACTTTACTGCACGGTAATACGCGTCATGATAAAACGTAAACCAAGCATCGTTTTCAGCGCCGTATTCCATCCACTTTTTCTTATTTTCAATTGATGTCATTGGATAATCATCGTAGGCCATCACCCATAGTACATTTTGATGTGCGTGCGTCGGCAATAGGTCTGCTAAATGAATCATCGTTTCACCTTTGCTTTCTAAAGCAATGACTGCATGTCCATCACTATGACCACCTGTATGCGCCATTTTTATTTCATCCGTAATTTCTATTTCTTGCTGGAATGTAACAACTTGATCTACAATCGGCTCCCAATTTTCCTTCCAATATGTATTACGCGACCTGAGATTTGGGTTCCTCATTTCATTCCATTCTGTTTCGCTTACGTAAACTTTCGCATTCGGAAACGATGGTACAAGGTGATCACCTTCCCATTTCGTTAAACCAGATGCATGATCAAAATGCAGGTGTGTCATTAAGACGTACTGAATATCTTCAGGTTTTAAATCTAGTTTTTCTAATGATTTATAAACCGATGACTCTTCTGTTACACCTTGATTTCGCTTCATCTTCTCATTCAATTTACCGTTTCCTATTCCGGAATCAATGAGCATATTACCGTCTTTCGTTTGCAAAAGTAACGGATCTGTTCGTAAATAAATATGATTTGTATCATTATGTTTATATTTACGTGACCAAAGCACTTTCGGTACAACACCAAACATTGCTCCCCCGTCTAAATGTGTGTTCCCGCCTTTTAGCCACGTCACTTTTATATCTCCAATTTGTAACTGTTCCATTTTTCATCCCCCTTTCCTTTCAATATTAACATAAAATTCCGATTATTTTAGTTACAAAAAAAACCTATGCATTACTGCATAGGCTCTGTGCGATATTTTGCTTCAACTCGGTAAATACGATGACCTTTACTTGAGAATTTCTCTTCGTATTCCGTCATAATGTTTCCTTCATAATCACTATTATGAAGATCTAGGCTCAGGTAAGTTAATAACATACCATACTCAGCCATACTCATTAGAGAGTATTCAAATAAACCTTGGTTATCTGTTTTGAAATGAATTTCTCCGCCTTCTACTAACACTTCTTCATAATTGCGTAAAAATGTTTTATACGTTAAACGACGCTTCGTATGACGATTCTTCGGCCATGGATCTGAGAAGTTTAAATAAACGCGGTCAATCTCACCTTTTGCAAAGAAAACTGTTAAATCTTCAGCATCTTTATTAATTAACTTTAAGTTCGGCACTTCTTCTTCAATTAATTTATCAAGTGCATCTACAACAACACTTGTGAATTTTTCAATTCCAATATAATTAATATGTGGGTTTGCTTTTGCCATATCGTACATAAAGCGGCCACGACCTGTACCTACTTCAATATGAATTGGTTGCTCATTTCCAAATACTTCTTTCCAGTTACCAGCGCGCTCCTCTGGGTTTCCAATTACGATATGTGAATACTCATTAATTCGATCCATTGCATATGGTTTATGTCTTAAACGCATAGATGTCTCCCTCTCTTTACATAGCTATTTTAAAGGAATAATTCCTTCTCTCTGTTTTAATCAATCTCCCAAACAAAAAACCAAGTACGTACGAGCACTCGGTCCGTTTCTTTCAAGTATAAGATGTACCATTTTGATAAAAACTACATACAGCATTAAACATTCCATGACGAAACAGCTTTTTCTCGTACATTTGAAGAGAAAAACAATCGAAAGGATGATCCGTTCATGCCAATTAATCAACAACATCAGTTAGAAGTGCTGAAAGATATTTTAGTCAATCACCAAAGTGATTGTTGCGGGACAGTTTCTGAATGCGAGCAATTAGAGCGTCTCATTCAATCGTTACTCGCAAACGATAGTATAAGTAGTGACGCTAAAGCAATGCTAAACGATGTATATTCTTATAGTCAATCGGGTAAATCTTCCTCTAATTTGGACAACCACATTTCCAATAATCAAGAACAACTTACTCAGTGGATTGCTGGAATGGACAATTTTTCTTAAGTATTACTCTGAAGCAAGTAGTTGCTGTAAATATTGATGCCAATATTCAGCTTCTGCTTGCTGTTTTTTTGTTGTGTGCCATTGCATAGACAAAATCGTTTGTGCTATTACATACCATCTCATACGCCTAAGCAGCGATTCATCCATTTCAATATCATAATATTCGAGCCACTCGCTCCATTCATGGCGCGGAATGTACCAATATAATAACATACCGAGGTCTAGAGCTGGGTCAGCAATTACAGCTCCATCCCAATCAATTAAAAACAACTCATCTTCATCCGACAATAGCCAGTTGTTATGGTTCACATCACAATGGCATACAACGAATTCATTGTATTCAATATCTTTTAATGAATCCATTAAATATTGAAGGCCTTGCTGAATTGTTTCATCATCCCTTATATCTCCTCTTAAAACCAGTTGCAGTTGTTGTAATAACTCTTGTGCGTGGAGCGGCTGCTTCCCAAGTCTTTGAATCATCTGTACAAGCGCTTTAGAAGAGTGTATTTTCTTCAAAAGTTTCGCAACACGTTCTAGTTTCATATCCTCTGGCTCTAGCTTCTGTCCCGGAAGCCATTTTTGAGCAGAAATTACATCACCGTTCGTTACCCTTCTTGTCCAAAGTAATTTTGGAACAATTCCTTCTGCTGACAATACCGCTAAAAAGGGCGATGTATTCCGCTTTAAAAATAACTTCTGTTGTCCGTTTTGCGCAATATACGCATCGCCCGTTACTCCACCAGCCGGTACAAGACTCCACTCTTTTCCTAATAATTGTTCCAACCATTCCATATTCATTACCCGTTAACAAATCCTTATCTTTTATAGTTATGAAAAGAAAAACCGCAACATTTCTACATATGTTGTGGATTCATATATTTTACTGTAAATGAAAAGAAAACTTGGCATAAGCCAAAAACTCTCTATTTTATTTTACAAAACCTGTCATAGAATGACAACTTATCAAAATCGTCACCTTTGTCAATTCTACATTTATTACATTCTCATCGTCAAGTAGCGATTTGTCACATTATCGTCAATATATACGTGCTAATCGGAGCGAGCCTAAGTTCCTTTCCTCTAAATGAAGAAATTGGCTCTATTTTCGCTTGCTTTTCGTTTACTAACACATGCCACGTTTCTTCTTTCGGAAGTTGCACCGTTTTAGCTTCTAAACCGCTATTAAATAAAACTATAATCTCTTTCCACGGTCCAAATGATTCTGCATGCTCTAGGTGATATGCAAGTACTTCTGGAGATGTTTGCAAAAAAGTCATGTGCTTTTTTATAAGGTCTGCGTTTTGTAATCGGAATGCTCTGTGCTCTTTGCGAATCGCAATTAAACCTTTTATATAGTTAACGGTCTCTATCTCTTCCTCTTTTTGATCCCAATCTAATTGATTAATTTCATCATTTGCATTATAACTATTTTCATTTCCTTGCTTCGTACGATAAAACTCTTGCCCAGCATGTAAGAAAGGAATGCCTTGCGAAAGAATCACCATTGCGCTCGCTAGAAGGTGACGTTTTTTCAAAATCTCTTCTGGTTCTTCATTACTCCGCATTAGTTTATCCCACATCGTCATATTGTCATGACATTCTACATAGTTAATGCTTTGCACAGGCTCTAGAAACAGACCTGTTTCTTTCATACTCAAAAGACTTCCCGATGCTATATACTGCAAATGATTACAGTCTACATGCCCACCAAATGCAAAACCACGCTTATTTATATGAAAGGTACTCCCTTTTATCCCATCACGAAATTGATCATTAAATTGCGCAATATGCGGCATTTTCTTTGCGTTATTTAACGTTGCTTTTTCCTCTAGAGGAAGTGGTGTTTGTAGCTCCCACCCTTCTCCTAATAACAATGCATCTCGCTTTATGTTTCGTACTTCTTTTTCTATTATATTCATTGTATCAACATCTAAAATTCCCATTAAGTCGAATCGGAATCCATCAACATTGTATTCAGTAAGCCAATATAAAATAGACTCTACAATAAATTTCCTCATCATTTTTCGTTCAGATGCTATATCATTCCCGACTCCCGTCCCATTAGAAGGCATACCATCTTCACCATGACGAAAATAATATCCTGGGACAAGCTTTTCAAATGATGATAGCTCTCTTTCATACACATGATTGTATACAACATCTATAATCACCCTAATGCCGTGCTCATGAAATGTTTCAATTAGTTGCTTACACTCTACTACCCTGTTATACGGATCAGAAGGATTTGTAGCATAAAATCCCGTAGGCGCATTATAATATAATGGATTGTAACCCCAATTATATGCAGAAGAAGGATTCGCCTCATCTACACCACCGAAACAATATAAAGGCAATAATTCAACATGTGTAACACCCAAATCTTTTATATGAGACAAGCCTGTTAACGTCCCATTTCGCCCTGTTGTCCCTTCTTCCATTAGCCCTTTATATGTTCCTTTTTTACTCACTCCACTGCCCTGATGAATAGTGGCATCACGAATATGCAGTTCATACAGTATGGCATCTGTCATTGCGTGTAATGGTGGTAATTGCTCTCGTCTTGTTACATTTGTCTTTTCCAAATCGATAACAACGCCGTACTTCCCATTTACAGTCACTGACTTTGCGTAAGGATCCACTGCTTCATTCCATATTAAATTAATACAAACAAGAAATGTATACTTTTCTCCAGCTAAATTACCTTGTAATGTATGAGTCCAAACCCCACTTTCTCCTCTATACATTTCATGATCGGTATATTCTTTATCACTTTTATAAATCCTTACTTTCGCAAGCCTCGCAGTTGGAGCCCATACTTTAAATGTCGTTGCTTCTTTTTGATAAACAGCCCCTAAATCTGTACCCTCGTAATAATACTTTTCATCGAAAATCGCTGTTCTTATGACAGCACCTATTTGTAAATCTGTTTCTTCATTCCGTTCATCTCGTACTGTATAATACTTCCCCACATCTAGCGGCTCTTCTATAAAGCACTCATACTTCGTTGCATCCGGAAGCGCAATTGTATGAGCAATCGGTAAATCTTTCACGTTACTTCCTTCTTGCAAACGAAATGTCCGGCTTGTTCCATACGCATGTGGGAGCAAAATTGTAATTTTATTCATTTCATCTAAATAGGCATCAAATGGACGTTTTACTTTCAACATAAAAAAATCACCATCATTCTTAAAGTTAAAATAAAGTGAGACTTTAATCAGCGGGAAAGCTTTCCCCCACTGATTATTAGCCTTCACCAATTGGGCCTTTATGGGCAGTTGATATCCCACCTAACTTCTTTGCTTGATCCTAATTTTGGGGTAGGAGTCTTACTGCCCGCAAATAGAGGGATGAAACGAGCTGCAAATGATAAGACTTTTCTTATCATCGAAGCCCTATACAGTAACTCATTATTCTCTATAGTATATTCACCTGTATAAAAAACGTTTTCATACATTCTATTTTTGTAATTTTATTTCAGCAATCGCTTTATACTTCGGTGTCTCCTTCACGTGAGATTCGTATAAAGTAATCGTATCCGCTTGAAATGATATTTCAGGCACTTCCTTTATATGTTCTAAATCGAACTTCTCTTCTCCTACCCATTTACGAGCAACTGTAATATGCGGATGATACGGGCGCGCTTCTAAAGAAAATCCATTCCCTTCACACATAGCGTGCACTTGCTTTTGTAATTGAAGCAAATCGTAATTCTCGCTTACCTTCGACCAAAAAATACGCGGCCTATCTTCCATACCGAACGTAGAAAATCCTTGTAATGTGAACGATAGTTCTTTCATTTCTGTAATTGTTTGTAATCCATTCTTTATTCCTTCTAATTGTTCCTCTGTTGCACTACCTAAAAATGAAAGGGTAATATGGTAGTCTTCTTTATGTACCCATGAACGAAATGGTAATTCCTCCTGCATTTCCTCTTTATAGTTAGACAGCACTTCTTTTATATGATTCGGTAACGTAATCGCGACAAAATAATGCGGCTCCATGTACATCTTCTCCTTCTTTCTATTGTTGCTTTTCTTTCTTATCTCATTCAATTAATAAGAATCAAACTTCCCTACAAGTCTAACCAAGTTAGGGTCGCGTTAATAAAGTGAAACTTTAATCAGTGGGGGTTTTGTCCATCCCCTACTGATTATCAGCCCTCACCAATCGGGCTTTTACGGGCATTTGATCCCCACCTAACTTCTTCGCTTTCGCTAAATTTTAAGGTAGGGTCTTACTGCCCGTTAATGCGGGATAAATGAAATTATATCGAAATCTCGACAAGGAATATCGACTTAACAACTAAATACGATAAGAAAAGCAACCTATACGTAACAGAAAACCGTCCCAAAATATGTATCGGGACGGCCTCTTCTTATTTATATATCCATTACTTCGCTAATTCATGAATTGCTTGCGCGTAAATTGCTGTTGCTTTTAATAAGTCTTCAATTTCAATGTATTCGTCTTTTTGATGCGCAAGTTCTTCTTTTCCAGGGAACAACGGACCAAACGCAACGCCAGCTTTCAATGAACGAGCGTAAGTACCACCGCCGATTGCTAATAGTTCTGCTTTTTCTCCTGTTTGTTCTTCATATACGCGCTGCAACGTACGAATTAACACGTGGTCTTTATCAACATGATGCGGGCGAGAGTTTGAATAATCCGCCACTTTAAATCCATGATTACCAACGTATTCTTTTAACTTTGCAATCATTTCGTCAAAGTTAGTCGTAACTGGGTAACGTACATTTAATCCTAAATTACCACCATTCTCTTTCGTATAAGAAAGGCGACCAACATTCACAGTTAACGGTCCGCTAATATCGTCTTTATAAGAAATACCTGCTTTCTCTCCTAAAATATCTCCTGTAAATGTTTCTGTTACAAACGATGCAAATGAAGACCCTTTTCCATCAAGAGCAACTGTAGTTAAGAAGTTTGCCAGTAATAAACCTGCATTCTCACCCTTCTCTGGAGTAGATCCGTGAGCTGAAATCCCTTTAATTTGCAACGTCACCGTATTACCTTCTACAATTGCTTCGCCTATTTTTTTAGCAGTTTGTAAATACTCTTCATATGCTACTGTAAGTGCATTTACATCTTCTCCTGTAATAATCGCTTCTGCAAAATCAGGAACCATATTTAAACGGCGACCTGATTCAAATGAAACAAGTTCATATGTACCTTTCTTTTCTTCACTACCACTTTGCACAACTTGTATATCAGAAATTCCTTTTTCTGCATTAATAATTGGAAAATCTGCGTCTGGCGCAAAACCGATTGTTGGCATTTCTTCGTTTTTAAAGTAGTGATCTACACATTTCCAATTGCTTTCCTCATCTGTTCCTAAAATCATGCGAACGCGTTTTGAAAGAGGCAAACCTAATTCTTTCACAATTTTCATCGCATAATAAGCTGCCATCGTTGGGCCTTTATCGTCAATTGCACCACGTGCAAAAATCTTTCCATCGCGAATATCTGCACTATATGCGGGAGTCGTCCAGCCATCTCCTTCTGGTACAACATCAACGTGACAAAGAATACCTACTAACTCTTCTCCTTGTCCCATTTCAAGATGACCTGCATACCCTTCTAAATTTTTAGAAGCAAAACCTTCCGTTTCTCCTTTATGTAACATGAAAGATAAAGCTTTTTCTACACCTTCACCGAATGGTGCGCCCTCTTTCGCTGATTCTTCTTCCCATACACTTTTAATTTGTAAAAATTGTTGTGTATCACGAATTAAATCATCTTTTCGTTTTGCAACTTCTTCTGTCCAATTAATCGCTGACATCACGCATCCATCCTTCACTATATTGTTTCTTTCATCATAACAAACCGAAATCTCTTATGCCATATACGAAACTCAAATACCTAACAATTGTAATATTTCAGATATTTCTTATTAGTTTTTCTTTTATTTTTCTAAAAAAATTTGCAGGAATTTGGCGTTTTACGTAGAATTTTATGTGTTAGTTGACTGACCATATATACAATGTCAACTACCAATATTTTTCTATATGAATATTTGTTAAATTTCTGTAAAATTTAAGTAGATTAAAGCATGAATTTTATCATGTAGAGTACAATGGTAGTAACGACCTTCTTTCCTGAATGGGGTCAAAAAAACTAGTAGAGGAGTGGTTTTCTCTTGAAACCTACAACTACTCGTATGCTAACACGCATTAAATCAATTTATATGTACATCAATGAAAACGGAACGGTAACGACGAAAGACCTTGTAGATGAGTTCGGGATCACACCGCGAACGATACAACGTGATCTAAATGTGTTGCAGTTTAATGAACTCGTGTATAGCCCTTGCCGCGGTAAGTGGACAACAACAGGAAAGAAAGTGAGAATGACCTCATAACGAAAAATAATTGTATGTAAATAAATACATACCCCTTTCTAACTCATTAGAAAGGGGTCTTTTCTGCGCCAAAAACAGCACTATTTCTCAGTATCTACTTGATATGTTTTTAACATTTCTACTTCTTCATCTGATAGCTCTCGGTATTGTCCAAGTTCTAGCTCTTCATCTAATACTAATGGTCCCATCTCTGTTCTCTTTAGGTAGACTACTTTTTTCCCTACCGCTTCAAACATACGCTTCACTTGATGGAACTTTCCCTCTGTAATTACAAGCTCGATTTCAGAAATCTCATCGCTTTTTAATATTGTAAGTGCACCTGGCTTTGTTTCATAGCCATCATCTAAAATAACACCTTTAGCAAACTCTTTTACATCCTCTTCTGTTACTACTCCTGCAATGTGTGCATAATATTTTTTCGGCACATGCTTTTTCGGAGATAACAATTGATGTGATAACTTCCCGTCATTTGTTATCAATAAGAAACCTTCCGTATCAATATCAAGTCGTCCAACTGGGAACGGATCAAAGATTGCATCTTCTAACTCTAATAAATCTATTACCGTTTCATGATTATCATCTTCTGTCGCTGAAATAACGCCTTGTGGTTTATGCAACATTAAATAAACAAACTCTTTATATTCCACAACTTCTCCGTGAATCATAACTTCTTGCTCTTCTACATTTACATGAACCTTCGCATCTTTCACTGGCGTTCCATCAATTTTTACAACGCCGTCTTTCAATAATTTCTTTACTTCTTTTCTACTTCCATATCCCATATTTGCTAATAATTTATCTAATCTCACGTTTTTCACCTTCTTTGTTTATCATAGAAAAGGGGACGTAATTACGCCCCTTTTGATTTCAACTTTATTTTGAATCTATTGCCAAGTTTACGTTGGATTTTCTCTAACGCTTCTCCGCCAAATACTCGTTCAAGTACTCCTGTGCGAATTGCTAACAATCCATACACAAGACCACCAATACCTGCACAAACCACAACTGTAATAAGAGCACCCATTCGGCCATCAGGTGAGATCATGAAGGACAGAGTCCATTGTGATAACTTTACAGCAATGACCATTACAAGTGTTAATACTGCAATTTGGAAAGTTCTCTTATATACAACACCAAATGAATAGTGTACATGTTTTTTGATTTGTCGATTCGTATACCATACGGAAGCTAAGAATCCGACTGCAGTTGCTAAAATCGCTCCAACTGTACCGAAATAACGAATAAAGATTACGTTACATACGAATTTCAAAATAACACCCATAATAAGCGCGACAATCGCATGTTTTTGTTGATTGATTCCTTGCAGAATTGCTGCTGTTACTGTAAATAAAGCGAATAACAACGCAACCGGTGCATACCACATTAATACTTGTCCACCTAGTGGATCTGAGTCATAGAACGCAGTATAAATTGGATACGCAAGTGTTGAAATACCGACAACTGCTGGCAATGTTAAGAACATATTTGCCTGGAATGTTTGTGTAATTTGTAACTTTAAATAACGGTATTGTTTTTCAGTAAATGATTTTGTAATCGCTGGTACAAGCGTTAAACTAAACGCTGTTGCAAGCGATACAGGAATCATAATTAATTTATGCGTCCACATTGTGAAAATACCAAGCGCTCGCTCTGCGATATCCCCTTGGCCAATCGCTTGCATAATTGAGTTAAATGTCAATGTATCAATTTGTTGATATAAAGGAATTGTTAACCCAATTACAACGTAAGGAATCGCATATGCAAATAATTCTTTAAATAATTGAACCGTACTCACTGTCGATTCTGGTACAGTTTGTTCAATTAAATATTGATCCAAATGTTTTTTACGTTTTAGCCAGTACCAAATGAGTACACCGAGCGCTCCAACTGCTGAAACGAACGCAGCAAATGTCGCTACCCCAACTGCTGTTGCAACTGTACCGCCAAGTACTTTAATAACGATAAAACTACCCGCTAATAAAAAGACGATACGAATAATTTGTTCAATAATTTGCGAAACAGTAGTCGGTCCCATCGATTGGTGACCTTGGAAATAACCACGAATTAAACTCGCTGCCGGTACAACAATAAGTGCAAAACTTACAAGACGAATAATCGTCGTAACTTCTTCTACATTACTGTGTATACTTTGTTTACCAAGCATTGCTTCTGCAAACAGTGGCGCTGTCATGTATAGAACTAGGAACGAAAGAACTCCTGTTACTATCATCATAACCATTCCCGAGCGGAACATTCTCCGGCTCGTTTTATAATCGCCAAGCGCATTATATTTGGAAACAAATTTGGAAACAGCAAGCGGCACCCCTGCCGTTGCAATACTTAAAAAGATCGTATATGGAATGTATCCATATGTATAGAGCGTTCCGCCTTCTGTACCTACTAATGCATGAAACGGAAAGACGTAAATCATGCCTAAGAACTTTACTAAAAATGTCCCTAACGTAACAATAAGCGTTCCGCGCAGAAATTTCGAATCGGACATACAAAAATCCTCCTACATCTACATAAAGTGAAACTATAATTAATTGAACTATTCGAGCATTCGAGAACTATTAGACTTCCCCTAACTCTTAAGGTTTTAGTCCTATGGCCCACAAATAGCAGGATAGTGCTGAACTCTAACTTTTGTATTGTACCACAATTCTCTCCTTAAGCAGTACTTCACTCTATTTTTCTTTTAAGGGAAAACATGCTATTCTTTTAGGCAGGAAATGTAGAAAATGAGGTCGATATATTATGCATTATGATGTTATTGTCATCGGTGGCGGGCCTTCTGGGCTAATGGCTGCAATCGGTGCTGCAGAAGAAGGCGCAAGTGTCTTACTTCTTGATAAAGGAAATAAACTAGGGCGTAAACTTGCGATTTCTGGTGGTGGTCGTTGTAACGTAACGAACCGTCTACCACTTGATGAGATCGTTAAACATATACCAGGAAACGGTCGCTTCTTATACAGCGCTTTTTCTATTTTCAATAATGAAGATATTATTACATTCTTCGAAAAGCTTGGCGTGCAACTAAAAGAAGAAGATCATGGTCGCATGTTCCCTGTATCAAATAAAGCACAATCAGTAGTAGACGCACTTTTAACACGATTAAAAGACTTAGGTGTAAAAATCCGTACGAATACACCGGTTGAAACAATTGAATATGAGAACGGTCAAACGAAAGCAGTCGTACTGCAAACTGGCGAAGTGTTAGAAACGAATCATGTCGTTATCGCTGTTGGCGGAAAATCCGTTCCTCAAACTGGCTCTACTGGAGACGGATACGCTTGGGCTGAAAAAGCTGGGCATACAATTACAGAGCTATTCCCAACAGAAGTACCCATCCTTTCAAACGAACCATTTATTCGTGATCGCTCCTTACAAGGTCTTGCTTTACGCGATGTTAACTTAAGCGTATTAAACCCGAAAGGAAAAGCTATCATTTCTCACAAAATGGACATGCTCTTCACTCATTTCGGCCTATCTGGTCCTGCCGCTCTTCGTTGTAGCCAATTCGTCGTGAAAGCACTGAAAAAGTTTAAAACGAATACGATTCAAATGAGTATCGATGCATTGCCAGAAGAAAATAGTGAACAACTATTCCAGCGCATACTGAAACAAATGAAAGAAGATCCGAAAAAAGGAATTAAAAATGTATTAAAAGGTTATGTTCCTGAACGTTACTTCCTATTCTTATTAGAAAAGAATGAAATTGATGGCAGCGAACAAGCTGGACAAGTTTCTCACGAGAAGATTCGTGCACTTGTGAAAGACTTTAAAGAGTTTACTGTGAATGTAAATGGTACGCAGTCAATTGAAAAAGCATTCGTTACTGGCGGCGGTGTATCCGTTAAAGAAATTAACCCGAAAGAAATGTCTTCTAAATTCATGAACGGCGTATATTTCTGCGGAGAAGTTCTTGATATTCACGGTTATACTGGCGGCTATAATATTACATCTGCTCTCGTTACTGGTAGAATTGCCGGAACAACAGCTGGAGAAAACGCAAAAATGCAATATTAAAAAAAGAAACAGGGGCTTCCTGTTTCTTTTTTTATAGGTATATGAAATTATATCGGCGTTTTCTTAAATATATCGACTTACCGACAAGGAACGATAAATATACGCTCCTCCTGACTTCCCATTGCTTTTTTGTTGCTTTATATACCTTAGTACCTTTATATTTTATATTGTTGAATATTTAAAAAAGGGTAAGGGGAAAAAATATGAGAAAAAAAGTCATGATGTCTTTAATGCTAATGACGTTTCTTTCTGCGGTAGAAGGAACGATTGTTAGTACAGCGATCCCTCGTATAACGAGTGATTTGTCAGGCGTCGAACTTGTTAGTTGGGTATATGCAATTTATATGCTTGCAACAGCTGTTTCGACTCCAATATACGGAAAGTTAGCTGATTTATTCGGCCGTAAAAAAGTTTTACTCATCGGAGCTACAATCTTCTTAATCGGTTCTGCGCTTTGCGGAGTCGTTACATCAATGGAACAATTAATCTTCTTCCGTGCTCTTCAAGGTATAGGTGCTGGTGCTGTTATGCCGATCACAATGACGATTATTGGAGACTTATATAGCGAAGCGAGAGACCGCGCGAAAGCACAAGGTTGGATGAGTGCCGTTTGGGGTGTATCGGGTGTTATCGGACCGTTAGTCGGTGGATTTTTAGTTGATTCTCTATCTTGGCGTTATATTTTCTTCTTAAACGTCCCATTTGGAATTATCGCTTGCTTAATGATCGCCATTTACTACAAAGAATCTATTAAGCCCGCTAAACACCATATCGACTATCTTGGTGCAACAGTCTTCTCATTAAGTACGATCGCTCTACTATATGCATTATTAACAGGTAGCAGTAAGCAAAACTGGGGCGACATAACAATTATCGGCCTATTAATCTTTGCCGTCGTTTCATTCATTATTTTCTTATTCATTGAGAAAAAATCTCCGGAACCATTAATTCCGCTAGCACTTTTCTCTAACCGTACATTATCTACAATAAACATATTAACGCTCATTGCTGGCGCAATGATCATTAGTATTACAATGTACCTTCCAATTTGGAGCCAAGGTGTATTAGGAAAAAATGCGACAGAAGCCGGACTTATTTTAATGCCAATCCCTGTTATGTGGACATTTGGCGCTATTTTCTCTGGTAACTTAGTAGGCAAATTAAAAACGAAACAAATCATTTTACTTGGAGCTAGCATTTTATCAGTCGCTACGTTCTTATTATTTACATTATCAACAAATTCACCATCGTTCCTTATTTATGTAGCAGTCGGATTATTCGGATTAGGAATGGGGCTTGTGACACCTATTTATATGGTAACAATTCAAGCAGCTGTACCAGCTCATACACGCGGAACAGCCGTTGGTTTAAACACATTTATTAATACATTTAGTCAAACGTTAGGTGCTGCAATCTTTGGCACAATCTTTAATACGATGATTCATGCACGCGGTATTCAAAACCTTGATCTTGTATCTGGCGGCGGACACGGAGGAACTACAGCAAACGTAGTAACCGAATCGCAATCCGCATTAGCATCAAGTGTACACGTCATTTATATGAGTACTTTCGTATTAGCAGTATTTACACTAATTATCGCTTGGATTTTATTAAAACCAGCTACTCAAACAAGTGAGCAATAATAAAGAGGATGACCATTTTGGTCATCCTCTTTTTACTCTTCATTCTCCACAATATGTTTCAGCATAGATAATTTATTATCCCAAAAACGTTCATAATATGAGAGCCACTGTTGTAATTCCTCTAATGGTTCTGGATGCAAACGATATATCTTCTCTCTTCCGCTTTTTCTTCCGCTTACTAAATTCGCTTCCGAAAGAATATGAAGGTGCTTTACAACCGCAGTACGACTCATCGGAAAATGATCCGTTATTTTGGAAATCGGTAACTCTTTATCACTTAATAACCGTATTACTTCTCGGCGGGTTGGATCAGCAATTGCTTGAAATACATCATATTTCGCTGCTGATGAAGACACTTAGCCTTCAACAACCTTTTTCAGTTTTTCATTTACAATCGCTACCCAGCCGCCACTCATTCTATCGCGAATAATAGAGCTCTTCGCACTCGCTTTCGGAAGAATTTCATCAGGATGTTTCCAGCCGCCGTGAATTAACGTAAATTCTGTTTTATTATCTCCTAGGTCTTTCAGATTAAATGAAACGACCCAGCCATCTGTATCCCATGAGAAAGATAGATGGTTTGGTTCATCAATTTCTAACACTTTACATGGTGATGGGCCAAATGGTGATTGCACACGAAATTCATGTCCTACCTCTAATACAAAATCATTCGGCATAAACCATGACGCAATCCCTTCTGCAGTTGATACTACATTCCATACTTTTTGAATAGACGCGTTAAAAACGATCGTTTGTTTAATATCAGTTAATGTATTTTGTTGTTCCATTTTCATTCTCCTTTATTCGGCAATTAAATATAACACCTTTTGGTTACACTTTGATAATATAACACCTTTTAGTTTCATGTCAACGCTAGTTATTTTTTATTATTGAGAAATTCTCAACATTTTTTCAACAGGACAAACACCCTCTGAGCATTCCCTCATAATATACTCACAAAGGCAACAAAAAATAAAAACTTCTCTCAACATGAAACTCCATCATTCATCTTGAAAGAAGTGCCTTACGTATATCATGCGTATTTCGTCTCTCCTCCTTCCCTCAGGGACACTACGCGAGATATGAAAAATCAGAAGGAATATGCCCACCATTTGAGTAGGTAGTTATTTCTCTTCTCCTCAACATTTCCTTAGGAGCGAAATGACTACCAACTCACTTTTTTCAAACAAAAATAAAAAGGGGATGAAAGCTATGTTCTATTGCATTAATTGCTCTGACATTCACCATGAAAAACATCCGAATGATAAAGTATTCAAAAACGGTTTTTATATCGATCCATTTTTAGGTGATCGTTATCACCTTGGTATGTGTACAGATGCCCAAAACCATGAAACAGGGGAGCCTCTTTTAGCGAAAAAGAAATTAGGCAAAACTCAATCTATTATGAACGTATTACCGACACATGTTGTCCCAACATAAAGCATAAAAAAGAGCTGGCTCACCCAGCTCTTTTTTATGCTTTATAAACGATCATTGCTGAAAAACAATAAATTTGGTTTTCGTCATCATTAATAGAAACACCGACTTGGTACTTAATATCTACAAAATTACTATCATCAATCTTTTTCAAAAAAACATTTACAGCGTCTTCTAAGTCTTTTTCGTGACTTTCATCAAACACTTTTACACGAATCATGTTAACACCATCCTAGATCGCAGCCCTCCGCCGCTTGATTATTGCCACGGTGCGTATCTATGATGCGATAAAATTTTCCGTCTTCATATATATATCCGTCTTCTAACACATATTGTTTACCTTCAGTATAGACATAAAACTTACCTATCATAAATTTACTCGTATATAATTCCAAATAATCCGGTCTAAATTTAGCTACAACTTTATTTGTAATATCAATTCTTATTGTGCGCCCCACCTTCTCTCCCTCCCTTGCAAAGAACGGATTTAGGTATATTGTATTAGCGATTTTACATTTTATGCTTAAAAATAAGTGGATATGCCTTCTTTCTTCGCCTGTACTATTTTTCAAAAAAATCATCAATAAGTAAGAGCAAAAAATATATATAAAAAAGAGCTTTTACTTATTGACTATAATATTAACATTATGGTATTATATAAAATTTGACATTTTTGTTTACTTGTGCTATCATTAAAAGTGGTTACCACATATGGAGGTGGATGATTTGTTTCAAATTGGCGATAAAATCGTTTATCCAATGAACGGCGCAGGAGTCATCGAAGCCATTGAAGAGAAAGAAATATTAGGAACAACACGTCAATATTGTGTGATACGTATCATTAGTAAAGACATGCAAATAATGCTTCCTATGGATCAATTACAAAAATCAGGTATTCGTTATATCGTAGATAAAGGTACGTTAGATGTTATACTTCTTGAATTTCAAAACGGGGAATCAGACACATCACTTTCCTGGAAACAGAGATATACAATGAATATGGAAAAAATGAAAAACGGCAATCTGCAAGATAGCGCAGAAGTTGTTCGCGATTTACTTCGCCGTAATAAAGAGAGAGCATTAAATGCGAGCGAAAAACAAATGCTAGATAATGCACGCAAAATGATGATTAGCGAAGTTGCACTTGTGCAAAATGTTTCTGAACATCAAGCAACAGAATTTCTTCAAGATACAATTAATCATTAAATTTAAAATAGCCGACCGCTATTTTTTTTGCAGAAAAAAGGACAAAGAGATAAACCTCTTTGTCCTTTTATATTACCCGCGACCTGCTTGAAACGACGGGTATAAAGTCATTCCACCATCTGCAAATAACGTAATTCCAGTTACGTAACTCGCTTCTGATGAAGCGAGCCACGTTGCGACTGCTGCAATTTCTTCCGGCTTTCCAATGTAGCCCATCGGTATCATACTTTCTACGTCAGCACGTTTTTTAGGATCAGCAAACTTTTCTGCATTAATTGGCGTATTTATTGCACCTGGCCCAATATTATTTACTCGAATACCTTTTGGTGCATATTCTAGCGCTAACGTTTCTGTCATCAGTTTAATACCACCCTTACTCGCCGCATAGTGCACGAATAGTGGCCACGGAATTTTCTCATGAACACTTGACATATTAATAACAGAACCTTTAATATCATGTTCTACAAAATATTTAATCGCTTCACGGCTTCCTAAAAAAGCACCTGTTAAATTTGTATTGATTACTTTATTCCAATCCTCTAACGGCATTTCATGCGACGGGACCGCGTTTTCTATCCCTGCATTATTAATCATAACGTCAAGCGTACCAAACTCTTTCACAGCAGATTGAATGAGGTTCACGACATCAGATTCAACTGTCACATCACCTTTTACAGCAATCGCTTCTCCGCCTACTTTTTTAATTTCTTCTAATACATCATGCGCTTCTGACTCTCGTGAGCGATAGTTAATTACTACTTTTGCTTTCTCCTTAGCAAACCGTACTCCCATCGCTCTTCCAAGACCAGTTGCTGATCCTGTAATAACGACAACTTTTCCTGCTAAATCACTATACATTTCAATACCCCCTTTAACTTTTTGCAACACCTAACATTATTCCGGCTGCGATAATAAAAACGATACCTACAACAATCCCCGTTAATTGGCGTTTCGTTTTTCTTTCACCTAATATAAGAATCCCGCCAAGCGTTGAAATAATAATTCCCATTTGCGATAGCGAAAAACTTGTTGCCACTCCAACACGCGGCTGCGAAATGAATAAAAACATATTTCCAGCTGCCCAAATTAATCCTGGGATAATATTTCGTAGTGCATATTTATTAAATGGATGATGTTTAAACGTAAGCAAAACGCCCCCTAACACCATACCAACTGCTTGTGGCAATAAAGCTGACCAACCATCTACGTTAAATAGCCTAATCACTACTACGTAAACTAAATAACCGACTGTTGAAATCAATAAAATGATAATGCCCCTTTTAAAATTCCCCGCCTGCTCTGCACTCTTTTCTTCTTCACTTTGAAGTGATGTTAAAATAACACCGATAATAATACAAACAAGAGCCAAAACGCCAAGGACGACCGATATAGTCGTGGACCACTCATGAAATACGATGACTCCAAATAAAGTCGTCGCAACTAATTGCAGTCCTGTTGAAATGGGCATCGTTCTCGAAACGCCCATTAAATCAATACTTTTTAATTGATTCGCCTGACCAAGTGCCCAAAATAAACCTGACACAATTCCAACTCCAATAACAGTAGGAGTTAATACTGGCTTCATAAAAATATAAACAACAATTGAGAAAATAAGTGCCCCAAACGTTGTACCGAGCGTTTGACTATACGGTCCCCCGCCCAGTTTCACGTTAAATAGCACAATACTTCCCCAAAATATAGCCGGTAAAATCGCTAAAAGTATGTCCATCGCTCATTACCTTTCTTTACTAAATGTCATAAGTTATCACTCTGAATCATTAGAGTGAGCTTTTATTTTTTCTTTTTCCCGTTCACAAACTTTTTCTGCAATAGCACCAGAAACATTCTTTTCTCGCTCCACCTTCTTTATTTTTACGTGATCTAAATAATCTTCCAAAATAAGTGTAACTTTATCATTCGGCGGATTATGTGCACCTTGGAACGTAAGAAATTGTAGCGTAATTTCAAATCTAGGAACGAACTCACCGTTCTTACCGAGACGTTTTATATTTATAACGGAAGCACATTCATACTGATCTTCTGTCACTTGTCTAATAATTGAATAGTACCTATTTGATAATGCACTCTCTAACAGCTGCTCCCTCGATTCTTTCGCAAAAGAATCACTTGGAGAAGAGAAAAAGATTGCACATAGCATTGTAATAACTACACATATTTTTTTCATAACACCCTCCTTGTTCTATAAGTTAGTGTTCGCAAAACTTCCATAAAAAAACGACTTCCCTATGTAGGAAAGTCGTTTTAATGAATCCAATATTAACCACCGCTCACTGGTGGGATTAGTGCAACAACATCACCATCTCGGATCGTATCATCTTCATTTGCGTATTCTTCATTAATCGCAACCATAGTTGATGCTGCCACTGGTACATTATATTCTTTAGCAACAACATCTTTTAACTCTGCAACCGTAATATTTTCTTTCTCTATTTGTAATTCACTTGTTCCTGCTTCTTCTTGCAAGTGCGCAAATAATAATACTCGAATCATACTTATAGCTCCTTCCCAGGCTCTCCCGCCGGATATGGTGTTTTTTCTAATTGATCACCAATCCATGAGTCTCCATCTTCCCAAAACTCCTTTTTCCAAATCGGAACAATTTGTTTTATGCGTTCCATAATGTATTCATTCGCCTCATAGGCCGCTTTACGATGCGGCGTTGAAACAGCAACAACAACCGCGATATCAGAAATTTGCAGTGTACCGATGCGATGTGTAATCGCAACGTGTGTACCTGGCCACTTCTCTTTCACTTCTGAGCCAATTTTCTCTAGCATCTTTTCTGCCATCGTTTTATAAGCGACATATTCTAAGTATAATGTACGACGCCCTTTCGTAAACTCCCTAACCGTTCCAATAAATGTTGTAACAGCACCACATTCGCGGCGAATAACCTTCTTCGCTACCTCTTCAATCGAGATTTCTGTATCAATTACTTCATAATACGTATTTGTCATTTCGTACTCCTTACCGTTTGTATAAACCAGTCTATATACAACTCTTCTTCTGTTATATGAAATACTTTATATTCTTCTCGTAAGTTTGCAGGTGCATCATGCCACGTAATAACCGCTACTATATTTTCTACTTTATGTAAAAGTTCAACGTCTTCCGCAGAACGAAGTAATACTACTTTCGGATAGCTCTCTTTTTTATAGCCCTCTATTAAAATTGTATCCACTTCAAAAAACTCATATAAGCGAATAATTTCTTGCAAGGACCATTCCTCTCTTAATGACGACAGTGAAAGTAATCCATCGCCTTCTACACTACTGACAACAGCACCAGCTTTTCGGTGCCTTTCACTATCTTTTTGCGCTACTTCTGGAAAACCTCCGTGCCCGTGATGTTTAATTGTAGAAACTTTCATGTTTCGTTCAGCTAATGCATATACAATTTTCTCAATAAGCGTTGTTTTTCCGCTATTTTGATATCCTACTATTTGTAAGATTGAAGGGGCTTTGCCCATGGCCAATCACATCCCTCGTCGTGCTCTAACAATAATACAGATACTTTCATCCCTGCTTCAAATCCTCTCGTTCCTCCAGGCAACACAATAAAAGCATTCGCATCGGCGAGTGAAGAGACCGCACTCGATTTATCTAAACCGACCGGCATCGCTTGTAATGCCCCGTCTACGATTGTCACGTTTGCTCTTACAAAACGAGTAAACGGATTTGGCTTCGGAAAATCTTTTTGTAAAATAGCATCCGCTCTATATACGTGGGGTTCTTTCGCATACAAATATGTTTTTATAACCGGATGCACAAATAGCTCAAAGCCTACGTAGCAAGCTGACGGATTTCCTGATAAACCGAAAAGTAACTTTCCATCAACTTCAGCTACTGTCGTTACACTTCCTGGTCTCATCGCTATTTTATTAAAGAGTACATTCGCCTGTAATCTTTCATAAATAGCTGGCAAGTAGTCATAATCTCCTACCGACACACCGCCTGTCGTAATTAAAATATCAACCTCATCCATCGCCGATCGAACAGCTGCAAAACATGCATCTAACTCGTCAGCAAGTTGGCCATAATAACGCACTTTCCCTCCGGCTTTCATAATTTGAGCTGCAATCATATACGAGTTACTATTTCTAATTTTCCCCGGTTGTAACGACTCGTGTACTTCTAACAATTCGCTTCCTGTCGTCAGGATACCAACAATAGGCTGTTTTACAACTTTCACAGTACTATATCCAAACGTTGCTAATAAGGCGGCAATACCTGGATTGATTGCAACACCTTTCTTAACGAGAACTTGATTTCGTTTTATATCTTCCCCTTTAAACGACACATTGTCACCACTATTAAAAGGACGCTTTACCTTCATATATGTTTTTCCATTCTTCTCAAAACCTTCCGTCAGCTCTAGCATTACGACTGCATTACACCCCTCTGGAATAGCTGCTCCTGTCATAATACGAACCGCCTGAAAAGGTCCTACTTCTTCTATAAAAACAGATCCTGCCCCGATTTCTCCTATTACTTCAAACTCAATCGCATTCTCTTGATTTGCTTCTTTCGTATCTTCTGCTCGAATCGCGAAACCATCGTAAGGAGAACGATCGAAATGAGGAACGTCATGATCAGAGATAACATCCTCCCCAAGAATTCTCCCGTAACTTTCCGTAATAGAAACCTCTTCTACTTCACCATTTTTCGCATATTCCATTACTCTCTCTACTGCCTCAGCAACTTGAATTGGAATTCGTTTTTCTATCATCGTTTCTCACCTCATATTTGCAATTTTTTTTATCTCGATTAAACTTTATATATTAAATAGAAATTACTTCAAGGAGGAATTCCATGTCTTCATTCACACACTTTAATGACCAAGGACGCGCGAAGATGGTTGATATAAGTGACAAAAAAGCAACCGTCCGAACAGCAATTGCGTGCTCTAGCATTGTCGTTACAAAAGAAATTTACGATAAAATCTCTCACAATGAAATTGGGAAAGGTGACGTATTAGCAGTTGCACAAATCGCAGGTATTATGGCTGCGAAACGCACTTCTGATATTATCCCAATGTGCCATCCTTTATTATTAAAAGGTGTTGACGTTTCTTTCGATTGGAAACAATTCGAAGAACAATATCGATTACTTATTGAAGTAAAAGTTAAAACAGAAGGTAGCACCGGTGTTGAAATGGAAGCTTTAACAGCCGCTTCCGCTACAGCTCTTACTGTGTACGATATGTGCAAAGCTGTTGATAAAGGTATGATTATTGGCGAAACTTACTTATTTGAAAAAACAGGTGGAAAAAGTGGAGATTATACGAGAAAGTCTTAATCTTCTCTCCGTTGAACCTAAAGGGCTCCCTTTAGGTTCAACCTATATATCTTGCATATAAGCGTTTTGCTATATTTATATCATTCGTCCCATGAATAAACGCCCTGCCATCTGTAAATAAAACAAACCGAAATTCCTCCACCGGAAATGATAATAAATACGGAGTAGCTTTTACATCCACACTTCTTTGTAAGCGCTTTTTAATTTCTTCTAAATTAAATTCATTCCGCACACCTGGACGGATTTGTACTGTATTTCGGCCACATAACACTTCTGTTTTCGTTTGTGCTTCAAATGTTAAACTCGGATATGTACGTAATCTTCCGCAAGATAAACATGTGTCTTTTTTCTGCCTATTCACTTTAAATGCCATCTGTTGATTATTCCAAAGATCAAACGATAACATCGTTTCGCGAAGTGCCCCATAGTCTTCTACTAATATTTTCAGCGCTTCCGTTATTTGATGCGCAACTACTAATTGTACTGCCGGCTGTATAATACCAGCCGTATCACATGTTGCCCCGCTCGCTGGATGTTCCATTAAACAGCGGAAACACGGTGTTTTTCCTGGTAAAATTGTATACGTTACTCCGTAGCTTCCGACACAACCACCATATATCCACGGAATATTATACTTTTGTGAAATATCATTAATAAGAAGACGCGTTTCAAAATTATCTGTCGCATCTAATATTAAATCTACATCATTCACTAGCTCTTCCATTTCTTGCACCGTTACATCAGTCACAACCGGATTTATTTTCACCTCAGAATTAATCGCTTGTAAATGCTCTGCTGCTGCTACCGCCTTTGGTTTATATTGCTTTGCATCTTCTTCTGTATATAATTGTTGCCTTTGTAAATTACTCCATTCTACATAATCACGATCCGCAATTGTTATTTTGCCAACACCTGCTCTAACAATTGCTTCTGCATTCGCTGCCCCGAGAGCACCAGCGCCGATAATAAGCACATGCTTCTCTCTAATTTTTCTCTGACCTTCTTCTCCAACACCAGAAAATAATATTTGTCTTGAATATCGCTCCTGCATACGATAGCCCCCTTTCTTATCCTCCTATATAAGACATTTCAATTTTCGGACGATTCTTTGCACTTTCTTCTGTCCGTTCATCCGAATACCTGTCTTTTCTATTCATCCATACATCTTGTATAACGCTTACTAACTCATCATCCGAAAGATTTCCTCTAAGAAGTTCCCTTACATCCAATCCTTCTGTCGCAAATAAGCAAGTATAAAACTTTCCATCTGCCGAAATTCTTGCTCTCGTACAAGAAGAACAAAATGATTCTGAAACAGAAGTAATAAAACCGACTTCGATATTTGTTCCAACGTAACGATATCGCTTCGCAACTTCACCGAAATAATGCGCTTCAGCTGGCTCAAGTGGATACACACTATGAATCATTTCAATTAATTCTTGCTTTGTAACGACTTGATCAAAGTTCCATCCATTTGTACTACCAACATCCATAAACTCAATAAACCTAAGTGTGATTCCTTGCTCTTTAAAATAAGCAGCCATCGGAAGTACTTGATGTTCATTCATCCCTTTTTTCACAACCATATTTACCTTTACATCAAGCCCGGCCTCTTTTGCAGCCATAATTCCCTTTATAACAGGTTTTGTATTGATATTCCGGCCATTAATGTCCTTAAATACATCGTCATCTATTGCATCCAAACTAACATTTACTCTATGTAATCCAGCTTCTTTTAATGCTTTTGCTTGTTTCGTTAAATGAATTGCATTTGTCGTTAACCCTATATCTACTAACCCTTCAATTTTCACGAGACGAGCAATAAGTTTTGTTAAATCTTTACGCAGTAGTGGCTCGCCACCAGTAAGTCTAATTTTTCGTACACCGATGCTAACAAATAGTTTTGCCAAACGTTCAATTTCATCAAACGTCAGTAAAAACTCATCTTTCAAAAAAGCATAATCTGGCCCAAAAACTTCCGCTGGCATACAATATGTACATCTAAAATTGCAACGATCAATGACAGATATGCGCAAATCTTGAAGTGGGCGCCCCAAAAAATCTGTAACCATCTCCTGCATCGCCACCCTCCCTTTCTGCCAAATTTCTCTCTTTTCATTCTATTATAATATATTTTCGAACTGCGATGTTTTTGCTCAAGTGAATAAAGTGAAACTTTCCTAACCAATTAGACTACCTACAAATAACTAGATAAAGTGAAACTTTAATCAGCCCTCACCAATCGGGCTTTTACGGGCAATTAATGCGAGATAAAAAACCTTGAAGCATAAAAGCCCCAAGGTTTTCTCCCTATTAACTTAACCTAATAATAGTTAGCGTAGCTCCTGGTGTTGTCGTAGATAATGTAGCTATTGCAAGTAATCCAAATAACTGCAGACTAATAGCGGCTCCAGCAGGCAAATTAGCAATGATTGTCGCATTAAATGAACCTGTAGCTATTGCTGGTGAATTTATTGTTCCTGCAAGCGGACTGCCATTTACAGTTATACGCGAACTTACAAGTAAAGAGGCTGTTAAATTTATTGTATAAGCTATATAGTAATTCCCCGCATTCGCAACCGTAAATACGGTATTTCCTCCGCTAACGGTAATTCCTGGTCCAATATTTTGATTGTTCGGTAATGGTACATTTGTACCACCTAATAAAACGGAAATAGCGGTTCCTGATGTATTATTCGCAAATGCATACGTTGCAGTTGTACTAACTCCAGTCGCCCCGGTCGCCCCAGTGGCTCCGGCTCCGGTTGGACCTTGTGAACCGGTTGCTCCTGTTGCCCCCGTTGGACCTTGGATTCCTTGCGGGCCTTGAATTCCTTGCGGGCCTTGAATTCCTTGGGGACCTGCCGCTCCGGTTGCTCCTGTAGCTCCCGTTGGACCTTGAATTCCTTGCGGGCCTTGAATTCCTTGTGGGCCTTGAATTCCTTGGGGACCTGTCGCTCCGGTTGCTCCTGTAGCTCCCGTTGGACCTTGAATTCCTTGCGGGCCTTGAATTCCTTGGATTCCAGTTGGGCCTTGTGGGCCGGTCGGACCTATGTCACCTTGCGGACCTTGGATTCCCTGTGGGCCTTGTGCTCCTGTTACCCCCGTCGCTCCTTGGATTCCTTGAGGACCTTGTGGACCTTGAATTCCTTGTGGGCCGGTTGGACCTATGTCGCCTTGTGGGCCTTGAATTCCTTGTGGACCTTGTGCTCCTGTTGCCCCCGTTACTCCTTGGATTCCTTGTGGACCTTGAATACCCTGTGGACCAGTTGGACCTATCTCTCCTTGAACACCTTGGATTCCTTGCGGACCCTGTAAACCCGTCACTCCGGTTGCTCCCGTTTCTCCTGTCCCTCCTGTCAATCCAGTTGAGCCTGTCGCCCCGGTATCTCCTGTTACTCCTGTCGCACCTGTTGCTCCTGTCGGGCCAGGTGGTCCACCAGATGGACCTGTTACTCCCGCCGGACCTGATGGCCCCGTTGGGCCGGTCGGTCCTGCTGGTCCTCCAGATGGGCCTGTTACCCCTGTTGGACCGGTTACTCCTGTTGGGCCTGTAGTCCCTTCCCCTGTCGCACCTGTTGCTCCCGTATCTCCTGTTGCCCCCGTCGGACCTTGGATTCCTTGAATTCCTTGTGGACCTTGCACTCCTTGTGCGCCCGTCGCTCCTTGAATTCCTTGTACTCCTTGCACTCCTTGTGGCCCCATCGGACCGGTTGGACCTATCTCTCCTTGTACACCTTGCATTCCTTGGGGGCCCTCTGGACCTGTTGCTCCTATTTCCCCTTGTATCCCTTGAATTCCAGTTGCTCCTTGTGCTCCAGTTGCTCCCGTTATCCCTTGCACACCTTGTATTCCCTGAATTCCTTGTGGACCTTGTGGGCCTGTTGCTCCTACCGGTCCTTGAATGCCTTGTATCCCCTGAGGACCCTCTGGACCCGTTGCTCCAACTGGCCCTTGAACACCTTGTATTCCTTGCGGGCCCTGAAGTCCCTCTGGGCCTTCTGGACCGGTTGGACCTATCTCTCCTTGTATCCCTTGGATTCCAGTTGCTCCTTGTGGCCCAGTCGGACCTATGTCACCTTGCGGACCTTGGATTCCCTGTGGGCCTTGTGCTCCTGTTCCCCCTGTCGCTCCTTGGATTCCTTGAGAACCTTGTGGGCCTTGAATTCCTTGTGGGCCGGTTGGACCTATGTCGCCTTGTGGGCCTTGAATCCCTTGCGGACCTTGATCTCCAGTGGCCCCCGTTACTCCTTGAATTCCTTGCGGACCTTGAACACCTTGGGGACCCGTCGGACCTATCTCTCCTTGCACTCCTTGGATTCCTTGCGGACCTTGTAAACCCGTCACTCCGGTTGCTCCCGTTTCTCCTGTCGCTCCTGTCACTCCAGTTGAGCCTGTCGCCCCAGTATCTCCTATTACTCCTGTCGCCCCGGTTGCTCCTGTCGGGCCAGGTGGTCCACCAGATGGACCTGTTACTCCCGCCGGACCTGATGGCCCCGTTGGGCCGGTCGGTCCTGCTGGTCCTCCAGATGGGCCTGTTACCCCTGTTGGACCGGTTACCCCTGTTGGGCCTGTAGTGCCTTCTCCTGTCGCCCCAGTTGCTCCCGTTTCTCCTGTTGCCCCCGTCGGACCTTGGATTCCTTGAATTCCCTGCGGCCCCTGCACTCCTTGCGCTCCCGTCGGACCTTGAATTCCTTGAACTCCTTGTACTCCCTGTGCTCCCATTGGACCTGTTGGACCTATCGCCCCTTGAGCACCTTGCACTCCTTGAGGCCCCTCTGGACCCGTTGCTCCTATTTCCCCTTGTATCCCTTGAATTCCAGTTGCTCCTTGTACTCCAGTTGCTCCCGTTATCCCTTGCACACCTTGTATTCCCTGAATTCCTTGTGGACCTTGTGGGCCTGTTGTTCCTACCGGTCCTTGAATACCTTGTATCCCCTGGGGACCCTCTGGACCCGTTGCTCCAACTGGCCCTGGCACACCTTGTATTCCTTGCGGGCCCTGAAGTCCCTCTGGGCCTTCTGGACCTGTTGGTCCTATATCACCCATCGGACCTTGGATCCCTTGAACTCCTTGTGGTCCCGTTTCTCCTGTTGGACCCGGTACTCCTTGTATACCTTGTGGACCTTGATCTCCTGTCGCCCCTGTTACACCTTGAGGCCCTATAGCTCCCTGTATACCTTGTGGACCTTGATCCCCTGTTGCTCCCGTTGCCCCTTGAATACCCTGAACTCCTTGGATTCCTTGTTCACCAGTTACTCCCGTCGGACCAGGAATACCTTGAATACCCTGCGGACCTTCTGGACCTGTTGGTCCAATTGGCCCTTGAACCCCTTGTATTCCTTGCAAGCCCTGTGCTCCCGTGCTTCCAGTCGGACCTGTACTTCCCGTTGCTCCTGTTACCCCTGTACTTCCTGTAGCCCCAGTATTTCCCGTTACTCCGGTTGCTCCTGTACTTCCACTCGGTCCACCACCCGGACCTGTCGCACCAGTCGGCCCGGTCGGACCAGGAGGTCCTCCTGATGGGCCAGTGATCCCTGTTGGACCGGTTACTCCCATCGGACCTGTTATCCCCTGACCAGTCGCTCCCGTTGCTCCTGTATTTCCACTTGGTCCTTGTGATCCTTGTATCCCTTGTGCCCCTTGTATTCCTTGTGGACCTGTTGCACCTGGTACCCCTTGCACACCTTGAATTCCTTGAGGTCCCTCAGGTCCAGTCGCTCCAATCGGACCTTGTAACCCCTGTATCCCTTGTATACCTTGTGCCCCAGTCGCTCCGGTTGGACCAATCGGACCTTGTAACCCTTGCACTCCTTCTGGTCCTGTCGCTCCAGTTGCTCCTTGTGCTCCCCTCAATCCTTGCGGCCCCTGCTGTCCTTCTGGTCCTGTTGCACCTATTGGTCCAACTGGTCCTTGTATCCCTTGCACACCTTGAGGTCCTGTAGGGCCCATCTCCCCCATTGGACCTTGTAATCCTCTTGGTCCTTGAGGGCCAGTCGGACCTTGTGGACCGGTTGGGCCAGTAATCCCAATGCCAGTAAATCCCGTTGGAACGGGTGGAAAGGTAGGACCAATAAGATTTGGTGAAATTCTGAAATTAGAGTTTAATGAATGTTTTTTATCGCGCTCTCTCACACTTTCACCACCTGCACACCATCTTTTTTACATTAAACAAACCTCTTCTTCTTAATATGTATTTACAAAAACAAACTCAAAGACTATTTTTATTTGAAATAATAAAAACTCCCTTAAATCCTTAAGGGAGTCCAGCAATTGAATCCATATTATCTGTATTAGGGACAGCTTGTGCTATACTCGATGCATTTACACTTTGCCCCATATTTGTTCCTGTTACAGTACCGGCAGGAGTACCTCTTGTATATGTTGTCGTCACCGAATCACCCGGCTGTAAACAAAGCTTCGTCTCCGTCCCTATTACTGTAACAACGTCGATCCAAGTGCACCCCATTGAGCCACTATAGGATTTCGTAGCAGTAAATGACGTATCACTCAAATTATCACCAGTAAATATATTCCCAGTGTTATTCACAATAACAAACTCTTTTATATGAGCAGGCATAATTACACTCTACCTTTCCTCTACGAACCTAATGTACGTGTACTCGTTGCTAATGGCGGAAGAAATACTGATGTTCGAATCACCGCTTCTGGCTGCCTTTTCCCATTTAAAAAAACAGCCGCACTCGATCCTCCAGCACCTGCATATATTTTTGCTACAGCTAAAGGTGAGATATCATAACAGTCACCGACATTAACAGCCCCTGTATTATTAATAATTTTTACTTTCCGCAAGTTAATCCCCATTTACCTATCCCCCTTTTGTACACTGTATGCAAAAGAAAAAAACTTGAAACAAACACGTTTCAAGTTTTTTTAGCTACTTATTTCGTTTCACCTTCATATTGAAGCATACCGCCAACCATGTTCATTGTTTTAAATCCTTGCTCATTTAAATAATGACATACATTTTCACTGCGCATTCCCGAGCGACAAATAAAGATATATTCATTCTCTTTATCAAAGAAATCTACTTTATTTGGGATATCACCCATTTTAATATGTACAGCTTCTGGAATTTTCCCTGCCGCTACTTCTTCATCTTCCCTTACGTCTACTAAAAATAGCGTTTCTCCATTTTCTAAACGCTCTTGCACTTCTTCTGTAGTAATTGTTTTAACTTCTGTCATATGTCGTTCCTCCTTATATACAATAAAACCTTTAGTCTCTTCCTTAAACAAGCATATCTAGTCAATTTTAGCATGCGAAAGAAAGAACGCAAAGAATGGAAATTTTATTTCTCAATTTTCTCGCAAAACTTATTCTTTACAAATATAACTCGTGCATTGTATCCTCAATATACTTGTTTTATGAAAGGAGCCAATGAAAATGACACTTTTTCTTTTCATTACGGGCATCATTTTCTTAATCGCCGCAATTATTGCACTTAGTATGAAGAATAATAAAAAGATAAAATCACCACAAGAAATGTCATTCTTATTTCTATTGCTTAGTATCGCATTCTTCGGTATAGCAATTGCCACATATATTTTCCGTCTACAAATCATGTAAAAAAAGGTGCCTACTACATATATCGCACCTTTTTCACACCATTTATTTTCTACACCAAACTAGATACTCTCCGATTTAAAAATTCATAAACTTTCTTTTCAAATAAATGAATATCAAATGCTCCTGCCATATGCCCATTTATACTTTCTATCTCATACACTTCCGCATACTTCCCTTGTTTTTGCAAAATGTCTACCATTTTATAATTATAACGTGACGGCTGAAGCAAATCTTGTTTGCACGGAATCATAAGTACATTTGCTTCTATGTTAGAAAGCGCCTCTTCTAAAGACAAAAATCCATGCGCAATATCATGTAATAAAACTGCTTTCGCAGTGTATATCCACGAATTTGCATCTACTAACTCTATACTTCTATATGTCACTTTATTTATTTCTTTCTCAAATGATGTTAATGCAGCAAATGTTTCATAAGGTTCTTTCTCTACACTATTACGAGGGAATGTCGTTTCATAAAAATGCTCATCAAATGCGTTCATAAACATCATTCTATTTGCTAAATGAAGTCCCTTCATTGGCTGCTCTTCTCCATATTTTCCGCCCTTCCAACTTGGATCCAGTTGAATAGCCTCAATTGCATTTTGTGCTACATTTACCGACGTAATAATTGGATTTTGCGGGTTCGTAATAACACCAATCATCCGCTCTACCATATGAGGATAATGAACAGCCCATTGCTGCGCAATCATCCCACCAGCTGACGGTCCCATTACAGCATGTAACCTTGAGATTCCCATATCTTTTATTAACTCATATTGCATACGAGCTACATCAAGAAATGTAAAAACCGGAAAATCCATCGCATATTCATCTCCAGTTTTCGGATGAATCGATTTCGGTCCCGTTGTAAACACATAAGGGTTCTTCACCTGCACATTACAAAGATTATCAGTGCATATAACAAAATATTTATTTGTATCAATTGCTTTTCCCGGCCCAATTAAACCATCCCACCAACCAGACTCCCCATCATGCGCTGTATATTTTCCTGCCGCGTGACTCGTTGCACTAAAATAATGGCATACCAAAATTGCATTTGACCTTTCTCTATTTAAAGTACCATACGTCTCATACCCCATTTGAACAGGAATTCCCCTACCATTTTCAAACGTAAACTCTCTTAAAACAAATTTTTCTTTTTTTACAAATTGCACAGACTCGCCCTCTTCCCGTCATAGTATGAACTGCTTACTAAAGGATTTTTTCTATGCAAACCATTCTCCTCCTTCTTTTCATAAATAAATGAATAATATACAAAATTAGCCACAAAATAGCACTATATTACACAATCAAAGAGGGCATACATATGATCTGGAATTGGCTACGTAAGAAAAAAAAATCAAATACGACAGAGAAAAACGAAACAGATAACTCGGAGCAACAGCCTAACAATCAAGAGGATGATAACAAAGAACAGACTAGAAGTATGAAACATAATAAAGATAGCAATAGCGAACAAAAAAAAGAGGAACACAAAGAGCCTTCTCAGGATCCGCAGCAACAACAAAATTCTAAACAAGACGACTCAGATCAGAATCAACAACAACACTCTAAGCAAAACGACCCGGATCAGAATCAACAACAACACTCTAAGCAAAACGGCTCGGATCAGAATCAACAACAAAATTCTAAACAAGACGACTCGAATCA
>NZ_JBIYDP010000005.1:0-207580 GCF_044908765.1 Bacillus sp. RC251 | reverse complement strand
TCCGGCCATTTCGCTCTCTCGGTCGAAGCAAAAAGCGCTTCTTGGTCGAGAGCTCCAATGTCCTGCGATTCTGAACGAGCCGCTTGCGCTTTTAAATTTTAAAAAGACAAAAACAGGTAGTTGCAAAATGGAGTTAGCCTTGTTATAATTTCATCATATGTGTTTCATCAATATAGTTGTGTAAGCAGCTGAAGATGAAAAACTCTGTTTCGAAAATGATTCAGGGCGGAAGGAGATGAAAAGAATGAAAGCAGGAATCCATCCAAATTACAATAAAGTTGTATTTATGGACACGAACACAGGCTTCAAATTCTTAAGCGGGTCTACTAAAGGCTCTAGCGAAACTGTTGAGTGGGAAGATGGTAACACTTATCCATTACTAAAAATTGAGATCAGTTCTGATTCTCACCCATTCTACACTGGACGTCAGAAGTTTGCTACTGCAGACGGACGTGTTGACCGCTTCAATAAGAAATACGGTATCAAGTAATAAAGAACATAAAACAGGCAAGTGTATGTATTCGCTTGTCTGTTTTTTTTGCAAAAATATTAAACCTTTACCCTACTTTGGATTAGGAAAGTAGATGAAAGGAGAGCTCAATGTACTTAATGAATCAAAATGGTTGGATTGAAGTGATTTGCGGGAGTATGTTTTCTGGAAAATCAGAAGAGCTCATCCGCCGTATACGCCGTACGCAATTTGCGAAACAACATGCGATTGTATTTAAACCATGTATTGATAATCGTTATAGTGAAGAAGATGTTGTATCACATAATGGATTAAAGGTTAAAGCAGTTCCTGTTTCAGCTTCAAAAGATATATTTAACCATGTAGCAGAAGAAATGGATGTTATTGCAATCGATGAGGTACAATTTTTTGATGGGGACATTGTGGAAGTGGTGCAAGTATTGGCAAATCGTGGCTATCGTGTCATTGTAGCTGGATTAGACCAAGATTTCCGTGGTCTACCATTTGGACAAGTTCCTCAGCTGATGGCGATTGCTGAACATGTAACTAAGTTGCAGGCAGTGTGTTCTGCATGCGGATCTCCTGCAAGTCGTACGCAACGTTTAATCGATGGAGAACCAGCGGCATTTGATGATCCAATTATTTTAGTTGGGGCTTCAGAATCGTATGAACCACGTTGTCGTCATTGTCATGCAGTACCTACAAAACAAAGATAAATGAAACTCGCTATGTAGAGCGGGTTTTTTTCGAAAATAGATGAAGATTGGTGGCCGGCTCTTCGTACAGCTAAGAACTTTAGCAGTCAGAGCTG
Organism: Bacillus sp. RC251; assembly: GCF_044908765.1. Taxonomy (NCBI): domain Bacteria; kingdom Bacillati; phylum Bacillota; class Bacilli; order Caryophanales; family Bacillaceae; genus Bacillus; species Bacillus sp. RC251. The sequence goes on along the minus strand of NZ_JBIYDP010000005.1, from coordinate 206,300 downwards.
AGCAAGCCGCTTACGCTTTTAAATATTATCTAGCTCCAGCGGCTAGAATCCCCAGCCATTTCACTCTCTCGCTCGAAGCAAAGAGCGCTTCAAGGTCGAGAGTTCCAAATAGCCTGCGATTCTGAGCGAGCCGCTTACGCTTTTAAATATAATTTGCGTTTTTTTGATTAAGTACCATATACTATTTGTATTAGATACTAGGATGTAGAGGTGAATGGTGTGTTAGATCGTTTGCAGGCTGTAGAAGATCGTTATGAGAAGTTAAATGAATTGTTAAGTGATCCAGAGGTTATTAGCGATACGAATAAGCTTCGTGAGTATTCAAAGGAACAATCTGATATGCAGGAAACGGTAGAGGTGTACCGTGAGTATAAAGATGTTCGTGAGCAATTAAGAGATGCAAAAGCAATGTTAGAAGATAAGTTAGACGCTGATATGCGTGACATGGTAAAAGAAGAGGTTTCTGAATTAGAAGGGCAAGATAAAGAATTGTCAGAGCGTCTGAAAATTTTACTTGTTCCAAAAGACCCTAATGATGATAAAAACGTTATCGTTGAGGTTCGTGGTGCTGCTGGTGGTGACGAGGCCGCTTTATTTGCTGGTGATTTATATCGTATGTATAGCCGTTATGCTGAGGTACAAGGTTGGAAAACTGAAATTATCGAAGCGAGCTATACAGAGTTAGGTGGATATAAAGAGATTATCTTTATGATTAACGGTAAAGGTGCGTTTGCGAAGCTGAAATTCGAGAATGGTGCTCACCGTGTACAACGTGTTCCTGAAACGGAATCTGGTGGACGTATTCATACATCTACAGCAACTGTAGCTGTATTACCAGAGGCAGAAGAAGTAGAAATTAGTATTCATGAAAAAGATGTTCGTGTTGATACGTTTGCTTCTAGTGGTCCTGGTGGACAAAGTGTTAATACAACGATGTCAGCGGTACGTTTAACGCATTTACCGACTGGTGTAGTTGTATCGTGTCAGGATGAGAAATCACAAATCAAGAATAAAGAAAAAGCGATGAAAGTATTACGCGCACGTGTTTATGATAAGTTTAGACAAGAAGCGCAAGCTGAGTATGATCAAAACCGTAAACAAGCTGTTGGTACGGGTGATCGTTCAGAGCGTATTCGTACGTATAATTTCCCGCAAAACCGCGTTACAGACCATCGAATCGGTTTAACGATTCAAAAGCTAGATCAAATCTTACAAGGTAAGTTAGATGATTTCATCAATGCCTTAGTGATGGAAGATCAGGCTCAAAAGATGGAGGCAGCTGAGTAATGCGTGTCTATGAAGCCCTGAAATGGGCTTCTTCTTTTTTACAGGAAAATGGACGAGATGAAAATGCGGGAGAACTTGTCCTTTGTCATGTATTAAAGACGAACAGAACCGGAATGCTCATGAATATGCGTGAAGAAATAACTGTGGAACAAGAAACAAGTTTTACGGAGTTTATTCACAAACATGTAGAAGGTATTCCTATTCAATATATGATTGGTTATGAAATGTTTTATGGACGGTCGTTCTTTGTGAATGAAGAAGTATTAATACCCAGACCGGAAACAGAAGAGCTTATAGTGGGAGTGTTAGAAAGAATCGAGCGTCATTTTGGCGATGAGAAACTACATGTGGCGGACATTGGTACAGGTAGTGGAGCGATTTCTATTACGCTTGCTTTAGAAAATAAAAATCTTCATGTGTATACGGTAGATATTGCACAAGAGTCGATTGAAGTTGCAAAAGAAAATGCAAAAACTTTAGGCGCAGAAGTAACGTTCTATCATGGTGATTTATTGTCACCATTTTATAAAACGGGTCAAAAGTTAGATGTTGTTGTTTCAAACCCTCCATATATACCGGAAGAGGATTGGCGTGGCCTTTCTCCTGTGGTGAAAGAGCATGAGCCAAAGAGAGCACTTGTTGGCGGTGAAGACGGATTAGATTTCTATCGCCGTTTTATGGAAGATTTGCCGAATGTGTTGCAGAAGAAAGCAATTGTGGCATTTGAAATTGGAGTAGGGCAAGGCGAGGATGTAAAAGGGTTGTTACAACAAGCTTTTCCACATGCTCATGTTGAGGTTGTTTTTGATATTAATGGAAAAGATCGTATGGTATTTGCAGAGATGGAGTAAGGTTCACACCTTACTCTATTTTTTTGTGGAAAAATTTATATAGATTTTGAATTTAATAGTTTAGAAAGATGAAAGTCTGTCCACACTGTTTGTAGAAGGGACGGTGGAGGAAATGAAAAAACAAGTTATTGCTTATCTTCTTCTATTATTAATTGGTGCACAGTTGCTTGTGCAGTTTGGATATATGAAAGCTGATGCGAAAGGGCCTTCAGTTATTCCGAAAGAGGCCGTTCGATTACGGATTTTAGCAAATAGTGATTCAGATAAAGATCAGGCTTTAAAGCGCAAAGTGCGTGATGAAGTAAAAGCACAAATTGATGGATGGGTAGCAGATTTAACTTCATTTGAAGAGGCACGTAAAGTCATTCAAAGTCATATTCCAGAAATCGAAAAAACAGTGGCAAATACGTTGAAAAAAGAAGGAAGTAAAGATTCATTTCAAGTGAAATTTAGTAAGAATGTAAAGTTCCCTACAAAGGTATATGGTAATTTTATTTATCCAGCAGGGGAATATGAGGCGGTATTGATTACAATTGGGGAAGGGGAAGGGGCAAACTGGTGGTGTGTATTATTTCCACCGATGTGTTTCTTAGATTTTTCAAGTGGTACAGCTGTAAGGAAAGAAGAACATGTTGTGAAGGCTGAATCTCCTGAAGAGGGGGAAGTTAAGGAGCAAGATGAGGAAGTAGTGGATGTACCAGAGAAGAAAGAGGATAAGGTGAAAGAAAAGAAAGCTGTAAAGCAGGAAGTTGCCAAAAAAGTAACAGCTTCTGAAAAGAAAGTAGTAAAAAATGAAACGAAAGTAGAAGAACAACCTGTAAGTAAAGAAGAAACAAAAACTGTTGAAAAAGTGGAGAAACCTGTGGAACAAAAGCAAGAAAAACAAAATGAGTATGTAAAAGTAGAGGAGGAAGAAGAAAAGCCAGAAGTTAAGTTATTTATTGTAGAAGCTTTTACATCTTTATTCTCTAAATAGTACTATTAGTAGGTCCCTTCTCATATATAACAAAGAGGAGGGATTTACTATGAAGAAAGTATATTTTGCTACGAAAGCAGATGTGGGAAGATTGCATTCTTTTTTCGGACAAGCTAATAAAAAAGATGATAAAATAAATGAGTTGTACGCGCAATTTATGATTTTGGAAGAGGCGGAAGAAATACGGGCTGTCATCGGATATGAACAAAGTGAAGAACACGCACTGATTCGTTCTTGTTTATTCACACCTAATGTGGATAAACAGACTTTCTTATATTTTTTTGAAATGTTTTTGCAGTATATGAACGAAAAAAATATTCGACAATTGTACTTACTAACAAATCATCCACAATCTATAACAATCTTTCAGTTTTTTGACTTTGTTACTATAGAGAAAGAAAACGTACCAGAGGGAATTCGACAGTTAGAACACTTTTGTAAAAATATAAAAGAGCCAAATGCAATAATACTAAATTGTCAGCTATTCACAAAGTTATCCACGGATTAATTAGGTTTATCCACATTTTGTGGATAAACCTTGTTTGTCTTTTGGATAAATCTCATAGTAAACTAAAAATAGACAAGTATTTCAGGGTAGAAAAGGACGTGGGAAAAAATGCATACAAATATGTGGGTTGTGGATAATGTTGTGGAAAGAAAAAAATATTATCCACAGTTACAAGAAGCAGCAAAATTATTAAGGGAAAACGAGGCGATTGCCTTCCCTACAGAAACGGTATATGGACTAGGTGCAAACGCGATGAATGATGAAGCAATCGCGAAAATTTTTGAAGCGAAAGGAAGACCGAGTGATAATCCACTTATTGTCCACATCGGTACAAAATCACAGTTAGATGGGATTGTGAAAGAAATCCCGCCAGTTGCAGAGAAGTTAATGGAGCATTTTTGGCCAGGCCCGTTAACAATTATTTTACCTAGAAAAGAAGGGATTTCAGAGAAGGTGACGGCAGGACTTAATACGGTTGGAGTAAGAATGCCTGATCATCCAGTAGCGCTTGCTCTTATTGAAGAGGCAAATGTGCCTGTTGCAGCACCGAGTGCGAATCGCTCTGGGCGCCCAAGTCCGACACTAGCTTCTCACGTATATGAAGATTTAAATGAGAAAATTGCAGGTATTGTAGATGGTGGTGCGACGGGAGTAGGTGTTGAATCGACTGTAATTGATTGTACGAGCGAGGTTCCAACGATATTACGCCCAGGTGGGATTACGAAAGAACAATTAGAAGCGGTAATCGGTACGGTTTCTTTAGATCCGGCTTTAAAGGACGAGAAGGAAAAACCGAAATCACCTGGAATGAAATATACACATTATGCACCGAAAGCGCCGCTTAGTATTGTTGAGGGCTCACGTGAATTTATTCAGCTTATTGTGGATAAGAAAAAGGAAGAAGGATTTAAAGTAGGTGTATTAACGACGGAAGAATATCAGCATGTATATAGCGCGGATGTTGTATTATCTTGTGGTGTTCGAAGTGATTTAGCTAGCGTTGCGACTAAATTATATGATGTACTTAGAACGTTTGATGCAAGTGAAGTGGATGTTATTTTTAGTGAATCATTCCCGAATGAAGGAATAGGGAATGCCATTATGAATCGCTTAACGAAAGCGGCAGGCCATCAGGTTATTACTGAATCGTAAGGTACGATTAGCAAACCGAATATTTCTCCTCGGATAAGCATATTTTGAAGTAGCACGTCCGAGGAGGGACATGAATGACGTTTGAACAGCTAATACCTTTAATAATTATGGCATTCGCTTTAGGAATGGATGCGTTCTCGGTGAGTCTTGGTATGGGGATGATGACCTTAAAGTTAAGACAAATCCTGTATATCGGTATGACTATAGGGATATTTCATATTATCATGCCATTTATAGGGATGGTATTAGGTCGCTTTTTATCAGAACAGTATGGAGACATTGCACATTTTGCAGGTGCTATTTTATTAATTGGACTAGGATTCTATATTGTGTATTCATCTATTTTGGAGAATGAAGAGACTAGAACGGCCCCTATTGGAATTAGTTTATTCGTATTTGCATTTGGCGTTAGTATAGATAGTTTTTCAGTAGGCCTTAGTCTTGGTATTTACGGGGCGCAGACAATTATTACGATATTACTTTTTGGATTTGTTAGTATGTTATTAGCGTGGATTGGTTTATTAATTGGTAGACATGCAAAAGATATGCTCGGCACATATGGCGAGATAGTAGGTGGTATCATTCTCGTTGGATTTGGATTATATCTCCTTTTTCCTATATAATTTTAAATAGGAGGGAGTTATGAATAAATTATTGGAATGGTATATTCGATTTTTAACTTTTTTCCCTAGGTGGTTAAGACGGCTTGTTATTTGGGGTATTATTTTGCAAATTTCAATTTTAGGTTGGATGAAGTTAATTCGCGAATGGTAAGATAGCTCCTTTCTGTGCATAGTTTTATTTATACTATACTGATTGCGCTAAAAAATTATAGATATAGAAAGGATGAGATGAATGACGAGATTGAAGCAAGTTTTTGGTATTATTATTAGTTTTTTTGTTTTTTGGTTTAGTATGCTCGGTGTACAAATGTTTGCTGAGTTTTTAGATATTGAGTCATTGAAGTTTGTTGCGGGAAAAACGGAGGCAGCGCGTGCCTTTTATTCTCCGTATCCGTTTATAATCGTTTTTCTTATTACATTGCTTTCCCTATATTTCTTAGTAATTAAGCTTGGGAAACCGAAAAAAGAGAAAGTATCTACTTTAGAGGAAAAAAAGGAAGAATTACAATGATAAAATCCCTTGCTAAATAGCAGGGGATTTTATGTTTGAGTGATGGAAGTAATTGAGTTACATTCGCTCTCTCGCTCGAAGCAAAAAGCGCTTCAAGGTCGAGAGCTCCAATGCCCTGCGATTCTGAACGAGCCGCCTCTGCCTTTAGATATATCCAGTTCCAGCGGCCAGCTCTTCGCATCTAAGAACCTCCCGCACGAAAGGTAAAAAGCACCTTTTGTGCGAGAGAACCTTAGCCGGTCAGAGCTAAGCGGGCCACTTCCACTTTTAGATATATCCAGCTCCAGCGGCTAGAATCTTCGGTCATTTCGCTCTCTCGCTCGAAGCAAAAAGCGCTTCAAGATCGAGAGCTCCAATGCCCTGCGATTCTGAACGAGCCGCCTCTGCCTTTAAATAGGCCTTACCAATTCAAATTGTTCTCCTAGTTTTGCGTAGTTGTGTCCTGCTAGACGGCTTACTGGTTTTAGTACTTCTGCATGAATGCGGCCGTTTTCGTATAGGTGTTCTGCGACGTGGAAACGAACGACGCGTCCGATTAGTAGATCGCAAGCTGGTGAGTCTTCTGTTCCGCCAAGAGGGATAGCGCGTTCTAGTACGCATTCCATTCGAATATTAGCTTCTTTCACACCTGGAACGGAGATGACATCACTTTCAATTGGTGTTAGTTTTGCTAGTTCAATTTCACTTTCATTTGGCGGGAGGTTAGCCGCTGTTTCGTTAATTGCTTCTACGTAAGATTCATCAGAGATATGTACGACAAATTCACCTTTTTCAATTGCGTTTCGGGAAGTGTCCTTTCTTTCTCCGGCTTTTCGCTGTACAGAAACTGAGATAAGTGGTGGATTAGCAGCGACAATATTGAAATAGCTATACGGTGCTCCGTTTAATACGCCGTCTTTTGTTACAGAAGTAACGAATGCGACAGGGCGTGGAATGATACTTCCCGTTAATAATTTGTAATTCTCTTTTTCCGTTTGTTCATTTGGATTAATGGATAACATGCGTAAAATCCCCTTTCTAAATATGACGACTTATTGTTTGTTTACAAGATGTTAGTGGAAAACTCCTGCTGAAAATAATATTTTTATTACATAAAAAGAACTTACTTCATTGTGATTGAAGTAAGTTCCGTCTAAATAATCTCGAATTCAAGATAAAAATTATAATAAAACGTATGCCCCAGGTCCGATTAAAGCTACTCCCACAGCAACAGCGATTAACATTAAATTGTATTCATATCCGTTTTGTGTTACCCAGTAACCATTTTTTCCGTGAACAGTGAAGATTGCCATTAACATTGTTCCAACGATAAATAATGAACCAATTGCAGTGAAAATACCTGATGCGAATAAGAAGCCACCTAATAATTCAGTTGCGCCAGCCATAAATGCCATGAATACACCAGGACGTAAACCGATTGACTCCATCCAGCCGCCTGTTCCTTTTAAACCGTAACCGCCGAACCAACCAAATAGTTTTTGAGCACCATGACCCATGAATGTAATACCTATAATAAGACGAATAATAAGAAGACCGATATCCATCATTTCAAAAAACCTCCTAAAAGTTATTAACTTACCTTATGTAAGTAATAATAAAATAGTTACTTACTTTAGTCAAGCGGATTTTGAAAAAAGTTTGAAAAAATTTTACAAATTAACAACAAAAAACAAAATGTAGTAAAGACCTCTAGACAAGTTGGGTAAAAAAAGAGAAAATATAAGTAGAAGTTAACTTCTTATTGTTATTCAGACAATCAGAATTGACTGGAATTTTGCAAAGAGCTACAATAAGAGTCTATTAGTAATGACGTAATTTATTTCGAAAGCGTTTTTACAGTATAATATTCGAAGTATGAAGTCTTACATGTATCCCGAGTTTTACTAGGGATTGCCCTATAAACTTTTAGGTAAATTATGAGGAGGACTATCCTATGTTTAAAAAATTATTCGGTTTTGGTTCAAAAACAAATGAAGAAACAATCGTAGCTCCATTAACTGGAGCAGTGAAAAATATTGAAGAAGTACCAGATCCAGTATTCGCTGGTCGTATGATGGGTGAAGGTGTTGCAATCGATCCTACTGAAGGTCTAGTTGTATCTCCAGTTGATGGTGAAATCGTACAATTATTCCACACAAAACATGCTGTAGGAATTAAAGCGAAAAACGGTACAGAAATTTTAATCCACGTTGGATTAGAAACTGTAAAAATGGAAGGCGAAGGTTTCGAAGCTCACGTTTCTGAAGGCCAAGCTGTAAAAGCTGGAGATAAATTAATCTCATTCGACTTAGAATTAATCCGTGAAAAAGCGAAAAGTACAATTACTCCAATCGTTATTACAAACACAGATGCAGCTGAGTCTATTAAAACAACTGTAGGGGTAACAGCTACAAAAGGTTCAACAGAAGTAATGAAAGTTACAATGAAATAATTATTGTATAAGAGGAATCCGTTTCATATGAAATGGATTCCTTCTTTTGTTTTGTAGTACGCTTGCTATGTATGTTAAAATACTCTAGGCACTTGGAAATAGGGTTTCACATATATGTGGATAAGGCGCATTTTTCTTAGAAAAAATATAAGAGAAATGCGCCTTTTGTATATTCACATTTCTTTTGTTCTATTCTTATGTACGTTATGATGAAAGATAGGAAAAAGAAGAAAAGGGGTGGGTTTGGATGGAACGAGTGTTATTTATTTGCACTGGAAATACATGCCGTAGCCCGATGGCTGAGGCGTTACTTCGTCATCATGGAGAAGGGAAGTTTGAAGTGCAATCTGCTGGTGTTTTCGCCTATCCTGGAAGTGATGCGTCGATATATGCAAAGGAAGCTTTAGCTGAAAAGGGAATTACAATCGATCATGCTTCGCAACAGATAAATGAAGCTTTGATTGATTGGGCAGATATTGTAGTAACAATGACGGAAAACCATAAGCAAATTGTACTTGGGCATTATCCGAGTGTTGAAAAGAAAGTGGATACATTATATGGAGTAACTGAGGGGATAAGTAAGGATATTTCAGATCCATTTGGCGGTTCACTTTCTATTTATAAAGAAACGTTAGAAGAGATGGAAAAACTTGTACAAACTTTACTGAAAAAACATTCAGAAGGTTGATGTTTCGTGTATAATACGATATTGGAGATTACTTCGTTCCGTTAAGGTAACGAGTGAGAAATGAAGATAATTGATTGAAACTTTGGAGGGGTAAAAATGAAAGTAGTAGTAGCATCTGATCACGGCGGTATGAATATCCGTAAAGAACTTGTAAGTTTATTAGAAGAGTTAAATATTGAATATATTGATTTAGGTTGTGAATGTGAAGCTGGTTCTGTTGATTACCCTGATTTTGCGTTTCCAGCAGCGGAAATGGTAGCGAATGGCGAAGTAGATCGTGGTATTTTAGTTTGTGGGACAGGCATCGGTATGTCAATTGCAGCAAACAAAGTAAATGGTATTCGTTGTGCATTAGTTCATGATACTTTCAGTGCGAAAGCAACGAGAGAGCATAATGATACGAACATGTTAGCAATGGGCGAGCGTGTAATTGGTGCAGGTCTAGCACGTGACATCGCAAAAATTTGGTTAACAACTGACTATGAAGGTGGTCGTCACGAAAACCGCGTAGGAAAAATTAAAACATACGAAACAAAGTAATAGATTCTAACTAGAAGTAGTATGAAATATAATTTGGTGAACCAACCTGTGAAAGGAAGAGGCGTAATGACAGAAATCGTAAAGGTAAGAGAACAGTTACAAATTTCGCTTGCTGATTTCCAAGAACAAGCTTCATTACAAAGTGGACAAATTTTTGTAGTGGGGTGTAGCACGAGCGAAGTGCTAGGAGAAAGAATTGGGACATCAGGAACGATGGAAGTAGCAGAGGCGATTTTTTCTGAGTTAAAACAATTTCAAGAACAAACAGGTATTGAGTTGGCGTTTCAATGTTGTGAGCATTTAAACCGTGCTTTAGTAGTTGAGAGAGAGTTGGCGATGAAATATCAATTTGAAATTGTAACAGTTACGCCTGTTAGATCAGCAGGTGGTGCATTAGCAACATATGCGTATCACAATTTGAAAGATCCGGTAGTAATTGAGTTTATTAAAGCAGATGCAGGAATGGATATTGGTGATACATTTATCGGTATGCATTTAAAGCATGTAGCTGTTCCGGTTCGTACAGGTGTGAAGGAAATTGGAAGTGCGCATGTAACGATGGCAACGACACGTGGAAAACTAATTGGTGGAGCACGTGCTGTTTATGCGGCGAAGGAAGAGACTATAACTTGCCGTTAGACATGAAAAATTATAAAGTCGCATAATAGCTTTATATCGAAAGATAAAAGGTATGTAGTCTGACTTTATAATAGAAGAAAGAAAAGACCGATTTTCGGTCTTTTTTTTCTTTTATGATATAGAAAGTCATGTTAGAATGTAGTTGAAAACATGAAGGTTCGAAAGAATTACAACCTGAATTTTCGTTTTTTCTGAATAAATGAGAAAAAACTATTGGGAATCGATGTAATTCGTTCAGAAAAGGGGGATTTTGGTGGATCATTTAAAACGTCAAGATGAAAAGGTATTTGCTGCAATTGAGGCAGAACTAGGGAGACAGCGTTCAAAGATTGAGTTAATTGCTTCGGAAAACTTCGTAAGTGAAGCAGTAATGGAGGCGCAAGGTTCTGTTTTAACGAATAAGTATGCTGAGGGATATCCTGGAAAACGTTACTATGGTGGCTGTGAGCACGTAGACGTAGTGGAAGATATCGCACGTGATCGCGCGAAAGAAATTTTTGGCGCAGAGCATGTAAATGTTCAACCGCATTCTGGTGCACAAGCGAACATGGCAGTATACTTCACGATTTTAGAGCAAGGCGATACAGTACTTGGTATGAATTTATCTCATGGTGGTCACTTAACACACGGAAGCCCTGTTAACTTCAGTGGAGTACAATATAATTTCGTAGAATATGGCGTGGATGCTGAGTCTCACCGTATTAATTACGATGATGTATTAGCAAAAGCGAAAGAACATAAACCAAAATTAATCGTTGCAGGTGCAAGTGCATATCCTCGTGTTATCGATTTCAAACGATTCCGTGAGATTGCAGATGAAGTGGGTGCATACTTTATGGTTGATATGGCACATATTGCTGGTTTAGTAGCTGCTGGTTTACATCCAAACCCAGTACCACATGCACATTTCGTTACAACGACAACACATAAAACATTACGTGGTCCACGTGGTGGTATGATTTTATGTGAAGAGCAATTTGCAAAACAAATTGATAAATCAATCTTCCCTGGTATTCAAGGTGGTCCACTTATGCACGTAATCGCTGCAAAAGCTGTTGCATTTGGTGAGACACTACAAGATGATTTTAAAACATATGCACAAAATATCATTAATAATGCGAATCGCTTAGCTGAAGGTCTTCAAAAAGAAGGACTTACACTTGTTTCTGGTGGAACAGACAATCATTTAATCCTGATTGATGTTCGTAACTTAGAAATCACAGGTAAAGTAGCAGAGCACGTGTTAGATGAAGTTGGTATTACAGTGAACAAAAATACAATTCCATTTGAAACAGCAAGCCCATTTGTAACAAGCGGTGTACGTATCGGTACGGCAGCTGTAACATCTCGTGGTTTCGGTTTAGAAGAAATGGATGAAATTGCGTCACTTATTGCTTACACATTAAAAAATCATGAAAATGAAGCTGCATTAGAAGAAGCAAGTAAGCGTGTAGAAGCGTTAACGAGCAAATTCCCAATGTACACAGACCTATAATAGATTAAAGAAGACTGCTGAGACGTAATTGTTTTGGCAGTTTTTTTTTGGACATATATTGTTCTTTAAGTATGTATACAAATGATGAATAAATTTTGGCGATATAATGAAGGATACAGCTCCCATAATTGGTAAAGATACTAGATAGATTCATCGTAAAATCATGATTTTGCCAAATTTGCCCTTGAATATTAGTAGCGTTTTCTTTACAATCGTAAATAGTGTAAAAAAGCGTGCAAACGCATGAATATCATCTAAAGGAGAGATTCACATGGGAAAACTGTATGTATTTGATCACCCGTTAATTCAACATAAGATTACATATATTCGCGATAAGAATACAGGTACGAAAGATTTTCGTGAATTAGTGGACGAAGTAGCAAGTTTAATGGCTTTCGAAATTACTCGCGATCTTCCACTTAAAGACATTGAAATTGAAACACCTGTAAGCAAAGCGACAACAAAAGTGATCGCTGGTAAAAAGCTTGGTTTAATTCCGATTTTACGTGCAGGTTTAGGAATGGTTGATGGAATTCTGAAATTAATTCCAGCAGCAAAAGTAGGACACGTTGGTTTATACCGTGACCCTAAAACATTACAACCGGTAGAATACTATGTGAAACTTCCAACGGATGTAGAAGAACGTGACTTTATCGTACTAGATCCGATGCTAGCAACAGGTGGTTCTGCAGCTGAAGCAATTAACTCTCTGAAAAAGCGCGGTGCAAAACAAATTAAATTAATGTGTATCGTTGCAGCTCCAGAAGGAGTAAAAGTAGTACAAGAAGAACATCCTGATGTTGATATTTATGTAGCAGCATTAGATGAGAAATTAAATGATCACGGATATGTAGTACCAGGTCTTGGTGATGCTGGTGACCGTTTATTCGGAACGAAGTAAGACAACTGACGAGAGGGGATTCCCCTCTCGTTTTTTTGTACTCTGATGAGGTAGGGGAGGGGGGATAAATATACATAGTATATACAACATAAGTTGAATACACACCACATATAATATAGAAGTCTTACGTCTAAAGAGCACTATATTATGGAAGGAAAGCGTTATATCGTAAAAATATAATAGTGACAAACTTGTGAACATTTCCTTCTATTATAATGAGAAAACTGCTAGAAATTGCATATCTCTAACCAGTATTTAGAAGGGGAACGTTTTCATTTTTGGGAGGAAATGACTAATACTCAAATTTTTTGATTTTTTACGATTTCTCGTTGACACTGTTAATACCCTATTGTATGCTAACAACGGGGATAGATGGTAGGGCTTTCAGTGACAAAAATACATCTATTCCGTGACGAAAATGTAAACTTTTTAATTTGTATAGGATTTATGCAAAAAAATGAGTTATTATTAACACATCGTGAATGAGGGTTACATATTGGAGGGATGAATCCTTGCAAAAAAACGATCGCAGCCATATAAAAGCTTATGCTTTAATGTCAGGTATTCTTGCTCAGTTAGTCGGTTCTATTCTTATTGGAATCTTTGGTGGGCAGTGGATTGATAGTAAGGTTGGAACGTTTCCATTGTTTCTTATTATAGGGTTATTACTCGGATTAGGAACAGGGATATACGCAATGATTCGACTCATTCGACATTACTATTCGGGAGAGCAATGATGATAGACGTACATGGACTTGTCCAAAGACAAAAGAAATATATGTACTACTTGCTTGCGCTTCTAGTGCTAGGATGGGGATTCACCTCTTACAAGGATGTATTTCTTGGGCTGATTATCGGAACGATTTTCAGTTTTCTTAGTTTGCGCATCATTGCACGTAGAACAGACAAGCTGTTGGATCGCGTAACAAATGGAGAAAACGTGAAATTTAAGGCGACAGCGGTAAGTACATATTCGAGATTCGCCACGATTGGATTATTAATTTTATTTGCAGCCAAATATCAAGAGTTAATCGCGATGTGGGGCCTAGGTGTAGGATTGCTGACAGGATACCTTGTCATGATCATAGATTTTCTTTATTTAGAGTATAAGAGCAGGGAAGAGAGGTGAATTACTAGTGGAACACGGTAAATTAGTTAAATTTCTAGGTTTAACGTTCGATTTGTCATCAGTTATGATGGTTACTGTAGCAGCAGTTATAGTTTTCTTAATCGCTGTTATCGGAACTCGCAGTTTAGCCCTTCGCCCAACCGGGATGCAAAACTTCATGGAATGGGTGTTTGACTTCGTGAAAGGGATTATCAATAGTACGATGGACTGGAAAACAGGTGGGCGTTTCTTAACGCTTGGCGTTACGCTTATCATGTTTATCATCGTATCGAACTTCCTTGGTTTACCATTCATGTATTCAACAGTTGAGGCTGGCGAACATATTGCATGGTGGAGATCACCAACGTCTGATCCAGCAGTTACATTAACATTAGCCGTGATGGTAGTTACCCTCACCCATTATTATGGAATTAAGATGAAGGGTACGAAAGAATACGTAAAAGGTTATTTCCAACCTATGAAATTCTTATTCCCATTAAAGGTTATTGAGGAGTTTGCTAACACATTAACGTTAGGTCTTCGTTTATTCGGTAACATTTATGCAGGTGAGATCTTATTAGGATTACTTGCTAAGTTAGGTGGGGCATCATTCCTTGGAGCATTAGGTGCGCTTGTACCAATGTTAGCATGGATGGGATTCAGTGTATTCGTTGGATCAATCCAGTCATTTATTTTCGTTATGTTAACGATGGTTTATATGGCTCATAAAGTAAGCCATGACCATTAATATAATTTAAGTAAGAAAAAATTTATTTTTTTATAATACAAAGGAGGACAAATTAAATGAGTTTAGGTGTAATCGCAGCTGCAATTGCAATTGGTTTATCAGCATTAGGTGCAGGTATTGGTAACGGTCTTATCGTATCACGTACAATCGAAGGTGTTGCTCGTCAACCAGAATTAAAAGGCGCGCTTCAAACAATTATGTTCATCGGGGTTGCTTTAGTTGAGGCACTTCCAATCATCGGTGTAGTTATTGCATTCATCGTAATGAACAAATAAGGGAGACTCCCCTTACATAGATGGCGAAGAGTGTTTTTCCGAACTTTCTTCGCCATTGCTTTATGAACGAAACGTATGTCTTTTTTTTTCATATGATCAATTTAGATATTTTGAAGGGAGTGAATCCTTGTGCCAACTTTATTATTAGGGGCTTCCATTCCATTTGGAACGATTGCTTATACATTGTTCATTTTCTTACTTCTATTAGTAATGCTACGCAAATTCGCGTGGGGCCCTTTAATGGGAATTATGAAAGAACGTGAAGAGCATGTTACTAATGAAATCGACGCTGCAGAAAGAAGTAACGCTGAAGCGAAGAAATTAGTAGAAGAACAACGTGAAATGTTAAAACAATCGCGTGTTGAAGCACAAGAGTTAATCGAAAGAGCGAAAAAACAAGCTGTAGATCAAAAAGATGTTATTGTTGCTGCTGCGAAAGAAGAAGCAGAATCAATTAAAGCATCTGCTGTACAAGAAATTCAACGCGAAAAAGAGCAAGCGATTGCTGCTTTACAAGAACAAGTCGCTTCTTTATCTGTTCAAATTGCTTCTAAAGTAATTGAAAAAGAGTTAAAAGAAGAAGATCAAGTTAAGTTAATTCGCGATTATATTAAAGAAGTAGGAGAAGCGCGATGAGCAATGGGATTGTAGCAAAACGTTATGCTGTCGCTCTTTTTAAAATTGCAAAAGAAAAACACGTATTAGAAATGTTTGAAGAGGAATTACGCCTTGTACAAAACGTTTATGTAAAGAACGGAGAACTACATAGCTTTTTAACGCAACCGAACATTTCAAAAGAGCAGAAGAAAACGTTTCTTGCGAACGTATTCGGATCTGTTTCTGAATCTATTTTAAATACGTTATATATTTTAATTGATAACAAACGCATTGATATCTTACCTGAAATTGCAGATGAATATGTTGTTCTTGCTAATGAAGAACGTAACGTAGCCGACGCAACTGTATATTCTACTCGTCTTCTATCAGAAGAAGAGAAGCTTAACATTGCAGAAGCATTTGCAAAGAGAACGGGAAAAGACGCAATTCGCGTAAAAAATGTTGTAGATGAAGATTTACTAGGCGGCATTAAAGTACGTATTGGAAATCGCATTTACGACGGAAGCTTGCAAGGAAAATTAGCACGTATTCAGCGTGAATTAATGAAGAATAGATAGGGGTGAAGCACATGAGCATCAGAGCTGAAGAAATTAGCGCACTGATAAAGCAACAAATCGAGAACTATCAGTCTGAAATCGAAGTTAGTGATGTTGGTACAGTTATCCAAGTTGGTGACGGTATTGCGCGTGCTCATGGTCTTGATAACGTTATGGCTGGTGAACTTGTAGAGTTCTCTAACGGCGTTATGGGACTAGCACAAAACTTAGAGGAAAACAACGTAGGTATCATTATTTTAGGACCTTACACAGAAATTCGTGAAGGTGACGAAGTTCGTCGTACTGGTCGCATCATGCAAGTACCAGTAGGAAAAGAACTAATCGGTCGTGTTGTAAACCCATTAGGTCAACCAGTTGATGGTTTAGGCCCAATCAATACAACAAACACTCGTCCAATCGAAAGTCCAGCACCAGGTGTAATGGATCGTAAATCTGTTCATGAGCCACTTCAAACAGGTATTAAAGCGATCGATGCTCTTGTACCAATTGGCCGTGGTCAACGTGAGTTAATCATTGGTGACCGTCAAACAGGTAAAACAGCAGTTGCACTTGATACAATCATTAACCAAAAAGATGAAGATATGATTTGTATCTATGTAGCTATCGGACAAAAAGAATCAACTGTACGTAACGTAGTAGAAACACTACGTAAGCACGGTGCATTAGATTACACAATCGTTGTAACTGCATCAGCTTCTCAACCAGCTCCATTATTATACTTAGCTGCTTATGCTGGTGTAACAATGGGTGAAGAGTTCATGTACAATGGTAAACACGTATTAGTAGTATATGATGACTTATCAAAACAAGCAGCGGCTTACCGTGAGCTTTCATTACTATTACGTCGTCCTCCAGGTCGTGAAGCATATCCAGGGGATGTATTCTACTTACATTCTCGCTTATTAGAGCGTGCAGCAAAATTAAGTGATGCAAGAGGCGGCGGTTCTTTAACTGCACTACCTTTCATCGAAACACAAGCAGGGGACGTATCAGCTTACATCCCAACAAACGTAATTTCTATTACGGACGGACAAATCTTCTTACAATCTGACCTATTCTTCTCTGGCGTACGTCCAGCGATCGATGCGGGTACTTCTGTATCTCGTGTAGGTGGATCTGCTCAGATTAAAGCAATGAGTAAAGTATCAGGTACACTTCGTCTTGACCTTGCATCTTACCGTGAGTTAGAAGCGTTCGCTCAGTTCGGTTCTGATCTTGATAAAGCAACTCAAGCGAAACTAAACCGTGGTGCTCGTACTGTTGAGGTATTAAAACAAGGATTACACAAACCATTACGTGTAGAGAAACAAGTTATCATTCTTTACGCTTTAACACGTGGATTCCTAGATGATATCCCAGTAGTAGATATCACTCGTTTCGAAGAAGAATTCCATGCTTGGTTAGATTCTAATGCGACTGACTTATTAGAAGAAATCCGCACAACTAAGAAACTTGCGGATGACGACAAATTTGCAGCAGCTATTAATGGATTTAAAAAAGTATTCGTAGCTTCTGAATAATAATTGAAAGTGAAGTCGACTGTTCAGCCCCATCGGCTAAGGTTCTTTCCCACAAAAGGTGCTTTCTACCTTTTGGTGGGGAAGGTTCTTAGACGAAAGGGGCTAGGAGATGGAACTAGATAAATAAAAGCGGAAGCGGCTCGTCCTGAATGTGAGGGGGGTGGAGCTTCTGACGAAGAGGCGGTCTTTGCCTCGTAGGAAGAAGTGAAGCCACCGAACATTCAAGCCGCTGGAGCTAGATAATATATAAAAGGCATCTCAAGTTTTGAGATTGCTGACGGTTATGTAAAGGAAAAGAGTAGGTGCACCTATTCTTTTCCTTCAATCATGAGCAAGAATATCTTGCAACGTAGATTAGGAAGAGAATTCTTACTAATCGTGCCAACTTCCGGAAAAAAGGTGGTGAAAACCTGTGGCATCTTTACGCGATATAAAAGCGAAGATTAACTCGACAAAGAAAACGAGTCAAATTACGAAAGCGATGGAGATGGTATCTGCATCTAAGTTAAACCGTGCAGAGCAAAATGCTAAATCTTTCGTTCCGTATATGGAAAAGATTCAAGAAGTAGTAGCGAGCATTGCGCAAGGAAGTAAAGGAATTAATCATCCAATGCTAAATGCGCGTCCTGTAAAGCGTACAGGGTACATCGTTATTACATCTGATCGCGGACTAGCAGGTGGTTATAACAGTAACGTATTACGTACAGTAAGTAACGTAATTCGTGAACGTCATAATATGGATTCAAACCAATATTCAATTATTGTGCTTGGCCGACTAGGACGTGATTATTTAAAACGTCGCGGCTTTAACATCATTGATGAGGTAGTTGGACTATCTGACCACCCATCATTTACTGATATTAAAGATCTTGCTTCTCGAGCAATTGCGATGTTTGCAGATGGTGCTTATGATGAGCTGTATATTTACTACAACCATTACGTAAGTAAAATTTCACAAGAAGTAACGGAAAATAAAATTTTACCGCTTACTGATGTGGCGTCTGACAAACCGACGACAGCTTATGAATTCGAACCTTCTGAAGAAGAAATTTTAAAAGTACTATTGCCACAATACGCAGAAAGCTTAGTGTACGGTGCATTACTAGATGGTAAAGCAAGTGAACACGCAGCGCGTATGACAGCAATGAAGAGTGCTACAGACAACGCAATGGAAGTTATCGATTCACTTACACTTTCATTCAACCGTGCGCGTCAGGCAGCGATTACGCAAGAAATTACGGAAATCGTTGGTGGAGCAGCAGCGTTAGAGTAGTAATAAAAAGCGTAGGCGGTTCGTCCAGAATGAGAGGGGGATGGAGCTTTTGACGTAGAGGCGATTTGTGCCTCGCAGGAAAAGGCGAAGCCACCGAACATTCTAACCGCCGGAGCTAGATTCAGTAAAAAGTGGAAGCGGCTCGTCCAGAACAAGAGGGTATTGGAGCTCCTGACGAAGAGGCGTAGTTTGCCTCGCAGGAAGGCGCGAAATGACCGACTGTTCTAGCCGCTGGAACTAGATTCAATAAAAAGCGTAGGCGGCTCTTTCAAAAGAGTCGCGTAAGCTATAAACCAATAAAAAATTAAAAGCTAACTGCTCGTAGAAAGTTGGCTAATTAAAAGAAAGCTAGGAGGGAACCCGATGAATAAAGGGCGCGTTACGCAAATCATGGGTCCGGTTGTAGACGTTAAGTTTGATGGCGGAAAGCTACCAGAAATCTACAACGCCCTTACGGTAAAACAAAGCAACGAAAACGGAGCAAGCATTAACTTAACATTTGAAGTTGCACTTCATTTAGGTGATGATACAGTTCGTACAGTTGCAATGTCTTCCACAGACGGACTTGTTCGTGGCACAGAAGTAGAAGATACTGGTAAAGCAATCTCTGTACCAGTTGGTGATGTAACACTTGGTCGCGTATTTAACGTATTAGGTGATGCAATTGACTTAGATGGTGAAGTTCCTGCGGATGTACGTCGTGATCCAATTCACCGTCAAGCACCTGCATTCGAAGAATTATCTACTAAAGTAGAAATTCTTGAAACTGGTATTAAAGTAGTAGACTTACTTGCTCCTTACATTAAGGGTGGTAAGATCGGTCTATTCGGTGGTGCCGGTGTAGGTAAAACTGTATTAATTCAGGAATTAATTAACAACATCGCACAAGAACACGGTGGTATCTCTGTATTCGCTGGTGTAGGTGAGCGTACTCGTGAGGGTAACGATTTATACCACGAAATGAGCGATTCTGGCGTAATTAAGAAAACTGCGATGGTATTCGGACAAATGAATGAGCCACCTGGAGCACGTCAACGTGTTGCATTAACAGGTTTAACAATGGCTGAACATTTCCGTGATGAGCAAGGACAAGACGTACTATTGTTCATCGATAATATCTTCCGTTTCACGCAAGCAGGTTCTGAAGTATCTGCCCTTCTTGGTCGTATGCCATCTGCGGTAGGTTACCAACCGACACTTGCAACAGAAATGGGTCAATTACAAGAGCGTATTACATCTACAAATAAAGGGTCTATTACGTCTATCCAAGCGGTATATGTACCAGCCGATGACTATACGGATCCAGCACCAGCTACAACATTCGCTCACTTAGATGCAACAACAAACTTAGAGCGTCGTTTAACACAAATGGGTATTTACCCAGCCGTAGATCCATTAGCATCTACATCTCGTGCACTTTCTCCAGAAATCGTAGGAGAAGAGCATTATGAAGTAGCTCGTCAAGTACAGCAAACTTTACAGCGTTATAAAGAGCTTCAAGATATCATCGCTATCTTAGGTATGGATGAGTTATCTGAAGAAGATAAGTTAGTTGTACATCGTGCTCGTCGTATTCAATTCTTCTTATCTCAAAACTTCCACGTAGCTGAGCAGTTTACAGGTCAAAAAGGTTCTTACGTACCTGTAAAAAATACAGTTAGCGGATTTAAAGAAATTCTAGAAGGAAAATATGATGACCTTCCAGAAGATGCATTCCGTCTTGTAGGTGGTATTGAAGAAGTTATTGAAAACGCGAAGAAAATGATGGCGTAAGGCCTTAGGAGGGACGAATTATGAAGACATTTCCAGTCAGTATTGTAACTCCTGATGGACCGGTTTACGAAAAAGAAGTAGAAATGGTAAGCGTAAAAGCAGAGAGTGGGGAAATGGGGATCTTACCAGGTCACATTCCAACTGTTGCACCATTAAAAATTAGTGCAGTTCGTCTGAAACATGGTGGACACACTGATTATGTAGCAGTAAGCGGTGGCTTTATCGAAGTTCGTCCAGATAAAGTAACTGTATTATCATCATCTGCTGAAGAAGCAAACCATATCGATATCCATCGTGCAAATGAAGCGAAGCGTCGCGCTGAGCAACGTATGCAAGATAAACAAGCACATGTTGACTTTAGACGTGCAGAAATGGCATTACAACGTGCTGTGAACCGTTTAAACGTTTCCGACATGAAATAAAAAATCCGTAAAGGCTTTGCCTTTACGGATTTTTTTGTGTAGTTCATGGATAATTTTACAAAAATGGTATAATTATATTGATGCTTGTATAAGTAGAGAATGTACAACAATTTATAAAGGGGATGAAGAAATGATCGGTGAAATGAAACGAGAAGCGTTGCACTCTTTAAAGGGAAAATGGGGGCTAGGTGTTGGATCAACGATTTTATATTTTATTTTAAGTTATGTTGTTTCAATGGCTGCAATGCTTATAATGTTAATTCCAGGAATTATTATATTTTTCTTAGTTGTTAGCTTAACTGGATCAGTTGAAGAGGAAACGATGTCAATCGGAGCAGGTATTACATTTGGTATTTTTTATTGCATCATAATAATTTTGAGTAACGCATCGTATGGAATTACATCATACGGTTATACAAATGTATTTTTACAGATTAGTAAACGGGAAGGTGCTAAAGTAGATCACTTATTCGAAGGATTTCGTGGCTTTAAAAGAATGATGAAAACGATGTGGGCAATGCTTGCGATTTTATTATATACAGGTACATGGATTCCAATGTTGCTAGTAGCCTTATTCGCATTTTTCGGTGAAGAAGGAAATACGTCGTTTACTATCGCTTTCTTTGTACTATTAGCTATTTCAATCGTTGTTATGATTGTGATGTATTTTTCTTATGCGATGACGTACTATGTAATGATTGAAAATCCAGAGTATAGTGTGTCACGAGCAATGAAAGAAAGTAAGCATCTTATGAAGGGACATAAGTTAGATTTGTTTCTTTTATGGCTTAGTTTTATAGGATGGGGTATTTTAGCGATTCTTACACTCGGAATAGGATTTCTTTGGCTTAGTCCGTATATGAGTACAACGACAGCGCATTTTTATCGCTATCTTTCAAAAGATGAATTGTAGTAGGAACATGCTATACTAATAGAGTTATTACGTATAGGAGGAACAATATGATTAGTGATTTAAAAGGAGAAGCGCTAGATTCATTAGAAGGGAAATGGGGATTAGCTGTCGGGGCAACATTACTGATTTCGATTCTTATTTCAGCTTTTAGTTTTAGTATTGATTTCATTTTCTTTCAATTTTGGGATTGGAAAGAAGTAAATAACTCACTTTCAGTAGACGTTATTACAATATTGATGGTAGGTCCATTAACGCTAGGTGGTTATCATTTAGCACTACATATCATTCTTGAAAAAGAAGCGAGTATTGGGCATATATTCAGATGGTTTACAGAAGGAAGTAAGTTTATAAAGTCATTTTTATTATATATAGTAGTGAACATTTATATTTTCTTATGGTTTTTATTATTTATTATTCCAGGCATTATTAAATCATTTTCTTATGCGATGACGTACTTTATAATAAATGACCATCCTGAGTATTCCATAAATCAAGCTATTACAGAAAGTCGTCGTATGATGAATGGACATAAGATGGAGTATTTCATTTTATGTTTAAGCTTTATTGGTTGGTTTATATTAAGTTGTATTACGTTAGGGATTGGATTCCTATGGCTAATTCCATATTTTTATACGACGTCAGCAGCCTTTTATGAAGAAATTGCAGAGGAGTATTACGAGAAAACAATTCCGACACTATAAAAACACCCAGTATGAGCTATTGGTTCATACTGGGTGTTTTTTGTAGAAATTTTATAAATTGATGACTAGTAAGTGGTTTACTGAAATAGTAACCTTGCATATATTTACAGTTGTTCTTTTGTAGAAACTTAAGTTGTTTTTCTGTTTCAATTCCTTCAGCAACGACAGAGAGGTTTAAAGTATTTGCAAGGGAAAGGATAGTGGAAACGATAGCTCGTTCCTCAGGCCGATGATCGGCTAGTTGTGTAAATTCTCTCGGTACTTTTAACGTATCGATAGGGAAAATTGATAAATAAGCGAGAGAGGAATAGCCGGTACCGAAGTCATCAATGGACGTTTGAATACCATATTCCTTTAATTGTTTTAGTCTTGATAATGTTTCTTTTTCGTTGATCATTGCAATTCGTTCTGTTAGCTCAAGTGTTACATGCTTTGGATCGACTTTAATGTCTGTTAGTATTTGTGAAATGTTCTCGATTAAATAATCTTGCTGGAACTCCTTTGCTGATAAGTTCACACTTATTTTTAAATCTGTGTAGCCGAAAGTATGCCATATTTTTAACTGGCGACAAGATTCTTTTAATACCCAATGACCGAGT
The DNA here is from genome assembly GCF_044908765.1 of Bacillus sp. RC251. Classification (NCBI taxonomy): domain Bacteria; kingdom Bacillati; phylum Bacillota; class Bacilli; order Caryophanales; family Bacillaceae; genus Bacillus; species Bacillus sp. RC251. The sequence continues at coordinate 183,191 of NZ_JBIYDP010000005.1, read as the reverse complement.
GGAATAACCTGCGGAGTCTCCTCTACAATTGGAATGAACTCACATGGTGGAATGTCACCTAGGAGTGGATGTTTCCAGCGTATTAATGCTTCAGCACCAATAACTTTTTTCGTCGTAATATCAATTTGTGGTTGATAAACGAGATAAAATTCTTCATTTACTAAAGCGAGTGGTAAATCTTTTTCAATTCGAGCTTTTCGTTCCATTTTTTTATACAATTCTTTCGTGTACAGAGAGCTACCATTTTTTCCTTTGTTTTTTGCTTCGTACATGGCCATATCAGCATGCTGTAAAATGGACAATGGATCTTCACCTGCTTCAGGATATATTGCAATCCCGATGCTCGGTGAGATTTGTAAATGTTGACTTTCAATTTCGAATGGTTCGTTCATGGCTGCTACAATCGTATCAGCCATTTTTTTTACATCGGGTCTTTTTTTATAATTTTCGATAAGGATTGTGAACTCATCCCCAGCTAGCCGGGCGAGTTTCATATTTGGTGTCGATAGTCTTTCTAGTCTTTTTGCTACGGCAATTAATAGAAGGTCTCCTACCCTATGACCGAGGGTATCGTTAATAACTTTAAAGCGGTCTAGGTCGAGAAACATAACAGCAAAAGGCCTTTTTGATATTTCGGATCGAGCAATTGCTTGTTCTACATATTGATGAAATGCACGGCGATTTGCAAGCTCTGTTAAAGTATCATGATATGCTAGAAAATTAATTTGTTCTTGTTGTTGTTTGCTTTCCGTAATATCTTTAATCATTAAATAAACACCAGAAATATGATCCTTTAAAAAGATAGGAACTGCTGTAACATGCAAGTAGTAAATATCCCTATTCTTATGATATGCCCGTACTTCTAAAGAAATAGATTTCCCCTTTTTTACCCGATGAAAGGCACTAATGATTTCTTCCAAATCTTCTTCATACATAAGTGAATAGTAAGGTTGATTTAATAATTCATTCGTTTGATAACCGAGCAAAGTAGTACCAGCGTTATTCACTTTGAGAAAATTACCGTACAAATCTAAGGTGAAGATTGGATCTGGATGATGCTCATATAAAGATTTAAACATCTGTTGGTTATGATATAGTTCATTTTTTTGTTCTACTAAATCTTCTGTACGTAGTTCAATTTGTTTTTCGAGTTCCGAGTTGAATTGCATTTGAGCTAGTAATAATATTTTATTTTGTTTTCGAACTAAACTATGGCGTATGAGAACGAAGGAGAAAGTTATGATCAGCCCGATTACTACAATAGGTGCAAAAACATATTCAACTAGTATAAAAACAATAAGCATTACTACAGAGATATAAGGTAATGACAATCTGATCGATTCCCCAAGTTTAGGTGTTAATAGTACTTGCTCTTGTCTTTCGGGTTCTTTTGTATGCAGAATACAGGCGATTGCTACTAGTACTAGAGTTACTTGATAGAGAGGAGTAACTGTAAACATAGAATACTCGGGTATAAAGTATTTGATATAAGCATAAATCGCATCTGTAGTAGCATATAAAATTAAAGCACTGCCAAGAAGCGCACCAACTTTTTTGGATAATAAGGATAATGGCTTGAATAACAGATTGATTCCTATGAGAAGAAAGAGCAAATCGGCCATTGGATAGGTAAGTTGAACAAATATGTCGATATAGGATGTTGAAGAAACGTGAATGGTGCGTTCAATAAGTAAGTAGTAACTTAAAGTGAATTGTGCTGTAACAATAATACAAATATCACATATCATAAAAAGCTTTTCTAATAAATCGCGGTTATAGATGATTTCATATAGAAACGCAAATGCAAAGCTAATTAAAAAAAGTAAGTAAAAAAAATCGGACGGATCAACGAATGTATAATAGTCCTTTAAAATTAAACGTTGATAGGCAACGACCATATCACCAATGAAATAAGAGAGAGTTCCAACAGATAAAATGGTCCAAAATAAACGAGGTAACCCTTCTTTCCTATTTGAAAAATAAAGTATATAACTACAAGCGATAATATCAATGAATAAGGTACTCATTCCAATTAATATTTGAAAAGGAAATGAGTATTCATATAGAAAAGGCATTGCCACGTAATGAATCGCTATAGATAACAATATAATGCTTATAAGAATACTTACATGTGTTTGTTTTTTCATTTATCTCACCCACGGTATATACATATAAATTCCTCTTTTTATTTTTTATTGTTTCTTGAAACATATATATAATTTCTATACTTATTTTACACAGGTATAGCGAGTTATAAAAATAGATTTTAATAATTCTCGTTTCGGTCCCCAATATATCGACATAGGAATTTGAAGTTTGCTATAATGATTAAAATAGTTGCATTATTTAGAAAAATTTAAAAATAATAATTACTGCAACTAGGACATATTGTTTACTAAGTGAACTTGTTCTTAATTCAGGGGGGAGGGTTTCACAATGGCAAGTGTATATGAAAATAGTTATATGATCGTTTTGATTTTCTTGCTATTAGGTATATTGCTGCCGGTAGTGGCTCTTACATTAGGAAAGATGCTGCGTCCAAACAAACCAAGTGCAGCGAAAGCGACGACGTATGAGAGTGGGATTGAGCCTTTTCATGATGCAAATATTCGGTTTCATGCTCGTTATTATATTTTTGCTTTATTGTTTGTCATCTTTGATGTAGAAACTTTATTTTTATATCCATGGGCTGTTGCATATGACAAGCTCGGTTTATTTGCACTGATTGAAATGCTCATCTTTGTTGTAATGTTGCTAGTTGGATTAGCGTATGCTTGGAAAAAGAAGGTGTTACAATGGTTATAAATTTTGAGGAATTACATCCAAATGAGCGGGCGGAATTAGAACGGAATATCTTTTTTTCTACATTGGAGCAGTTAAAAGGATGGGCACGAAGCAATTCTTTATGGCCGATGACATTCGGACTGGCATGCTGTGCAATTGAAATGATGGGAGTAGGTTCATCACATTACGATTTAGATCGATTTGGGTCATTTTTTCGGACATCGCCAAGGCAATCGGACGTTATGATTGTGTCGGGAACAGTAACGAAGAAGATGGCTCCTATTGTTCGGCGTTTATATGATCAAATGCCCGAACCAAAATGGGTTATTGCAATGGGATCTTGTGCGACAGCAGGTGGCCCATATGTAAATTCGTACGCTGTTGTGAAAGGTGTGGATCAAATTGTACCAGTTGATGTGTATATTCCTGGTTGCCCACCCAATCCTGCTGCTTTAATTTATGGAATTAATAAATTGAAAGAAAAAATTCGTTACGAGGCAAAGACGGGAAAGCAGGTGACGAATAAATGAGTGATCCAAATAAAAATCTAGAGGATTTGAAAAGAGAAGCGGCTAGGCATGCGAAAGAAGAGGCGAGAAAGCGTCTCGTTGCGAAACATGATGCGGAAATAAGTAAACTTGAGGAAGAAAATCGAGAAAAAGAGAAAGCGCTACCAAAAAATGATGATATAACTGTGGAAGAAACAAAACGACGTGCAGCAGCAGCCGCAAAAGCAAAAGCGGCAGCGTTAGCAAAGCAAAAAAAAGAAGGAACAGAAGAGGTAACGGAAGAAGAAAGGGCCAAAGCGAAGGCGAAGGCAGCCGCAGCCGCGAAAGCAAAAGTGGCAGCATTAGCGAAGCAAAAAAGAGAAGGAACCGAAGAAGTAACGGAAGAAGAAAAGGCCAAAGCGAAGGCAGCCGCAGCCGCGAAAGCAAAAGCGGCAGCATTAGCGAAGCAAAAAAGAGAAGGAACCGAAGAGGTAACGGAAGAAGAAAAGGCAAAAGCAAAGGCGAAGGCCGTGGCGGTAGCAAAGGCAAAAGCGGCGGCTTTAGCGAAGCAGAAGGCCTCGCAAGGTAATGAGGATTCAGAAGATGAAAAGGCGAAGGCAATTGCAGCAGCGAAGGCAAAAGCGGGAGCGGCAGCAAGGGCGAAGATAAGGGGCGCTGAAGGTAAAGCGGAAGAGGAGCCGAAGCAGGAAGAGCCATCCGTGAATCAGCCGTATTTAAATCAGTATGTTGAATTTATTAAGGGGGAAAAAGGCGAAGGTGCATTAGTAGATTCCTACATTAATAAACTTTCAAAAGACGTGCCAACTCTTGTTGTGGATCCCGCAAAATATTATGAAGTAATGGAGTTACTGCGATTTCATGAGGGACTTGCTTTTGATTATATGTCAGAGCTACATGCGACGGATTTTGTGACACATATGGAAGTGTATGTTCATTTATTTTCATATGGAAAGAAACAGTCAGTAGCGGTGAAGGTGAAGTTGGATAGGGAAGCACCAGAAGTAGAGTCGGTTGCAGCGCTTTGGAAAGGAGCGGACTGGCCAGAGCGAGAAGCGTATGATTTGCTCGGCATTGTATTTAAGGGGCATCCGAATTTATCACGTATTTTAATGCCTGATGATTGGATAGGGTATCCGCTTCGGAAAGATTATGAACCGTATGATGTGGAGGTGTAGCTTATGATCCGTACGGAAGAAATGCTTTTGAATGTAGGGCCTCAGCATCCGAGTACGCATGGTGTGTTCAGGCTTGTTATTAAGATTGACGGGGAAATTATTAAAGAAGCTACACCAGTTATTGGATATTTGCATCGCGGGACCGAAAAGATTGCCGAGAGCTTACAGTATACGCAAATTATCCCTTATACAGATCGAATGGACTATTTATCCGCCATGACGAATAATTACGTCATTTGCCATGCTGTAGAGACGATGATGGGGCTTGAAATCCCGGAGCGGGCTGAATACTTACGAGTACTTGCAATGGAGCTTGGAAGGATTGCGAGCCACCTCGTTTGGTGGGGGACAAATCTTCTTGATATAGGAGCGGTCAGCCCGTTTTTATACGCGTTTCGTGAACGAGAGATGATTATAAATTTATTAAACGAATTATGCGGTGCCCGTCTTACTTTTAACTATATGAGAGTCGGGGGTGTAAAGTGGGATGCGCCGGACGGTTGGATTGAAAAAGTGGAAGAGTTTGTTCCGTATATGCGAGAGCAATTGGCAGGTTATCATGATCTCGTTAGCGGTAATGAGATTTTCTTAAATCGCGTAAAAGGCGTTGGTATATATAGCGCGGAAGAAGCGATTTCGTATTCTTTAAGCGGAGCGAATTTGCGGTGTACTGGAGTAAACTGGGATCTTCGCAAGGATGAACCGTACTCCATTTATGATCGTTTTGATTTCGATATTCCTGTTGGGAGTGTGGGAGATGCTTGGGATCGTTACGTTTGCCGCATGCAAGAGATTGAGGAGTCATTAAAAATTGTTGAGCAAGCTGTCCAGCAGTTCCCGAAAGACGGAGCTGTGCTAGCGAAAGTGCCGAAAATCATTAAGGCGCCTAAAGGGGAAGCGTTCGTCCGTATAGAATCGCCGCGAGGAGAGATTGGTTGCTATATTGCTAGTGATGGAAAGAAAGAGCCGTACCGCTTGAAGTTTCGCAGGCCGTCTTTTTACAATCTGCAAATTTTACCGAAGTTATTGAAAGGTGAAAACATCGCCAATTTAATTACGATTTTAGGTGGAGTTGATATTGTACTTGGGGAGGTTGATGGCTAATGATTGAAACGCTCTTACAATCACCTTCAAGCTGGACGAATTTCTTCATTTTTTTCGGGTTAGCGGTGCTTCTACTATTTGCGGTCCTTGGCTTCGTTACATATGGTATTTTGGCAGAGCGGAAAGTGATGGGTTTTATGCAAGGGCGGATTGGCCCAAACCAAGTTGGGGGCCGATTCGGCTTACTGCAAACGGTAGCTGATGTTTTAAAACTATTACTGAAAGAAGATAGTATTCCGAAAGCGGCAGATAAACCGTTGTTTATATTAGCGCCTGTTATTGCATTCGCACCGGCATTTATGGTGCTTGCAGTCATCCCGTTTACTGATAAATTTCAGTTCGCGGATATTGGCGTAGGCTTACTGTATTACATTGCTGTTTCTGGCATTACGACGATTGGTGTCGTAACCGGGGGGTGGGCATCAAATAATAAATATTCCCTTTTAGGAGGGATGCGTGCGGCGGCGCAAATGATTTCTTATGAAATTCCGCTCGTAATGAGTGTAATTGGCGTCGTTTTGTTAGCTGGTAGCCTGAATTTAAATGAAATTGTAGCGGCGCAGGAGAATGTTTGGTACATTTTCGTGCAGCCAATCGGTTTCGTCGTTTTCTTAATCGCGGCGGTAGCAGAGTTAAATAGGACGCCGTTTGATTTACCAGAAGCAGAATCGGAACTTGTTTCTGGATATCATACGGAATACTCAGGGTTTCGATGGGCGTTTTTCATGCTTTCAGAGTACGTATATTTCTTCGGAATGGCATCTTTAATTACAGTGCTCTTTTTAGGCGGATGGAATCCAGTTATGTTCCTTGGATTCATCCCAGGAGCTGTATGGTTTGCTTTGAAATTTAGCAGTGTAGTCTTTCTATTAATTTGGTTCCGAGTTACGTTCCCGCGTATAAGAGGTGACCAGTTAATGGAGTTTGGCTGGAAAGTATTATTGCCAATTGCACTTGCGAATATTTTCTTAACGGCATTGATTAAGGAGTTATTCTTCTAATCTATGAGGGGGGTGCCAGTAAGAGATGAAAGGACTATTTAAAGGATTAAAATATACATTAAGCAATTTGAGTAAGAAGAAGGTGACTTACGATTATCCGAATCAACCGTTGCCGTTGCCAGACCGCTTTCGAGGCATTCAAAAGTTTTATCCAGAAAAGTGTATTGTTTGTAACCAATGCTCCAACATTTGTCCGACAGACTGTATTCAGTTAACAGGAAAAAAACATCCGGATCCTACGAAAAAAGGAAAAATTATCGACACGTATGATATTAATTTTGAAATTTGTATTCTGTGTGATTTATGTACAGAAGTTTGTCCGACAGAGGCGATTGTTATGACAAATAACTTTGAGCTCGCGGAATATTCACGTGATGATTTATTTAAAAATTTGCAGTGGCTTGACGAAAACGACGAAAACGTCAGGAGGGAGAATAAAGCATGAATGGCGAGTTTGTAGCATTCTTCATACTATCCTTGTCTGCAATTATCGGCGGTGTTCTTATGTTGAACTTAACGAAAGTCATGCATATGATGCTAGCTCTCGTTCTGACATTTCTTAGTATCGCAGGTTTGTACTTTCTTTTATCGGCCGAATTTATCGGAGTTGCACAAATTTTACTTTACTCCGGTGCGATTACAATTATTATGATTTTTGGCATTATGTTAACGCAACATAACGCAGAAAATGAATCGCGTCTTACTCTTCGAAAATGGATTATCTTCTTTGCGGTTGTAGCATTTGGGGCAGTTATGTATTTTGCTGTTAACAATATTGATTTTGCAAATGAAAGCACACAAGGAAGTTTACCTCTCCATGAAAAAAACACACTTCAAATCGGTACACTTCTCTATTCGAAATATATTATTCCATTTGAGTTAACCTCAGTCATTTTACTTGTAGCACTTGTTGGCGCGATTGTACTTGCGAAGAAGGATGAGAAAGAGGAGGATTCCAATGAGTAGCGTTCCAGCTTCTGCATATTTAACGCTTGCGATTATTTTGTTTTGCATCGGTTTGTTTGGAGCTTTAACGAAGCGAAATACAGTGATTGTATTAGTTTGTATTGAATTAATGCTTAACGCGGCCAATTTAAATTTAGTCGCGTTTAGTAAATTAGGTTTGTTCCCGAATTTAACAGGGCAAATTTTCTCTCTGTTTACGATGGCTGTAGCAGCAGCGGAGGCGGCGGTAGGACTCGCCATTTTAATTGCTTTGTATCGTAATCGTACGACGGTTCATGTAGATGAAATGGATACGCTCAAAGGATAACATTGTGACCGAAAAGGGGGAAGGAAACAATGATCGATTATGCATGGCTCATACCGCTTTTCCCGCTTGTTTCGTTTTTTTTATTACTTATATTCGGGAAGAAAATTAGAGAAGGAAGCAGTGTACTTAGTATTTTCCTCGTCTTTCTCTCCTTTATATTTGCGGTACTTGTATTAATAGAACGGTTTTCGAAAGTAGGATTGAAGCATAAGTGGGTATGGCTTAGAACGGGAGATATTGATATATCATTTGGCTTTGAAGTGACTGCATTAGGGGCTTTAATGCTGTTTATCGTTACACTTGTGAGTTTACTTGTACATGTGTATTCGAAAGGTTATATGAAAGGTGATGAAAGATTAACAACCTTCTATGCCTATTTAGGGCTCTTTACATTTGCAATGCTCGGGCTCGTTATATCACCGAATTTATTACAGCTTTATATATTTTGGGAGCTAGTCGGCCTTGGTTCATTTTTACTCATCGGTTTTTATTTCTTTAAAGAAGAAGCGAAGGCTGCTGCGAAAAAGGCTTTTATTATGACTCGTATTGGAGATGTCGGTTTATTTATTGGGATGATCTTAATTTTCTGGCATGCAGGTAGTTTTGAATATGACGCAATATTTAGGGCGATTCATACGGGGGATCTTACCCCTACGATGATTACAATAACAGCGATATTAATTTTTATCGGGGCGATGGGGAAGTCGGGTCAGTTCCCGCTTCATACGTGGTTACCAGATGCGATGGAAGGGCCGACTCCTGTTTCGGCACTTATTCATGCGGCGACGATGGTCGCAGCTGGCGTGTATTTAGTGGCGACGATGTTCCCACTATTTTCAGCAAGTGCGGTGGCGATGCAGACGGTGGCAATCGTTGGAGCTTTCACCGCAATCTTTGCGGCTTCTATCGGTCTTGTTCAAACGGATATAAAGAGAGTGCTTGCTTATTCTACAGTTAGCCAGCTAGGTTATATGATGCTCGCATTAGGATCTGCTGGTTATGTAGCTGGTGTTTTCCATTTAACGACACACGCTTTTTTTAAAGCGCTACTATTTTTGGCGGCAGGAAGTGTCATTCATGCAGTGCATACGCAAGACATTAATAAAATGGGCGGTTTACAGAAGAAGATGAAAGTAACGGGTGCACTATTTTTAATCGGTACACTTGCAATTAGTGGGGTGCCACTCCTTTCTGGTTTCTTTAGTAAAGATGAAATTTTAGCGGTGACTTGGATGAATGGCAATTACGTTTTATTCATATTAGCAGTAATTGCAGCATTTTTAACAGCATTCTACATGTTCCGGCTCTACTTCCTTGTTTTTACTGGGGAAGCAAAGACAAAGGAAGATGTGCATGAATCGCCCCGCATTATGACGTATCCGATGATCGTTCTCGGGGTCCTTGCAGTAGTGGCAGGTTATATAAATACACCGTGGTTTGGGACGTTTCTCGGGGATTGGCTTACGAAAGATGTAGCATTTAAAGCGCGAGAGGCACATGGACCAGTTTGGATTATGATTGTTGCGACGCTCGTTTCCTTGGCTGGGATTGCTCTCGCATATTTCATATATGGTAAGAAATCTATTTCTAGAGATTGGGCAGGTGGCGATGGAACACCTCTTTATAACCTTTTGAAAGAAAAATATTATGTGGATGAACTATACAATATGACGGTGATCCCTATTACGAAGGGAATCGCCCATGTGCTTCGCTTATTTGAGGCGTATGTAGTCGAAGGAATTGCCGTTTTAATAGGGAGTCTAATTAAAGGGCTAAGCGGACTCGGTTCTAGACTCCAAAACGGAAATGTACAAGTGTACGGCACTGTAACAGCTGTTTCACTTGCATTACTCGTCATTATTTTGCTCTATACGGGAGGGGATTTACGATGAATGATTTGTTATTAACGTTCTTCATTTTTTCCCCGCTTTTAGGAATTCTCTTACTTGTATTAACGCCAAAAAAAGAATCGCGTACTGTGCGAGCGCTTGGTTTATTTGGGACGGCGCTTCCATTTGGAATCGCTATCGTCCTCGCTTGTACATATGCTTCTGGAAAGAGTTTGTCGCTATTCGATGAAAAAGTGAAATGGATTAAATTTGGGGATTTTGCAGCGGTGGATAAAAGATGGTTTTCCATTTATTACGAGCTCGGTATTGATGGTTTATCGCTCGTTATGATGGTGCTGACAGCTCTTCTAGCGATGCTTGCAGCAATTGCGGCATTTACTATTAAAAGAAACTTGAAAGCTTTTTATATGCTGCTACTCATGTTAGAAATAGGGATGCTCGGCGTCTTCGCTGCTCAAAATTTAATGTTGTTCTTTATCTTCTTTGAAATTACGTTGCCTCCAATGTTTTTATTAATTGGAAAGTGGGGGAAATTGTCGAGTGAAAAGGCTGCTTATAGTTATTTAATATATAACGGTATTGGCTCCGCTATTTTACTCATCGTTTTCTCAGTTTTATTTGCAAAAACAGGTACAACAAATATTACAGAGCTTAAAGAAATATTAACGAGTGTAGGTGCTGGGGGAGGAATGGCTGTCTCAAGTAGCTTACAGTTCGGATTGTTTCTTGCCATAATGATTGCTTTTGCGATTAAACTACCCGTTTTTCCGTTACATCGCTGGATGGTCAATGTGCATATTGAAGCGCATCCGGCTGTAGTTATGCTTCACGCGGGCGTTTTACTGAAGATTGGGGCATACGGTATGATTCGTTTCGGAAAGGGGCTATTCCCGGAATACTTTCGCGAGTTTGCAACGCTTATTGCGATTTTAGGAGTCATCAATTTATTGTACGGAGCCTTCTTAGCGCTCATTCAAACGGATTTTCGGAAGGTGCTTGCTTACTCTAGTATTTCGCATATGGGCATCGTATTAATGGGCCTTGCGGCGTTAAATGCACCAGGTATACAAGGGGCACTATTCCAAGTTGTCTCTCACGGTTTAATTGCGGCCTTACTCTTCTTCTTACTTGGCGTTATAGAACAGCGCTTTGGAACGTCGGACATTACAGCGCTTGGCGGACTCGCAAAAAGTGTCCCGGTACTTAGCGGATTCTTCTTAGCAGGAGGAATGGCATCGCTTGGATTGCCAGGAATGTCTGGATTTGTTAGCGAGTTTCTTGCCTTTCTCGGTTTATTCCAAGGGGAGCCAGTCATTGCTGCAGTCGGTGTACTTGGCATCATTTTAACCGCTGTATACGTATTAAGAGCAACGCTTCAAGTAACATTTGGTAAGAAAGAGTGGGAGGCGAAAGCTGATATACACGGTTGGGAGTATGTGCCTATATTGCTACTTATCTTCTGCATTATTGCAATTGGAGTAATGCCAGAAATACTAGGGGATCCGCTTCAAAATACATTGAAAACATTGGGGGTGAAGTAGGATGGATATGAATACGTTACTTAGCTTATCATGGCATCTCATGGTGCCAGAATTCATTATTCTCGGAGCAGCCATCCTTCTTTCCATATGTGATTTATTTTTTAAGCTGAACCATAGATATGTAGCGCTTAGTGCAATCGCAGCCGTCATATTAGCAATCGTGTCGTTAATCACGCTATACGGTGAACCGACAGGAGATATTTTAAATGGATCGTTTGTGTTAGATGGGTTTTCAAAAGGGTTTAAAACGTTGTTATTAGGCGGAGCGGCCCTCATCTTATGCACCGCCATGAGCGATGATAAGAAGAATCCAATTGAAGATAAGGGAGAATATTATTACTTATTTTTAATGGCACTTCTTGGGGCTATGTTTATGGCTTCTAGTATCGACTTCATTACACTTTTCGTCGGTTTAGAATTGCTTTCACTTTCTTCATATATTTTAGTAGGAATACGAAAAGGGAACCGTGCATCAAACGAAGCTGCCATGAAATATGTCATTAACGGAGGAATTGGAACGGCAATTACGCTCTTTGGAATGAGTTATTTATACGGTATTACAGGATCAACTAATATCGTGGATATGCAAAAAGTATTCGCAGGGGAGCTTGCTGGTGGTATTCAGTTATTGTTAGCTCTCGCATTTCTACTATTACTCGTTGGACTCTCGTTTAAAATTGCGACAGTGCCGTTTCATATGTGGGCACCAGATGTGTATGAGGGAGCGGCTACGCCTGTTACTGCTTTTCTCGGGACGATTTCTAAAATTGCTGGATTCTTACTCATTATTCGTCTGTTTCTCATGGTTTTTGCAAGTGTATCGGTACAAGGAGACGTGCAATCTTTATACGGACGTATGAGCATATACATTGCAGTACTAGCGAGTATTACGATGATTATTGGAAATGTAGTAGCGTTAAAGCAATATAACGTAAAACGCCTATTTGCCTATTCGGGAATCGCACATGCGGGGTATTTACTCGTTCCGCTTGTAGCATTATCACCATTTACGATGGATAGCATGTGGTTTTACATGCTTGCGTATATGCTTATGAATATAGGTGCATTTGCAATTATTCACGGCTTAATCTTACAAAGCGACAAAGAAAACATTACCATTTTCACCGGATTATATAAAAGGTCGCCATTTACAGCGATAGTGATGACGATTTTTATATTATCGTTGGCCGGAATACCAGGAACAGCTGGTTTCATCGGGAAAATTAACATCTTTTTAGGTGCACTGCATGTAGAGCCAGCTCATTACGTACTAGCTTCTATTATGATGGGGACGACAGTCATCTCATTTGTATATTATTTCCGTATTCTACAGCAAATGTTTTTCCGGACGGGAGAAGTGGAAGAGAAAATTCGTTTGCCATTGAATATAAAGGTTGTTATGAGCCTTTGTGCAATCTCGATTGTAATACTAGGGATTATGCCGATGATTGGATACAATTTCTTTTATGAATATTTTCCATTAATGAAGGATTTCTTCTTCTTAGGGAACGTGGTACAATAAGTGAAAATAAAAGGTGTGGAGTTGTTACTCTGCGCTTTTTATTTTGTGTGAATTACAATTGAAAATGCATGTAGGTATATGTTTTTTTTTGAGAGCAAATTACGATGTGAAATGTAAGATGCTTATTTGTATTTGAAAAAGTGTGGCTCCTACTTATCATGGTATCGTTTTTATAGTATTTCGTAAGTAGTAGCTGGGTAAAAAGGGGTCGATTTTTTGGCACATCTTTTAGGGCAACAAGCACTGATTGCCATTGTTTCGCATTTATTGTTTATTACCATTACGTGGTGGGCCTTACAAGGTGTTCACATTGAGCGTTTAATGAAGTCTGGAAAAGTGATGCAGACGCGAGTGTTACTCATCCTAATTACAATTGCAATTGGGACATCTGTAAGTAACTTTTTCCTTGATTATTTAGGCTATTCAAAGAGTTTAACGTATTTAGTAAAGTAACTGTATAGAACCTCATATCTCCGTTAACAATGGGGATAGGAGGGGATGAAATTGAAGCTTAAAGCCATTCTTATTGTTGTGATAAGTGTTGTTTTATTTTTGGTTGGATATAGAGAGATGAAACCGATCAGCGATGAACAGAAAATGGAGAGCATGATTGCAACTTTAGAGAAAAATGATGCTAAAGTAGAGAAGTGGTCATGGTTAGCGCGAGAAACAAAAACAATTTCTAATATACATACGTTTCAAAAGTTGTTAAACGATGTGAAGGACAAGGCGAATATTCAAAAGTGGGAATTAGAGCAATCTCCAGATGGATATAAAGCTACATCCTATAAAAAGTTTTCTTCTTATGAAGAACGAGTAGTAGTAACATGGAGTAAGGAAAATACTAAAGAAAACACTTTCATTATTTTTGAAGTAAGCGGGGCGAAATGGGACCCGAAGTACATTCAGAAAACAAATAAAATTTTTAGTGAAAAACCTATAATTTACACTTGTGTTCAAGGTGTACTGAATGATAAGATTGAAGGTGTTTTGCAAAATAAAACCAATCAGTTTTTGAAAGATCTTTCAGCAAGAGCGATCGAACAGATAGAAGAAAGAGCATTTGTGTCAGTCTCCGCATACAATAAAAAGTGGGATGACGCTCTTTCAACAAATAGAGAGAAAATAAATGTGCAAATAGCAATACGTTCTACAGACAACAAAGATACAATTGTGGTTGGCACACCGATCATAACTTCTGAGTATTGAGTGAATAGATACTGAAAAAAGGACACGGAGGGGAATAATTTGGAAAAGATCATCGTCCGTGGCGGAAAGCGGTTAAACGGCACAGTGCGTGTTGAGGGCGCAAAAAATGCTGTATTACCTATAATCGCTGCAGCCCTATTAGCGAGTGATGGAAAGAATGTACTATCTGAAGTACCAGTTTTGTCTGATGTATACACAATTAATGAGGTATTACGTCATTTAAATGCTGAAGTCGTATTTGAAAATAACCAAGTAACAATCGATGCTTCTAAAGAACTAAACATTGAAGCACCATTTGAATATGTACGTAAAATGCGTGCATCTGTTCAAGTAATGGGACCATTACTTGCACGTAACGGCCGTGCTCGTATTGCGCTTCCTGGTGGATGTGCAATTGGTTCACGTCCAATTGACCAACATTTAAAAGGCTTCGAAGCAATGGGAGCAAAAGTACAGGTTGGTAATGGTTTTGTTGAGGCATACGTTGAGGGAGAACTAAAAGGAGCTAAAATTTATTTAGACTTCCCAAGCGTGGGCGCGACAGAAAACATTATGTCTGCAGCTACATTAGCAAAAGGGACAACAATCCTTGAAAACGCAGCGAAAGAACCAGAAATCGTTGACTTAGCTAACTTCTTAAATGCGATGGGAGCGAAAGTACGCGGAGCTGGAACTGGAACGATTCGTATCGAAGGCGTTGATAAATTATATGGTGGAAACCACTCTATTATTCCTGACCGTATTGAAGCGGGAACATTCATGGTTGCAGCGGCAATTACTGGTGGAGACATCTTAATTGAAAATGCTGTACCTGAACATTTACGCTCAATTACAGCGAAAATGGAAGAAATGGGTGTTAAAGTTATTGAGGAAAATGAAGGTGTACGTGTTATCGGCCCAGATAAGTTAAAAGCGGTTGATATTAAAACTATGCCTCACCCAGGTTTCCCAACAGACATGCAATCACAAATGATGGCATTATTACTACAAGCTGATGGAACAAGTATGATTACAGAAACGGTATTCGAAAACCGCTTTATGCACGTTGAAGAATTCCGTCGTATGAATGCTGATATTAAAATCGAAGGTCGTTCTGTTATTATGAACGGTCCAAACAGCTTACAAGGTGCTGAAGTAGGCGCAACTGACTTACGTGCTGCTGCTGCATTAATCTTAGCTGGTTTAGTATCTGAAGGTTACACTCGTGTAACTGAGTTAAAGCATCTTGACCGTGGTTATGTAGATTTCCATAAGAAATTAGCTGCATTAGGTGCAACTATTGAACGTGTAAACGAAAAAGTAGAAGAAGTGAAAGAACAAGAAGTTTCTGATCTTCACGCTTAATTGAAATAGTCTCTACGTCTTTTGACGTAGGGACTATTTTTTTGGGTTATTACTGTTATAGTCAATAAATTCTATACTTATGCACGTACCAGTAAAAATATTTAGAAAATTTTCGGTTTAGCTACTTCCCCCTTAAGTATGTTCTAAAAGGAAGAGTTGTTCCATAAGAATGAATGGAGTAAAGCTTTTGGATATTGGGGGAAATAAGATGAAATTTTCAAAGCCACTTTTTATCACAGTAGCGCTTCTCATAGCGCTCGTTATCATTGTACCTGCTGCTCTTGTTATTCCGTTTGCGAAAGCAAAAGTAGGGGAAGAAGCAGCTTCTAAAACTCCTCCAGCAATAGAAAGTATACCAGCTCCAGGGAAAGTGGATACAGCGGTTCAAGTTGCTGTATATCGTGATCAGCAAAAGAAGGTAGATACATTACCTATGGAGGAGTATGTGACCGGTGTAGTAGCTTCTGAGATGAATGCCAGTTTTGAAATAGAGGCGCTAAAGGCGCAGGCATTAGCAGCGAGAACATTTGTGGTACAGCGTATGCTAAGCGGAGGAAAGAAAAACAATGCGGACGTGACAGATACGGTGAAAGATCAAGTGTACAAAAGTAAAGAAGAATTGAAGAAACAATGGGGTAATAACTACGAAAATAACTTGAAAAAAATCGAAGAAGCCGTTTCGAAAACCGCAGGACAAGTTTTAACGTATGATGGAAAACCAATCTCAGCATCCTTCTTCTCAACGAGTAATGGCCGGACAGAAAATGCGGCTGATTATTGGGGAAATGATTATCCGTACTTAAAGAGCGTAGATAGTCCGTGGGATCAAGCCTCTCCAAAATTTACGAGCGAGCAAACCTTTACAGTAGCTGACTTTCAAAAGCGTCTCGGTGTGAAGGTGTTGGCAGACGGGAAGGTTGGAAATATTAAAGATCTTACGGAAGGAAAGCGAGTAAAAGATGTAGCATTTCAAGGGAAAACATTAACCGGAAAAGAAGTTCGTGAAAAGTTAGATTTACGCTCTTCTGACTTCACGTGGAAACAAGATGGAGATAAAATCATTGTTACGACGAAAGGCTTCGGCCACGGCGTTGGTATGAGTCAATATGGAGCGAATGGCATGGCAGCGGAAGGTAAGAAATATACAGATATCGTTGCTCATTATTATAAGGGTGTCGAAATAAAGTCGATGAATGATTATGAAGGAAAGTTAATGGTGAAGAAGTAGAGGGAAAAGAGACCGTTCCAAGAGGTATGTTGGGACGGTTTTCTTTTGTTAGTGGATAGGTTAATAGATATATTAAAAAAATCGTCAATGTTCAGTGGTGACAGAACTCTGTTTAAAGGGCCCATGGATTGCTGGAAGCTATTATAAGGATGAACGTACAGAAGAATCAATGAAAGACGGTTGGCTCTATACAGGAGACATTGTCACGGTTGATTCGGAAGGATCTATTAAGATTGCTGATCGTACGAAAGATTTAATTAAAAGTGGAGGCGAATAGATTTCTTCCTTAGATTTAGAAAATGCTTTAATGTCACATGATAAAGTGTTAGAAGCATCTGTTGTGGCGGTGCCGCATGAAAAGTGGCAAGAACGTCCCGTTGCTTGCGTTGTACTAAAAGAGGGACAAGCAGTAGAAAGAGAAGATCTGTATACTTTACTAGAAGCAGATTTTCCAAAATGGTGGATGCTAGAAGATATTTTATTTGTAAACGAAATTCCGAAAACATCTGTAGGGAAATTCTTAAAGAAAGCGCTGCGTGATCAGCTCAAGACGTATATAGAGCAAAACTAGAGAAGAAGGCTATCCTTTCATTTGGATAGCCTTCTTTTTATGATACTTCATAAAATATCAAAAATTTCCATTAATTGTTTGGTATAATGTGATAAAAAGCATTCGGGGGAGACGAAATGGCACTACTGGAGTTAAAACAGTTAGGAAAGACGAATCAGTTACCGGCAGTTGAACTGAAGGTTGAGAAGGGACAATGCGTTGTTTTGCAATGTAATAACCATACAGCTAAAGTATTGCACCGCATCATTATTGGTGCGAAAGAAGCTTCAACTGGCAATGTACTATTTGAGGGCGAAGCAATTGGAAAGAAACATTATTCTCGCATCGGTTTTTGTTTTTTGAAAGATGAGGCATATGATCGTTTGAAGGTAAAGGAATACTTCAAGTTCTTAATAGGAATTTATGAGTCAAATATGAGTACGGAAGAAGTAGTACAATATGTCGGTCTCTTAGATAAGTTAAACGTTAAAATAGAAAAATTATCATTTTCAGAGAAACGTCGGCTGCATATTGGGCGAGTGATGATTCATAATCCAGATTTAGTTATTTTGGAAGAACCGGAGCAAAATGTAGATACAGAGAGTACGATTATTATTCGAAAAGCGATTATGGCAATGAAGGAGAAAGGAAAGGCGATTTTTATAACGTCATCCTTTCTATCGGACGCCCTTTCGTTAACAGAAGATGTATACATATTAAACAATGATGGTGTGAAGAAAATAGAAATCGAACAAGAAGAAATTGAAGAGGTGGATGAAGAAAAGGTTGTTCAAATGATTCCGCAAATGAAACTTGAAAGAATTCCAGCGAAAGTGAACGATAAAATCATTTTACTTGATCCGATGGAAATTCATTTTATTGAAACGCAAAACGGAGTGACACATATTCATGTGCGCGAAGGTGATTTCGTATGTGCATTAACATTAAGTGAATTAGAAACGAGATTAACAGGTTTTGGTTTCTTTAGATGTCATCGCTCGTACCTTGTGAATTTACAAAGAGTACGAGAAGTCATTACGTGGACTCGTAATAGCTTTAGTTTAATTTTGGATGACGAAAGAAAAAGTTCAATCCCGCTTTCAAAAGGACGAATGGATGAATTAAAAGGTGTGATTGGGCTATAAAAATTACTCCAATAAGCTCAAAATACGATTCATTCACCGGTAAAAATACTCCTTTTACCGGTATTTTACTGCGTAACCCTTTTGTTTTTCATATGATTGAGTCAAGAAAAGCGAAACAAACAAACGAAAAGCGCTAAAGCGACTTTCATCTATAAAAGAAAAAACAAAGGGGATGACGAGATGACATTGGCAATTGAAATGAAAGATGTAATGAAAAGCTTCAATGAAAAAACAGCACTTCGAAATGTAAATATTGAGGTAAAGCAAGGAGAGATTTTCGGATTCCTCGGACCGAGTGGATCTGGAAAAACAACAACAGTAAAGATTTTAACTTCTCAATTACTTCATAGCGTTGGAACGGTAAGAGTATTAGGGAAAGATATTACAGGGCCAAGCAGCATCGATTATAAACGAATTGGTATTTTAACAGACAACAGCGGTTTATATGAAAGACTTAGCATTTATGATAACTTACTATTATTTTGTGACTTATACGATTGTAAAAAAGAACGAATCGATGAAGTGCTAGCGCAAGTGAATCTATTAGATGATAAAAAAACACCAGTAAAGAAACTATCAAAAGGAATGAAGCAACGCGTCACACTAGCAAGAGCAATTCTTCATAAACCAGATATCCTCTTCTTAGACGAACCAACATCTGCACTCGATCCAGTAAACGTACAAAACATTCATAAAATCTTAAAAGACTTAAATAAAGAAGGAACGACGATTTTTTTAACGACGCACAACATGGACGAAGCAGAAACGCTTTGTAACCGCATTGCCTTTCTATGTAGCGGAGAAATTGTAGCGCTTGATACACCGGAGAACCTTCGCTTACAATACGCGAAAGATCAAATACAAGTCGTGTTAAAGGATAAGAAGAAAGAAACGGTACAAAAAGATGAATTAGGTGCAAAACGCATTTCAGAGTGGATGAAAAAAGGAGAACTATTATCCATTCATTCTTATGAGCCAACGTTAGGCGATATCTTTATTGAAGTTACTGGGAGGGGATTATAATGACATTTTCAATGAGACGTGTATCAGCTATTTTTAGAAAAGAAGTACAGGATTTTAAGACAAATTCACAAGTTTTGTTAATGGCATCTTTACCAATTATATTTGCATTTATATTTAGCCGATTTGGAGAAGGACAGGCAGGAGTTGGAATTATTACTTTAATGTCCTTTCTATTTGTAGCAGGGTTTGTTCAATCAATGGTAATTGCAGAAGAGAAAGAAAAACATACGTTACGTGTGTTAATGCTATCACCAGCTTCTTCTGTTGAAGTTCTTCTTGGGAAAAGTATATTAACAGCATGTTTAACGTTAGGTATTTCCATTGTAAACTTATTCATCTTAGATCAATTAAGTGGCAATCTCTTATTGCTAGCATTTATTTTCTTATGTGGAACAATTCTATTCATTTTAATTGGAACAGTGATTGGATTATTAGCTGAGTCTGTCCCGCAAACATCACTAATTGGAATGCCAATATTAATGACGATGTATTTAGCTGTACAATTTGAGCCAATGGTTGAAAATAAAGTAATTAAGACGATGATTAGTTATCTTCCAACATCTCATCTTGAAAAAGCGATTAAAATCTTAGTGGAGGGTGCTGGGTTTAGTAGTATTAGTGGGCATATGCTAAATGTTGGAGTGTGGCTCGTTATTTCACTTATTGCATGTTTAATCGTATATAAAAAGAAACAATTGGACTAAAAACTGAGCCGAAAGTGCTCAGTTTTTTATTTTTTCTATCATTTCCTCGGAAATTTTACAATTACTATACATATTTTTACAGATTTTGTCGAAAAGTAATTAGTTATACGTTGTATAGGATACGTGAATATTGTTCAAAATGATTGCTGAGGTGATGATGGAATGCGAGGAAGAAATAATAAAAAGTCGCAAAAGGTAGTACATTTATTTCAAAAAAGATGGGTGTTTCCGGCACTATACATTGCTTGTGCAGCGGTGATTTTAATGGTTGCGCTATGGTTCCAAGGAGCTAATCCGAAAAAGACTCCGAACCAAGATCAAGCAACACCGTATACACAATCGGAAGATCCAGCAGTACCAGTAACGAAATCTTCAGAAGTAGTGAAAATGCCAGCAGCCGCGAGTGCGGAGGTAGTCGTACAGAAGAAATTCTATGAAGATGCAGCAACTGAGGCGGAACAAGAAAAAGCACTTGTCTTTTATAACAACACATATTCCCCAAATAAAGGAATTGACATTGCTGCGAAGAATGGAAAAGAATTCGATGTAGCTGCTGCTTTAAGTGGTACAGTAACGAAAGCTGAAAAAGATTCACTTCTTGGTTATGTTGTAACAGTTGATAGTGGAAATGGTGTAGCAGTTTCTTATCAAAGCTTAGGCAGTGTGAAAGTAGAAAAAGGTGCACGAGTTGCACAAGGTGAAGTATTAGGAAAATCCGGTCTAAGTGCAATGAATAAAGAAGCAGGTTCTCACGTTCACTTTGAAGTACGTAAAGACAACGTGGCTGTGAACCCTGAGCGCTACTTAAATAAGTCAGTAGCAGAAATTAAAGCTGATGCAGGTGCTGCAAAGGCAACGAACGCTTCTGGTAAAAAAGCTGAAGACAAATCTCAAAAAGAAGAGAAGTCAACGAGCACGAAACCAGAAAATAAAACAGAAGACAAGTCTCAAAAAGAAGAGAAATCAACAAGCGGTTCGACTAGTGACAAAAAAGAAGAGCCGAAGAAAGAAGAAAAATCAACAAATGGTTCTACAGAATCATCTAACAGTTCTTCTTCACAAGAATAAGAAAGTGAAAAAATCAGTTCTCACTAGGAGAGCTGATTTTTTACTTTTACCCCGCATTAACGGGCAGTAAGACCCCTATTTCAAAATTCAGTGAAAGCTAAGAAGTTAGGTTAGGGGCAACTGCCCGTAAAAGCCCGATTGGTGAAGGCTAATAATCAGTGGGGGTGTCCCCCACTGATTAAAGTTTCACTTTATATAAAAATACTCAATTTCGAGAAAAAAGTTGCAATAACAAGGAAAAATGACGAGATTCTCGAATATATATTACAAAAGGGAGGGGATACTGTGTCATTTTTGTTTGTTCTGTCGACTGCTATTATTTTATTGTTTGTTTTATTCACTTTATATTATTATATTGCCAGTAAGAAAGAGGTTCCCCACCATCAATTGTTAGAAGAAGAATTGGAACGAGAAGAATGACGCCTTATATACAAGGTGTCATTTTTTTTCGTCAAAATAGTCAATGTTAACGTATTTCTCACAAAAAAACGTAATTTTTCTTAACTTAGTCCGCAAAAATAGTGAACATGTAGCATATATCAGTAGTGCGGGCAATACAATGGTATAAACCAAAGCAAAGAGAGTGTTTGAGGTGAGAAATCGTGAATCATTTCATTATAAATCCAAGAATGTTTAACGCTTACAAACAGCACTCACACTTACTTCTTAGTCGTATGCAGCGAGGCTCATTTCACACTTCTCACATCCAATTTAGGGAGGCGAGTGGTGTGCACGATTACATCAAAGAGAGAACTATCAAGATTGGTAAGTATATCGTGGAGACAAGAAAGACAGTGCGTGTCATTGCAAAGGAATTTGGGGTATCAAAGAGTACAGTCCATAAAGATTTAACGGAACGTCTACCAGAAATTAATCCAGAGCTCGCAAATGAAGTGAAAGAAATTCTTGATTACCATAAGTCTATTCGTCATTTAAGAGGCGGAGAAGCAACAAAGCAAAAGTATAGAAAAGAAGATGTAGAAAAGCCGGTCCGTCAATAAATATGCGATCGCAAACATTCCGTGTCAATTCGGTAATATTTTTCAGAAGAATTCTTTTTGCGAATATTACGTTTCTGTTAAATTTATGATAAAATCAGAAATTAGGTGTAAAAGAATTCGGGTGTAACCTGATTTTGAATATCGAGGAGGAAAAAACGGGAATGTTTGCGCGAGATATCGGAATTGACCTAGGTACGGCTAATGTATTAATCCATGTTAAAGGTAAGGGTATTGTATTAAATGAGCCATCTGTTGTTGCTATTGATCGTAACACAGGAAAAGTATTAGCAGTAGGTGAAGAAGCAAGAAGTATGGTGGGACGTACGCCTGGTAATATTGTAGCCATTCGTCCACTAAAAGATGGTGTAATCGCAGATTTCGAAATTACAGAAGCGATGTTAAAGTATTTCATTAACAAATTGGACGTAAAGAGCTTCTTTTCAAAACCTCGCATTTTAATTTGTTGTCCAACAAATATCACATCAGTAGAACAAAAAGCAATTCGTGAGGCTGCTGAACGTTCAGGTGGTAAAACAGTATTTTTAGAAGAAGAACCAAAAGTAGCCGCAGTTGGTGCTGGTATGGAAATCTTCCAACCAAGCGGTAACATGGTTGTTGATATTGGTGGAGGTACAACGGATATCGCTGTACTATCTATGGGTGATATTGTTACCTCTTCCTCTATCAAAATGGCTGGCGATAAGTTTGATATGGAGATCTTAAACTACGTTAAACGTAAGTATAAGCTATTAATTGGAGAACGTACTTCAGAAAATATTAAAATTAAAGTTGGTACAGTATTCCCAGGTGCACGTAGCGAAGAGCTTGAAATTCGCGGACGTGACATGGTAACGGGCTTACCACGTACAATTACAGTATGCTCTGAAGAAATTACAGAAGCACTAAAAGAAGACGCGGCTATCATTGTACAAGCTGCAAAAGGCGTACTAGAGCGCACGCCACCAGAACTATCTGCGGACATTATCGACCGTGGTGTTATTCTAACAGGCGGTGGAGCTTTACTACACGGTATCGACATGCTTCTAGCAGAAGAACTAAAAGTACCAGTATTAATTGCTGAAAACCCAATGCAATGTGTTGCGGTTGGTACAGGTATTATGTTAGAGAATATCGATAAATTACCACGTCGAGCTTTACGATAAAGTGAGGAGAACTAAGGTGTAAACCTTAGTTCTTTTTTTGTATTTTTATTTTTCTATTTCGATTTATTGAGAAAATAGAAGAAAAATAAAGAAAAACGAAGGATATAGGTAAAATATTCATATATATGGTTAAATTTAATATTTCCTTATTTGAAAACGTTTATAATATAATGAGTCGAATACGACATTAAGGCAAATCATGTTCAAATACATATTGCCTTTCCCTAATATGGGCATACACTCTTTTCTACCTCCGTGTCAGTTGCAAGTATATGCAGCTATTTTAAGGGAATAGAGTGTGTGCATTTTTTTATCCCTCTATTTACGGGCCAAAATAACTTAAACTCCGTAATTATGATATGTTCCCCTTAAGGTAGAGAGATTAAAAATAAAAATCTGTCTAGTTCCCTATACTCAATTGGGGACAGGTAGTTTAATTTTTTAAACGGTCGTATGTGATTATAATAATGCATGAAATGATTCACTTTTTCTAGTACAATAGAATTTGTAAGACGCACCTTCTTTTGGGTGTAGAATTCTTCCGACTTTATGGTGGAATGGAAGGATTCGATGACGGCATTATCGAAGCAGTTTCCTTTCCGGGGCATGCTTGTGATAATGCCTTTTTCTTCGGCTAAATCTTGAAAAGCATAAGAAGTATAAACAGATCCCTGATCGCTATGGAGGATAACTCCTTTTGCTTCTCGTTTCTCAAAGGCGGCTTGCAATGTCTCTAACACAAGGGATACATCTTGACTCTCCTTTATCCGATAGGCAATGATTTCGTTATTATACAAGTCCATAATTGTTGATAAATACATCATAGACTCCCCAAATGGTAAGTACGTAATATCCGTTACCCACTTCTGATTCGGTCGGTCTGCTTGGAAGTCTTGTTCTAAACGATTTGATACTACTTTTTGGCTATCTCCAAGAATCTTCACTTTCCATTTTGGTTTTACCCTGCACTGAAAATTATGTTTCTGCATAACCCTTTGTACGGTCTTTCGGTTGACGTTTACGGCTAGTTTCGTTCGTAATAACCCAGCGACGGTACGATGACCAATTCGAAATTGATAATTTGTACAAAGTTGGATTACCTTTTCTTCCAGAGATGACAAACCCCATGATTTTTTCCTCCAACGATAATAGGTGGCACGAGGTATGCCCATACAATCACAGATGAGACCAATGGGATAATGATTTTTCATTTCTTCTGCGAACGCCACGAAGACTTCTGGGACCATCTTCTTTCGATTTCCTGATACTTTTTTAACAATTCTACTTTCACCTCAAGATAAGCATTCGCGCGTTTTAATTCGTCCACTTCCGTTAAATCAGCAGGTCCCTTCCAAAAGCTGTATTGCTTGCCAATCGGTTGTGCTAATCGATGTTCCTCTCCACTTCGAAACCATTTCATCCATGTTTTGATCTGTGATACATCACGAATACCAAACTTCTCCATGATTTCACGATTGGTTAACTTTCCTTCCAACTTCAATTCAATCACTTGCTTCTTTACGGATTCGGGATAAAAATTTTTCTTTTTCCCCACAGAAAAACCCCTCCCACTGGTCGTTATATCTACATACGACAGTGGGGGTGTTTTATCCTTGTCTCACTTTATTGGGTCGCTCTACTTAGTGTGCGAATTCAGGAGGTGTTTTTTTCATGTACCACTATTCTGGTTCACTTCACTTTAAGAGGAGTTTTTTGATGTCCCGTGTTCATTCATATCGTCTAATCCATTCACAAGGTAAAACAGGAGAGGCTCCTATAGATTTAGCAATTCCCTCTCCGATTTCCGAACAATCTAAATATTATTTCGTCGTTTGGTTTTTTTCTTTTGAAGAAAAATTCTCCATAAAGGTGCCCCCTAATTGTTAGAACGTGTCAAACAATTAGGGGGCACCTTTATGGGAAAATAAGTAATTCTTTTTTTTATATAGAAATTGATGATATACTAATATTTGTTTTTATTATTTTGTAAGGAGTTAAAAATGAATATTTTAATTAGGTATGTATTATTATTCAGTTCAATGTTGCTTTTTGGAGTAGGTTTAATATTTCAAGAACCTATGGTCTTATTGGTAGCAACGTTGCTTATCTTTACTCATAATATAGCTTATTCGTTAAAAAAATTTTATGAGAGGATTATCTTTTTTTCCTTTAATGTGACGTTCTTTATCTTTTTAATAGGAAGAATAGTTGTTTCTGGTATTTTTGGATATAAAATTGAACTTAGGGGGCTGTTCGGTCTAGATTTTGAAGAGAAAGAAACCCTAAATATGGTTATTATTTGCTTGTACATTGCATTATTAGCTTTGTGTATAGGATATGCATTGATTCAAAAATATGATTTGAAATTTTTGCAGGCGAAAAAAGAGTTAAATCCGGGATATCTTCATTCGCTTAGATTTTTCAGCCTAGCATTTTTCTATTTTTGTATGGTGTTTCGTATTATTTATGTGTTTGAAATGAAACAGACAGCAGTAGCAGAAGGGTATTATGAAAGTTTCATGACATTCAAGTCCTCTTTACCATCTATTTTAGTACAGATTAGTCAAATGTACGATGTAGCATTTTTTGCTTACCTAGCAACTAAACCTACTAAAAAGAGGAGTTTATTCCCTGTATTGGTATATGTGGGAGAAGGGTTGTTATCTGCACTGGGAGGTAGACGATCGGTTTTAATACTTAATTTATTTATAGTCTTTATTTACTATTGTATAAGAAGTCTTCCGAAAGCAGAGAAAAAAGAGGAAAAGAAAGAGAAAGAGCAGAAATGGCTAGGGAAGTTTGAGTGGACATTAGCGTTGGTTGGAGTACCAGTATTAATGACTTTTATGACTATTATTGGTAAAGTAAGAGCGGATTTTGGTGGACAACGCGAATCTTCAGGTTTCTTTGATTCGATATCGGAATTTTTCTATTCGCAAGGGGTTAGTGCTAATGTTATCGGATACACAAAAGTGTATACAGAACAAATACCGCCAGGTAAATGGTATACCTTTGGACCTTTAGTAGAATTTATCGATGGCAGGATAATAAAACCGTTAAATGGAATGTCTAGAGAAGTTGGACAAACAGTAGAAATGGCAACTAATGGTCATCTATTTACACATGCGATTTCATTTTTAATTATGCCAACTGCATATTTAATGGGGTATGGATATGGATCATCATATATTGCAGAGTTATACACTGACTTTTCTTATTTTGGTGTATTTATTGGGAGTATAGTATATGGAATCATTATTTATGTTTTATACTATATGATAAGGTATTCTAATTATATAATGGTTATTTTCGCGTTAATGATGGCTAGATCTATTTTATTTGCTCCTCGTGCAGCAGCTTTATCATTTATCGTATCATCTTTCACGGTATCTAAAATAGCCGCATTTGTGATTATTATAATTGGATCTAAACTATTACATTCGCTTATTGGAAATAGAAGATTTGCTTTAAGTTAATAGAATATAATATTAAAAGAGATGGCTCAGGTCACTTCTTTTTTAGAACTAGATATAGTTATAAAAATAAAGAGGGACACGCCTATAGGTAGACGGTATTTAAAAAGTAAAATTAAGCAACCTGAGTTCTATATTTATATGGACTCAGGTTATTTAATTTCTTTTGAAATCTTTGATAGTTATAAAAGTATATATTTGCGTACGGAAAGAGTATAAGTAGAAATACTCTGACTTGAAATAACTGAAGAAGTTTTCTATGCAAGCATTGTCCCAACAGTTGCCCTTTCAAGACATACTTGTCTTTATTTGATATTTTTTAGTAATTGGTTGTATTGGCGGGATGTGTATTGAAACCCTGGAACTATGTAAGAGAATTCCTTTCACTTTCTAATGACAAACAATAAACAAAATGGGATAATAAACAATATGTCCAAGTGGTAAGACCAATATTATAAAAGGGGCGATTATTGTATGCTAAATATAGAACAAATTAAAGAAATCATTCCTCACCGCTATCCATTTTTACTTGTTGATAAAATATTAGAAGTAGATGAAGGAAAAAGAGCGGTTGGAATTAAAAATGTATCCGCAAACGAAGAATTCTTTAACGGTCATTTCCCTGACTATGCAGTTATGCCTGGTGTACTTATTGTAGAAGCATTAGCACAAGTAGGCGCTGTTGCTGTATTAAAGAAAGAAGAAAACCGCGGGAGACTTGCTTTCTTCGCTGGTATCGACAATTGTCGTTTCAAAAAACAAGTACGTCCAGGTGATCAACTTCGTCTAGAAGTAGAAATGACACGTGTACGTGGTCCAATCGGAAAAGGAAAAGCAATCGCAACAGTAGATGGTGAAGTTGCATGTGAAGCTGAAATTACATTTGCGATTGGTGATAAAAAAGAATAGATGTGAATTAAAAAAATTCTTCTGCAATAGGCGGAAGAATTTTTTTAATTCATGTATTTTATGTTCGAAATATTAAAATGCAGATTAGTCAGAATTATTATTGTAAATGAATGGAAATTCATATATAATGACGCTATAAATATCTTGAAATTAAGATAAATGATAGCGCGATAAAAATAGAGACGTGGTTGTCACATTATGAAGGTTATGAGATAGGACAAAGCTTATGATGATTGGTTATGATGAATTGTAGAGGAAAGTGATGGGGAATTTTAACAGTATTAGTAAATGAAAAATGGGCGTAGCATATCGGACATAGAGAGATAAAGGGGAAAGTGTCGCATTTTGAAAAGAGGAGATCATACCATGTTCGGGAGAAAAAAAAGAAGACCATTACGACAATTAATTACGCATAAAGAGCCTAAATCACGCATCACAGAACAATACCGTAACATTCGTACAAATATTGAATTTACATCTGTAGATAATCATATTCGTTCTATTATTTTTACTTCAGCAGATCCAGGGGATGGGAAAACAACAACAATCGCAAACTTAGCAGTTGTTTTTGGCCAGCAAGGAAAGAAGGTTTTAGTAATCGGAGCTGACTTGCGTAAGCCGACGCTTCAAAACTTATTTGCCATTCACAGTTCAAATGGATTAACGAACCTATTATCAGGACAAGCAAAATTGATGCAATGCATTCAAAAAACAGATATAGAGAATGTATACTTAATGGCGTCAGGACCAATCCCGCCCAACCCAGCTGAACTATTAGGCAGCCGGGTAATGGATGAGCTATTACTAGAAGCATATAACATGTTTGATATTATTTTGATCGATACACCACCGGTACTTGCAGTTACCGACGCACAAATACTTGCAAACAAATGCGATGGAATCGTACTTGTCGTACGCAGTGAAAAAACAGAAAAAGACAAAATCGTAAAAGCGAAGCAAATATTAGACAAAGCGTCCGGTAAAATACTTGGTGTCGTTTTAAATGATAAAAGAGAAGAAAAGAAACAATATGGATATTATTAGAATATAATATATATAATGGTAAATTCCTAGCTGATAAAAATTTTTATCAGCTTTTTGAATTTTTGTTAAATTTATCATTTTATTATATGAAAAGTATGATACAAAGGAAATTTTGGAAAATCGTTGGAATGTGTTGTCATATTTAAGATTATTTTGTAAGATTATATATGTTTTTAAATAACAATCGTACATAGATATTACTAAAATAAAAAAATGTAAGATTTATATGTTATAATTTTTGTTATGTGCAAATTTTAGAAAGTTGGAGGAACTTATGGAAGAAACAATTAGTTTGAAAGAGTTATTTCATATTTTAAAAAAACGTTTAGCAATGATCCTCGTAATTGCCTTTGGTGCAGCTATTGTAAGTGCTATCATTAGCTTCTTCTTTATGACACCAATCTATCAATCTTCGACGCAAATTCTTGTTAACCAAAAGAAACAAGAAGGGGCAATGATCCAAGCTGGTGAAGTTCAAACGAATATTCAATTAACGAATACATATAAGGTTATTATTAAAAGCCCAGTAATCTTAGATCAAGTGAATGAAAAATTAAATTTAAATATGACAGCGCAAGCTTTAACAAAGAAGATTAATGTTGCGAATGAAAAAGATTCACAAGTCATTTCCGTAACAGCTGAGGATAAAGATCCAAAAGTAGCGCGTGATATTGCAAATGCAACTGCAGATGTATTTAAAGGTGAAGTTGCAAAAATTATGAATGTGGATAATGTAACAGTACTATCTAAAGCGGAAGTTGCAGAAAATCAATCTCCAATTAAGCCACGTCCAATGTTAAATGTAGTAATTGCCTTTGTTGTTGGTTTAATGGCTTCAGTTGGTCTTGCATTCTTACTAGAATACTTAGATAACACAGTGAAAAAAGAAGAAGATGTAGAAAACTTACTTGGTTTACCAGTGTTAGGTATTGTAGCTCGTATGGATGAAGAAACAACGAACGTGAAATCACACGCTCCATCATCAAGAAAAGTGAGGGGACAAACAATTGGCTCTTAATTTATTTAAAAAGAAAAAAAATCATCGTCAACGTCGTCAATTAATTGCTCATCAACAACCGAAATCACCAATTTCAGAACAATATCGTAATATTCGAACGAATGTTGAATTTGCTTCTGTTGATACGAATTTACATTCGTTAATGGTGACGTCTGCGAACCCTAGTGAAGGGAAGACGACAACGACAGCGAATATGGCGGTTGTGTTCGCCCAACAAGGAAAGAAAGTATTATTAATCGATGCAGATATGCGTAAACCAGCGATGCATCAAATGTTTCAAGTCGATAATATTTTCGGATTAACGAACGTATTAACACATAGTGAACGTTTAGAAAAATGTGTACAAACGACTTCAGTTGATAATTTACACTTTTTAGCTTGTGGTCCAATCCCACCAAATCCAGCAGAATTGTTAGGGTCAAAATCGATGCAAGAACTTCTTGCACAAGCATACAGTATGTATGATTTAGTTATTTTTGACCTACCACCAATTTTAGCTGTAACTGACGCACAGATTATGGCGAATGTATGTGATGCTTCTATTCTTGTCGTTCGTAGTGAATCGACAGAAAAAGAAACGGCAGTAAAAGCAAAAGGTTTATTAGAATCGGCAAAAGGTAAACTGTTAGGCGTTGTTCTGAATGATCGTGAACGTGAGCAGGGCTTATATTATTACTACGGTGCAAATTAATTAAAAGAGTGAGATATGGGAAACATATCTCCTTTTTTCCCTTGAATATGAGACATCTCATATTCAAGGGAAAAAAGATTACTACAAGAGAGGGAGGATGAAATATATGATTGATTTACATTGTCACATTTTAGCTGGTATCGATGATGGTGCACAAACAGTAACAGATAGTTTAGCGATGGCACAACAAGCAGTGGCAGAAGGAATACATACAATTGTCGCAACGCCACACCACCAAAATGGAAAATATGTAAATGAGCGCACTTCTATTATTCATCAAGTGAAGCAATTAAATGATGAATTAGAGCAACATGACATCCCGCTGAAAGTTTTACCAGGGCAAGAGGTCAGGTTATACGGTGATTTATTAGAAGACTATGAAGCTGGTAAAATCGTTACTTTAAATGAAACAAATAAATACATATTCATTGAATTTCCATCTAATCATGTACCTCGTTATGCAGAACAACTATTGTATGAACTACGTGTAAAAGGAATGATCCCAATTATTGTTCATCCCGAACGTAATGCCGAGTTAATCGAGCGGCCAGATAAGTTATATAACCTTGTCAATAAGGGAGCTTTAACACAAGTGACGGCAGGAAGTCTCTTAGGTAAATTTGGGAAAAAGATTAAAAAATTCTCATTACAACTTGTTGAACACAATTTAACCCATATGATTGCATCGGATGCACATAACACAACGTCAAGGGGATTTCATCTAGCAGAGAGCTACGAACTAATAGAGAAAGAATTCGGTGCAAGTGTTATGAATGATTTAAGAGAGAATCCGTATTTAATAATTAGTGGGAAAGCAATTTATAAAGAAGATCCAGAACAAATTCGTCGTAAAAAGTTGTTTGGCATCTTTTAAATAATGAACAGGTGATGTCTCCTAACCGTTATCAATGGAGGCACTCGGTCGTGCTGTGGGTAGAAATTTTCATTTCGAACCTACCTTAGACGCTTGTTGTCGGGAGTATGACGTGAGGATGGGTTGGATGCCCATAATTTATTTGTAATAGAAACTCTACCTATGGAGTTATAAACATGACTCTATAGGTAGGGTTTTTGTTATTGTTACATGCGAATAAAAGGATGTAGGGGGGATACAATTGAAAAAAGTAAGAAAAGCGATTATTCCAGCAGCTGGTCTTGGAACAAGATTTTTACCAGCAACGAAAGCGATGCCGAAAGAAATGTTACCTATCGTCGATAAACCAACAATTCAATACATAGTAGAAGAAGCAATAGAATCAGGAATTGAAGATATTATTATTGTTACTGGAAAAGGAAAGCGCGCGATTGAAGATCATTTTGATCATTCATTCGAACTAGAACAAAACCTTTTAGAAAAAGGAAAGTATGAAATGCTTGAAAAGGTGCAAGCTTCTTCAAGAATTAATATTCATTACATAAGACAAAAAGAACCGAAAGGGCTTGGGCATGCAGTATGGTGTGCACGTAAGTTTATTGGAAATGAGCCATTTGCGGTATTACTTGGTGATGATATTGTACAAGCAGAAACGCCATGTTTACGTCAATTAATGGATCAATATGAAGGTACACAGTCGTCAGTTATTGGTGTACAAACAGTACCAGAAAACGAAACACATCGTTACGGTATTATCGATCCAGTTGAACAAAATGAACGTCGTTATCAAGTGCGTCAATTTGTTGAAAAACCAGCAGAAGGTACAGCGCCATCAAATTTAGCAATTATGGGTCGTTACGTATTAACGCCAGAAATCTTTATGTTCCTCGAAGATCAACAGACAGGTGCTGGTGGGGAAATTCAATTAACAGATGCAATTCAACGTTTAAATGAAATTCAACGTGTATTTGCTTATGATTTTGAAGGTACTCGTTATGATGTTGGGGAGAAGTTTGGTTTTATTAAGACTACGATTGATATGGCGCTTCAGCATGAAGAATTGAAAGAAGAATTGATGAAATATATGAATGAACTTGTACAAAAAGAAAAGGTACATGTATAGGGAAGCAAGTCCTTTTACTATCAATAAGATGTCAATTATATAAAGAAGGGAACATGTATATTGAGTTATCCAAAACGGCTCTCATTATTAATTTTATTAGATTCATTTATCGTATTAACTGCCGTGTACTTAAGCTATTGGTTTATACATCCAAATGTGTTAAGTAAAATTCCTGCGACAGTAATTATTAGTTCTATTACATTATTGTGTAGTCATCATATTTTTGCTGCTATTTATAAGCTCTATAACAAGGCATGGGAATATGCAAGTATTGGGGAATTAAAGCAAATATTTAAAGCAATTACACTTTCGATTATTGTAACAGCAATTGTACAACAAATCATTAATCATGATATTTATGTTCGAATTTTAGCAATCGCTTGGATGTTACATTTATTATTAATTGGTGGATCTCGCTTTGTATGGCGTATGTTTCATGATACATATGTTACTAAAACTAATGATAAAAAAAGAACATTGATTGTTGGTGCAGGTTCAGCAGGAACAATGGTGGTACGTCAGTTGCAGCATAATAAGGATGCTGAATTATATCCCATTGCATTTGTTGATGATGATAGAAATAAGCAAAGGTTAGAGATTTATAATGTTCAAGTTATTGGTACGACAAATCATATTAAAGATATTGTAGAAGATAATGATATAGAACATATTATTATCGCAATTCCTTCTTTAAATAGAAATCAAATAAATGAAATTTTTGAGAGATGTACAAAAACAAAGGCGAAGACGCAGATTGTACCAATGCTTGAGGATTTATTAGATGGAAAAGTGTCTGTAAACGAATTTCGAGATGTTCAGGTGGAAGATTTACTAGGGAGGGAGCCTGTTCAATTAGATGATAAGGGAATAGGCGAGAAAATTAAGGATAAAACTGTTTTAATAACTGGCGCTGGAGGCTCTATTGGATCAGAGATTTGCCGTCAGGTCCTAAAATATAAACCAGCAAAAATGGTTCTTTTAGGACATGGAGAGAATAGTATTTATCACATCGAGATGGAACTGAGAACAAAGTATAGAGAGCAAGCAGAATTTGTAACAGAAATTGCTGATATACAAGATCGAAATAAAATGTTTGAAATAATGAAAAAACATAAACCGTTTGTTGTATACCATGCAGCTGCACATAAACATGTCCCATTGATGGAGCGGAATCCTGAAGAAGCTGTAAAGAATAATATAATTGGCACCAAAAATGTTGTAGAAGCTGCAGATACATTTGGGATAAACACATTTGTTATGGTTTCAACAGATAAAGCAGTAAACCCAACAAATGTAATGGGGGCAACAAAACGCGTTGCAGAAATGGTTGTTCAGCACATGGCTATGATAAGTAAAACACGATTTGTAGCTGTTAGGTTCGGAAATGTATTAGGTAGTCGTGGAAGTGTAATTCCATTGTTTAAAAAACAAATTCAAAGTGGGGGACCAGTTACAGTTACCCACCCAGATATCACCCGTTACTTTATGACGATTCCGGAGGCATCACGACTTGTTATTCAAGCAGGATCTTTGGCAAGAGGTGGGGAGCTATTTGTATTAGATATGGGGGAACCTGTTAAAATTGCAGATTTGGCAAAGAATTTAATTCAGCTATCGGGTTATTCCATTGAAGAAATTGGAATTGAGTATAGTGGACTAAGACCGGGAGAAAAGATGTATGAAGAGTTATTAAATGATAATGAGATCCATAAGGAACAAGTATTCCCTAAAATCCATATAGGAAAAGCTAATTTGAAAGATTTTAAATCTATTCAAAAATTTATAAATGAGTTTGAGCAGATGAGTAAAGAGGATATTAGAACAAATTTATTAGATTTTGCGAATAATAAAGTTGAAGCGACTATTAGTAAGTAAAGTGAGGGAACTTAAATGATTGATACTATGATAAGAAATATTCCATTTTCTCCGCCAGACATTACAGAGGTAGAAATAGAAGAAGTAATAAAGGCAATGAAATCTGGTTGGATTACAACTGGCCCTAGAACAAAGGAACTTGAAAAGAAAATAGCTGGATATGTCGGGACAAATAAAGCGGTGTGCTTAAACTCAGCTACAGCTGCTATGGAGTTAACACTTCGAATTTTGGGAGTAGGACCTGGAGATGAAGTTATTACTTCGGCTTATACTTATACAGCTTCTGCTTCAATTATAGAGCATGTTGGGGCAAAAATTGTTTTAGTTGATACAGCTCCAGATTCTTTTGAAATGGATTATGAAAAGCTTGCAGATGCAATTACTGAAAAAACAAAAGTAATTATTCCGGTTGATATTGCGGGTAAAATGTGTGATTACGATAAAATATATAGTGTAGTAGAAAGTAAGAAAGGGCTATTTAAACCTAATAATAAAATTCAAGAGCTATTTGAAAGAATAATTGTAATGACTGATGGAGCGCATGCATTTGGTGCGGAACGAAAAGAAAGGAAATGTGGACAAGTTGCTGATTTTACTTGTTATTCCTTCCATGCCGTGAAGAACTTAACAACTGCAGAGGGTGGAGGTGTTGTATGGCGCAATGATTTAGGTCTGGATGATGAGTGGGTATATCAGCAATTTATGCTATACAGTCTCCATGGACAATCTAAGGACGCACTAGCAAAAACTCAAAAGGGCGCATGGGAGTATGATATTGTTTATCCAGCTTATAAATGTAATATGACGGATATAATGGCGGCAATCGGATTAGTGCAATTAGATAGATATGAATCCCTTATGAATAGACGTAGGGAAATTATTGAGATGTATGATGAAAAATTATTACCGTATGGAGTGCAAAGTCTGCAGCATTATGGAAATGATTTTGCTTCATCAGGACATCTTTATTTAGTAAGAATACCTGGAATTGAAGAGGCTGAGAGAAATGAAATTATTATTCAGCTAGCGGAAATGGGAATTGCAAGCAATGTACATTATAAGCCATTGCCTATGTTTACGGCATATAAAAATTTAGGATTTGATATAAGAGATTATCCTAATGCATTTAATATGTATAAAAATGAGATTACGTTACCTCTACATACACGATTAACAAATGAAGAGGTAGAATATATTACGGATATTTTCAAGAGAATTTTAAACAATAGATAAGGGGAATTGTAAATATATGAAAAAGAGAGTTCTAATTCTAGGTGTTGCAGCTGTTCAGATGGATGCAATCTTGGAACTAAAAAAAATGGGATATGAAACTTATGCTTGTGCGATGGCTAAAGATGGACCTGGAGCAGAGGTAGTAGATTATTTTTGTGAAATAAATATTTTAGATTCAGAAGCAATTATTGATTATATTGAGGAAAATCAAATTTCTGTTGTTTACTCTACAGGTTCAGATTTAGCTATGCCAATAGCATCTTTAATTAGTGAGAAATTACAAATGCCACACTTTGTATCAGAAAAAACAGCACGCATATGTAACAATAAAGATTTAATGAGAAAAACTTTGGGGAATGATTTTGAAGGAAATGTAAAATTCCAAGTTGTAAAAAGTGAAGAGGATGAATTAGAATTAGAATTTCCTTTTATTTTAAAACCAGCTGATTCACAGGGACAAAGGGGTGTAAAATTAGTTCAAAATCCGGAGGAATATTTAGAAAGTTATAAAGTTGCTAAAGAATACTCTCGTTCAGGATTAGTAATATTAGAACAATATATTTCTGGTCCAGAACTGTCTGTAAATGGTTATCTTGTAAATGGAAGAGTAAGGTATTTAGTTGCTTCCGATCGAGAAACTTGGCCTGAATATACGGGATTAATACATAAACATATTGTCCCAACAATAAATCTCACTTCTAATACTACAAGTTTATTAAATAGCATAATAGAAGCGGCGTGTGCCAAATTGGAGATAAAAAATGGGCCAGTTTATGCACAAATGAAATTAGAAGAGGAAGTGCCGTATATTATTGAAATAACTCCTCGTTTAGATGGTTGCCATATGTGGAATTTATTATCTTATTATAATGAGGTTAATTTAATGAAGCTAACATTTGAGCATCTATTAAATGGAGATACTTCTGAATTGGAAAAAGTCAAAGGAAATCCAAATGATAAATATGTTTTAGAATTTATCTGTCAAAAACCAAATACCGCAGCAGAGTATTCGGCGTTTGAAGGTCAAATACAAAGTTCCTTACATAGTTTTAATTATTATAAACAAGGGGATAATATTCGACCTGTAAATGGTAAAAATGACAAGATTGGATATTTTATTTATAAAGACTAAAAAAAGCTTCTAAATAATTTGGAAATAGCATTGATCATCAGAAAAACACATGATGGAGAAATGGAGACTGAAATGAAAGTAGCTGTTACAGGTGGAACGGGTTTTCTAGGCCAATATGTTGTTAAAAGCATAAAAAATGAAGGGAATACTCCTATCGTTTTAACAAGAAGTATTAGTAGTAAAGCGATGAGCAATTGCGAATACCGAGTTTCGGAATATACTTTGGAAGATTTGATAAATCAATTAGGTGATATAGATGCAGTAGTGCATCTTGCGGCTACGAGAGGTAGCCAAGGAAAGATAGCTGAGTTTCATGATAATGAAATTTTAACGCAAAATTTATATGATGCTTGCTATGAAAATAATATTAGTAATATTGTGTATGCATCTACAATATCAACTTACTCTGATGAAAGATCTCTACCATGGAGTGAGATGGAGTTACCGTTACCTGATTTAATGTATGGTGTTAGTAAATTGGCTTGTGAACATATTGGAAATATTTATTCTAGAAAAAAAGGATTGCATATTAAAAATTTGAGATTTGCCCATTTATATGGTTTTAATGAAAAAAATAACTATATGATTAATAGATTTTTTAGACAAGCATTTCACCGTGAACAATTAACTTTACATGCAAATGGTGTAGCAAAAAGAGAATTTCTATATGCCAAAGATGCGGCAAAAGCTATAATTTGTGCATTAAAGCAAGAGAAGCTTTCAGGTGCTTTTAATATAGGTAGTGGGGATGCTTTAACAAATTATGAAGTTGCAAGTACAATTAATAATGTATTCGGAAATAAAGGTAATTTATTGGTGAAAGATCCTAATGCCAACGAAGGAATACATCCTTCTTATATGAATAGTAATAAAGCAAATAATCTGTTACATTTTTCGACAGATTATACTTTTACTGAAGCTATAGAAGAAATATATTTATTAATGCGGGGGTTAGATGATGTACCGTTATGGTATTAAACGTATTTTTGACATAATAGTTTCGCTATTATTACTTCCTTTTTTACTATTAATTATGATTCCAGTAGCTATCATAATTAAATTAGAAGATAAAGGACCTGTGTTTTACAATGCTCCTAGATTAGGTAAAGGCATGAGGGAATTTCCGATGTATAAATTTCGTTCCATGAAAGTAAATGCACCAGATATTCGTAATGAAGATGGTAGTACATTTAATGCTGATAATGACCTGAGGGTAACTAAAATAGGACATATTTTAAGAAGAACGAGTATAGATGAACTCCCACAATTACTTAATGTATTGAAGGGGGATATGAGTTTTGTAGGGCCAAGACCAAGCCCTTTAGGAAATAAAGATATTTACCCAAAAGAATTCTTTAAAAAATTCGATGTCTGTCCTGGCATTACCGGTTATAATCAAGCGGTATTGAGAAATAATTCTACAATGGATCAACGTGTGAAAAATGATGTGTACTACGTAGAAAATATATCGTTTATGCTGGATGCAAAAATTATACTTTTAACGGGAGCATCTGTAATAAAATCGAAAAATATAAATCGAAATAGTGACGAAAAACAGAAGGTGGGAAATTAGTGAATAATTGTTTGATACTCTTGACCAATTATTATCCTTTTCATAAAGGTGAAGAATATTTGGAATCGGAAATAGAGTACCTATCTAAAAATTATAAAAAGATTTACATTATTTCTACTATGGTGTCTAATGAGATGCAGCAGACTAGGGCTGTCCCTGAAAATGTTGTAATTTTACCAATAGGAATAAAACATTCTATTGCAGGAAAATCAACAATGGTATTAAGGCAATTTAGTACTATTAATAAAGATAAATTAAAAACAAAAATGATTAAAGCGGATTCTAAAGGGAAACTGTCGCATAAATTATATTGTTATTATTTTGAAAGTCGTGCAATGGATGTATACGATCGAGTAGAGCGTCAATTGAATGAGTATGATTTTGAACAGTATGATTCAATTACAGTATATAGTTATTGGTTATATATAACTGCAAGAGTTGCTGTAGAATTAAAGCATAAATATTTTAAAGAAAGAAATCCATATACAATTTCGCGCGCGCATAGATATGATTTGTATGAAGATGCAGCACCTTTGAAATATCTACCGGAGAGGGATTATTTATTAAAGTCTCTTGATGCAGTATACCCTTGTTCGCAAGATGGTGTAGATGCCTTAAATCAAACATATCCCGCATATAAGGATAAGGTAAGTGTAGAAAGATTGGGAACAATCTCAACCAGTGTACTTAGTAATACTATGAATGATAAGTTACATATTGTGAGCTGTTCTGTAGTACGTAAGGTAAAACGAATTGCTTTACTAATAGAAGCATTAGTAAAGCTAGAAGAAAAGAATATCCCATATTTCTGGACTCATATTGGTGGCGGACCAGAGTTTGAACGTATAAAAAAATTAGCAAAAAGTAAACTTAATATGAAACAAGTTAAGTTTACTGGATTTGTTAAAAATCAAGAGGTTTTAAATTGGTATAAAGAAAATCTTGCAACTGTTTTTGTTAATTTATCTGCATCCGAAGGGGTACCAGTAGCGATTATGGAGGCGATATCTATGGGGCTACCGGTTATTGCTACAGATGTTGGTGGCACAAGAGAAATCGTTGAAAATGGAAAAAATGGATATTTATTAGATAAAGATTGTGCGGTTACAGAAATTGTAGAATCATTCAATAAGTTTTACATAATGGATAATGAATTGTATAAGAAAATGTGTGACAATGCTTTAGATATTTGGAAAGAAAGAAGTAATGCTGAGGTTCTTTATTCTGAATTTGTAGATCAGCTTGTTTTAGAAAATAGTAGATATTTAAATTTATCCATATAAAGGGGAAGCTGTTATGAGTTTGCGGTATAAAATTAATAAACTGCGATTTGCCGTTTTATCAAATGGATTTAAAAGAGCTGACTATTTAAGAGAAAAAAATATTCTTCATGGAATCGGTGAGAACGTATTCTTTCAACCAAGGAAATTACCTGGAGATCCTAAATTAATTCGATTGCATAATAACATATCAATTGCATCAGGAGTAGTGTTTGTATGCCATGATGTGTTACATCAGGTCTTTAATTATATGTCAACTGATTCAGAGGAATTTGATTTTCATATGGGATGTATAGAGGTTATGGATAATGTTTTTATTGGCTCAAATTCTATAATTATGCCTGATGTTCGCATTGGCTCAAATGTTATTATTGCTGCTGGAAGTATTGTGACAAAGGATGTTCCAAGTGGAGTAATTGTGGCTGGTGTACCAGCTACAATCATTGGAGAATTTAATAATGTGTATCTTAAAAGGGCTCAGGAGAGTATTACTCACCGAAAATATAATAGACAGCAGAGAATAGATAATTTATGGGTGGATTTCATAAAGAATAGGAAATAATATGTCTCGGTGCATTTCCAGTAATGCTTGTATTATTAAATACAGTATCGTATCTTCGAATGGATAGTACAGTTCAACATTCTTTTTTAGATGGAATAAGCGAATTTTTCTATGCACAGGGCGGAAGTGCAAATTTAATTGGTTACGCTCAAACATTAGCTACCCAATTACCAGAAGGAAAGTTTTATACCATTGGTAGATTAACTGATTTTATTAATAATAGTATAACTCAGACGTTATTTGATGTGCCAAAGTACACTGCACAAAGTATAGAATTAGCACTGTATGGGCATGGTTTTGTAGATAGCGTTTCTTATATTCTTAGCCCTACCAGATATATAACAAGATGGGGTTATGGTTTTAGTGGTATTGCTGAACTGTTTAAGAAATTCAGTTATTTTTGAGTTATAGTAGGAAACTTTATAATGGTAATGATTTTAGCTTTAATACCTAAATTATTTAAAAAGGGCATTTTAGGAGCTGGGATGCGTCTATCAGTGACAAGATTATTGTTATATGCACCACGTAATACTTTTACATCTTTTATTGTTTCTACATTTAATTTAATAAACCTTTTAACACTATGCATAATTTTCTTAGGAGCGATGATTATGCCAGAGTCGAAAAGTAGAAAAAGCTATGAAGAAGGTTTATTAACAAAATCGAATGTTAAAACCGGTTAAACTTAATTAGAAAGGTGCTAAAAATGTTGATTTCATTAATCATTCCAGTATACAATGCAGAGAAATTCTTGCCAAGATGTTTGGAGAGTATTAGGAATCAAAGTTACCGAGATTTGGAGATTATTTTAGTGAATGATGGATCCACTGATCGAAGTGGCTTAATTTGTGATGAATATGCTCAAAAAGATAAACGTTTTAAGGTTATCCATAAAGAGAATGGAGGGGTTTCTTCAGCGAGAAATGCTGCACTAAGTATAGCTAGTGGGGTATATATTGGTTTTGTTGATCCAGATGATTGGATTGAACCTATTATGTTTGAAAAGCTGCATGAATTAATTCAAAAGAATCAAGTGGATATAGCAATCTGTGGATATACTAAGGAAAATATTGATGGGGATATTCTACAAGAAATAGTTGCACCAGGAATTAAGGTACTAAATAGAACAGAGGCCTTAAATAATATCTTGGATATTAATGGTTTTAGAGGGTTTTTATGCAATAAACTATTTTCATCGGAATTATTCCCTGAAAATTTTGAAATAAATTTCGACGAAAATATTCACTTTTGTGAAGATTTATTATTTTGTTGTAAAGCTATTTTAAACGCTGAAAATGTTGTGTATGATTCTACACCTTACTATCATTATATAATTCATGACGAAAATGCATCTAAAGCAAAATACAGTTTAAAAAAATTAACTGCTCTAGATGCATTGGAGAATATAATTCGTTTATTTAATATTGATGATGTTGATATTGATATAAAAAAATATAAAAGCTATTATACGCATATGAACATAAGTTTGTTAATGCATGGTATACAGGAAGGAAAAATTGAAGAAAAACATTATGAAAAATTAAAAAAGAATTTATATCATTTTAAAGTAAGTGATTTAAATGGAAGTTTTTTGAAAGTTTCCACCGTAATTGCCAGGATGAATGTTCGTCTCTATTATTTCATTTGGAAAAACTTCAAAAAAACTTAATGTTTCTGTTTATTAATGATAAGTGTAATGGTTTTTAGTTTGCTGTTGACAATATTGATTAATATTATTTTAATTAGGTAGTAAAAAATAAAGAGGTAAATACATGAACAGTTCAGTTAAAAAATTTGCTAAGAATTTTTCTTATACATTTATTACTCATATTTTGGCTACTGTAATATCTATAGTTTTAATATTAATAGTCCCGAGATTTATTAGTATTAATGATTATGGATACTGGCAGTTATATATTTTTTATATATCATATATATCGTATATGTCTTTGGGTTTAACTGATGGTGCCTATTTACGTTACGGTGGATATGAATATAGAGATTTAAATAAGAAAGTTTTTGTATCACAATATTGGTTTTTAGTTGTATTAGAAATTCTTATTAGTTCTTCTATTGCGTTATTTTATGTGTTAGTTTCAACAAGCACAAGTAAAACAATAGTGGTCCTGTTTACTTGTTTAGTTGGTATATTGGTAGTTCCACGTTCTTTGTTAACGTTTATGCTTCAAGCTACTAATCGCATTAAAGAAGCATCTATTATGTTAATGATTGAACGTGTAATATACTTTATATTAGTTATTATTTTTTTAATTAGTGGAATTAAGCAATTTGAGTATCTTATTCTAGCAGATATAATCGGAAAAATCTTTTCAGTATTCTATTCTTTTTATGTATGTAAAGAATTAGTCTTTGGGAAGTTTGAGTCAGTGAAAATGAGTGCAAGGGAAATAGTAATAAATATTTCTGTGGGCTGTAAGTTATTATTTGCGAATTTAGCCAGTATGCTTATTATTGGAATAGTACGCTTTTTTATTGAAGCTAACTGGAGTATTGAGACTTTTGGAAAAGTTGCTTTAACATTAAGTATCTCCAACATGTTGATGTTGTTTATTAATGCAATAGCAGCGGTCTTGTTTCCTACTTTAAAACGTATTCAACAAGAAAGATTACCTGCTATTTATAAAATGGTAAGAACTCTTATTACATTACCACTAGTAGGGATTTTAATTTTTTACTATCCAGTAAAAGTGATTTTATCAGCATGGTTACCACAATATGCTGATAGTCTAACTTATATGGCATTGTTATTTCCGATGTGTTTGTACGAAGGGAAAATGTTATTGTTAGTTAATACATATTTAAAGACTCTTCGTAAAGAAAAATGGATGTTAATAATAAATTTAATTACTGTTGGTATGAGTTTAGCATTAACGTGTCTAAGTGTCTTTGTATTAAATAGTTTAAACTTAACAATATTATGCATAATATTGTTATTAGCATTTAGATGTATTGTGGCAGAAGTTTATCTGGCAAAATTCTTAAATATTGAAGTCAAGAAGGATATTATATTAGAGTTAGGTATAACAACAATATTCATTGTCATATCTTGGTATTTAAGCGTTATATCAGCACTATTCATTTATCTGACGGTATATGTAATTTATTTGGTGATTAAGAAAAATGATATAGTTGATTTATGGCGTAATGTTAAAATATTAATTAAGTCCAAATGAGAAATTATGTGCACATAAAAACTGTATCTAAGGAATGTTAAATGCATTTGGTAATGTTTTGTTTTAAATAGGGTATGTAGAAGGAATAGGTTTTGCTAAGTAGAAAGAAGGGTAAATAATGAAAAAGAAAATCCTATTTTGGATATTAGGAATCATAGGAGTACTAATTATAGGTGGAGGGGTCTATGCTTATAATATATACTCTTCTGTTTCAAAAACATTAGATGAAGTTCATAAACCATTAAAACGTGATCAAGAGAATAAACAAGAAGAAAAAATTAATAAATCTGAACCAGTATCTATCCTATTAT
Organism: Bacillus sp. RC251; assembly: GCF_044908765.1. Taxonomy (NCBI): domain Bacteria; kingdom Bacillati; phylum Bacillota; class Bacilli; order Caryophanales; family Bacillaceae; genus Bacillus; species Bacillus sp. RC251. Next base: position 139,705 of record NZ_JBIYDP010000005.1, on the reverse strand, counting down.
TAGGAGCTGATGAACGCGGTGATGATAAAGGACGTTCGGACTCTTTAATGGTCATCACATTAAATCCTAAAAATAATTCAATGAAAACAGTGAGTATTCCTCGTGATACGTATACAGAAATCGTTGGAAAAGGTAAAAGCGATAAAATTAACCATGCCTACGCATTTGGTGGCGTAGATATGTCTGTAGCGACTGTAGAAAAGTTTTTAAATGTTCCTATTAATTACTATATTGAAGTGAATATGGAAGGTTTTAAAGATATTGTCGATGCAGTTGGCGGTGTAGATGTAAATAATGATTTAGAATTTACGCAAGATAAGCATCATTTTACTAAAGGAAATATTCATTTAACAGGTGATGAGGCACTATCATTCACACGTATGCGCTATGAAGACCCACGCGGTGACTTCGGACGTCAAATGCGCCAACGTCAAGTAATGCAGGCTGTTATTAAGAAAGGCGCAAGCTTCTCTTCTTTATCAAGCTATGGTGATGTGTTAACGGCAATTCAAAAGAACGTGAAGACAAATTTAACGCAAGATCAAATGTTTGATATGCAAAAGAACTATAAAGATTGCTTGAAAAATAGTGAAGATATCCAAATCTCAGGTGACGGCCACAAAGCCGCTGATGGTATTTGGTACTATTATGTTCCAGATGCTGCGAAACAAGATTTAACGAATAAGTTAAGAGCGCATCTTGAAGTGACTAAGTAATATGTAATAACCCAACTCCTTTGGTAGGAGTTGGGTTTATTTTTGCATGGATTTATATTAGTATTATATATTGTGAGATTAATAGATGAGGTGAATCGATGAATAAGAAAGCAGTACTTGTCCTAGTTATTTTTGTATTGTTTGTCGCTTCGGTTGTGAGCGGTAAATTGTACTGGAATAAGAAGATTGCGAATGCGACGGGACAGACGAGTGAAGTAACGAAAACGAAGTCTGAAGTGAAAGATAGTGGAGCGAAGAAAACAGAGAAAAAACAAGATGCGAAGTCATCTTTTAATGAAGCATATGCGAAGAATTTACCAGATGCAGTGAAAGAGAAGTTAAAGAAAGCTGCTGAGGATAACAAGGCAGTAAATCTTGTTATTGTTGGTGATGAAGCTTCTTCATCTGAAAAAGATGCTTGGGCAGCTAAGTTAACGGCTAATTTAGAAACGGCTTATGGCAAAGGTTTATGGAATGTGACGGTAAAGGAATATAAGGGTGAAAGTACAGACGAGTTAATTGCGAATAAACGTGATAAAGAGATTGCGAAAGAAAATCCAGATGTGATTTTATTCGAGCCGCCGTTTATTACTGACAATGGTAAGACTGGTAATGGAAACTCTGTTGCGAGTACGCAGAAATTTGTTCAAGGGCTTTCTACTAGTGCAAAAGGCGCTACAATTATGATTCAACCATCAAACCCAGTATATGGTGCGAAGAATTATCCGAAGGCAATTGAGGCGTTAAAACAATTTGCGACGCAAAATGGTTATACATATGTGGATCATTGGGGAGCATGGCCTGATGCATCAACGAAGGCTATCCTACCATATTTAACAGAAGAATTCGGTTTCCCAAGTGCTAAAGGCCACGAAGTTTGGGCACAATATGTAACGGATTATTTCGTTGCTAAGTAATAAAGGTACACAAAAGGTATACGAGCAATCGTATACCTTTTATAATAAGTAAGTGAGTAAGTAAGAAATCCTAATATATGTAGGAGGAAGACAATGAACTCAATTCTAATCTGCGGCGGAGCTGGTTATATCGGTTCTCACGCTGTGAAAAAATTAGTAGAAGAAGGTTTATCTGTAGTAGTAGTAGATAACTTACAAACGGGTCATGAGGATGCAATTACGGAAGGTGCGAAGTTTTATAATGGAGATCTTCGTGATAAAGCATTTTTAAGATATGTTTTTAAACAAGAGAGTATTGAGGCGGTTATGCATTTCGCAGCTGATTCTTTAGTTGGAGTTAGTATGGAGAAGCCTCTTCAATATTATAATAATAATGTGTATGGCGCGCTTTGCTTATTAGAGGTAATGGATGAGTTTAAGGTAGATAAGTTTATTTTCTCTTCTACTGCGGCAACGTATGGCGAGGTAGATGTAGAACTTATTACTGAGGAAACGATGACAAATCCAACGAATACGTATGGAGAGACGAAGTTATCAATCGAGAAGATGCTTCATTGGTATAGCAAAGCTTCTAATTTACGTTATAAGATTTTCAGATACTTTAACGTGGCTGGTGCAACTCCAAATGGTATTATAGGGGAAGATCACCGCCCAGAGACTCATTTAATTCCTCTTGTACTGCAAGTGGCGTTAGGTCAACGTGAGAAGATTATGATGTTTGGTGAGGATTATAATACACCAGATGGTACTTGTATCCGTGATTATATTCATGTTGAAGATTTAGTGGCAGCTCACTTCTTAGGGCTTAAAGACCTACAGAACGGCGGAGAGAGTGATTTTTATAACTTAGGAAATGGTAATGGTTTCAGTGTAAAAGAAATCGTTGATGCAGTTCGTGAAGTTACAAATCATGAAATTCCTGCTGAAGTAGCACCGCGCCGTGCAGGAGATCCAGCACGTCTAGTTGCTTCTTCTCAGAAAGCGAAAGCGAAGTTAGGTTGGGATCCTAAGTATGTAAATGTGAAGACAATCATTGAGCACGCTTGGAATTGGCATCAGAAGCAACCTAATGGGTATGCTAAATAAAATATAATAAGTGAAAGAGAGGGTATTGTCGTTCAACATATGTTCGACAATACCCTCTCTTTTTTTGTATGATTTTTGCTATACTAAACTGTACTATAATACGAGATGGAAGGAGGAGAATAATGAAAATACTTGTAGTTGATGATGAATCGAGTATTCGTAATTTGATTCGGATGCAGCTTGAGATGGAAGGATATGAAGTGCTCACGGCGGCTGATGGAAGAGAAGCTTTAGAGAAATGGAATGAAGGGCCGGATGTACTGATTTTGGATGTTATGCTTCCAGATACAGATGGGTATGAGTTGCTTCGCTTGTTCCGTGAGAAGAATAGGGATATTCCAGTGCTCATGTTAACTGCAAAGAGTCAGATGAATGATAAATTGCTTGGTCTGCAGCTTGGTGCGGATGATTATGTGACGAAGCCATTTAATTATGCGGAGCTTATTCTTCGGGTCAAGAATATGACGCGGCGTGTGAAGAAGGCAGAGGTAACGGTAAGTCATGAAGTAATTGGGGCAGGAGAGATAACGATTTGTCCTAAGGAAAGAAAGGTGCATGTTAGTGGACAAGAAATTCAGTTAACGTACCGAGAGTTTAATTTATGTCAGTTGTTTGTTTCCAATCCGCAGCGTGTATTTATGAGAGATGAGTTACTTGAGAAAGTATGGGGGTTTGAGTATATCGGAAATACGAGAGCGGTTGATATTATGGTGCAAAGACTGCGGAAGAAGCTAGGGAATAGCGGGGAATATATTAAGACAATTTATGGCGTTGGCTATAAACTAGATTGTTAAGTGGTGATGGTATGTCTTTAAAAAGGAATATGGTGTTTGGAATAGTGGGACTGTTAATCCCGATTTTTGTTCTTTTGTACGCAGTTGTTTATATTACGTTAGAAAAGAATATGTATCATAACGCGGCAAATTCTTTAGAGAAATTAAGTGTAGAAGCACAAATTTATACGATGAATTATTTAGAGAAGGAAGCAGAGGTAGAGACGCTCGGTCCGAATTCACTTTTAATTGCTTCGTATTTAGCGAAGCGCATGGATGTACGTGTACAGATGATTGGGAAGAATGGAGATGTTGTTGCGGATACGCAAAAAGGAGCACTTCTTCATCGGAACATTGATATTGAGAGCTCTTTGAAGGGGAAGAAGTCTTATGTTTTTGAAGAGGGAGACCCAGCTCCAATTCTTTTGTTTTCAAGCCCAGTTTATTATGGAAACGATGTCATCGGAAGTGTTCGTTTTATAAATGAGTTAACGGGTGAGAAGGAAGTTTTAACAAATGTTGGCTGGACGTTCTTAATGACGTCTCTTTGTCTAGTAGCTGCGGGTATTTTCTTTGCAATTCGTTTGGCAAAGTCTCTTCATAAGCCGATTGATCAGTTAAGACAAATGGCAAAGCGGCTTGCGAATGGGGATTATAAAAGCAAGATTGAGCTAAATGAATATGTGGAAATTGCTCAGCTTTCAGCATCTTTTAATGCGATGGCTGATGGAATTGAAATGCATATTAAGCAATTGAAAGAGGAGAAAGAGAAGCAGAAAGATTTCTTAGACCGTATTACGCATGAGCTAAAAACACCGTTAACGGCGATTATTGGCTATGTGGATTTAATTCCGAAGTTAAAGGCGAAGGAAGATGTAAAAGAGAGCCTGCGATATGTGGCTGTAGAGAGTGAGCGTTTATTATCACTTGTAGAGGAATTACTTAAGTCTTCAAAGTACGGGACGAGTACGTTTGAAGTATCACCTACAGTTGTGAACATAAAGGAATTAGCAGAAGAAGCAGTTTCAATTGTGAAACCTCGTCTGCAGAAATTTGAGATTGAAGTGATAAATGAGTTAACAGATGTACATGTTGTTGCCGATTTCGATAAGACGAAACAGATTTTCTTAAACGTGCTTGATAATGCGATAAAATATAGCGATGCTACACAAATTCGTATGAATGTAATTGTAAATGAATGCGAGGCAAAGGTTTTTGTTCATGATGATGGCATTGGTATAGATGAAGGTGTGCTTGCAGAGTGGAATGAAGTACCAGAAGGGAAGGTACTGCCTTCTAGTTACGGGAATGGTTACGGTTTGTATATTTGTCAGGAGATTATGAATAAGCAGGGCGGAAGTATGCGAATTGAGAGTAGTGAAGAGATTGGTACTACAATATTTATTACATTTTTGCTTCCGAGACGGATGGAAGACATAAAAAACTTGAAAGCGGTTAAATGATACATTTATGAAACAATTATGCGGTATTTTCGAAACAACGTTTTTTTATCTTGGAGGTAGGCAGAAATGAAAAGGCTATCATTTCAAATTCTTATGTTTGTTCTTTGTATAATTGTTTCTCTTATTTTGTTTTATGTGATGGAGAAGCAAATATATAATCGGATCACAATAGTGAATGACAAACAAACTGTTTTACAAAGAGTGAATGAATCCCTGCCTACTGAAATGAAGGTTAGGCATGAAAAGTGGGGAGAAATTGTTATAACGGATGAAGTTCGTTTGCATACGATTGTTTCATTCTTTGACCGAATTCAAATAGAACCGAGAGAAGCTAAGAATCAAGAACAAGTATTTACTGGAGAAGTAACGTACTTGAATGGAAATAAACGTACTTTTGCAGTAGGTGACTTGTTCCAGTACGGGGCTGATATGTACGGAAAGAATGGTACGGATCCAATGATTTCAGCATTTCAAACGTATTTGTTAAGCCTGTATTATACACCAGAACGTATTAGTGATTTTTTTGCGTCAGCGCAGGATGTCATAGTGCGCCAAGGTGATGTAGAACGTGCGATGAATCTTACGCACATACTTGATTCGATTCGGTACGCAAAGCAAATTACAGATTACGGAGAAATACAGAAATTATTACAATCACAGAATGAACCGATTGCTTATATTACCGCTTATAAAACAAGGAAGCGTATAAAGAATGAGCGGGAAGACATTCTTACTATTTCTGTATATCCATCGTACTTTGTTGTGCAATATCTCGGCGATAATAACGGGAATGTTATGTATATGAAAAGCTCCCTCGCAAATTTATTTGTAAAGGAGAATGTGTCATGAGAAAGATAGCCTTTTTCTTCTTTTTGCTAGTAATTGGAGGAGCGATGTCTAGTTGCTCTCGAGATACAACCTCTATTAAATATAATAAAAGTGGTCTCCCTGTTTTGGATGATCGTCATCTTGTTGCGTATGTAGCAGCTCGTGAGGAAGTTGGTGAAGCTTTGCTTTCATCATTTTGTAAACCACGCGGCTGTACGTATGAATTTATTCGTCTTTCGACAGAAGAGCTTCTTCGGAGGGTAGAAGAGGAAGCTGGAAATCCGAAAGCAGATATTATTATTGGCGGTACGGTAGACGCGCATCAAATGATGAAGCAAAAAAATCTATCTATTCCTGTTATGAGTCAGCATGCGAACCGTATTTCAAAAACTGTTAAAGATAAAGACGGTTATTGGTACGGTTATGAAGTGGAGAAGCTGGCAATGGCGATCAATAAAGAGCGGTGGAATGAAGAAATAGCGCCGCTCGGACTTCCTTATCCATCAAGGTGGCAAGATTTATTAAATCCAGTATATAAGGGAAAGATTGTAATGCCAGATCCAAATGTCTCAGGAACAGCATATACGTTTTTTCAATCACTTATTGATACTGTAGGTGAAGTAGAAGCGAAGGAATATGTGAGGAACCTTGCAGGGCAAGTTGGTGAAGTAACAGTGAATGGTTACATACCAGTGGAACTTGTTGCAAGCGGTGAGTATATGATAGGCATCAATTTCATGGGAGATCAGAGAATGCTTCAAAAACAAGGCTTTCCAATTGTAAGTATTGTACCTGAGCAAACAGGGTTATCTGTTAATGCGATTTCGAAACTAAAACGTGCACCGAATGGTATTATTGCGGATTTATTTATTGATTATTGTTTATCAGAAGAAGCGGGTCACATTTTAGAAAAGGTTTCGTTTGGCGTACCAACGATGTTTGCGAAGAATGAGAAAGAAATAGAAGGGCAGCCGGTTAGAAGAACAAACAAAAATATATCAAATAGCGGAATAATCGAGATATGGAATAGACAGCGTCTCTCTCAGAAGTGAGAAAAGGAGACGAAAGAATATGTTTAAATGGCTTAAGCCAGCACCTGCAATTGAGAGATTGCCAGCGGATATGATTGATCGAGTATATAAATTATTACGTATTCGTGTGTTAATCGGGATTTCAGTTGGGTACGCTGCTTATTATTTAGTTCGTAGTAACTTTAATTTATCTACTACATATTTAGTAGATGAGTTCGGATTTAGCACGACACAAATTGGATTATTAGGCGCAGTAATGGCTGTTGTTTACGGACTTAGTAAATTCTTTATGGGTAATTTATCGGATAAAGCATTTGCTCAACGATTTATTGCAGTAGGTTTATTTTTATCTGGGCTTGTTAATATTTGTTTCGGTTATGCATCTTCCTTTGGGATGATTTTAACATTACTTGTTCTAAACGGTATTGTACAAGGTATGGGAGCACCACCTTGTAGTATTGTTATGACGAAATGGTTTTCAAAGAAAGAACGTGGCACGAAAACAGGTCTTTGGAATATTTCACATAACGTTGGTGCACTACTTGTTCCACCATTCATTGGAATTGGTGTAGGTATTTTCGGTGAAAGCCATTGGCAAGGCGGCGTATTTATTTTCCCAGCGATAATCGCTATGGTAATTGCAGTTCTAGTATGGATTAATGCGAAGGATACGCCAGAATCTGAAGGTCTTCCGCCAATTGATGAATATCGTAATGACTATGAAGATCTTGAAAAAGCAGATAATGCTAATAAGATGTCACCAAAAGAAATTTTAATGAAATATGTAGTGAAAAATAAATTTGTTTGGTTTTTATGTATTGCGAATGCATTTGTTTACTTAATTCGTTTCGGTGTTATTAACTGGGTACCAATTTACTTAACAACAGTGAAAGGTTTTACAAAAACAGAAGCGCATTTTGCGTATTCAATATTTGAAACAGCAGCGATTCCAAGTTCTTTAATTGTCGGCCTCTTAAGCGATAAATTATTCAAAGGAAAACGTATGCCATTATGTGTTATGAGTATGGCTGGGGTTGTTGTTGGAACAATCGTCTATTGGCAGGCAACTAATATTATTGTTGTGAGTGTTGCAGTTTCTATTATCGGTTGTTTAATTTATGTACCACAGTTCTTAATTGGTTTAAGTGCGATGGAATTAGTACCGAAATTTGCAGTAGGTACGACAGTTGGTATGTGTGGTCTGTTCGGTTATGTTGGAGGAAGTTTCATAGCAAACGCAGCAATTGGTATCATTGTTGATCGTTCTGGCTGGGATGGTTGCTTCATGTTACTGTTAGCAGGTGGCGTATTAGCAACGATATTCTTACTGATTGTTCAAATGGGACATGAGAGAAAAGCTTCTAAAGTTGTGTAATATTTTGTCTGAAAAGCTATCCAATTGTTATATTGGATGGCTTTTCTTATATTAATATAATCTTTCCTTAAATCTATCTTAAAAGACAATATGTCATATTTCTAATCATTGGAATTTTTGTTACAATATAAATGGATGTGTAAAACTTTGTAAAAAGAATGTAATAATATGTAATTTATTTTCAGAAAGTTTTATACAATTTTTATATTAAACTATTAAGTTATAAAGGGAGCGAGAAAATGATACCAAATACGGTTCGTACTCCAAACAAGAAGAAGAAATGGATTATTATCGGGGTTATTGCACTAATTGTTATTGTAGCAGCAGTTAATATTTTTATTATGCAAGGTAAGAAGAAGGGAGCATCAACATCTGCTGATGCTGTAAGCTTTGAGAAAGTAACGGAGCGAAAGCTTAATAATACGAAGTTAATTTCTGGTCAGGTGAAGCCTGGGAATATTGAAAGTTTTTATGCAGATCCAACTAAAGGAAAAGTGAAAGATATTGAGGTAAAAGAAGGACAAGAGGTTGAGAAAGGTGCGAAGTTATTCTCTTATGATAATGAAGAGATTAATTTGCAAATGAAGCAAGCTGAGCTTGATCAGAAGATGGCGGATATGCGTTATGATCAAGGGAAGAAAAAGATTGATTCGCTCAAGAAAGAAATTAAGAAGGTGAAAGATAGCGGAGCTGGGAAAGAAGTAACAGATCCGATGGAAGAGCAAGTAAGTGAGTTAGAGATGGCGCAAAAGACAACTGATCTTGAGAAAGAAAAAGGGAAGTTGCAGAAAGAAGAGTTAAGTAAAAAGCAGAAAGAGCTTACGATTTATAGTAATTTTACTGGTGTCGTTCAAAAGTTAGATAAAGATGCGGCGCAAAGTTCATCTCAAGCGTTAGGCGGTCAAGGGAAAGCATTTTTACAAGTGGCGTCTAAAGATCCATTCCAAGTGCAAGGGACGTTAACTGAGCTTCAAAAGTCACAAATTCAACCAGATCAAACATTTACTGTCACTGCGAAAGCAAATAGTAAGAAGAAGTGGACAGGTAAAATTACAGAGGTAAGTGAATTCCCAACGAGTGCAGAGATGGCTCAAGCTGGTGGTATGGGTGAAGCGACTCAAAATATGTCCCAATATACATATAAAGCAAGTCTTGATAGTCAAGATGGTTTATCTCCAGGTTATCACGTTTCTCTGCAAGTAAATTTAGAGAATAAGACGATGATTGCTGTTCCAACTAAGAGCATTGTAGAAAAAGGCGATGATGCATTTGTTTATATTGAAGAGAAAGGGAAGCTTCGTAAACAAAATGTGAAAAAAGGTTCTACTGATGGAGATTGGACAGAGATTGTTGAAGGCGCAAAAGTGGGGCAAAAGGTAGTTAAAAATCCTTCCGACGACGTGTATGACGGAATGGAAGTGAAAGAGAAATGATTACGTTAAATAATATTGCTAAAACGTATTATCAAGGAAAGTTGGCAGTGCCGATCTTACATGATATTAGTTTAACGATTCAAAGCGGTGAGTTCGTTTCGATTATGGGACCGTCTGGTTCTGGTAAATCAACGCTTATGAATATTATCGGTTGTTTAGATCGTCCAACAGAAGGCGAATATATGCTGAATGATGTGAATATCTTAACAGCAGACGAGTCAAAGCTTGCTTTAATTCGTAATGAATATATCGGTTTTGTGTTTCAGCACTTTAATTTGCTTCCACGTCTTTCGGCAGTAGAAAATGTTGAACTTCCGCTCGTATATGGTGGGGTGAAGAAAGCAGAGCGTCGTCAAAGGGCTCTGGAAGCGCTTAGTAAAGTCGGTTTATCAGACAGGGTTCACCATTTACCGAATGAGTTATCAGGTGGACAGAAGCAGCGTGTAGCGATTGCAAGATCGATTGCGAATAATCCAACGTTCATTATGGCCGATGAGCCTACAGGCGCGCTTGATACGAAGTCCGGTGAGCAAGTTATGGATATTTTCACGAAGCTTAATGCAGAAGGTACAACGATTGTTATGGTTACGCATGAAGAGGAAGTAGCAGCGTATTCTTCCCGCCGCATTGTACTGCGAGATGGGAAAATTACAGAAGATAGAAGGTGTGCGGTATGAGTTTACTAGATAGTATAAAAATTGCCCTATCTTCTATTTTAGCTCATAAACTGCGTTCAGCGCTTACGATGCTCGGTATTATTATTGGGGTCGGTTCAATTATTACTGTCGTTGCAATCGGGCAAGGCGGGGAAGCCATGCTGAAATCGAAATTCGCAGGTTCTGGTGGTAATAACCTTATGCCAATTCAATTTAAACCAGATATGAATGATGAGTTTGCTATAGGCGGATTTGAAATACCGAAGTTAACGGAAGAGGATATTTTAGAAGTAAAACAAGTGAAAGATGTTTCACATGTTATTACGACAAATTCGACGACAGAGATACTAGATGTAAATGATAAAAAAGCAAATCTGAATGTTATTGGTCTTGATAATGAATATTTTGCGGTTAATAAAGTAAAGGTCGTAAAGGGACGTACTTTAAATGAATCAGATATTTCTCATGCAAATAACGTTGTGATGATTAGTACAAAAACAGAAAAGACGTTATTTAAGGACGTAAACCCAGTTGGGCAAATTATTGAGATGAAAGGACAACCGATGCAGATTGTCGGTGTGTATACATCTGATAATGAGTTTATGGGATTTGAAATGGAAGAAGCGTTAATCCCCCTTACATTATGGCCTGTTTTATTCGGAACAGATGATATTCAAAATATCGCAATTCAAGCTAAAAATGTAGATGACTTAGAAGCAGCAGGGAAAAAAGCTGTTGATGTATTAAATAGCCGTAAGCCAAGTGAAATTCCAGGTAAATATGAACTGGTGAATTTAAAAGAATTCCAAGAAAATGTTTCTAAAGTAACTGGTATTATGACGATGATCATCGGCGGTATTGCAGGTATTTCATTAGTCGTTGGTGGTATCGGTGTTATGAATATTATGCTCGTATCTGTAACGGAGCGTACACGCGAAATTGGGATACGTAAAGCACTTGGAGCAACGCGTAGTAAAATTTTATTACAGTTTTTAATTGAAGCAGTTATGTTAACACTTCTAGGTGGTTTAATTGGAATTGGTCTTGGATATGGCGGGGCCTATATCGTTTCCACATTTGCGAAATGGCCACCACTCGTTTCATGGGAAGTTGTCGTTGGTGGCGTACTATTCTCTATGACACTCGGTATTATTTTCGGATTAATTCCAGCAAATAAAGCTGCGAAATTAGATCCAATTGAAGCATTACGTTATGAATAAGTTAGTAGTGTAGTAGAGAGGGGGGCTCTCTACTACACATTACCGTTCTAGTGGGCGGTTCGTAGCCTCATGTGAGGAAGTGAACCACCCACTAGAACGGGTTATATAAATAGAAGGAGGCGTTATAATGGAAGCGAATTTGAATACACAAAAAGCTGGCGGAGAGAAGCCATCATTGTTTGGAATGATTACCTCTCCTAGTTTACAGTTTGAGAGAATGAAGACGAGCGAGAAAGTTTGGGGTATGTTCTTCTTAATGGCGCTATTACAAGGGCTGTTAAGTGCTTTTACTACATACGTTACGAATACGTCACCTGAGATGTTGAAAGTGAAAAAAGAACTAGGTGAATTTGCAGGACAGAGTTCACTGACGTCCGATGTTATTTCCAGCATTGTGTCTGGTACTATAGGGGGTATGTTGGTAACGTTCGTTGTTGCAGCTATTTATAAAGTATTTATGATGTTCTATGGGAATGATACCTCTTATAACAAATTAGTAACGATTATTGTATATGCGAACATTGTTGTTATTATTGGTGGATTTATTAATGGTAGTATAGCTTTAATTTTAGGTGTCGCACCAACTGCATATACAAGCTTAGGACCACTATTTGAGCAAGGTTCAGTTGCTTATGGAATAGGGAGTTCGATTGAAGTATTCTATTTATGGAATATCGTTTTAATTTGGTTAGGACTGCAAATTACAGCGGGAGTAAGTAAAGTGAAAGCAGCAATTCCAATTATCGTTTTATTCATCATTAAAGCGTTATTCTTAGCAGCGATTGTTATGTTAATTACAGCATTTTTACCAAATATGCCAGTATAAATAAGGGGGCGTTATAATGGAAACGAATATTAATACGCAAGATGTAGATTCGAAAAAGCCGTCATTATTAGGGATGATTACATCTCCAGGTGAACAGTTTGAGCGAATGAAGACGAAAAGTCCGGTTTGGATAGCTTTCCTTTTATTTGTTCTAATTGGGACGGTTACGACAGCTGCGGTATTTTATTTATCAGTGGTTAATACCCCAGAAGTGGCAAAAGAAATGAATGGCCAAGATGGGGAAATGATAAAATGGTTTGCACTTGGTGGTGGAGCACTTTTCGGATTATTTGGAACACCTATCGGCCTCTTTATTGCAGCAGGTTTCTATAAAGTGATTATGATGTTAATGGGCAATGATACTCCTTACATGAAGATATTATCTATTTACTTATACGCTAATCTTGTTTTCTACATTGGGAGCTTGTTAAATGTAGGATTAGGTTTGATTTTTGAAGGAAATGGAACGGATGCTTATACAAGTTTAGCTCCTTTATTTGAAAAAGGGACAGTTTTAAATGGCATTGCATCTTCAATTGAGATTTTTAATATTTGGAGTTTAATTTTAACAGGATTAGGGTTACATATTGTGGCTGGTTTAAGCAAGAAACAAGCGACAATTTTAATTGTAATTTTCTTTATTCTAACAATAGGGTTAGGTTTTTTAAAGGGTTTAGGAAACAGTTTTGGCGCATAATATATTTTTATGAAAAGGTGGCTCTCTCGGGAGTCACCTTTTTTATTTTTACCCTTATTTCAAATACGACCAGCAGAATTTCAAATTCTACTTCGTGTAATTTAAAATTTCGGCGATAGTATTTGAAATTACTCACAGTGAAATCACTTCTTTATTTTTATATTGTGGAGGTACCGGCGGAATAACAAAGAGGTATACCTTTTAGAAGTGGGTACTGTGTGAAACCAGCAACTTTTAAAGAGGCAGTTGTTTTGTATGAAGGTATGATTGTAAATCAAATAAAGAAGCTAGGTATTTATCAAGATCATGAAGAGTATTATCAATGTGGTTTAATTGGTCTTTGGCATGCTTATGAAAGATTTGATGCGGAGAAAGGAAGTTTTCCTGCATATGCAGTTATAACTGTGCGTGGTTATATATTGGAAAGGTTGAAGAAAGAGTCTGCCTTGCAAGAAAGGAATGTTTACGTAGGTGAGTATGAGGAGATTTTTACGTTTGAAGATGCTGAAATAAGAGCAAAGGATTTTATGAGTGTATTAGATGAGAAGGAGAAGTATATTATTTTCGAACGTTTTTTTGTAGGGAAGACGATGGGGGAAATCGCTAGCGAGATGGAAATGACTTATTATCAAGTGAGGTGGGTGTATCGGCAAGCACTTGAGAAAATGCGAAATAGCTTAAGAGGATAAATAGGATTATAAGAATGGAAGGCAAGGGATATTGCCTTCCATTCTACTTATTCTGTTAAGGTAGTAAATGTAATAAGAGGTTTTTAAATTGTAGTGAATCTTGCATGTTCATACGTGATAATACGTATCCAGCTTTTAATAATTGTTGTTTTAACTTATGGGGACTGATATGTATTGTTGTAGTAGTGCCATTTGAAAAATGAATGTTAGCTTTTTTGCTCTTTTTGAAAAATTCTATGTCATCTATATGGTTATAAAATAGCCATATACAGTTTGGAGAAGAAGGAGATTCTGTCGGGAAAGCACAAATATATTCTCGATGATTAATTGGAATTGGGACATTTTGTTTGAATTTAAAGTTTGTTTGGACTGCATTACGTCTACCTTGATAAGTAGAGTGAACATTGGTTAGACAAGATTGCTTGATGAGTTGGAGAGCAGTTTGACAGGAGTAAAGATGGTTCCCGCTACTGTCGATAATTTTGGTGCGATAATAAGGGTGCTTGTAAGGTTCCAGCATCATTGTAGAATTAGAAATAATAATATCATTTTCTTCATTCATAAATTTGATTCCTCCCTTATAAATGATAGTAATACCAAATATAATTATATACGAATTAAGTAAATTAATTATTAATATTCTGTTTCATATTGTAAATTTTGACTATTCGTTTACAATCAATAGATGTTAGTCTTTCTAATTTGCATCGCTTGTACATATATATGAAAATAGAAAAGAGTAGGCGGTGAGATAGTATGAAGAAAAAGTATATTATTATGGCTCTAGTTGTTGTTCTTCTAGTATATTTAGCAAATAGTAATCCGAGTAAAGGTGAATATACGGATTGGGCAGCGAAGCAGTTTATGAAACGTAATGATGTAAGTAAGAAGCTAGACGAAGTTCAAAAGGAAAATGAAGAAGGTCTCCTTGGCGATTTAGCATCGGCTGGTAAGAAGTTGGCGAAAAAATATGTTGAGCCACAAGTTGGATTATTAATCGAGAATTATACAAAGCGAAATGATTATATTTTCTTCTCAACATATACGACCGAGTTTGATATAGGCGGAGAACATTATAAATATGTATGCGTCGGTTTTTCAAAAATCTTTATTCCGATTGAAATGCCGAAGAAAAAAGACGAATCTGCAAAATGATGCAGATTCGTCTTTTTGTTTATAAGTTAATTGGAACTTCAGATACTTTCTTTTCTACGAGACGGGCTCCTTTTTTTCGGGTATTTTCATTAATTGATGAAAATACAGATGAGGCAAGGATGGTATCCATTACTTGATTTACGACTTGTGCATCGACGGGTGTGATAGGTTTCTCGATAGAAAAAACAACTGTTTTTCCATCTTCTTTCGCAAAAATTAATTCTAGTACTTGCATACTTTATTTCCTCCTTTTTATTTATCGTGTTATATGCGGGGCGATCGGTGTAATCAGCGGAGGATGCCCGCCACTGATTAAAGTTCCACCTTATAGGGTAGAAAGATCTGATGTGCTAACAAGCTGTATAGCGTGAAGCGGTGATGCTTGTAAAGAAGCAAGAGCACGTGCTACGTTTTGTACTTGCTCTAAGTTTGCGTTTGTTTTAACACGCTTAAATTGTTTTTGCTTAAAAGCTGTTTTTCCGTTCTGATCTAATCCATTGTTTAAGACAAGACGTAAAGTTAAGTCCGTTACGATTGTTTCGACTGCCATGTTTATCACCCCCTTTCACTTTATAAATAGGGTGCAAATGTCATGTTTTGGCGTGAAATTTATTCTTTTTTTTGGTACGCTTAAAAGACTAAGAGAGGGGTTTCGGAAGAATGAATCGTAAATGGTTATTTTGGATTCCTGTTTTACTATGGATGGGGTTGATTTTCTATTCCTCGGCACAACCATATAAAAAGCAGGATATGCGTTCGGATATTGAACAATATGTAAATGTTGAGTTTGTGAAAGAGCATTTCTCGTGGGTATCTATCGATTATGGTGGTGGTACACCTGTTAGCATTGCAAATAAAGGTGTAGGCGGATTTATTGAGTTTTTCCTTCGTAAAGGTGCTCATTTTATGGTGTTCTTTATGCTCGGTTCATTGACGTATTATGCTTTTCATCGATCGGGTTATTCGAGAAAAAGGTGCTTCCTATACGCTCTTCTATTCGTTGCGGGATATGCAACATTTGATGAAATTCATCAATGGACTACGGGAGATCGTACACCGATGTGGCAAGATTCATTACTGGATACGTGCGGCGGATTAACAGGAATTATAATAAGCAATTGGTTTTGGAGTAGAAAAAGGAGCTAATCTTTTGAGATTAGCTCCTTTTGTTTATCCCGCTTTAATGGGCAGTAAGACCCCCACCTCAAAATTCAGCGAGAGCAAAGAAGTTAGGTGGGGGATCAACTGCCCATAAAAGTCCGATTGGTTCAACTAATAATCAGTGTGGGATGAAGAAAACCCCCACTGATTAAAGTTTCACTTTATACACCAAGCAATTCTTTTAGTTCATCTGTAGATAGTTCGGTCATCCAACTATCGGTTGTAATGACAGCGTTGTTTAATGATTGTTTTCTTTCTAACATTTCATCAATTTTCTCTTCGAGTGTCCCCGTTGTAATAAGTTTATGAACGTGAACGAAGCGTTTTTGACCAATACGATATGCGCGGTCTGTTGCTTGGTTTTCTACAGCTGGATTCCACCAACGGTCGTAGTGAATGACATGGTTGGCAGCGGTTAAGTTTAAGCCAGTTCCACCTGCTTTTAACGATAAGATGAAAATGTCATACGTTCCGTTTTGGAACTGCTCGATCATTTTGTCACGTTCCTTCTTCGGTACACTACCGTTTAAGAAGAGGACGCGCTGACCGAAATGTTCTTCTAACACATTTTTTAGCATGTTCCCCATACCGATGTATTGTGTGAAGATTAAACAACTTTCATGTTGATCTTTTATATTTTCAATTAGTTCCATTAGTGTGCTCGTTTTCATGGAACGTTCGATGATGTCTTTTGGTTCTGTTTCTTTTAAATAAAGAGCAGGATGGTTACAAATTTGTTTAAGTTTGTTCAGCATGAGTAATATAAATCCGCGTCTTTCAATCCCGCTTAATCCTTCTACATTTTGCAATGTATCTTGAACAAGTTGTTCATATAAGGAAGCTTGTTCACCAGTAAGTGGACAGTACGCTTTCTGTTCTTGTTTATCAGGCAAGTTTAATGCGACTGTTTGATCTTTTTTCGTACGACGCAGTAAAAACGGCGAGATAAAACGTTGAACTTGTTGGATTTTTCCTTCATCACGGTCCTTTTCAATTGGTGAGACGAAGCGGCGCTGGAATTGTCCTAAGCTGCCGAGATATCCGTGATTAATGAAGTCGAAAATAGACCAAAGCTCGGCAAGTCGGTTTTCCATCGGTGTACCGGTTAAAGCGATTTTGTGATTTGCTGGCAAGTTTCGTACTGCTTTCGACTGTTTCGTATGTGGGTTTTTAATATTTTGTGCTTCATCCAAAATAACAGCATCCCAGCATAACGTACTAAGTTCTTCTTCATCAAGCTGAGCTAATGCATAAGATGTTAATACAACATCTGCTGATTGAAGGAAGTCTTTAAATGATTCGCCTTTCGCTCGGTTGCTTCCATAATGTAACTGAACACGTAAATTTGGTGCGAAACGCTCAAATTCTTTTTGCCAATTTCCAAGAACAGATGTCGGTGCCACGATTAAAGCAGGGCCTGTTTGGAGATTGTTCTCTTTTATATATAGTAAGTAAGTGATCGTTTGAATGCTTTTTCCAAGTCCCATGTCGTCAGCTAATAATGCTCCGAATCCAAGCGTTCTTAAATATAATAACCACTCAATGCCATGTTGTTGATACGGACGGAGTGTTGCGTTTAGTGCAGAAGGGACATCTACTTTTGGAATATCTCCAATGTGCAATAGTTTTTGGAATAGCTCTTCATAATATCCATCTAGCTCGATTTCAATATCGGTAAATGGATTATCTTCTTCTACAATTTCTGTTTCAGCAGTGTTTGATAAATGTTGCTGAAGGACATCTTTCATTTCGAGTCCATATTTATCGGCACGGTTCATAAGCTTTCGTACTTCTTCGATAAAGGCTGGGTCCAGTCTCATCCATTGACCATTTATATTGAATAATCGTTTGTTTTGTTCAACGAGTTCGAAAAATTCGTTTTCTGATAAATCAATGCCGTTCGTTGAAATTCGCCAGTCAAAATTAACGAGTGTATTCATGCCAAAGAAAGATTGCGTTTGCGTGGCATTTTGCTTCAGTTGCACACGTAATTTTGGTTTTGTCGCTTTTAAATTTTGCCACCAGGATGGCAGTAAAATCGTAATACCTGCAGCGAGTAATTCGTTACTTGCTTCTGTTAAGAAGTTCCACGCTTCTGTTTCAAAGAGCTCACTTCGGAATGCATCGCCTTCTTTTAACCACGGTACGAGCTTACTGAATCCTTCTTGTGTTTCAAGAATACGTTCTTCATAATCGTGCCATCGTTTTGGCAAAGAATCGATACTTTCATATACATATATGCGATGTGCCCCGCGCTTTGGTGTAACAATTGTCTCAAGCTTCCACATTTCAAATTCTTCTTGCGGCTCTTGTAGCCGTAGTCCAATTGTAAAGGGAAGGTCATCTTCAATGTAACCGATTTTTCGAAGCCAATCTTCTTCATGTAGTGCTGCATCCAATTGTCTTTTCGTAAAGTCGTAATGTTCATAAAGTCTCTTTGCATCTTCCCATCCATCGTTTGAACGGTTATCTTGTAATATGCTTTCATTTACCGCGGCCGAGAAAAGAGATGCCAATGTGTCATCTTCGATCGGGGTATTTTGCACTTTCCAAGATGGTTGTTTGGGCCAACGCTCCATATCAGGTACGAAGCTACCGCTTGTAAAGGCATCCCATAATTCGTTCGCATCTTTCGTAAGTGCTGTAATAGGGCCATTCATTTGAATATGGGCAAAGGAGTTCATCGGTTTATTAGCGATGTATTCAAATGCTTGTGCGTTTGTTAGCATAACACCTTGTTTTCCTTCAAAGGTTGCTTCCTTTAGAAACGTGCCGTAGAAGGAAGTGGAGTGCCACGTAAATGCATTTCGTTTCCAACTTGTTACGGATAATGGAGTACCGCTGTCATCTTCTCCCCAAAGGAACCAACCTTGACTAACGTGCTGGAGCCTAATTGTTACTTCAGTTTGATTGATCATCGATTAATTTTCCTTTCCGTAATTCCTCTTGTAGTGCACGCAGACGTGAATGTAAGTTTGCGATGTGAATAATGAAAGAATCCCATTCATCAGTGCGCTTTAATCGTTTATATAATGTACGTAATTTCTTTAAGTAACGAACTGCACGTCTATATGATTTGCGGTTTCGCTCTTCAATGGCCTCGGTAGCAGCAAGGTGATAAAGAGGAAGGGCTGCTTCTGGTGCTTCCTTTTCAATATCTTTCAGCGGCTCTTTCAAAAGTTCAATTGCTTCAAACCCATGTAAGAGCTGAAGTTCTGCCCATGTACGATATTGCTTTTTCGCGAGTACGTATTGCTCATAGTTTGCGAAACTATATGGTAGTAGCTCTTGCAAAATCATTTCGAGTCCGGCTTGTTCATTTGTATGGGTTGCATACGTTTCATACATGATGACAAATAAGCGAACGATATCTTTTATGAAAATCGTATTTTCGTGCTCATGTATCGTTTTCTTCACTTGTTTATACGTAAAGGAAAGCCAGTTTTTCGCACGATCCCACTGCATTGTATTTAATAGCTCTTCTAACCAATAGAAGTACAGACTTACAACAGAAGCAGGCTGTTTTTTTAGTAAGTCCATCGCTAATAGGTCTTCGTCATTTAAAAAGAGTAGGTGAGAAGATGCTAATGCTTTGGAAAGTGGATTGATTTTCGTATCGATTCGCTTTTCTTCTTCTTGTAGTTTCTCTTTATTGTGTAAGAGTTCACTCCATATGTGACGATAAATAAAAAATCTTTCTTGCGTATAGGCGTCAGTGGAGAAGAATACTTCGTGAACGAGACGAGCTGTTTCTTGCAAAATTGCTTCAGACTCTGAAGGAATCGCTTCTGATTGTAAGTCCCGAACGATGGATTCCACTTTATCTACAAATAAGCGAACGACGTTAACAGGCTGGTGATAAGAATACGTTTTATTTGCTTCGAAGTCCTGAATTTCTTTTAATAATTTTTGAAAGCAATAAAGCGCTGCGTGTAGCCTGAACAACTCATGTATCGCAACGATACGCGGAGCTTTCCGCTCGAGTTTCGTATAGAAGTCTGTAAAAATACTCATAAGAAAATACATTTGTTTATAAGTAAGCCGAGCTTGTTCTTTTTTAAATGATTCATATTCGTTGTCAAAATACGATTGCCAACTTTTATAATCCGTTTCTTCAAACGCTGATGATTGCAATACTTGTCTTGCAGTTCGAATAGGAGGAAGGGAAGGTTTCGTATTATTTTTAAATAAAGTTAATACATCCCCTACTTGCCCGAAACTAGATGCTGCAGATAGTAAAACAGCGAGCATATGCTCACATTGCGTTGGTGCAAAGCAATCGCAATAGCTTTCAGCGACGTTACGAATCGGGATATGGACGCTATATACGCTGCCTGCAGCATCTACAGTTCCTGATAGCGTATAACCATCAAAGTCAACGTTGTAGACAACACCACTACGATATAGGTGCCGAGCTGTAGCGACATGTTCCTGATCAGCTGTTTGCTGTGGATCTAGTCCTTGAACGAACTCATTCGCAATCATCATAATTTCATCTTTCGTAATTGAGTGTTGCAGCATAATATTCCTCCGTACACATATTTCTTTCCTTTACCATTATAAACAAAAAATGCTCAAAACAGAAAAAATGAAATTTGGATTATTATATTGTAACTGTGAATGGAGATGGAAAGGTGTTTTTCAATATTTTTGAACGGCATCTTTTTTGTAGTTTACTTCTCTTGTCAATCTTTGTCGGTAAATCGATATTTCGTGTCGAACCGTTAATATATTTTTCTCTACTCGTGTTTACGAAGGGAAAATAAAAAGGATATCACTTAGCCGAAAAAATCCGACGAGGTGATATCCTTTTTTCAATTATGAGCGCGTTTCCTTTAATATCGCTTGCACATATGGATCATGTAATATTTGTTCTATAATTGGTAACATGTTTTGTTCGAATGGAATATCGATAGGAAATGGCTTTTGTGAGCCGGGTTTGATTCCATATTGGACAATTTTGTAGTGTGTATTTTCTTCAAATCTGAGCACAATTAATTTATATCGATTGTCATCGCCAGCGAGTGAAAAGTCAATGGAAGTAGCGTCGTATGTTACTTCATCTTTATATATATACGGTTTTGGTGTACCGATCCAGTCTACTTTTGCTTGTACATTCATGAACATAACCTCCTTATAGTTATTATAAAAAAATAAAAGCCAGCTCTCAACAAAGAGAACCGGCTTTAGCAGTCATTGGTTATTTTAAAATTTTCACTTTAACAGTTTTGCGTCCCCATTTTTGAGCAGCGCTATCTGATCCAAGTAGAATGTCGATACGGTTACCTTTAATTGCACCGCCAGTATCTCCAGCGATAGCTTCTCCGTAACCTTCAACCCATACTTTAGATCCTAATGGAATTACTTTCGGGTCAACAGCGATCATTTTCATGTTTGGGTTCGCTGTTAAGTCATGACCCATTGCAGTTAATACACGGCCACCGTATGTGCCACCGTTTTCGCTTGGGTGAGCTGTATATGCTGTAGCGACAACTGTTAACTCACGACCATTAGAAGGTTCGCTAGTCTCAGCAGCTTTCACAGCAGGCTTAGCAGCTGGTTTTGCTTGTGCTGCAGGTGCTTGCGTTTTAGCTGGTGCTACAGTTTTAGCAGGAGCAGGTTGTTCTTGTTTCTCGATAACAGGTGCTGTACCTGTTAAGAAAGGAACGTGAACATAAGCTGTTTTCCCGTTATATTCAAATTGTAACCACTCATTTTGTACTTGGTTCGTTGTTTCGATCATATCGTCTTTCTTCAACGTTCCAAGAATTTCTGAGTTTGTGTTCGCTTCAGCACGTACGTTTAATACGTTAGCTGTTACGTAGTAGATGCTTTTTGTGAACTCTGCACTTACGAATGCGTCTTTACCATCTAAAGTGATTTTTGACCATCCGTTCTCTGTATTTTGAACATCTATTTTATTACCGTTTAGTAATTTACCGACAACTTTTGATTCAGTAGTAGGGTTTTCGCGTACATTTAGTACGTCTGTTGTTACAACAGTTTCTGCATTAGCAGATGATGTGAAAATCCCAAGACCAAAAACTGCTGCTGTTGCTATTCCAATTAATTTTTTCATGATAGCCTCCATTGCGTTTGTTTTCGTGTCCTCATTATAGCAACAGATTTTTTCGGATTTCGGGAAAACACACAATTACAAACCATTCGTAATCAGTCGTTAACATCCTGTAATATAACAAAAAATATAGGAAAGCGTTTTTCATTCTATGTGATTAGTAGGTTTCTACTTATATTCAAAATATTTAATACAACATATATTTTTCGGCGTAAATAAAAATATTACAGGAGTGTTACATAATGTTTACTAAACGGTTACATTCCTTGAGTATTTTGCCGTTTTATGGGTAATATAGTTATATAAACATAAACATTTCGTTTGTGAAACTATAAACACGTGCTATATACTAGCAAAAAAACCGCATAATTGTTACAAAAAGAAAGGGTTGCAAGGAAGAAAAATGCCCTTTTTTACATCTGTAACACATCTTTTTTTGGGAAAACACATTCCCATCCACATTTCTCTCGCACAATTTGACAGCAGTATTTCGATCTTATAGCTCTTGCAGAGTAAAAAGATTATACGGAAGGTAAGGCTGTCCATAAGAATTCTAGTTGGTGAAGGTGAAAGTAAGAAAATCACCGTAAAATTATAGTTTTCTATCCGATTTTACATATCGGAATTTATGTTATTTACAAAAGTGAAACCTACGAAGGGGGATTTGATGAGGAAACTGACAAAAACATTCATCGTTTCATTAACATTATGTATTGCATTTACAATTTGGGGGATTATTCCCGAATCTATTATTGGAAAAGGTAGCCTAGGAAATGTGACGACTGCGATTCAAACGGTATTGGTTAGTAAGTTTGGATGGTTCTATATTATTTCTGTTTCTATTATTTTAGGTGTGTCTATCTTTTTAATTGTTTCGAAATACGGTTCTATTCGTTTAGGTAAAGATGATGATGAACCTGATTATAGTTATATGACATGGTTTGCTATGCTATTTAGCGCTGGTATGGGTATCGGTTTAGTTTTCTGGGGCGTTGCCGAACCATTAAACCATTTGTACGCACCTCCGTTTGGAGAAGGTGCAACTGAGGAAAGTGCGCGTCTTGCACTACGTTTTTCATTTTTCCATTGGGGATTACATCCGTGGGGACTATATGCATTTGTAGCGCTGTGTATTGCTTACTTTACTTTTAGAAAAGGAAAAGCAAGTACGATTAGTGCGACAGTAGGTCCGTTATTTAAAGGCGGGGAACATGGACGTATTGCTCATTCATTTGATGTGTTAGCTGTTTTCGCAACTGTGTTTGGTGTTGCAACATCATTAGGTCTTGGTGCGAAACAAATTGCTGGTGGTGTTAGTTATTTAACATCTATCCCGAATTCATTGCCGACACAGTTAGTTATTATTGCAATCGTAACCGTGTTATTTATGTTATCTGCGCAAACAGGTCTTGATAAAGGAATTAAATATTTAAGTAATGCGAATATTATTTTGGCGTTTGCACTTATGATTATTGTATTATTTGCAGGTCCAACAAACTTTATTATGAATTACTTCACTTCAACAATCGGTTCTTATATTCAGGAATTGCCAAGCATGAGCTTCCGTTTAAGTCCATTAGATGAAGGCGGAAATCAATGGGTTCAGTCATGGACAATTTTCTATTGGGCATGGTGGATTGCATGGTCACCATTTGTAGGTACGTTTATTGCCCGTGTTTCACGAGGACGTACGATTCGCGAGTTTGTTATCGGTGTGTTACTCGTACCGACTGTAATCGGTGCGCTTTGGTTCTCTGTTTTCGGCGGGACTGGTATTCATATGGAACTGTTTGGTGATGCACATATCTTTGAAAAAATTAAAGAGATGGGAACAGAAGTAGGGTTATTCGCTATGTTTGATCAGATGGGAAGCTTTGGATCGGCTTTATCTGTGCTAGCAATTCTTCTTATTTCTACATTCTTTATTACATCTGCAGATTCTGCGACATTCGTTTTAGGAATGTTAACGACACATGGTAGTTTAAATCCACCAAACCGCATTAAAATGATCTGGGGTATCGTTCTAGCAGCGTTAGCTTCTATCTTATTATATGTAGGGGGATTAGAAGCCTTACAAACGGCAGCTATCATAGCAGCATTCCCATTCGTCTTCGTTATTTTCTTCATGATGGCAGCATTGTTTAAAGAGTTACAAAAAGAAGGACGTATGAAGCGTCATTAATAATAGAAGGAAAAGGAGCTGATTATGTATCAGCTCTTTTTTATATAGAAGGAATTTGAACTCCACGTAAGGGAAATAAAATACTTTACTATATAAGTAGTATGCCTTTTATACGAAGATAAATCGATGAATTTCGACAATGTTCGATATCTTGCGGATTCTATTTGTATTTTTGACAAAAAATTGTCGGAAATGTGTTGTCACGTTTATGTATATGTGCTATATTATTTCCTGTAAGCGATTTCAAATAGTTTTAAAGCGCATTCAAGGGGGACATCTAGAATAATGAAACGTTACGAAAGAAAGTGGAAGCATATTTGTTTGAAACGTGTGGCACATCGTAGTGTCCAAGAAAGCACGGAACCTAAGACTGAAACGCGCAAAGAACAGCAAGAGAAGCAATTGGTTCTACAAAAATAGCAATCACTTTTTCGTATATAAATGAAGGTCAATCGTTCGTTGGGGGATGGACGTGAAATTACTTTCAGCTAAGGGGTATTGTCTGATATATATAATTTATACGGCAATAAATCAGCACAGAGCATACGGCGCTCTGTGCTGATTTTTATTTACAAAATAAAAATCAGTGGGAGAACTCCCACTGATTAAAGTTTTACTTTTCTTTTTTGAATCGAACTGTTTTATCCCAGCCAATGACTTGTTTCTTGCTCTTTGCACGTAAGTATAAAATTAAGCTGCGAATGAATAAGTACGTAAAGAGCTGTGCGTACGTAAAGTACATGATAACACTAATAAAAATATTAGTTGGTGTAAAGGTTCGTTCCACACTCTGGGCACTAAATAATTGAGAAACATATGTAATATATGCGACATACCACATAAATAGTAGCGGAATGCTATATTGAATTTGGAATATCCCGAGTAACCCAATTACAAACCAAACGTTCGAAATGATTAAGAATAGCCAAAATACAACATACACTAAAACTTGTTGTAAGGAATGGACGAGAAGTTTTCCTTTAAAGAAACTTAAGGAAGAAAACATTTTTTCTAAAATGTACAAGTTCCCTTGGAGCCAACGTGTACGCTGCTTAATAAGGATTTTTAAATGCTCAGGTTCTTGTTCCCATGTAATTGATTCTGGAACGATCGGTAAGAGATAGCCTTTTTGTGTAATTCGTAATGTTAATTCAGCGTCTTCTGCAATTGCATACGGGTCATAGCCGCCAAGTTCTTCTAATGCAGAGCGACGAAGAAGCATATTTGTTCCTGTTAGTGAACCTGTTTGGAATAGTAACCAACGTCCTGATTGCATAAGGAGCTGGAAGATTTGAAATTCTAATGAGATCATTCGTGTTAGCCAGTTTCTGTTTTCATTTACAGTACGAACGTGACCAACAGCTCCAACAGCATCCTCGGTTGTTTCAGCGTGTTCTACAAGCATTCGCAGTGCATGTGGTTCAGGCTGGTTATCTGCATCATACACACAGAAGTATTCACCATCTGAAATACTAAGACCATAGTTTAATACACGCGATTTCCCTTTTGGTTCACCCGCTGGAACACGAATGTGACGAATATGAGCATAAGCTTTGTCAAAATCGTCACCAATTTCAGGTGTCTCATCTTGAGAGTTATCGTTTAATAAATAAACAGTTAGTTTACCTGGATATTCAATCTTTGCCATCGCCTCTAAAGTATCTTTAATAACGACCCCTTCATTGTGGGCTGGTATTAAAATGTCGACGCTTGGATAATGTTCTAGCGTACGATCCTTTCGTTTACTATTTCGGTGAACTAAACCTGCGAGTGTTAAGAAAGAATAGTAAACAAGTAAGGCAGAGAATAGAAAGGCTGTAAAGATAAGTATATACTTAATCGAAAATGTGATACTAATCCAAAAAACGAGTACGCAAAACAGAAGGAATAAAAGCAGTATAACGAGTGTCATCATAATAACGTCTTTCCTTTGTTCCCAATTTGCTCGCGTGAAATTTGTATATCTTGGATCGCTTCAGCAGCAAGCCATTGCTCCATTTTTGGCTTTAGACGGTTCATTACAATGTCAGCACCGGCTTCATTTGTGTTTTGTAATAAAATAACTAGCTTATTATTATCGTATTCAGCAGCAAGATCAAAGTCATCTCTTATCGTTTCAACTAATAATGAAGCTACACGGTTCATAACACTTTCCTTTGTATATTTACTAAAGGAATTGAAATCAAAGTAAATAATAACACCTGTTTCATTACGACGATTCATTGCAGTGATTAATAATGCTTGTCGTCTTTCGAATTCTTGTCTTGTTAATAATTTTGATTCTCCAATGTATTGTTCTAATATTCTCACACGTTCGGTTAATTCTTTATTTTCATGAATAACCTTCTTTAATAAATGAGTGGAGATATATACGATGAAGAAGTTTGCTGCCATTAGGAAGTGAGTAATAATGTATTCCCATTGTTCTGATGTACTCCATAAGTAAAGCCATGCTTGGTAGAACAGATAGAATACCGAAGTAATGGTTCCTAATATAAAAAGAACAAATGCGGTTTTATCAGTTAATAATAGAAATAGTACATTAACAATTACATATATAATTGTAAAAATGAGAGCATGCTCATATTGCGTTACATGTACAGTTGTAAAATAAAATAAAATTTGTAAAATCCACATAGAGAGGACTTTATAGAAATTATTTTTCACAAAATTTTCCTCCTTAAAGGTAATTCATGCAAGGATACTTGTAGTATGCGCAATTATTAAGAAATAGACCGGATGACTAGGTTATTTTGGAGAGCAACAACAAGTAGTATCTCTCTTTTGCAAGAAAAAATAAACAGACTTACTAATTATTGTATCATAATGTTCTTATATTTAAGCATAAAGTATTTAATATATAACAAAAAAATATAAAACATATAATAAAAAGCCCCCTCTTTAGAAAGAGGAGACTTTGCGTCATTTTATAGGAACATCATACCTGCAACTGCTGCATTTAAGAAGTTTGCTAATGTACCAGCGATAACTGCTTTAATCCCTAACTGTGCAATTTGTTTACGGCGAGTAGGAGCTAACGTTCCTGTTACACCTAATTGAATTGCGATAGAAGAGAAGTTTGCGAATCCACAGATTGCGAATGTTAAAATTAAGTTTGTTTTTGCAGAGAACTCTGCCATGTGTGGTCCTAAGTTTGCATATGCAACGAATTCGTTGATTGCAAGTTTTTGACCGATAAAGCTTGCTGCTTGTACAGCTTCACCAGGAGAAACCCCGATTAAGATTGCAAATGGTGATAATAAGTAACCGAAGATTAAATCTAGGCTAAGTTTAATATCGAACCAAGAACCAACCCATCCTAATAATCCATTTAATAAAGCGATTAATGCGATGAAAGCCATTAACATTGCTGCTACGTTAATAACAAGTTGCATACCTTCAGATGCACCACGTGCAGCTGCATCAATAACGTTTGCATCTTCACGTTCTGTAGAAAGCTCAACGTTATTATCTACTTCTTCTGTTTCTGGCATAATTAGTTTTGCAATTAATAAACTTGATGGAGCTGCCATAATCGCTGCTGCTAATAAGTGTTCTAACGGAATACCCATTGCTGCATAGCCGACAAGAACTGATCCGGCAACAGCTGTCATACCGCTTACCATAATAGTGAAGAATTCACTATTTGTTAAACGTGCTAAGTAAGGTTTAATTAAGATTGGAGCTTCAGTTTGTCCTAAAAATACAGTTGTTACTGAGTTTAAACTTTCTGCTTTAGAAGTTCCAAGAAGTTTACTTAATGCGCCACCAACGACACTAACAAATCTCTGCATAATACCGAAATGATATAAGATTGCAACTAATGAACTAATAAATACGATTGGAAGTAGTGCTTGAATGAAGAAAACAAATCCCCAAGGGCCTTTTGCGTTGACTAAATCCCCAGCAACGAACTTAATTCCCTCGTAAGAAAAATTAATTAATCCTTGAACGCCATCTGCAGCGTATTTTAAACCTGCTTTTCCGGCATCCCATCGTAATACGATAAATGAAAATGACATTTGTAATGCTAGCGCGATTAAAATTGTGCGCCAATTAATAGCTTTGCGGTTGGAAGATAGTAAGAAAGCAATTGCTAATACTCCAATCACGCCGCCAATTCCCCATAAAAGATTCATGCAGTGTATGCTCCTTCCTCATAGTAAAAAAAGTGTATAAACCAGTTGTCTATACGTTTACGAATATAACATCTTAAGTAACTTATCATAATGGACATCGGAGGTCAAACGTCTAACGAAAAGTTTAAATAAAAAGAAAATTCTTTAAAAAAACACATATAAAATGATTAAACATGAAATAGGTTATGTTTTTTATGTAAAAATATACATTATGATAACGTTATGGAGTATTTTTGTAGAATATAGTGTATGAAATAGGGAAATAGATACATTATTTTTTTCGGGGATATAGGTGACATATATTAAAAAGAGCCTTCTAGTAATCTAGAAGGCTCTAAAATATAACTTAAGGTGCTTTCGTATAACCTAAGAAGTGCTTACTCCAATAAGAATTGCTTAATGAAGCGATTGCGACACCTTTATCTCCGGCTTGGATAAATGATCCGCCCCCAAGATAAATACCGATGTGAGAAGGTCCTGCTGTATAAGTATTTTGGAAATAAATTAAGTCACCTGGTTGTGGATTTGAAGTTTTCGGTAAGCTATTCCAATATCCTGCAACATTTGTACGGCTCATTTTATGACCAAATTTCTTATATACGTGGTAGATATAACCACTGCAGTCAACACCGTTAGCAGAACTACCGCCCCAAACGTATGGTACGCCTTGCATTGATTTTGCATATGCAAGAATGGCAGAAACATCACCGCTGTTATTACCTGTATTGTTGTTATTGCTTGTATTATTGTTATTTTGATTAGTATTGTTGTTAGGTTTATTATTTACAGCGCCGCCAACTGGTGTTTTTGATAGGAACTGTGTTCCGATGTAACCAGTTTTACCACTGTAGTTAATTTTACTCCATCCAGAGTTTTCAGAGATTACTTGCACCTTCTGTCCTTGTGAAAGTGCTCCTATGATTCTATAATTTGTACCTTCGCCACTACGTACATTTAGTGCAGAAGCATTAATGTAGTAGTCACCAATTGCGCCTTGGTTAGGCTTTTCAGGTTGTTTTGGTTGTTCAGGAGTAGCAGTGCCACCTTTAACGAATTTTACAAACTCGCTACTAACGAAACCTGTTTTTCCTTGATAGTTTACTTTAAACCAACCGTTTTCAGATCCAACTACGTTTAATGTAGTCCCATTTAACACGCCACCAATTACACTATGGTAAGCAGCAGGGCCTGTACGAACGCGTAGAGATGTTGCGTTAACAACGTAAGTACCACCAGTTTGAACGGTTACATTATTATTTTGTTCTTGTTTGTTACCTTGTGTAACGTTGTCGCTAGAACCGCCTTTTGTTACGTAGTCTTTGCTTACGTAAGCAGCTTGTCCAGCGTAATTGATTTTGAACCAATCTTGAACTTCGCCAACAACTTGTACGACTTGTCCTTTTGTAACAGACCCTACAGTTGTGTGAGAAGTGCTAGGACCTGTACGAACACGAAGGGAAGATACATTTACTGTATAGTTTCCGCTTGCTGGTTTTACAGATTCTTGGTTGTTATTATTCGTATTGTTGTTTGAAGAACCTGCATTAGAAGAAACACCAGATACGAATTCGCCACTTACATAGCCAACTTGTCCATTATGGTTGATTTTCACCCAACCATTTTCTTGACCAATTACGTTTAATGCTTGTCCTTCATAT
This sequence comes from Bacillus sp. RC251, assembly GCF_044908765.1. Lineage (NCBI taxonomy): Bacteria > Bacillati > Bacillota > Bacilli > Caryophanales > Bacillaceae > Bacillus > Bacillus sp. RC251. The sequence goes on along the minus strand of NZ_JBIYDP010000005.1, from coordinate 109,624 downwards.
ACACGTCCTGAAACAGAACTAGAAGTGTTAGGAGCGGTACGTACACGTAATACATCAGCAGTAACTTTACTGTTTCCACCTGTTGTACTTACATTGGAATTGCTTGCACCATTTTTTGATACAAATTCACCGCTAACAAAGCCTGTTTTTCCATTAATGTTAATTTTGAACCAACCATTTTCTTCGCCAATCACGTTTAGTGATTGACCGTTATAAACGCGAGAGATGATGTCGTGAGAAGTACTTGATCCTGCACGAACATGTAATACGCTAGCGTTTACCGTATAAGATGAGCTGTTTGATGCAGAAGCTAGGACAGTTGTAGCAGCTTTTTGTGTATTTTGTTCAGGGGCAGCTTGAACACTATCAAGTGTAGGTGCTGCTCCTCCTGCTACAGACACTGCCGCAAGACCGGCAAGGTATTTTTTCATAATTTGTCGATTCCTTTCTGTCTGTAATGTAGTTAAGAAATATTTACCAACTGTTAAAAATTCTAAAGAGCATGTCGATTACTGTCAAGACTTATGCGGGAATCTGAATATGACAAAAAGATTACAAGAAAAAATCAAGGCATAAATTACACCTTGATTTCCATTTAAATACATATATTGAATGTAGAAAGGTTAGAAATTATTCGTATTTAAGAAGATGACATATTGGATTGTAACAAGCTTTGAGAAAATGACCTTTGTAGCATTTTTGTGATAGGGCCAACTTGACCATCTTGAATTGCAGTTCCATCAAGGTGAGTCATCGGCAAAATTTCAATCGTCGTTCCTGTAAAGAAACATTCATCCGCTTGATAAACATCGCGAATGCTAAACAGTTCTTCTTTTACCGGAATGCGAAGGGTTTTCGCTAAAGAAAGGACATACTGACGAATGATGCCATTTAAAATAAGGTGATTGGCTGGATGTGTGTAGAGAGTTCCGTTTTTTATGAGAAAGAAATTAGAACAGCTTCCCTCAGTTACAGTACCATTTCGTACGAAAAGAGCCTCTTTACAACCTTTACGTTCAGCTTTCGTAGCGGCTAATACATTAGGTAATAAATTTAATGATTTGATATCACAGCGTAGCCAGCGCGTATCTGGTTCTGATATAGCACGTACACCATATTCAATCCATAACGCTGGTCTTTCTTTCTTCGTAATATAGGCATAGATTGTCGGAGGGACGTCATATGAGAATGTGTGGGTACGAGCTTGTACACCGCGAGATACTTGCAAATAAATCGTTCCATCTTCGTAGAAATTATTATTTTCAATTAGTTTGTAAAGTAGGATAATAAGTTCTGCTTTTGAGAAAGGGAGTGATAATTCTATTTCTTCCATGGAGCGATATAGTCTTGTGATATGCGGATCTAATAAGTGAAAGTTTCCTTTATATAGGCGAATAACTTCGTAGACACCATCTCCAAACTGCAAGCCTCTTTCTTCAAGTTCTATGTACGTTTTTTGTTTCGTTGTATCAATAACTGCATCATTCCAAAGTACAAATCTTTCATATGCCAATTTCCGTCCCATCCTTTCGTAAGTGCATAAGTAAAGTGAAGCTTTCATTCGGAATAAAAATCACTATAGTAATTTCTATGTGAGTACTTCTTTACATATGACGTATATGTATTTGTAAATGGTAGAGAAGTAGTAATGATTTACCCCGCTATTTGTGGGCAGTAAAACTCCTGCTAAAAATTCGGCTGGAGCAAAGAAGTGAAGAGGGCGAATAACGGCCCGTAAATGCCCGATTGGTGAGGGCTGATTAAAGTTTCACTTTTACAGCATTTTGTATATACAAATTCGAAAATGAGAAATAAGAATCCTGCTTTTGAATAAAAAAAAGCAACATTCTGATGGAATGCTGCACAAGGAGGGTAGCTATCTTTCATAGGGACATCGTCTTATTGAATGTTTTGTGTATGGAAACAAAACATATTGAAAGACAATTATAAGAAAGTAGAAATAAACGATTCATATATTTCTTTAAGGGATCTTATTACAGATGAGAGATAAGAAATATATAGAACCTTGCTTACATATTTTATTATAGAGATGTTTCGTTAATCCTATGTGAATATTTGGTAAAGGTTATGTAATGTTAAAGTTAATGAATATAAGTGATTGTATGGAGAAATATAAAAAAAAGAGGCTGAGATTACTCAGCGCTCTTCTTTTCTTCTTTAATAGCCGTCTTTACTTCACCAGTTTTGGTCTTATTACTTTCAGAGAAGCGAAGTAAGTCACCTTCAATGATTTTGTCAGACATGTTCAATTCATTTTGGGCACGATCAATGAGTGGTTGAGATTCTTCTTTTGGTAATTGTACAACTTCGCCAGTAGTACGGTCGTAGAATGTACTGTTCGTGTACATGTACTTATCTGTAACGAAGCTACCGTCACGAAGAACAACGAATCCTTTATTATCAGGTGAGAATACATCATGACCGAATTGAACTTGATTCGTAGAATCTACACCAAGTAAGTTTAGAATTGTTGGTTTAATATCAATTTCACCAGTTGGTTTTGAAATTGTTTTACCTTCTTTTTGACCTGGAACGTGAATAAACATCGGCGTTTTTTGTAAGTTCATATGGTCAAATGCAGTGATTTCTTCTTTTCCTAAGAACTGTGCCATTGCACGGTTATGGTTTTCAGAAATACCGTAGTGATCACCGTAGAATACGATAACTGAGTTGTCGTAAATACCTTCTGCTTTTAGACGCTCAATAAAGTGTTTCATTGCTTCATCTAAATAGCGAGCAGTTACCATGTAACGGTCAAATACGCCATCACCAGAATTATATTCATCGATTAATTTCGTGCTGTCATCATAAGTGAATGGGTAATGGTTTGTTAAAGTAAGGAAGCGAGTATAGAACGGTTGCTTCACTTCTTTTAACATATCGATAGATTGATCGAAGTATTCGATATCTTTTAATCCCCAATTTAATTTTGTTTCTGGCGTAATCTTGTAGTCAAGCTCGTTGTAGTAACGATCATAACCAAGTGCCGGATACATAATGTTACGGTTCCAGAATGTTGCGTTGTTCGCGTGGAATACCGATGTGTGATATCCTTGCTCACGTAAAATTTCTGGTGTTGCTGTATATTCGTTATTACCGTGTGTGAAGAATACAGCACCACGGTCTAGTGGATACATGGAAGTATCTACTAAGAATTCAGCATCAGATGTTTTTCCTTGCCCAGTTTGATGGAAGAAGTTATCAAAGTAATAACTTTCTTTCGTAAATTGGTTTAAGAATGGTGTAACTTCTTGTCCGTTAACTGTTGCACCAATTAAGAATGTTTGTAATGACTCAAGAGAGACAACAATTACGTTTTTCCCTTTTGCAGTACCAAACATATTTGGATCTGGTTTGCTTTGCGTTGTTTTTACGTAGTTCTCTGTTTCCTGTAATTTACTACCGTCAGCAAAAGCTTTTTGTGAACTTGATTTTGCTTGTAAGCCAAGATCATACACTTGGTGTACATATAAACCTAAGTTTTTAACAAGCATAACGCGGTCGAATGAACGTGTTAATAGTTCAGGACGTTCAGCTTCTGCAAGTCCTAAGTTTGCGAAGAAAATAGCAACTGTTGACACGAAGTATAGGGAACGCATTGGGCGTGCTACACGTTCTGTCGGTGCAAAATTCTTCATCTTCTTCAATAAAATGAAGAATACAATAATATCAGCAAATGCAAGGATAATTTTGTAGTTAAACAATTCTTTCACACTAGAACCTAAACTTCCAAAGTTAGATGTTTGTCCTAGTACTGGTAAAGTAACGAAGTCATTGTAGAATCCGTAGAACATTACGTTACCAACAAGAACGATTGTTAAAACAAAATTAATTCCAAGTGCTATATAGTTACGTTTTTTCCCTTTTGCAAATAATGCAAGACCAACAAGCAGTAATGATGCTGCTAATGGGCTAAGGAATAAAATGAATTCTTGCATGAAAGATTCAAGTTTTAAATCAAAGCTTGTGCGTGTAATAAGATACGTCTTCAGCCATAAAGCTAAAGCTACGAATACAGTGAAACGCACATTTTGAAATTGTGATTTCAAGGTTTCTTTCATTCATTTCCACCCTTTCTCTATCAGGCTTGGTCGATTTTGGAGCGAAAAATGCTAAAATAAAAAATACATAGTTTTCTTGGCCATAATTAGAGGTTCTATATTCACCCATATACGACTATAACTATGCATACCCTTTTGGTTTCTTGTGCTGCTCATAAGCATAACGTCATTTCTGTATTATACAACAAAATTCATTTCTGAGAAACACTATAACATTTTACATTTTTTGTATGAGATTTGTCACTACCAGAGAAAACTTTAACATTCGTTTATATGTCCGTCAACTAGAAAATATAACAAAGGTAGAGCAGAATGTTCAGTGAAAGTGAAAATTTTCTTGTTGAGAAATAAGAAATGACAATGGGTGAGTGGTTATCTAGAAACCTATTATATGAAGGGAAGTATGTAAAAATTAACGAACACTTGTTCTTTTTTCGTTTGTTTGTTACAATGAAAGTTCATTGATAGATTATGTGTAATTTTGATGAACTTTTACTGATAACATATTGTAGCTTATTTCTTTAAAAAAATAGGGAGGCTTTTACATGGAACAAAAATTTTCAGTTGAAGCGTTTTGGAAGAAAGCAAAACATGTTTCAAAGCAAGCGGGACAGTCGGTCATTTATGCAAGTCTATTATTGTTTTATGTTTTGCAAAGACCTGATGTTCCAAAGCGAGTGAAAATTATTGTGATTGGAGCACTTGCTTATTTTATTGCACCAATTGATGCCATCCCAGATTTCATTGCTGGAGTTGGTTATACAGATGATTTAGGGGCGTTAATGGCTGCTCTATTACAAGCGTCGTTATACGTCAATGAAGAGGTGAAAGATAAGGCACGAGTGAAGTTGGCAGAATGGTTTGGTTCGGATATAGACACATCCTTTATCGATCAGAAATTAGATCAATAGGTGAGAACTGTCATATGGTGACAGGGCGAACGTAAGCGAGGAAGTGCATTATGCCATCAGGAAGAACGCATACGAAAATAAACTTAATATCCCTTCCGGTTGTTTTGTTTATGCTCTTTTCGTATGGATTAACAAACTTGGATTTTTTATTAACTTTTGCAATTGGCTTTTTAGTAGGTACTTCATTTTTAACGCCGGATTTAGATACATATAGTAATGCGTATAATAAATGGGGGTTCCTACGTATATTTTGGTATCCGTATAAGAAGGTCATGCCGCATCGATCCTTCTTTACACATACAATTATACTTGGTGATGTGATTCGTATTGCATACATGTTAATTGTGTTTTCTCCGTTTTTATTCCTATTAAATGTAATCGCGCTTGATGGGAATTTAATAGAAATTGCGAAGGAACATGAAGTTGAAATTGTAACGTTCATAATGGGAATTGTTGTGGCAAGTACGCTTCACATTATAGCGGATAAAGTGAATACGCGCCGCAAGAAAATGATGAGAAAAAAGAAGAGACGCAGAAGATAAAAAAACCGTCCCAAAAGGTATTTTGGGACGGTTTTTTTCTTATTAAAAGATTGTCGTATCGCCGATAAAACTTCATTTATTATGATGCGTACTGTTTTAATCAAACGTTTGTTTAAACTTAAGCTTTCAGCACTTTAATACCTTTTACGATGTTCCAAATGAAGTAGTATAAGCTAATAATGCCGCAAATACATAAGACAATCATTGCTCCAATGCCAAGTGTTACGTCTGGTTGATTCGATCCGATACCCATAATTCCTAGAATAATAAATCCAATAAATGCCGCGATGGTTGGAATGATGTGTGTCCATAGAGCGCGTTTTGCGTGCGGTTTCGTTTCAGAATCGCCCACAATCCACACAATGATAGGGAATAAGATAGGGGCAAATAATACACTAAAGTATGATAAAGCTGCTAATATTTTGTTTCCATTCATATATATCACCTCATAAATAATATCCGTTGTTATACCTTTATTATGCAGGAAATGTAGCGAGCTTCCTATCGATGAACATTACAAGAACGTGACGTTTTTGTAAGATTTCCATGATAAATAATAAAATTTTCAAAAAAATCTTTTTTAGTGGAAATTGTTGTGATAAAATTAATGAAAACGTTTTCTTTGGCGTTTTTTTATTTTTAGGCTTAAAGGTATGATGACCTGATAGTCTATTGATGAGGTTATTCTATTTAAAAGGGGATTCTTTAGGGGGAGAGAACAATGAACACATGGACACAAGTTTATGATCCGTTCGGAAACATTTGGATTTCGGCAGTGGTCGCACTTATTCCGATTATCTTTTTTTTCTTAGCTTTAGCAGTTTTCCGCATGAAGGGGTATGTGGCAGGATTTATTACAGTTGTACTTACAATTTTAGTTGCATTATTCGCTTATAAGATGCCGTTCACGATGGCGATGGCAGCGACGGGATATGGTTTCTTATACGGACTATGGCCAATTGCTTGGATTATCATTATGTCGGTATTTTTATATAAAATATCTGTGAAAACAGGTCAATTCGATGTGATTCGTGCATCTGTATTATCCATTACGAATGACCATCGTTTACTCGTTATTTTAATCGGTTTTTCATTTGGAGCATTTTTGGAAGGGGCAGCAGGATTTGGTGCACCAGTAGCGATTACCGCAGCGCTTCTTGCAGGTCTTGGGTTAAATCCTTTATATGCAGCGGGTCTTTGTTTAATCGCAAATACGGCACCCGTAGCGTTCGGAGCGATGGGAATTCCGATTACAGTTGCTGGACAAGTAACAGGTATTGATCCGCATAAAATTGGACAAATGGCTGGGCATCAATTACCGTTCTTATCATTATTTGTTCCGTTCTTTATCGTATTTTTAATGGATGGATTTAAAGGGGTAAGACAAACATGGCCTGCTCTATTTGTAGCAGGTAGCTCATTTGCAATTACGCAGTTCATTACAGCGACATTCTTAGGACCAGAACTTCCGGATATTACGTCAGCACTAGTAAGTTTAGTGAGTTTATCGCTATTCTTAAAAGTTTGGCAGCCGAAAGAAATTTATCAGTCTAAACAAGCAAATAGTGAAGTAGCTGCGACAACGACGGCAACATCTATGCCAAAACTAACGGTAGGAAAAGTAGTAAAAGCATGGTCTCCATTCATTATTTTAACTGTGATGGTAGTCATTTGGAGCCAAAGTTTCTTTAAAGCGTTATTTGCTCCAGGCGGTGCTTTGGAAAGCCTTGTGTTTAAGTTTGAAGTTCCAGGCTTACACAATTTAGTAATGAAAGCAGAGCCAATTGTAAATAAACCGACGCCTTATGAAGCAATCTTGAAATTAGATATTTTATCAGCGACGGGAACAGCAATTTTAATTGCTTGTATCATTTCTATCTTTATTTTGAAAATGAGTGCAAAAGATGCAGTAGTAACATTTAAAGAAACGTTAAATGAGCTTAAGATGCCAATTCTATCTATCGGATTCGTATTAGGATTTGCGTTTATCGCAAACTATTCTGGTCTATCTTCTACATTAGCATTAGCACTTGCAGGAACTGGCGGACTATTCCCGTTCTTCTCACCATTCCTAGGCTGGATCGGTGTATTTTTAACAGGATCCGATACGTCAGCGAATGCACTGTTCTCGAATTTACAAGCGATTACAGCGCAGCAAGTCGGTGTATCTGAAGTACTTCTTGTTGCAGCAAATACAACGGGCGGTGTAACAGGAAAAATGATTTCTCCGCAATCGATTGCAATTGCTTGTGCGGCAGTTGGACTTGCTGGAAAAGAATCAGATTTATTCCGCTTTACAGTGAAGCATAGTTTATTCTTCGTAATTATTGTTGGTATTATGACGTATGTACAGGCATATTATTTAACGTGGATGATTCCATAAACAACAAAAGAAATAAAGTTTGTATTTTTCAGATTATAGTGTATGATGGGAAAGTATTGAAAATTAAATCAGTGATAAACTAGGGGTGCCTAACGTATGCGTAGGCTGAGAGAGAAGCGTGTGAACTTCTTAACCCTTTGGACCTGATCTGGCTCGTACCAGCGTAGGGAAGTTAACGGCTTTACATAATGATGTCTTTATGAGCCAGGTCCTTATTTTTTTATGGACCTGGCTCTTTTTATTTTGGCATACGCTGGCCATATCTCGTCCTTGTCACGTACAGGGGGGCAACAAAGGTTATGAAACAGCCTGTTTCAGCTGAGCAAATTGAATTGAAATCGAGTTTACCAGGAAGTAAGAAAGTGTATGTGGATGGACCATGCGCGGGTATGAAAGTGCCGATGCGTGAGATTGAACAAAGCGAAACGAACGGTATTCCGAATCCGCCAATTCGTGTATATGATACGAGCGGTCCTTATACTGATCCTGCGTATAAGGTGGAACTGGAAAAGGGATTGCAGGCGCCGCGCCACTCTTGGATCCTGGAGCGCGGAGATGTAGAAGCATACGAAGGGCGCGAAGTGAAACCAGAGGATGACGGTGTGAAAGTGGCTTTGAAACATACGCCTGTTTTCCCGCAAATGGATCGTCAGCCGCTTAGAGCAAAGCAAGGGGCAAACGTTACGCAAATGCATTATGCGCGTAATGGCATCATTACGTCTGAGATGGAATATGTTGCGATTCGTGAAGGAGTAGAGCCTGAGTTTGTTCGTAAGGAAATCGCGGAAGGTCGTGCCATTTTACCGGCGAATATTAACCATCCGGAAGCAGAACCGATGATTATCGGCCGTAACTTTCACGTGAAGGTCAATGCAAATATCGGAAACTCTGCTGTATCTTCTTCAATTGCAGAAGAAGTAGAGAAGATGACGTGGGCAACGCGTTGGGGTGCGGATACGATTATGGATTTATCTACAGGTAAAAATATTCATACGACGCGTGAGTGGATTATTCGTAACGCGCCTGTACCAGTTGGGACTGTACCGATCTATCAAGCGCTGGAAAAAGTAAACGGAATTGCAGAAGATTTAACGTGGGAAGTGTATCGTGATACGTTAATTGAGCAAGCTGAGCAAGGTGTTGATTACTTTACGATTCACGCGGGCGTATTACTTCGTTACATTCCGATTACTGCAAAGCGTACAACAGGTATCGTTTCACGTGGTGGTTCAATTATGGCACAGTGGTGTTTATTCCATCATAAAGAAAACTTCTTATACACTCATTTTGAAGAGATATGTGAAATTATGAAGCAGTACGACGTTTCGTTCTCTCTTGGAGATGGATTACGTCCAGGTTCGATTGCAGATGCAAATGACGAAGCACAGTTTTCTGAGCTTGAAACACTTGGTGAATTAACGAAGATTGCTTGGAAACATGATGTGCAAGTGATGATTGAAGGACCTGGGCATGTACCGATGCATTTAATTAAAGAGAATATGGAGAAAGAGCTTGATATTTGTCAGGGTGCGCCGTTCTATACACTTGGGCCGTTAACGACAGATATTGCACCAGGTTATGACCATATTACATCGGCAATTGGAGCGGCGATGATTGGCTGGTTCGGAACGGCGATGCTTTGTTATGTAACGCCGAAAGAACATTTAGGTTTGCCGAATAAAGATGATGTTCGCACGGGGGTTATTACGTACAAAATTGCTGCACATGCAGCTGATCTTGCGAAAGGGCACAAAACGGCTCATCAGCGTGATGATGCACTTTCAAAAGCTCGCTTTGAATTCCGTTGGCGCGATCAATTTAATTTATCTTTAGACCCTGAACGTGCGATGGAATATCACGATGAAACATTGCCAGCAGAAGGCGCGAAAACGGCTCATTTCTGTTCAATGTGTGGACCGAAGTTTTGTAGTATGAGAATTTCACATGATATTCGTGAATATGCGAAAGACAATGATTTAGAAACGACAGAAGCAATTGAAAAAGGGATGAAAGAGAAAGCGAAAGAATTTAAAGACACTGGTAGTCATTTATACCAATAATACGTTACACCTCTTTACTTGATTGATCACACTGTAGTACCTAACTTAAATATAGAAGAAGCCCCCTTTGCTAAGACGGTAGCAAAGGGGGCTTCTATTTTCTATAAGGCGAAGAATAATTGTACCCAGTAGTATAAGAGGAATAATGTGACGGCTGTTGTAAGTGGGATTACGATGAGAGATACGCTTAAATAATCTTTCCATTTCACTTTAATTTTGTTTTGTCTTAGGATATACATCCAAATGAGGGAAGCTAGCGTACCGATTGGTAATAATAGTGAACCGATGTCACTACCGATGATATTTGCGAGATAGATAGTTTTTAATGTGACTGGATCTAGGCCCATTTCTGTTAACGTAATGGTACCAATCATAAGTGCAGGGTGATTATTAAAGACGTTAGAGAGGATAGATACAAGTCCGCCCATTGCAAAGCTAGCATAGAGTAGATGCTGACTTACAACTGGTTCGAGCCAACTTACAAGCGCCGCTGTTAACCCTGCATTGTGAAGCCCGTAAATAATTACATACATAGAGAATGCGAAAATTAAAATGTGCCACGGTGTCTTTTTCAAAATATCGACTGGGTTTGTTCGTAAGTAGTACCATCTCCAGATGAGAAGAACGAGTGAACCGAGTACAGCAACAATTTCGATTGGAATCGATAAGAAGGATGCAACGAATAGAAGGCAGCGCATAAGGAAGACGAAGCCTAATACTTTTAGCATGAATCTTGTCCGTTTTTGTTTCGTATCAACTGAATTTTTTCCTTTTAACGGATGGAAGTTTTTCGTGAAGAATATTTCTTCGATATCATATGAAGAAACAGGTAATTTTTTTGGAAGTTTTTTCTTTAACACTGTATACATAAGCCATGACATAAACAATAGTCCTAATGTTGCAGGTACAAACATCATAGCAGTATGCATGTAAAGAGTCATATTCACGATATTTAATGCGATTAAGTTTACGATATTACTTACACCAATTGGTGCACTAGATGCAGTAGCGATTAAAGCACCACTTAATAAATAAGGAATTTGTTGATGTGGTTTTAATTGAAGGTTTTTTAGAAGAAGAATTAAAATTGGAGTTGTAATTAAAATACTACCGTCGTTATTAAATAAAAGAGTCATAAGAAAACATAATAATTGAATATACCAGTATAGACGGCGACCAGAGCCTTTTGCTAAATTTGCAAGTTTCGCTGCGGACCAGTGGAAGAAGCCGAAGCTTTCTAATATAACCGCCATAACGATGGTCGCTAATATTGTTATAGAGGCACCGCCAATTTTACTAATAATATCTATGACGTCTGGTCTTGATACAAGTCCAGTAATCAGGATAATGCCAGCGCCAATTGCTGCCGGCCAAGCCTCATTTAAGCCACGGGGTCGCCAAAAGATAACAATCATCGTTAAGAAGAATACAATAATAGTAATCCATATTTCAATGCTCATATTTTACCTACCTTTCTACTTTTCCTTAAACCAATGTAGCTTGTCTCAAGGTCTGTATTGGTAGTATATTCAGCAAAAAATAAGAAGAACTAGGCATATAATAGAATGAAGTGAATATGTGTTTTTCAAGCGAAAGGACAAGTGTCACGAATAGTGAAATAACTATTATGAGAGGAGTCTATAAATTAGAGTGGCAGTAAGATAGTAAATGAAATTTATATGGGCGATTATGGAGATATATTGGTGCAGCTTAAAATATATCAGCGCAACTCAAAATATATTAGCGATTTTTAAAATATATCGACTTATCGACAAAACATGACAAAAGGAGCCCATCCCAAATGCCTTTTGGAACAGACTCCCCCGAATATATTATTTTCCCTTCAAAAAAGTTCGATCCTTCAAGAATAAATTCCAGAAGAAAATAAATCCTGGTAGTAAAATTGCGATTCCAATTGCGTATAGGATAAGCAATGCATAGAATGTTTCTGTCGTTGTAAAACTTGTAAATACAGTTACATCAGGATAAATAATATAAGGTAAATGCGCGACACCGTAAGCGTAACTTGCAAATGCATATTGAGCGACGACCGCTAAAACGGCGATGCGAGGGTATCCTAGTGTGCCGTACTTCTTGTTTGTCCACCAAAGAGAAGAGTATCCGATAACGAATAAAACGATAGAAACTGTAAACCATGGGAATTGCTTTATTAGTCCTTGCATAAGCCAGTGTGTTTCCGGATCCATTACAACGAGGGCGATAATCGCCGTAACGAGTGTTGCAGGACCGAGGATGATGGCGTTTCTTCTATAAATTCTATACGAATCTTCTGAACCTTGCTCTCTCGCAAAATCAGCAAGAAAGAGAGAGGAGAGAAATAGTTCCGAAGTTAGCCCAAAGAGCATATAGCAGTAGATAACCGGGCTAGAAAGAAGTTTTCCATACAGGAGTACTTCTTTTCCTTCAGAAATTGTAATATAAGCCCCCTCTGTAACGGGTAAAACAGTAATTAATAAGGCTGGAATTAAGAGCCCAGTAATACCTGAAATCACCCGAAGGAGGAATTGATACTTTGGCAGAGAGTAAGCAAATACCATGAATGTACTGCGAATTGCAATGAGTATTAAAATTAACATAACTGGCACGAACATCACTGTCGCAAGGGTGAAAGCAGCTTTCGGAAAGAAACCGAGAAAAGCGACAACGACAAAAACGAGAAATGTATTTGTTACTTCCCAAGTTGGTGATAAGTATCGATTGGCAAGTTTGGCAGCGAGCGTTGGATGTTTTGCGTATACCATGCCCCAAAAACCTGCTCCAAAATCGATGGACCCTAATATACTGTATACGAAAATAAGAGCCCATAAGATGATGATTGCAATACTTTCCTCATGCACGAGAATCGCCTCCTTCGTGATGTAAATCATTTGTAAGCGGATGTTTCTTAAAGAATGTCCGTAGTACAAAAACTGTTAAAATGCCGAGTCCAATATATAAAATGATGAATAGAATAAATAAAGGACCGACAAAATCAGCGCGTGTAGAAGCGTCCACTGTCCGTTGCATACCATAAATGGTCCATGGTTGACGACCACTACAGCTGAAAATCCACCCGAATTCAATACCGAGCATCATAATTGGTCCACATGCTGCAGCTCCCCAAAGAAGCCACTTCGGTAATTCTGCACCTTTTTTTCGGTAAACAAAGTACCAATATAAGAGGGCGATTGCTGCAACTGCAAAAGTAAAGGCAGCGGTGCCGACCATTAAGTTGAATAGTGTATGTGTGTAAAATGGTGGCCATGTTTCTTGTGGGAATTCCTTTAGTCCTTTTACGACGGTGCTAGGGTCGAGTCCCACTAGTAGGCTAAGCATATTCGGGATTTCTAGTGCATAGTTTAGTTCAAGTGTGTTAGGGTCTACAACTCCGCCAATTGATAACGGTGCATGTGATGTCGTTTCAAATAAAGCTTCAGCAGATGCAAGTTTTTCAGGAGAATGCTTATGTAAGGCAATCGCCGATTCGTGTCCCGAAAGCCACATCGTAGCACCTGTAATAAATGTCACGACGAGTCCTAACAGTAGTCCCTTTTTATGATAAGCAATTTCACGTTTACTTAAGTTCTTCTTTAATAATTTAAATCCAGCGATAGAGGCAATGACGGCAGCTCCAGTTGTATAGGCTGTAATCACAACGTGGAATGCGCTTGTACCAAAACTCGGATTAAAGAAAGCTTTCCATGGATCAACGTTAAAAACTGATCCATCTGGCCCCATTGAAAAGCCTGCGGGTGTATTCATCCATGTATTTGCTGATGTAATAAGCACGGCAGATGCCGTGGCACCAATCATGACGAAGAATAGCGAGATTAATCTCATGAATGGAGGTAGTTTGTCAGCTGCATATACATAAATAGACATGAACAACGCCTCTAAAAAGAAGGCGAAAATCTCAATTTGAAAGGGAACAGAAATAACCTGCCCAACAATTTTGGCAAAACCAGGCCAAAGAAGTGAGATTTGCACACCAACAATTGTTCCAGTTGGAATTGCTACACCGAGAAGGATGGCAAAAGCCTTCGTCCATCTTTTCGCCATAATGGCGTAATCGGAATCTTTCTTCCAGTGATAGAGTATTTCACTTATAAAAATCATTAATGAAAGTCCGACACCAAGTGTTGCAAAGATAATGTGAAATGCTAATGAAGAACCAAAAAATGCTCTTGCTAATGTTACCGTATCCATATGTAAACTCCTCTTCTTTTTGCCATTATTTTCTGATTGAATTGGAAGATTTATTCAGAAAAACTACCAAAAATATATATGTATTTAAAAAGTGGATATGGTAATATAATGTTTGAATATTCTAAATAGAAAGAAGTTAATTTTTAATAATATTTTGTTTGTTTTTTAGTAAGGAATATTTTATAATCTTTTATGCGAACATAAGTTCTGTTTTTCGAGGTGAAGAAGTTTATGTGAAATGGAGAGGATGTTTTATGTATCCTGAAGTCATTAAAAAGATGGCATTTTCAAAAGAGCATAGAGATTTATTATTGAAGCTGTATAATAAAGAGATTACGCGTCGTGAATATGATCGACTTGTGGCATCGCTATATAGACCTTCTAAAGAGGCTTGTGAGGGATAGAGGCAAGGGAGACAATCTAATAGATTGTCTTTTTTAATTTTACGTATGTTCTGGTAAAATTAAGGCTAGCCTTATTAGGGAGGTGAAAAGATTGCGGAAACGTTTATATATAGGGATTGGAGTTATTCTCTTAATCGCTTTAGGTGGCATTGTATTTTGGTCAGCTATACAAGGAAACCGTACAGAACATTTTATTTTAAGACATATGGTGAATGAAAATGGGACGCTTGCCACATATCGTTTAGCGGATACAAAGGCAGGTACGGGTGAAGCGAAAGGCCGTGAAGCTTTATCGGAATCAGCAGGACTGTGGCTACAATATACATTGGATAAAGACGATCAAGCGTTATTCGATGAACAAGTTAAGGTTATTCAAAATAACTTTGTACATAAGGACCAAATTGTTTTATGGAAAATCTCTGAAAAGGGAGAAATACAGTCAGCTACAAATGCACTTATAGATGATCTTCGTATTATAGAACAATTATATCGCGCTTATGAAATGTACAAGGAAGAGCGTTATAAAAACTTGGCAGATCAATTGAGTGACGCTGTAATTCGTTATAATAAGAAAGATAATTATTACGTTGATTATTATGATGCAGATGCAGGTAAACAAAATAATTTTGCAACAACATCATACTTAAATCCGCACGCATTCTCGTATATGAAAAAGTACGGGAAAGTTTCTGATCAGCAATATCAGGACGTGGTTCAATTTTTAGCGGATTACCCAAGGCATGGCTGGGCATTCCCGAAAGAGTATAAAGAAGATGGTACTTTTACGTACGATAAAGAAGTGAATCTTATTGACCAATCATACGTCGCATATCATCGTAGTTTAGGTGGCCTTTCATCAGATGCTTACATGGAATTTATAAAGAAAAAATTCCATGAGGATGGAAAGCTATACGGTCGTTACAATTTAGAAACGGGAAAACAAACTGTGAATTATGAATCGCCAGCTGCATACGGACTAACGATCTTGTACGTACTACAAACAGGTGATACAAAGTTTGCAAAGGAATTATATGATCATATGGCCACATTCCGAAATGACAACGTATTTAGTAGATATTACGGTGGATACGTAACAGGCGAAAATAATAATACACATATTTTCGATAACGTATTGCCACTTTTAGCGGAAATGGAATTAGAGAAGAATAAGAAATAGAAGGTGCTATCCTCTGAAGGTGGCACCTTTTATTTTTTACTAAGTCGATATAATTTTACGTTCTAATATTGGAGAAGTAGTCAATTACGAATTTACGGAATTGCTGAGCGGTTTTTGATAAGTAGCGTTTCTTCGACCAACTTAATCCGATAGTTCGCTCGCAATTGGGTTCAATAATACGTAACTTATTTAATGCTAAAGTAGAGTTTTTTAATAAAGTTAAACTTGGGACAAAGGCGATGCCGAGACCTTGCTTAATAAGGTCGCTAATTACGGTTGGTTCATCTACTTCAAAAGCGATATGTGGAGTGAAACCAGCTTCCTTGCAAAATTCATCTGTTAAGTGCCGAAATCCGTAACCAGTGTTCATACTAATAAATGGTTCATCTTTTACTTCATGCAGGTGAATACTGTCGCGTCCTGATAAACGATGACCTGAAGGGACGACTAAGAAAATTTCTTCTGTAATAAGTGGTTCCCACATAATTTCCTCGCCTTCAATTGGTACAGAAGAAATGCAAAAGTCAATTTCTATATTATCTAGTTGTCGCTTCATAGAAGGAGTAGATGCGAGAAATTGTTGGAATCGAACGTTAGGATGCTCTAGTAAAAAAGAACCGAGTAGTTCTGGTAATATTCTCGGAATAGAAACTGCCAGTGTAATAGAGCTTTGTTGTAATTCAGCTAAATCTTTAATTTCTCGTTCACCTTCACTTAATTCATGAAAAATGCGCTCTACTCGTTTTAAAAATACTTTTCCAAAAGAGTTTAATGTAATCTGTCGACCTTGGCGATCAAATAGCGGGACGCCTAAGTCCTTTTCTAATCTAGCGATTGTTTTGCTGAGCGAAGGTTGTGCGATATGCAATTCTTCAGCCGCTTTTGTCATATGTTCTAATCGTGCGACTGTCTGAAAGTATTTTAGTTGCAGAAGTTCCATTTTGACTCTCCTTTCTATAGACCAAAAGGAATGAATTGATAATTAAAGATGTATTATACAGTATGAAAAGTGGCGTGTATAGTAAATCTGTTAAACCATTGTAATGGTGTGAAATTAGGAGAAGGAGTATGTTTCATGAAGGGTAACTAACTGTTACGATTTATTTAACCAATTATAACGAAAGTTAATTAAATATATCAGTAAGCCCTGCTAGTCAAGTGATTGGCTAGTAGTGAGGGTTAACTGCGGGCAATCCCTAAAGCTGATTGAGCTACAACGTGGCTAGAAATGGCGAGCGTGAATGTCGCGAAAGCAGAAAAAATCAATCAGATGGTGCAAGGTTAAATCCTAAACACTAGAACAATGGGTCTTCCGCCTCGAATCATCTAAGTCAAAATGGATAAGATGAACGTTCAACGACTATCTCGTATAACTGACGAGAGTACACCACAAGCCTATGGTGGTGGAAAAATCCTCTATCTCTAAGTAGATAAACATATAGTCTGCGCTCATGTGAAAACATGAGAAGTTCATAAGAGAACTGGCTAAGGAATTGCGCCCTTAGTTGAACGAGATACATTTAATTAAATCTATCAAACCTCATTGAACGTACCGAACATGTGTGCTATTGTAGGTTTAATGAGGTAAGAATAATAATGAAATTTTTACGAGTTAGTCAAGTATCGGAATTAACAGGTTTGTATCCTAGTAGTCTTAAGAGAATGCTGGTGGAACACGCTACTATTCAGAAGAACAAATCTTTCATTAAAGGAGTTACATTCTGATGATATTGGCGAAGAAAGTTAGATTGATTCCAACGCCTGAACAAGAAAAAGTGCTTAGAAACCATGCAGGTGCTGCAAGATTCGCTTATAACTATTGTAAAAGAATGAGTGATAGATACTATAAGCTATTTGGAAAATCTGTTTCACAGTTAGCTTTACAGAAACG
This sequence comes from Bacillus sp. RC251, assembly GCF_044908765.1. Classification (NCBI taxonomy): domain Bacteria; kingdom Bacillati; phylum Bacillota; class Bacilli; order Caryophanales; family Bacillaceae; genus Bacillus; species Bacillus sp. RC251. The sequence goes on along the minus strand of NZ_JBIYDP010000005.1, from coordinate 91,968 downwards.
ATTTACAAAGATTAAGAAGCGAAAGAGATATGAGTGGTTAAAAGACATTAATGCACAAGTTCCCAAACAGGCTTCAAAAGATTTTGATAAGGCGAGAAAACATTCGTTCAAAAAGTACAAAAATGGTTATCACACTTCTTATAAATCCAAAAAAGATTTAATCCAAGGATTTTATGCCAATTATGAAAGGCTGATTATAGGAAAGAAAGTAGTTCATATTCAGTCTATTGGGGAAGTGAAAACAAGCCAACAACTACCAAGAAACAAAAAGCCATCCAATCCAAGAGTTACCTTTGATGGTCGTCACTGGTGGATTAGTGTAGGGTTCCAAGAAGATTTTGAATTCCAAGAACTAACCAATGAGTCGATTGGTGTGGATGTTGGGTTAAAAGAGCTGTTTGTAGCTTCTAATGGTATGAAAGAACGAAATATAAACAAAGATGCCAAGGTTAAAAAACTTTTGAAAAGGAAAAAGTCAGCGCAAAGAGATATGTCTAGGAGATTTAAAAAAGGTATGAAAATTCAATCTGCCGGATATGAAAAAGCGAAAGCTGAGCACCTGCGGTTATCTAGGAAAATTACGAATATCCGAAATAACCATATCCATCAAGCAACAGCTAAATTGGTGAAAACCAAACCAATGAGGATTGTTGTGGAAGACTTATCTATCTCAAACCTGTTAAAAAACAAAAAACTATCGAAAGCATTTTCATTTCAAAAATTACACTTCTTCTTTCAATGTTTATCATACAAGTGCGAGAAATATGGCATTGCGTATGTAAAAGCTGATAAATGGTTCGCCTCAAGCAAGATTTGCTCATGTTGTGGAGTAAAATACGACCATTCCGTTCAACCAGAAGGACAGTGGAGTTTAAAAATACGTGAGTGGCGTTGTGCTTCATGCAATAGCCATCATGATAGGGATGCAAATGCTTCGATAAATTTATCAAGATGGGTAAAATAAATGCTTGATAATAGGAGGTAACGATACTGCCTCGTGTGGAGTGTTATACCCCTCGTCCCTTCGGGGTTGCGAGAACACAATGAAGCACTAACTCGTGTAAATTTGATTGAATTGTATAGATTTAGTTAAGTTTATCGTATCGGAATTCAACTTATATTTAAAGATTGGAAAGCGATGTGGCACCATAAACATGGACGTATCGCTTTAATTTTTCTATTAATCGTTCCTTTAATTTATTCAGGATTCTTTTTAGCTGGATACTGGGATCCATATGGAAAATTAGATAAATTACCTGTTGCGATTGTAAATTTAGATAAGGGTGCTGCGATGGATGAAAAAACAATTCATGCAGGAGATGATTTTGTAAAAAATTTAAAAGAGAATAAGGAACTAGCTTTTCATTTCGTATCAGAAAAACATGCTGATGAAGGGTTAAAAGAAGATAAGTATTATATGGTTGTTACGATTCCAGAGGATTTCTCTCAAAAGGTAAGTACACTAATGGATGAGAAACCAGAGCCAGCACAGCTTCAGTACAAAGTAAATCCAGGTAAAAACTTTGTAGCAGCTCAAATTGGAACGACAGCTGTTGAAAATATGAAAACAAAAATTTCAAATAGTATTACGAAATCTTATACAGAAGGTGTCTTTTCAAAGTTTCAAGACTTAGCACAAGGATTGAGTGATGCAAGTAATGGGGCTGAGAAGTTACATGAAGGAACGACAGATGCAAGAAACGGAGCCAATCAGCTTGCAGATGGTATTCATCGTTTAAGTGACGGGACATCCAAAGTGAAAGAGGGAAGTGAAAAACTTGCTGCTAGCCAATCAGCCTTAACTGGCGGAGCAAACGAGCTAAGTCAAGGAGCAAACTCGCTTCATAGCGGGATGGAATTATTGGTGCAAGGTGAAAAAACTCTACAATCAGGGGTTAGTGAATTAAGTGCGGGTACAAATGAATGGGTGAACGGAAGTGAGAAACTTGCTGAAGGGCAAGTGAAAGCGGACAATGCAGCAAATAGTGTAAAGCAACAATTAGAAGAGTACGTGAAAAGTCATCCAGAAGTGCAACAAGATCCTGCTTTTCAAAAGATCATTGCTACTTCTAACGGATTAGCTAAAGCAGCAAACACTTTAAATAATAGCCAACAACAATTGACACAAGGTGCGAAGAAGCTTGCTGACGGTCAGAATAAGATTGAAGAAGGTATGAATACATTCGGAGTTAAGTTAAACGAAGCTACTGCTGGAACGAAAAAGATAGCAGATGGTGCTGCGAATGTAGCTGACGGATTTACGAAATGGGGAAATGGATTTACATCATTACAAGAAGGTGTAAATCACCTTGCGAGTGGCGGAACAGAGCTGAATCATGGTGCTGATAAATTAACGAACGGACTTGTTAAACTTGACGATGGTGCGAAAGAACTTTCTACGAAATTGGGAGAGGGTGCAGAGAAGATAGCGGATGTTCGCAATGATGATGCACGCAATACGATGTTCTCAGAGCCAGTTCAGTTAGTGAAGTCAACAGTTTCGGACGTACCTAACTACGGTTCAGGTATTGCGCCATATTTCTTATCCCTTGCATTTTATGTTGGCGGAATTATGGCATCGAATATTTTACCTCTTGGCCGTAGACAAAATATGAAGGTAAGCGGAACAGTACATTTTATTAATAAACTAGGATTGGTATATGTAATTGGACTTATTCAAGCATTACTTGTGGATGTGGCTGTGCTAGGAGTTATGAAATTAGAAGTTGCAAGTGTGCCACTCTTTGTTTTATCAAGTATTGTTATTTCCTTTACGTTCATGACATTTATTCTCATGTTAGTAACGGTATTTGGTCTTGTTGGAAAATTTTTAGCGGTAACGCTTCTCGTCCTGCAATTAGCGACGAGCGGGGGGACTTTCCCAGGAGAATTAAATATAGCTGTTCTTAGCAAAATTGGACAGTTTCTTCCAATGTCCCATTCTCTTAGAGGGCTACAAGATGTGATTTCTTTAGGAGATTGGTCGCAATTACAAATGCAAATTTTAATATTGTTATGCTATCTCGTTGTTGCCGGCGGAATTGCTTGGATCACGAGTCATATACAACATAGGGAAACAAATGCAGAACAAGTTTCTTAAAATGAAAGAAGCTATCCGAAAAAACGGATAGCTTCTTTTTTATTTGCGTTCCATTACCGCAAAGTAATTGTTTTCATTATCAGCAAAGTTGAATGCTCTACCAGTAGGTAAATCTACAACTTGTCCAACTGTAACGTTTTTCTCAGAAAGATCTTTATACAGTTGATCTAAGTTATTAGAGAAGAACATAAGTGAAGGTGTATTTAAGTTTAATTCAGGTTGCATCTTCGCAATTAACGCTTTATCGTGAAGGACGATGCTTGTGCCTCCTTCTTTCGTTGGTGCAATTTCAATCCAGCGAAAGCCTTGTCCGTTATTTTCTTCCGCAATAATTTGGAATCCTACTGTCTCAGTCCAAAATTGTACTGCTTCATCTTGATTATTTACATATAACATAATTTGTCCAATTTGATTAATCATAGGTGTGTCCTACTTTCTTTTCTTGTATGGAATTCTATTATATCAAAGATATGGTTTGAATACCTTTTCGTGATTTTTCCGAAGTACAATCTTAGCCCATTTCACATTTTTCGTAGGAGAAGGTCCTGTAATCCATGTATGAAATGGTAGTGTACTACAAATGACCATTGCTGAAATTGAGATTGTGGCCGTTATTGTAAATAATAATAGGCTATATAATATTGTGTTTTCTTGCAGTGTGAACAAAGAAAGGAATTTTGTACATAGTTGCAAGAAGAAAAAATGAGCTAAATAAGCACCATACGTGTAACTCCCAATAAATCGTAAAGCTTTATATAAGAAACCTCGTCGTTGTACGATTGTAATAGACAGCACGTAAAGTATAATAATTTCGCATACGATATATAAAAACATAGACGGTTTTAAATAAGTCGAAACGGTTAAATGAATAGAGTTTGCTCCGTAAAAACTAAATAACTCATAATTGATGAATAGAAATAAGACGAAAAATAACATTGTTATAAGCGGGATATGTTTCATGACAAATGTACGCCACGCTTTTAGTGCGACAGCAGCGATTCCTCCCATGACGAAATAGAATGAGTAGAAGAAGAAGGAACGATCTGTATAATGTAAAATGGTTGAGCTAGTCAATTTCTCTCCATTAAAAATGTAGTGGGAAGAATACCACATTAAGAGGAAATATAGACAAGCAAAGATGGTCATATATTTATATATGTCTTTTTTATTTTCTGTTCGTTTTTGAAACCAATAAAATAGTGTGCATAGCAAAGGGAACAATAAGTGAATTTGGAACATCATAATAACGTACCAAAGATGGGGCGCGGCTGTTCCGAGTAATAAACTTTTGATTCCGTTTTGTAGTGTAATCATATCGTTTGTTGTTAATAAGTAAAGCATAGACCAGAAGAAATAAGGAATGAGTAAATGTGCGGCTTTTTCATAAATATATTCTGTGTAGACCAGTTGCTTCGTATATTGCCGAATTAAGTGAAAGCCAACGATAAATATGAATGCAGGTGCCGAAAATTTTGCAAGGTTGAATAGCATGCCCATAATGAGGGATTGCTCAAGTGAAACATTTCCTTGATTCATTGTATATAATAAGGAACTTTGCAAAACGACAGCGAGGAATGCAATGCTTTGCAAAACTTTAAATTCTGGTGCGCTTTGAGTCATATTGTCCATCTCCTTTTCCATACATGATTATAGTACGGAGAATGGATAATGAGTGTGGAATATTTGTGAAGGTTTTAACAAATTTGTGGCGGAATGGATTATATCGACTTATCAACAAATAACAACAAAAGAGGATGCTCAAAATGAGCATCCTCTTTCTATTTATTAAGCAAATTTATTTTTGATCCAGTTCTTACCTTCTACAAGGCGAGCTGTCATTACGGCACAAGCGTTATCTGCTGTTACGTTTAACATCGTTGCAGGAGGATCAATGATTGTACTAATTGCTGCGATAATTGGCAATGCTTCTGGCGGGAAGCCGTATAGAGAAACGATTAACATTTCACCAATCATACCACCGCCTGGAATGGCGCCCATTACTGTTCCTACTAATAGAGAAACAACAAGTGCAATTGCTAATGTTTTCGGTCCTTCGAATTCCATGTTGAAAATACCGAATAAGAAAGCAATTTTTAATACGCCACCTAAAACAGATCCATCTTTATGAAGTGTAGATCCAAGAAGGACAACTGTTTCACGAACGTCAGAAGAGATACCCATTTTCTTCGTTGCTTCCAAGTTCGCTGGAATACTTGCGGCACTACTACAAGTTGCTAGTGATGTAACTGTAGGAGAGACCATGTTCTTCCAAAAGATTTGTACACCTTGTTTGCGACCGGCAAGGTATGCATAGAACGTGAAGAATACAAAGAAGTAAATGAGAGACGCTGGATAGTATACCATTGCTGCTCGGAAGTAAGTTCCAAGAAGTTGTGGTCCAAATTCACCAACTAATGCCGCGAAGTAAGCAGCAAGTCCGATTGGAGCGTAGTACATAATGAAAGATACAACTTTCATTGAAATTTCTGCACCAGCTTGTAAGAATGTAGCGAATGGCTTTCCTTTTTCACCAACTGCTGAAGTTGCAACCCCCATTAAAATAGAGAAGAAAATAAGAGCTAACATATTTTCACGAGATAGTAACTTCGAGAAGTCAGATACTGTTATAATACCAACAATTTGATCCGCAACACTAACCGCTTTTTCAGCCTTGTCAGGTTGTGTTAGTTCTAATACAACACCTTGTGCTGGTGGGAATACTTTCACGACAATAATCATAAAAATAGCAGCTAAAATACTTGTAAATAAGAAAGTCCCAGCCATACTCGACATAATTTTACCGAAACGTTTTAATCCATCCATATTAGCAATAGATGACGCGATGCTAAAGAACACTAAAGGTACAACAATCGTAAACATTAAGTTTAAGAAAATGTCACCAAGCGGCTTTAAAGCAACTGCATCGGCACCCATGAAATAACCAATGAAACCACCAATTAGGATAGAAGATAATAAAATAAGTGGAAAGCGATATGCCTTCATAAATATATCCTCCTATCAATTAAAAAAATCATACTGAATTATTATAGCGAGTTAGAGTCCTCTTTACTAGGAGAATAATGATAGATGGAATAGCGTGAAAACCGAGAAATTTTTGTTTTTAAGCTCGGCATACAGCAGGAAATCTAGACATATATATTTGTAACCTAGTGGTGGCAAAGGATGCACTGTAACTTAGGTTTGGAAAAAGGGGGAGGGAAAAGGGATGAATATTTTACTTTGCTGTGCAGCGGGAATGTCTTCCAGTTTGATTGTTACAAAAATGGAGAAAGCAGCAGAGGCAAAAGGGATAGAGGTAAAGATTTGGGCTGTATCAGGTTCTGAAGTCAATAGTCACATAGATGAAGCTGATGTACTTTTACTAGGACCGCAAGTACGTTATTTATTACCGAAAATGAAAGAATTATGTAAGGAGAAGGGAATACCTGTTGATGTCATTCAATCGGTCCATTACGGGCTTTGTAATGGAGAAGCTATCTTGCAAGCAGCTTTGTTAATGAAACCATGAGGAGTGTGGGATAGATGATACGGTTTTTAGAGAAATATGTAATGCCAGTAGCGGGGAAGGTTGCAGAACAGAGGCATTTGCTAGCAATTCGTGATGGACTTGTTTTGACGATGCCGTTCTTAATTATAGGATCATTTTTCCTCATCATTAGTGCTTTACCAATACCAGGTTATAATGATTTTATGGCAGGTTTGTTTGGGGAGAATTGGCAGAGGGCTTTAGGGTATCCAGTTAGTGCAACTTTTAATATAATGGCTTTAATAGCTGTTTTTGGAATCGCTTACAGACTTGGAGAATATTATAAAGTGGACGCTTTAGCATCCGGGGCATTGTCGCTTGTGACGTTTTTACTTGCGACGCCATTTCAAGTTGCATATATTATACCAAGTACAAAAGAGAGTGTACTTGTAGAAGGTGCTATCCCAGCTGCGTTAATGGGAAGCCAAGGGTTATTTGTAGCAATGATTATTGCACTTATATCTACTGAACTTTATCGGTTTATTGTACAAAAAAAGATAATTATAAAGATGCCAGAGACAGTTCCGCCAGCTGTGACACGTTCATTTGCCGCGCTTGTTCCAGGATTTATTGTTGTAACGGTTATTTGGATTTTACGCTTAATTATAGAAAATACTTCTTTTGGCAGTATCCATAATATTGTGGGGCAAATTTTACAGGAACCACTTAGTGTACTTGGTGCTAGTCTTTGGGGCGCAATAATAGCTGTTATTCTCGTTCATGTTCTTTGGTCATGTGGAATTCATGGAGCTACTATTGTTGGTGGTGTAATGAGTCCGGTTTGGTTGTCGTTAATGGATCAAAACCGAGTTGCTTACCAAGCAGGGCAAGATATACCAAATACGATTACTGCACAGTTTTTTGATTTATGGATTTATATGGGCGGATCTGGTGCGACACTTGCTTTAGTTATTGGAATGTTATTGTTTGCACGAAGTCAGCAATTAAAAAGTTTAAGTAGATTGTCAATTGCCCCTGGTATATTTAATATTAATGAGATGGTAACTTTTGGTATGCCGATTGTCATGAACCCAATTTTACTAATTCCATTTATATTGGTTCCGGTTGTGTTAACGATTGTTTCTTACTTTGCGATGGAATGGGGGTTAGTTGCCCGTCCGAGCGGAGCTGCTGTACCTTGGACGACACCGATTCTTTTTAGTGGATATTTAGGATCGGGCGGGAAAATTTCAGGTGTTGTGTTACAACTTGTTAATTTTGCGCTTGCATTCTTCATTTATTTACCGTTCTTAAAAATATGGGATAAACAAAAGTTGGCGGAAGAAAAGGGGGAGTAAAGAACTAAAATGGATACGATAGAAACGAAGGCTTTTCATTTAATTTTGCATGGGGGAAATGCACGAAGTTGTTCAATGGAAGCAATTGATTGCGCAAAGCGTGGAGAATTTACAGAAGCAGAAGCGAAATTACAAGAAGCGTTAGAGGAATTAAAAGAGGCGCACCGTGTACAAACGGAGCTCATACAGAAAGAAGCTGGTGGCGAAAAGACCGAAGTCACCCTTCTGATGGTGCACGCGCAAGATCATTTAATGAATGCAATAACGGTGAAGGAATTAGCGAGTGAATTTGTAGAATTATATAGGAAGATGTCGATGTCTGAATGAACCTTGCGTATGCAAGGTTTTTTTATGTATGTGTCTGTACCATCAGTGGAGTGTTCGTTCCACTGATGGTATTTATAATCCTCATTTTTACAAATGAGTAAGAGTGATATTTAATCGGTAGGAACAATCTCCCCTATACCACGGATTAGCTTTTTTATATGCATCTCATTTGGTTTTAATATACTTACGATATAATCAATCGCTATTTGCGGTTCAACGGTCGTACCACACGTATAACAGTCAATGGCTGCAAAGTTTTTTTCTGGATAAGTGTGAATAGAAAGGTGGCTTTCAGATAGTAAAACTAAAACAGTAACGCCATGCGGATCGAATTCTTTTGTACTTACGTTTAAAACATGGGCACCAGAGCGATCAGCAGCGGTAACTAAATGATATTCTAAAAAGTGAACATCATCTAATAAAGAAAAGTCCACTCCCCATAAATCTACTATTATATGCTTACCGAAAGTAGAGTATTCCATAAGGTAGCACTCCTCACTATAATATCGTCAAAACTCCATTTCTTTTTTGTAACATTGATGTAGGATAAGGTTTGATTCTGAGTTTAAAAGAGCGAGATTACGTTGTTCTAAATGTTCTTCTTGAAATTGAAACAAAGGAGCAAGAAGAGAAGGTAATGTTCGGGGAGTTGGCACAACATATAATTGTTCAATTTGATCGAGTACATAGGCAGAGTTAGCAGCAATATGAAATCCCCAGTCAGTTCCGAAAGAAGGAACGATTGTATGATAACTTTTCACAGTCAATCCAGCATGTTCGATTGTGTTACCGATGCTCCAATATACAAGAGGTGCATCAGCAGGTGAATTAGATTGGCAGACGAATGCTCCATCTTCTGTTAAAAATGTAGCTATCCGAGCAAAAAGTTCGCTTGTATATAAAGTACTTAAAACTTCTGTTGCTGGATCAGGAAAATCAATAATAATTACATCGTATAGAGGGGAAGAAGAATTTAGAAATTCTTTTGCATCGCATACGTGTACATTTACACGACTATCAAAAAATGCACTTTGATTTAAAGAAACTATTTCCGGAACATTACGTGCCATATTAATCATCGCCTCGTCTAAATCAACAAGATCTACATGTAGCACAGTTTCATATTTTAAAACTTCTCGCAGGGCAAGACCATCGCCACCACCTAATATAAGAACACGTTTTGGATCAATTACCTTTGACATAATTGGATGAACAAGTGCTTCATGATAAATTTGCTCATCGACGGAACTAAATTGTAATTGCTTGTCCAAATATAAACGGACATCACTTACTTGTAACAAAGTAATATTTTGATAATTACTTTGTTTTGCAAATAAATTTGTATGCTCACCAGCTTGTATTTCTTTAAGAGAAATTTCATCCCATATATCTAAGCTGTGTGAATTTGTGGGTACTATGATTACATTTTCCGATTGTTCTTGTTTGTTCTGCTTATCCTGTTTATCTTGCTTGTCCTGTTTATTTTCCATTTCCTGTTGTTCTAGTTCAAATTTATCAGAGTCTAATTCAGAGCGCTTGTCTTTTTTATAGCTTGTTATTCTATAAATCTTTATTTTGTTCTTTTTTCTATGTTTTGGCATAGGAATCCCCTTTCGAATTGTGTTATTTTATTCTATTCTATGTAATTTAGTAGAGTTGGCTTGGACAATAGATAGAAGAGTGTATTGAAGAGAGGTTTATTTTTACTAGATTTTCACGCGCAAAAAATTTTTTTAGTGTATTTTTTGTTTTAAATACAACTAGACAACTAAACACTAATCTATTTTCATACAGTTATGTGTTAAAAGCTTGTTGTTTTATAACACACTGTGTGTTTTTTTGGTGACACACTAATTGAAAGCGTTAACACACAAAGAAAACAGTCGAAAAAGTGCTGATTTTAGTGGTTTTAAAAAAGTTGGCACGATAATTGCATTAATAAATAGCGTAAAGAAAAATAAATAAACATAAATTTTTTATACTACACAAGGGGGATTTTCAAATGAATATTTTATTATGTTGCTCAGCAGGGATGTCTACAAGTTTACTAGTTACAAAAATGGAAGCGGCTGCAAAAGCTCGCGGTCTAGAAGGAAAGATTTGGGCTGTATCTGGGGATGCAGTAAAAACAAATATCGATCAAGCAGATGTATTATTACTAGGACCACAAGTTCGTTACATGCTTTCTTCAATGAAAACGCTTGCTGATGAGAGAAACGTTGGAATCGACGTTATCAATCCAATGCACTACGGCATGATGAATGGAGAAGCAGTTTTAGATCACGCGTTAACACTTAAAAAATAATTAGGGGGGAAGCGAAATGCAAAAGTTTATTGCATTCATGGAGAAATATATTGTTCCTGTCGCTGGTAAAATCGGATCGCAACGTCACTTAGCTGCGATCCGTGACGGATTTATTGCAGTTATGCCACTTATCTTAGTTGGTGCATTGGCATCACTAATTAATGGTTTTCCGTCTGAAGCTTTCCAAGAGTTCATGAAAGGTTTGTTTGGTGAAACGTGGAAACAAGTTGGCGGTGGAATGTGGACTGGTTCTTTCGCAATTCTAGCACTGATCATAGCATTTACAACAAGTTATAACTTAGCAAAATCTTACGGCGTTGATGGTTTGTCAGCAGGTATTATTTCATTTGGTGCGTTAATTATTCTTACGCCAACAACACCGAAAGAAGGCGGATTGAACTTAGCTTGGACAGGTGCACAAGGGTTATTCGTAGCAATTATCGTGGCACTCCTTGTTACTGAAGTATTCCGTTTCTTTGTACAAAGAAACATTACTTTAAAAATGCCTGATGGAGTACCACCAGCAGTTTTAAGATCTTTCGCAGCTATAGTTCCAGCATTTGTTATCTTAACAGTAGTTGCAGGTATTCAATTAGCGGTGAAATTAGCTGGTACAAGTGTTCATGAATTTATCTTTAATACGATTCAATCACCACTGCAAAGTTTAGCAGGGACATTACCAAGTGCAATTGTCATTGTACTCCTTGTTCATCTTCTTTGGTTCTTCGGTTTACATGGGCCAAATATCGTTGGTGGTATTATTGAGCCATTATACTTACCGGCATTAGAGAAAAATATGAAGTTATTCCAAGGTGGTACATCTGCATTTGATGTTCCAAACATTGTTACAAAACCATTCTTTGATACTTTTGTATATCTTGGTGGTTCTGGTGCAACATTAGCGTTCTTAGTGGTCGTATTACTTGTAGCAAAAAGTGCACAATTACGCGGTGTCTCTCGCTTATCAATTGGACCAGGTGCATTCAATATTAACGAACCAGTAATCTTTGGTACACCAATTATTTTAAATCCAATTTTATTCTTACCGTTTATCATAACACCAATTGTATTAGTAATTACTTCTTATACAGCTATATCTATTGGTTGGGTACCAAAAACAGTTGTGATGATTCCATGGGCAACACCACCAATTATTAGTGGTTATCTTGTAACAGGTGGACATCTTTCAGGTGCACTTCTACAGTTATTCAACTTTGTAATTGCGATGGCAATCTACTATCCATTCGTAGTATTATGCGACCGTTCTGTTGTTCGTACTGAAAAAGCAGCAGCACAAGGAAATAACAACTCTGTACCTATGTAACATAGTAATTGTTCTCACAGATAACATTATCTGTGAGAACAATTACCTTTATATCATGTTCAAAAAGATGAGATCCATCTACAAGAACACCAAACTATCATTCATAAAATAATAATTTAATAGAAATGTTCAAACTGAAGGGGTATTTAAATCGGTTGAACCAAAATAGAGAGGGCGGTAATTATGATGACTACAGCAGAACAAATTCCATTCCAATTAATTTTAAATAGTGGTAATGCACGAAGCTTTGCAATGGAGGCACTTCAATTTGCCAAACAGGGGAAAATGGCAGAGGCTGATGAAGCGATGGTAAAGGCGAAAGAAGCGATTAATGAAGCGCATCATTTCCAAACAGAGCTCATACAATCAGAAGCAAGAGGAGAAAAAACAGAGATTAGTGTTCTTTTAATTCATGCACAAGATCATTTAATGAATGCGATTACAGTAAAAGAATTAGCAGCAGAATTTATTGATCTTTATAAAAAGTTAGAAGCGAAAGGGGAATAAAGCATGACTGGAATTAAAATTGCTACAATCGGCGGTGGATCTAGTTATACACCAGAATTAATTGAAGGATTTATTAAACGTTATGATGAGCTTCCTGTTCGTGAAATTTGGTTAGTAGATATTGAGGCAGGAAAAGAAAAGTTAGAAATCGTTGGTAACTTAGCGAAGCGTATGGTGAAAAAATCTGGTTTACCAATCGAGGTACATTTAACACTGGATCGTCGTGAAGCATTAAAAGGTGCTGACTTCGTAACAACGCAGCTTCGCGTAGGTTTATTAGAAGCTCGTGCAAAAGATGAAGCAATCCCGTTAAAATATGATGTAATCGGTCAGGAAACGAATGGTCCTGGTGGTTTATTCAAAGCATTGAGAACGATTCCTGTTATTTTAGATATTTGTAAGGATATGGAGGAGCTTTGTCCGAATGCATGGCTAATTAACTTCGCGAACCCAGCAGGTATGGTAACAGAAGCTGTCCTTCGTTATACAAATATTCAAAGAGTAGTTGGTCTATGTAACGTTCCAATCGGAATCCGCATGGGTCTTGCAAGATTACTTGAAGTAGATGCAAGTCGTGTCCACGTTGATTTTGCAGGTTTAAATCATATGGTATACGGACTAGATGTATACTTGGATGGCGTAAGTGTAATGGATCGTGTATTAGAGCTTGTAACAGATCCAGAAAAGCAAATTACGATGGAAAATATTGCAGCGCTTAACTGGGAGCCAGACTTTATTCGCGGCCTTCGTGCAATTCCATGTCCATACCATCGTTATTACTACAAAACACGTGAAATGTTAGAAGAAGAGAAAGAAGCTTCAGTTGAAAAAGGTACACGTGCAGAAGTAGTAAAACAATTAGAAGATGATTTATTCGAGTTGTATAAAGACCCGAACTTAGATATTAAACCACCACAATTAGAAAAACGTGGCGGCGCTTATTATAGTGACGCAGCATGTAGCTTAATTACGTCTATTTACAATAATAAAGGTGATATCCAGCCTGTTAATACACGAAACAATGGAACAATTGCAAGCTTACCACATGATTCGGCTGTTGAAGTGAACTGTATTATTACGAAAGAAGGTCCAAAACCAATTGCAGTTGGAGACCTTCCCGTACCAGTTCGCGGTTTAGTACAGCAAATTAAATCATTTGAGCGCACAACAATTGAAGCTGCTGTTACAGGGGATTATCATAAAGCGCTGCTTGCTATGACAATTAATCCACTTGTACCATCAGATAAAGTTGCAAAACAAATTTTAGATGAAATGTTGGAAGCACATAAAGAATATCTTCCACAGTTCTTCAAAAAGGTAGAGAAATAAAGCGGCGCTATTCAGCCCGCTTTTTATTTTATTAGGAGGTATTACGATGATTAAGTTAATTGTAAATGCAGATGATTTCGGTCTTACAGAAGGTACAAATTACGGCATTATTGATGGACATATAAATGGACTGGTAAATTCAACGACGATGATGATGAATATGCCAGGAACAGAGCATGCGGTGCGCTTAGCAAAAGAGTATAACCTACTCGGAGTAGGCGTACATCTCGTATTAACGGCAGGAGAACCACTTCTTGGAGACGTACCATCACTCGTAAGTAGCGATGGAGTGTTTCATAAACAAAGTGTCGTATGGGAAGGGAAGGTAAATCCGGAAGAAGTCGAGCGAGAATGGACTGCTCAAATTGAGAAGTTCTTATCTTACGGATTAACACCAACTCATTTAGATAGTCATCATCATGTGCACGGATTACCGATTTTGCACGATGTTCTTGAGAGATTAGCAACTAAATATAATGTTCCGATTCGTCGTTGTGAGAAAGAGCGAGCAGTGCGCCCGTTTTCTGACGTGTTTTACAGTGATTTTTATGCGGATGGTGTGACGGAAGATTACTTTGTGAGGTTAAAAGAAAGAGTACAAGGTGAACAAACGGTAGAAATTATGGTTCATCCAGCGTATATTGACCCAGAGCTTGTGAAGCGTTCTTCTTACGTAATGGATCGTGTGAAAGAATTGCGTATTTTAACAGAGAGCGAGTTGCCTGAAGGAATAGAACTTGTGAAGTTTTAATAGAAAAACGACGGCTACATAATGCCGTCGTTTTTTTATTTACAAAATGGATAGAACATATCCACCACAGGCCCCGATTATAACGATAACCCAAGGTGGTGTTTTCCAAAAAGCGAGCAAGCAAAATAGAAGAGATGCAAAAACAAAATCTATAGCGTTCATAATTGTGCTCGTCCAAATAGGATCATAAAAAGCTGCTAATAAAATACCGACAACAGCTGCATTGATTCCAAGTAGTGCGCCTTGTATGTAAGATATTTTTCTCACACTGTCCCAAAATGGTAAAACACCAATAACGAGCAAGAAAGCAGGAAGAAAGATCGCAATTGTTGCGAGTATTGCCCCAAGCGTCCCGTTTAACACAGCTCCTATATAAGAAGCGAATGTAAATAGTGGACCTGGTACGGCTTGTGTTAATCCGTATCCAGTTAGGAACTGTTCTTTCGTCATCATTCCGTTTTGTACGAACTCACCTTCAAGAAGGGGTAGCACGACGTGTCCGCCTCCAAATACAAGTGCGCCAGAGCGATAGAAACTATCAAATAAAGCGATGTAATATGAGAACGGTCTTAATATTGGTAGCAACAGTAATAGTCCGAAGAATAAGATGAGACAAGAAACTGCTATCGTTTTTGAAATAGGTACTTTTATATGTTGAGATTGACTAATTGGTTGGTTGCGATATAAAAACCAGCCGATAAAGCCAGATACTATAATGAGAATGACTTGTGTCCAGCTACTTGGCCATAATAAGGCGATTGCGGCAGTTACGATAGCAATCGTCGCACGATTTCGGTCTGGCGTTAATTTTTGCGCCATTCCCCATATGGCATGAGCAACAATGGCGACTGCTACAAGCTTTAGTCCATGAATCCAGCCAGCACTTCCAAGGTTGAACTGATTAAGGAACGAGGCGAAGAAAACTAAAACAAGCACAGACGGTAGAGTGAATCCAATCCATGAAATAATAGCTCCTAATACCCCGCCTCTTAATAATCCAACCCCCATACCGACTTGACTGCTAGCAGGACCAGGAAGGAATTGGCATAGTGCTACTAAATCTCCATAGCTTCGTTCATCCATCCATTTTCTTTTTTGTATGTATTCGTGGTGGAAATAGCCAAGATGGGCGACAGGACCACCAAATGAAGTAAGTCCTAATTTAAATGAGACGAGAAAAATCTCTAATAATGTGTGAAAAGTGTATTTGTTATTTTCCAAAATGACCTCCTAGAATGTTTTTCTAAGTGCATTATACAAGAGATAGTAAAGCGAAAGGAACGATTCTAATGTAAAGATTGTGTGAATCTTTTCTTCGTAATTAAAACTTGAAAAAGTCATAAATGATTATGTATAAACCATAAAGTAGTAGAAGTAGTGCTGGGAAATTTATATAAGGAGAATGCCCGTATGACAACACATTTCTTTGCGAGGTTAACAGGGAAGAGGGAACTACCTCCTGTAAATACAGAAGCTTATGGTGTAACAGAGTTTATATTTAGTGATGATTTAAAGAAATTACAATATCGGATCATATTGAAAAACATCGAAAAAGTTACATCATGCCAAATTCATTTAGGAAAAGCGGATCAAATTGGTCCAGTGGTTTTAAATTTGTTTGGCCCAATAAAGCAAGGTATTAGTGTAAATGAAGGAGTCGTGACCGGTGTAGTCAATGTGGAGGATTTTGAAGGGCCTTTACAGGGGAGAGCGTTTGATAACCTACTTCAAGAAATCATTCAGGCAAATGTATATGTAAATGTTTATACGAAGTCGAATAAGAAGGGCGAAATCAGGGGGAGAATCAGAAAAGTAAAGAAGTAGAAAAAAGGCTGTCCATTTTGGAACAGCCTTTTTTTCTATAAGGTGCAAATTTTAGCGGTTATTGTCGGTAAATTGATATATTGTGAAAATCGCTAATATAATTCGTGTTACGGTCGATATATTTAAAACACTGCTTCAATTAATTTTTTACAGGCTGATTTTTAATGAAGAAGTCCATGATATAAAACACTTCATCATCAGGTATTTGTATTTCAAATGTATTTTCAATTGGTTGTAATGCTTTTTTTACTTTCATATACATCCAGTACTCATCTTGTCTTCGTTTCTCTTTATCTGGATGAGGGAGGAGGCTTTCTCCTTTTTGAAGACGGTCAACCATACAGCTCATATGCAGAATCACACCCATTAAGCTGTCAGGAGTTAGCTGTAAGGAAATTAATTCTTGAATTGTATTTAATGCGTAACGAATTGTTTTAATAAGTAATGCTCCGTCGTTCCGCTGCATTTGTTGTTCCAGAATATCAGCCATTTTTGCATATGTTTCTTCATACGTAATTAATTCTTGAATCGGCTGAATCGCTGTGTAGTTTACAATGTCTTGGAAATGGTATGTTAAGCATGGCACCTGCACATCGAAATTTGTGACGATACAAATGATATTCCGCTCTTTTTTTATGTTCTCAATCATTTTCGTTAAATCTTTTTCATGGACGATACTAATCGGAATAATTTCAATTAAGTCTTTGTCAAATCGCAAATAGTTCTCTAACATTTTTTGAATAGCTAAAGCACTGCCTTCCCCAGTTAAACAAGCTGTTAAAATAACAGACTTCATTGGTGATAGTGGCTTTTTCTTTTCTTCTTGTACGTTTAAGTAAAACGGTGTTAAGTTCTTCACTGTCTCATACAATGCATCTAACGAGTAGCCAAGTTGAGCTTTTCGAGCTGCTTCTAGTGCATGTGGAGTGCTTGTCATGGAAAGAACACGTACCGGAATTTTGAACTCAGTTTCTAATATATCACCAATATAAGCGAGTGAGCCCATATCGACGAGTAAGAGAAGTCCATTTACATTTTGGAGTGTTTTCATATACACTTTCACACGCTCTAAGAAATCTTTCGGCGATTCATGTAACGGCATATCGATACCGGTTACTTCCTCAATGCCGAGCAGTTCGTTTGCGACGTTTGCCATTTCTGTTGCGATGCCGTTGCCGTGCGCTAATATTAATACTTTTACTTCTGTTTGTGAGGCAGGAATTGGATCAACAACGAAGAACATTGTTAAAAATCCTGCTTCATCAATAGGCATTGTTATTTGTAATTCGTCCTCCAGTAGTTGAATGCATTGCATAGCTACGGAAAAAGCGTCTTTATATTTCGTACGAATTTGATTTAGTTGTGGGTGATGAATTTGTTTCCCAGCTTGCAAACGTTGTAGAGTTGTCTGTACATGTAAGCTTAAAGCGAGAAATACTTTTTCATCAAACGTCTTAGATAAATGCTTTTCAGCAAGTTCCGCAATTCTTTCACATACGGAAACGATATTACGATCCACAATTTTAAAAACATTTTCATGACTTGTTTTTTTAGAAATTTGGTTAAAATATTGTACGAAAAAGCTTTGAATATCATTTTCTATTAGTAATTCTAATTCGTCTTCTTCAATACCGCGAGCTTGAAGTTCTTCGTATTTATAATCAATATAATCGTAAATAGAAGACCGTTTTTCATTCTCAATTTTATGATTACTCCAACCTTCATCACCTGTAAATATAAATGTTTCATTTGGTATTTGGTATAGATGACGGCTCTTTCTTTCAATGAATAACCCTTCTTTCATATACCAAGGTAAATCTGTACTTGAAACATAGACAGAGTCACGTTTCTTTGTCACAAGGTCAGAATAGGCTTTCGCACAGGCAATTTGTACATCCGTTTTTAATTGCCCGATGTTATTGGGACAATTGTAAAAGACGAAAGCGCGCATTGTATTCGGACTAACGTGAATTTCTTTTCGCAGACGGATTGCTTCATTTGTGAAAAATAGTTGCAGTAAAGCAAATCGTTCTTTATGTGTACGCTCACGAAGTGGTGGCAGCGTAACAGTCATTGGTATACGTCTTGTAAATGTTTTTAATAAAAATGAATTTGGTTCTTCTGTTGTTGCAGTAATGATTAATACTTGTGCTTTACGCTCGTTTTCTGTTTCTCCAAGGCGGCGGTATACCCCGCGGTCAATAAAGGTGAAAAGCATTTCTTGTCCCTCTGGAGGAAGGCGATGTACTTCATCTAAGAAAAGGATCCCTTCATGTGCTTTTTCAATTAACCCTTTTTGATCACTTGCCCCTGTATAAGCTCCTTTTTTAATCCCAAATAACTGCCCCAGTAGTAGCTGTGGATTATTTGCGTAATCGGCACAGTTAAAGACGATAAATGGTGCATTTTTAGGAAGCTGTTCAACTTCAATTGCATATTCGTGCATTAAAGAAGCGAACATAGATTTTCCGACCCCTGTTTCTCCTAGCAGTAAAGTATGCATACCGTTTGGAGGATAGAGAATAGAAGCTTTCGCTTTTTCGATTGCGATTTTAAGGCTTGTATTTTCAATTGCAAATGTATCTAATGAAGTCATTTCCTTTGAATGCGTTTCCAACGAAGCGTTCGTTTCTATATAAAAACGAACAGGACGCGTATTTGTTTTTAATAAACGTTTATCTTTTACAAGTTTGTTTAAGTCGCTACTTACATTGGCACGATCTAGTTGCAACAAGGTAGCGAGTTCTGATGCGGTTACACCTTCTATATAATTGCCTTCTTGTATTGCGTTAAAAATGAGATCTATTCGTTTCATTTCTATTCACCTCGAAACTTCATCACTATTTAAAATTTTACACAAAAATGGGAAGGGTGGGAAGAGAAAAATAAAACAGCTTTAGCATATAGGCACTAAAGCTGTTACAATCTTGTGTCTTTCCAAAAGTTCACTTCGAGATGAGAAGATGGATTATAGGGAAGAAGTTTGTATCCTTGTGACTGTAAGTAATCAATTACTTTAGGCAGTATTTGTACGGTTACACTCGAATCATGCATTAAAATCACTTCGACTTGTTCATCACTCTGATTACGTACTCTTTCTAGTATGGCAGAAGGATTGTCATAGCTTTTCCAGTCATATGTATCGATTGTCCAATCCCACATTTTATACTGGGCGGATACAAGTGCATCACGGTAATTCTTTTTTAAGTAAGGCATGCTACCATACGGGACACGAACGAGATGTGTATTTAATTTTGTAACTTGCTGAACAATATTTTGTGTTTGTTCCATTTCTGTAATTAAAGCGGATGGATCACCAGTGTAAAGGCGTTTTACATCGTGTGACATACTGTGAAGTCCGATATAATGCCCCTCTTTAATTAATCGTTGCATTGTTTTTTTATAATGTGGTACTTTTCCGCCAATAACAAAGAAAGTTGCTTTTCCGTTCTTTTCCTTTAAGATGTTTAAAATTTGCGTAGTATATTTGTTTGGTCCGTCATCAAATGTTAAGTACGCGATTTTTTGGATAGGAGAGGTAGTTTCAGTATTTGGATGATGTTCAGCAGGGGGCATTGTAGTTGCTCCTGCATGAGATGACACGTACATAGTAATTGTTAAAAATAAAATAACGTATTGAAATACTCGCTTGATCATAACATTCACCCTCAGTTTGACAATCAAGATGTAAAAAAGAAAATATAATCCTTTTCTTATTATGTATATCTTTCTCCAATAGTGGAGCTCTCAAACAATCTATATTTTGGAAATATAAAATGATGAATAAAAAATAGCATCCTCTTATAAGAAAGAGGATGCTATTTGAATATTTCATAATTGTAAAGTCTATACTACAATTAGTCTTCTCTTTTTTTAACCTTTTTATAGAAGGAAATAATTGGTTTGTAACGGTCGTGTACAAGACCGATTACTTCAGCGACTATTTCAGTAATGAAAATTAAAGCAAACAGAAGAATCATTGATATCCATAGCGTCGCTTTAGTGAAAAAAATAGCATTTACACTAAAAAAAATACCAAATGCATAAATGATGAGCACCGTCGTACGATGAGAGAATCCCATTGCTAGGAGACGGTGATGTAAATGAGATTTATCTGGTGCTGAAATTGGTTTTTTATTTACAATACGACGAATAATCGCAAAAGTTGTATCAAATATAGGTACACCTAAAATGATAATTGGAACAAGGAAACTAAATAGCGTTACACTTTTGTATAATCCCAATAAAGATAGGATGGAAATACAATAACCTAAAAATAGGGCGCCGGTATCTCCCATGAAAATCTTTGCTGGATGGAAATTATAGAATAAAAATCCAAGCGTACTTGCAAGTGCGATAAGTGCTAATGGCAAGATAATAACTGCACCAGTACCCATAGGGCTGGTGAGGGCCATGTAAGCCAATGTTGCTAGAACGATTGATGAAATTCCAGCGGATAATCCATCTAAACCATCAATTAAGTTGATGGCATTTGTAATGCCTACAATCCAAAAAACTGTAATTGGATATGCGAGCCATCCAAGTTCAGTATCCCCGATAATTGGTATATATAGTACCTGTACTAATAATCCACTTTTTACAATTAATATAGCAACTAATAGCTGGCCACCAAATTTTACTTTTGCTGATAATTCATACATATCATCTAAAATCCCAATGATAATGATGATGATAGCGCCTAAGCTTATTGATAACATTCTTTGTTCGTATAACCCACCAACAACAAAACCTACAGCTACACCGATAAAAATTGCTAATCCGCCAAGACGGGGCATGATTTTTTGGTGTACTTTACGCGCGTTTGGTTTATCTGTTGCTCCTATCTTAAATGCTAATTTAATAACGAAAGGAGTAACGCCGAGTACAGTGATAAAGGATGCCAAAATGGCATAAATCACTTGTGAGTCCATTAATACCCCACCTTTTATATTTAAACGTAATTTTTAGATGTTTTTTCTGAAAATTTCGATGATTATTTACAGGCTCATAACATATGGTATCACAAAAAGATTAGAATTCAATCTTTTTTTCTTTGTACGGCAAATGGAAGCAGATAGAATATATGACAATTGTATAAAGAATGTTGAATCGTTTGAGAAGGTTAATCGTATTGTACTTTAGAATATGACATTTTATCTGTTTCTTCGATAATGAATATTTTTATTTCAGTATTATAAGTATTACACGTAGAAATGAGTAAATTCCATGTTAAAATGTGGGAATTTATTCACATGAACGGGCAGTAAGGCTTCCACCTCAAAATTTAGTTGAGGCAAAGAATTTAGGTGGGAACCTTAATTCCTGTAAAATCTCGATTGGTTTAACTAATAATTAGTAGAGGATGAATGCCCCGCACTGAATAAAGTTTTATTTTATATTCTTGCATGTAATTTTACAAAAACTTAAAAAAGAATGGAAAAAGTAATTCATATAATAAAGAAGTAAAAGAGTTTTCTCATTTTTAATGTGAGAGGGGGAAGCACAGGGAGAATTCTATGTATTCGTATATTTTCTATTGTATATTCCTGTGCGAAAAGGAAATGAAAATTACGATAATAGGTACCGGATACGTTGGATTAATTACAGGAGTAGGATTGGCAATGTTAGGCCATTCAGTCACATGTTTTGATATAAATGATGAGAAAATTGAACGGATAAAGCAAGGAGATCTGCCTATTTATGAAGCGGGTTTATATGAATTAATAAATGATGCACGTGAGAATGATTGTTTAACTTTTACAACAAGTAGAGTAAAAGCATTTTACGATGCAGAATTTATATTTATTGCAGTTGGAACGCCATCTTTATTAGATGGGACAGCGGATTTAACATATATTCGAAGTGCTTGTGACGATATTGGAACATATACGACGAATGACATTATTGTCGTTACGAAAAGTACGGTTCCTGTAGGTACAAATGATGTTATGAGGGGATGGATTGAGGAGAAATTACAAAATAGATATGAATTACATATCGTATCGAATCCGGAATTTTTACGGGAAGGTTCAGGGATTTACGATTTTTTTCAGGGAGATCGTATTGTAATTGGAGCAGATAATGAGGAAGCGGCACGAAAAGTGGAGAATTTGTATAGTGAATTACGCTTAAAAACGTATGTTACAAATATAAAAAGTGCAGAGATGATTAAATATGCATCTAATGCTTTTTTAGCTACGAAAATTAGTTTTATAAATGAAATTTCTAATATATGTGAGCAGGTAGATGCAGATATATTAGATGTAGCTATAGGGATGGGAATGGATAAGAGAATTGGAGCGTCTTTTTTAAATGCGGGCATTGGTTATGGGGGTTCGTGTTTTCCGAAAGATACGAAAGCCCTTGTGCAAATTGCAGGGAATGTTTCTCATGATTTTCGTTTGTTGAAAGCGGTTATTGAAGTGAATAATAAACAACAGTTGTTACTGGTTGAAAAAGCAAAGAAAATAATAGATATGAATAAAAAGCAGATTGCAGTTCTTGGCGCAGCGTTTAAACCGAATACTGACGATATAAGAGAAGCGCCGTCCCTTGTTATAATAGAAGAATTAATTAATATGGATGCAGATGTGATTCTATATGACCCGCAGGCTATTCAAAATGTAAAAGGTGTGTTTGGAGAGACTATACGCTACACCGGATGCATAGATGAAGCGATTAGAGAAGCTGATGCTGTTTTTATTTTAACAGAATGGGAATCAATACGAACTTATCCGTTAGAGAATTATGTAAAGCTTATGAAGGAGCCCATTCTATTTGATGGGAGAAATTGCTATACTAATGAGGATGCCAAGAAGCAGGGATTAGATTATTACTCGATCGGGCGAAAAAGCATCCGTAATAGTAATACTTTTTTTATTAGTTAAAAAATGCGTGTATCTAGGTATGGTGATATATGTAAGGTGGGAAATTGTAACTAGTGAAAGAAAAGAGGTAATAAAATGACTGAACGTTTAAAAGTAATGACAATTTTCGGGACACGTCCAGAAGCAATTAAAATGGCACCTCTTGTGTTAGAGTTGCAAAAACATCCAGAAAAAATTGAGTCGATTGTGACTGTAACAGCGCAACATCGTCAAATGTTAGACCAAGTATTAAGTATCTTTGGAATTACGCCAGATTTCGATTTGAATATTATGAAAGACCGCCAAACTTTAATTGATATTACAACGCGTGGTTTAGAGGGTTTGGATAAAGTAATGAAAGAAGCAAAGCCGGATATTGTACTTGTACATGGTGATACAACGACAACATTTATTGCAAGTTTAGCTGCTTTCTACAATCAAATTCCAGTAGGGCATGTTGAAGCAGGACTTCGTACATGGGATAAATATTCTCCATACCCAGAAGAGATGAATCGCCAATTAACAGGCGTCATGGCAGATCTTCATTTCTCACCTACAACAAAATCAGCAACGAACTTACAGAAAGAAAATAAAGATGAGTCACGCATTTTCATAACAGGAAATACAGCGATTGACGCACTAAAAACGACTGTAAAAGAAACATATAGTCATCCTGTACTAGAGAAACTTGGAAACGATCGTCTTGTACTTATGACAGCTCACCGTCGTGAAAACTTAGGAGAGCCAATGCGTAATATGTTCCGTGCAATTAAACGTCTTGTTGATAAGCATGAAGACGTACAAGTTGTGTATCCGGTTCATATGAACCCAGTTGTTCGTGAGACAGCGAATGATATTTTAGGCGATCATAGCCGCATTCATTTAATTGAGCCGCTAGATGTAATTGATTTCCACAATGTTGCAGCTCGTTCATATTTAATGTTAACTGATTCTGGTGGTGTACAAGAGGAAGCGCCGTCACTTGGTGTACCGGTTCTTGTTCTTCGTGATACAACAGAGCGCCCAGAAGGTATTGAAGCAGGTACATTGAAATTAGCAGGAACAGACGAAGAGACAATCTTTGGTCTTGCTGATGAGTTGTTATCAGATAAAGAAGCTCATGATAAGATGTCAAAAGCATCTAATCCTTACGGTGATGGCCGTGCATCAGAGCGCATTGTAGAAGCAATTTTACAACACTTTAATAAGTAAATAAAAAAGAGCCAAATCATATGTGATTTGGCTCTTTTTGTTATTGCTGATTTCTCATAATCCACTCTGCATGAGCATTCGTAGAAGGAGGTGGTTCAGTTGGTGTTTTGTTCTGATTCTGATTCGTTTCTTTCTTTGCCTTTTCGTCAGAGTTAGAATTTGAAGAATGGTTTGATTCGGTTTTTGTAGTTGGATTTTCTTGAGTGATTGCTGTTTCTCCTAATTCTTTTTTAATTTCGTTACGTACTGTCTCTACACCGATTGGATCTGGAAGGAAGTAATAAATACCACCTATTTTTTTGTCTTCTCCTTCAAGTTTGAACGTTTGCATTGTAGAAGGATCAAATCCAGATAGTTTATTGTAAAGAGCCAGTCCGTCTGAAATAGGAATGTCAGTTTTTATATATTTTCCAACGACTGCTGTTAAATCTTTAATTTTAAATACGGTAGAGGCTGAATTTAGTTTTTGAGCAACAGCGGCTAGTAATTGTCTTTGTCTAGCGGCCCGACCATAATCGCCGTTTGGATCCTGCTTTCGCATACGTACGTATGCGAGTGCTTCTTCCCCATTTAAGTCTTGTTGTCCTTGCTTAAATTCGATTTTTTTGTAGTAATCCACGTCTGAACGCTCCCAAAAATCGAAGGGGACATCAACAGTAACACCGCCAACAGCATCAACAATTCCTTTAAAGCCTTGGAAATCAATTTTAATATAATGGTCTACAGGAACTTTTAGAAAACCTTCGACAGTTTTGATTGCCATTTCTTCTCCGCCGTAAGCGTGCGCAGCGTTAATTTTGTCTTCTTTGTTCTTACCAACAATTGGAACGCGACTATCACGAGGGATACTCATAAGCGAAATCTTTTTAGTTTTAGGATTGACGGTCGCAAACATTAATGAATCTGTACGACCGTTTTGACCGTCCGTTGCATAATCTTCTATACCCATAATGAGGAGTGTAAAAGGCTCCTTTGTAATTTCTACATCTTCGGTTCTCAAGTCCGATTTTTGACGAGTAAAACCACTATACATCCCCATGAGAGAAGAGTAGGAATTTAATATATAAAGTCCTACACCACCAAATAAAAATACGAAAATAAGGAAGTAGAAAAACTTTCTTCTTCGTTTCTTTTTTATTCTGCTATTTTGGAGATGATAATAACGTTCTTCCATATATAATCTCCTTAGTTCATTTGTAGGAAAGTAATTCACTACATTAATCTTTAAAGTTGAGGATGTAGTTATTCTTAGATAACATCTTGTTCTAAGTACAACATATCTCCTTCTGTAATTGTACATTTCCCATTTGTTAACTCAATCATCCAATCTGTGAATGCTTGTTTTCCGTCTTCTTCTACATACGTATCAAATGTGACATTTTCGAGATAATGTATATCTTTAATGGCATATTTCGAATTACGTAATTCATTTTCAATTTTGCCAAGTAATGTGTAATCAATTTCGGTCTGCATAACACGCATTAGTTTTCGCTGAACAACACCGACATGATTAATGCCTTCGCTTGTACATTTTCCATATGCGCGAATTAATCCACCTGCGCCAAGTTTGATGCCACCAAAATAACGTGTAACGACAACGACGGTATCTTTTAAACCGCGTTTTTTTAGTACCTCTAACATAGGTACGCCAGCTGTACCGCTAGGTTCTCCATCATCATTTGCTTTTTGGATTTGATCTTGTTCGCCAATCAAATACGCAGAACAATTATGTGTGGCATTCCAATTCTGTTTTTTTATTTTTTGTATAAATTCTTGAGCTTCTGCTTCGGTTGTAGCTCTGCTAACATAACAAATAAATCTTGATTTTTGAATGACAATTTCGTGCTCACCGTAGTCTTTGATTGTTAAATATTGTAATAACACTCGTATACGCCCCTATCTACCAAAATGACTAGTACTTTACATTTTAAAAGCGAGCGTTTTTATATTCAAACATTTTTTATAAATAAGTTGAAATTTTTGGTGAGTATTTCAACTTTTTGTTGTAATTTGTCGAGATGGTAAGTACTATTTCAAATCGGCATTTTTATGTATGGATGCACCATTTTTAGTTTTCGTGTAAACTTAGGGAATAAAAACTTTTTTATAAGGCAGGTACGCAAATGAAAACAGCTATTGTTACTGATAGTACAGCATATATACCGAAGCATATTCGTGATGAACTCAATATATATATGATTCCATTAAACGTTGTGTTTGGAACGGAATCTTATCAAGAAGAAGCTGAAATTTCAGTAGATGATTTCTATGTAAAAGTACGTGAGCAAGAAGAACTTCCGAAAACTTCTCAGCCAGCAATCGGAAAGTTTGTTGAGTTATTTGAAGAACTATCTAAGGATTATGATGCGGTTATTAGCATTCATCTTTCAAGTGGGATTAGTGGTACATATCAAACGGCAACGACAGCCGGGCAAATGGTAGAGGGTATTGATGTATATACGTACGACTCTGAAATTAGTTGTGAAGTACAAGGATTCTATGTACGTGAAGGGGCAAAATTAGCAAGTGAAGGAAAAGATCCGAAAGAGATCGTTGCCCGTTTTGATGAAATGAAGGAAACGATGGACGCTTATTTTGTAGTGGATGATTTACATCATTTACAACGTGGAGGACGATTAAATAGTGCACAAGCTTTCATTGGTAGTTTGTTACAAGTGAAGCCAGTTTTATATTTTAGAGATAAAATCATTATTCCATTTGAAAAGATTCGTACACGTAAAAAAGCGTTAAAACGAATTGTTGAAATTTTTGATGAGCAAGCAAGTCAAGGTGTACCTATGGAAGCAGTTATCATTCATGCACAACGTGAAGAGGAAGCGAATGAATGGAAGGCAGAATTAGAAGCAAAATATCCCCATGTTACAATCCGCACAGGTTATTTCGGTGCTGTAATTGGTACGCATTTAGGCGAAGGTGCACTAGGACTTGGATGGTATACGAAGTAATAAGATATAAAAAGCTCTCTTTTTGAAGAGGGTTTTTTTACGGATATTTTACGTGTAGTTGACAAGTTAATATTTGGAAATGGTAAAATGTACGTAAAATAAAATAATGAGGAAAGTTTTATAACTTACTTTTTACAAGAAACTATATTATAATAGAAGAGAGGTGAAACATATGGAGCATAATTCTTGTTTATGTCCAAAGTTTGAGTCAGCTTTTACTTTGCTTAGTAAAAAATGGACTGGCTTAATTATTAAATCTTTGCTTGAAGAGTCAAAACGTTTTAGAGAAATCGCAGATATTATACCGAATATGAGCGATCGTATGTTATCAGAGCGTTTAAAGGAATTGGAAAGTGAAGGCATTGTAGTTCGTAATGTTTATCCAGAAGTACCAGTTCGAATCGAGTACGGCTTAACTGAAAAAGGGAAAGCATTAGAAAGTGTTATGGATGAAGTCCAAAATTGGGCTGAGAAATGGATGAAATAACGTTTTGATTTCATTCGTATTAGTGTATTTAACAAAACGTAAGGGAAACCTTGCGTTTTTTCTTTGCTTATAAAATGCTTTTAAAATTCTACACGTATATACAAAAATATGCATATTTTGCGATAGAGTTACATATAATATTACATTTGTTTTACAATAGCGTAACATTAGCAAAAAAAATCCCGAATTATGGTATAAATTTTATAGGTTATATACGGAAAAAGACAAAAGAAAGCGGTGTAAAAAATAAAATGAAAAAGCTAAAAATGGCATCTTGCGCATTAGTTGCAGGGTTAATGTTTTCAGGACTAACACCAAATGTATTTGCAGAAGATAAAATTTCTGACGTGAAATCACAAATTAATACACAAAATGACACTTTACATAAACAACAACAAGAACGTGATGTATTACAAAAGCAAATGAATGACTTAAACAAAACAATTCAAGGTTTGGATAAATCTGTTCAAGAGAATGCTTCAAAACTTGATGAAACAACGAAAAAAGTTGCGGATACTGAGCAATTAATCGAAAATAAAAATAAAGATATTGCAGAACTACAAACGAAAATTGCAAAACGTGAAGAGTTATTAAGAAAACGTTTAGTTGCACTTCAAGAGCAACCAAACACGAACGTTGTAACAGAAGTTCTTGTAAACTCTAAAAACGTTGCAGATTTAGTTGATCGTTTAACTTCTGTTTCTAAAATTCTTGAGTCTGACGAAGATATCATGAAAACACAACAAGAAGACCAAGCGAACGTGAAAAAAGATGTTGAAACGGTAAAAACAAAGCAAAAAGAATTAAAAGAAGCACAAGCTCAAATTGAAACTGCTAAGAAAGAACTTGACGCTGAAAAAGCGAAAAAAGCAACAGCAGTAAACGATTTAAGCGGTAAAATGGACACAGTTGTAACTTCAATGACAAGTACGGAAAGTCAATTGAAAGATCTTGAAAAACAAGCACTGCAATTACAACGTATTGCTGAACAAGAAGCACAAGAGAAAGCGGCACAAGAAGCTGCTGCTCAAAAACAAGCAGAACAAGCTGCTAAAGATGCGCAAGCGCCCACAGCACAAGCACCTGCAGCACAAACTACACCAGCAAACAATGGTGGACAAGCTCAAAAAGAAGAGTCTAAAAAGGAAGAACCTAAAAAAGAAGAGCCTAAGCCAGAAACGAAAAAACCAGAGCCAGCACCAACTCCAAATGCGGGTGGCGTAATTGGTAAAGCACAAGGTTACTTAGGCTTACCATATGTTTGGGGAAGTGCATCTCCATCAAACGGTGGTTTTGACTGTAGTGGATTTATTTCTTACATCTATGGTGTAGGACGTCAAGACGTTGCAGGTTACTGGAATTCAGTTTCTAAAGTAAGTAGCCCACAACCTGGAGATTTAGTATTCTTCCAAGGTACTTATAAACCAGGTCCATCTCACATCGGTATTTACGTTGGGAATGGCCAAATGATTCATGCTGGTGATAAAGGGATTGCTTACGCTAGCTTAAGCAGTAGTTATAACCAAAAACATTTCTTAGGTTACGGAAGATTATAGGATTACAATTCAATAAAAAAACGTGTATAAAGTCGATAGCTTACTATTTTATAAGTAGGTTATCGGCTTTTTTGAGTTTTTACGAGATTATGAGAAAGGTTTATAGTAGTGCTGGAGGTGGTTGCTGATGTTAGCAGGGAAACAGTTACTATTAGAGGAACTCTCTTCAGATTTACGGGATACATTACAAGATTTGAAAAAGAAGCGGAAGGTCGTATGTGTACAAGGTGTAAAAAAGAAAGCTTCTAAATATATGTGTCAGCGCTGCGGAAATATAGAGCAGCGACTATTTGCGTCATTTTTATGTAAAAGGTGCAGTAAAGTATGTACGTATTGCCGGAAGTGTATAACGATGGGGAGGGTAAGTGAATGTGCGGTACTCGTTCGTGGAATCGCTGAAAGAAAAGGAGAAAAAGGTTTAAATTCGTTACAGTGGAATGGGGCCTTGTCTACTGGTCAGGAGTTGGCGGCGCAAGGTGTTATAGAAGCTATTAAAAAGAAAGACTCTTTTTTTATTTGGGCTGTGTGCGGGGCTGGAAAAACTGAAATGCTATTTTACGGTATTGCAGAGGCACTTCAAAAAGGAGAAAGAGTTTGTATCGCAACACCAAGAACAGATGTTGTACTGGAATTAGCACCGAGATTACAAGAAGTGTTTCCACATATAAATGTAGCTGCTTTATACGGAGGGAGTGTAGACCGGGAAAAAGATGCAGCGTTAGTCGTTGCAACGACTCATCAACTGTTACGTTACTATAGAGCGTTTCATGTCATGGTTGTAGATGAGATCGATGCCTTCCCGTATTATGCAGATCAAATGTTACAGTATGCAGTGCAACAAGCGATGAAAGAGAAAGCGGCGCGTATTTATTTAACGGCAACTCCCGATGAAAAGTGGAAACATAATTTCAGAAGTGGTAAACAAAAAGGTATCATTGTCTCTGGACGATACCATCGTCATCCGTTACCAGTTCCTCTATTTTGCTGGTGCGGAAATTGGAAGAAAAGTCTCCACCATAAAAGAATTCCTCGAGTGTTACTACAATGGTTAAAAATGTACGTAAGCAAAAAGTATCCCATTTTTTTATTTGTTCCTCATGTGCGATATATAGAAGAATTGAGCCTGATATTGAAAACGTTGGATCCTAGAATCGATGGTGTACATGCAGAAGATCCGATGAGAAAAGAAAAAGTAGTAGCTTTCAGAAAGGGAGAAATTCCGTTATTAGTTACAACGACAATTTTAGAGAGAGGAGTAACTGTGAAGAATTTACAAGTTGCGGTGTTAGGGGCGGAAGAAGAAATCTTTTCAGAAAGTGCGCTCGTACAAATTGCCGGCCGAGCAGGTCGTAGTTTTGAAGAACCTTATGGCGAGGTCGTTTATTTTCATTGCGGTAAGACAGAGGCGATGGTACGCGCGAAAAGGCATATTCAAAGTATGAACAAAAAGGCGAAAGAACAAGGATTAATCGATTAATGCATTGTCTACTTTGCGATGAGTATATGTTGGAAACAGTTAGTTGGTACACCTTCTTTGTAAAGTCTCACAAAAAATATATATGTGATGGGTGTGAGCGGAAACTTTCCTATATTATAGGAGAGATTTGCATGGAGTGTGGGCGACCTTTAGAGGACTTGCCTTCCGAATATAAAGAAAATGATATTTGTATGGATTGCGTAAGGTGGATAAATGAGGAGAATTATCGTCCTTTTAAAAATCGTTCTTTGCACGTGTACGATGATGAGATGAAAGAAATATTAACACAGTTTAAGTTTCGGGGAGATGCGGAGTTAGTTCATATTTTTCATCGATCGTTTCGAGAGCTATTTCAAAAGTATTTTACGAGCGTTTCAAGTGTTATTGCTGTTCCGCTTAGTAGGGAACGGGAATATGAACGTGGTTTTAATCAGGCAGAGTTATTAGCAGCATGTTTACCTGTCAAAATTTCTTATCCCTCATTAAGAAGAAGGGAAACAGAAAAGCAAAGTAAGAAGACACGTAAAGAAAGGCTTTCGGGAAGTAATCCTTTTTATTTTCAGGGAGAAGATATGTTTCATGATCAACATATCTTACTCGTTGATGATGTATATACGACAGGAATTACAGTTAGACAAATTGGAAGTCTTTTATACGATAGAGGAGCAAGGGAAGTTTCTAGTTTGACGCTTTGTAGAAGTTGATCTGTAACTGTCGAAAGGGATAATAAAAAGACGATAAGTCTTCTTTGACTTCGTAAGTTGTCATTCGTTATAGTCAAAGTATGGGGCGAATGCCCTGATTTTTAGAGTGAAGGGAATGGAATGAACATGCAAGGAAGAGTGAAATGGTTCAATGCAGAAAAGGGATTTGGGTTTATTGAGCGTGAAGATGGTGATGATGTATTTGTTCATTTTTCTGCTATTCAACAAGATGGATATAAGTCATTAGAAGAAGGGCAACAAGTTGAGTTTGACATTGTAGATGGAGCACGTGGATCACAAGCAGCTAATGTTGTAAAACTGTAGGAATATTGTTTTTGGGAAGAGAGAGCTGCGTTTGTGGCAACGTTATATATATGGTAGAACCTCTTGTTTTTTGCAAGGGGTTTTTGTTATGAATCAAGTTGTCAAAAAGTTGTTTCTTTTCTGTAACGAATTGTCCACAGTTATATTCGTTATTCACGATGTTAATAGGGTAAAATAAAGATAGAAACGATGCATCTTTTCATTTCAACAAAAAACGATAAAAAAATCGCAATTCCACTAATTTTTTTAAAAAAGTTAGAAGGAGTTTTTAAGCCAATGTCGAAATTATAGTACATAGGCTTGAAAGGAGGAATTCATCTATGAAATTCAACATTCGTGGTGAAAATATTGAAGTAACTCCAGCATTAAAGGAATATGTAGAGAAAAAACTAAGTAAGTTAGAGCGTTATTTTGATACATTCCCAGAGATTAAAGTTAATTTAAAAGTATACTCTGACAAGCAACGTGTCGAGGTAACAATTCCATTTACTGATTTATTACTTCGTGCAGAAGAAACTAATAGCGATATGTACGCTGCTATCGATTTAGTAGTTGATAAACTTGAGCGACAAATTCGTAAACATAAAACAAAGGTAAATCGTAAGTTACGTGAGAAAGGTTCTATGAAAACGAACTTTATCCTTCCAGAAGCAGTAGCTGTTCTGGATGCGGTAGAAGAGGATGAATTAGAACTTGTACGTACAAAACGATTTGATTTAAAACCGATGGACGTTGAAGAAGCGATCCTACAAATGGATATGCTAGGACATAATTTCTTCGTCTTCACAAATGCTGATACAAATGAAACTAATGTTGTATACGGCCGTAAAGATGGGAAATATGGTTTAATTGAAACTAAATAATAATTCAAAAGCGCAGCCGAAATGGCTGCGCTTTTTTTGCTGAAAATAGATTTTTTTAAAAATTTTTCTTAATTTAGAACGAGACATTCGGCCGATTGTTGTCATAGTTATAAGACAAGTGTTACAATTATCATTAGGTATATACATTTTAGTTTTTTTAATTAGGAGAAAAATTGGCATAACATACATTTGATTTTTATAACGACTGATTGTAATAGAAAAAGAAAAAACAATCGGAAGTTTTATTTTAATAAAAAAGAGGAGCGTATTTCCTATGATCGGTATTTTAAAAAAGGTATTTGATGTAAATCAACGCCAAATTAAACGTATGCAGAAGACAGTTGAGCAAATTGATGCATTAGAATCATCTATTAAGCCACTAACAGATGAGCAATTAAAAGGAAAGACGCTTGAATTTAAAGAACGTTTAACAAAAGGTGAGACAGTAGATGATCTACTTCCTGAAGCTTTTGCAGTTGTTCGCGAAGCTGCGACTCGTGTTCTTGGAATGCGTCCGTATGGCGTGCAGTTAATGGGTGGTATTGCCTTACATGAAGGGAATATCTCTGAGATGAAAACGGGTGAAGGTAAAACGTTAACATCTACATTACCTGTATATTTAAATGCTTTAACAGGAAAAGGTGTTCACGTTGTTACAGTCAATGAATACTTAGCACAACGTGATGCGAGCGAAATGGGACAACTTCATGAGTTCCTAGGCTTAACAGTAGGAATTAACTTAAACAGCATGTCACGCGAAGAGAAACAAGAGGCTTATGCTGCTGATATTACGTATAGCACAAATAATGAGCTTGGATTCGATTACTTACGTGACAACATGGTTTTATATAGAGAACAGTGCGTTCAGCGTCCACTTCATTTTGCTATTATCGATGAAGTTGATTCTATTTTAGTCGATGAAGCACGTACACCGCTTATTATTTCGGGACAAGCTCAAAAATCAACAGAGTTATACATGTTTGCAAATGCATTCGTTCGTACATTAGAAAATGAAAAAGAGTATTCATTTGATGTGAAAACGAAAAATGTAATGTTAACTGAAGATGGTATTACGAAAGCAGAGAAAGCTTTCCATATTGAAAACTTATTCGATTTAAAACATGTCGCACTTCTTCACCATATTAATCAGGCACTTCGTGCACACGTTGTCATGCACCTTGATACAGATTATGTTGTACAAGAAGGCGAAATCGTAATTGTAGACCAATTCACTGGTCGTCTTATGAAAGGTCGTCGTTATAGCGAAGGTTTGCACCAAGCTATTGAAGCAAAAGAAGGCGTAGAAATTCAAAATGAAAGTATGACACTCGCAACAATTACGTTCCAGAACTATTTCCGTATGTATGAAAAGTTATCTGGTATGACTGGTACAGCGAAAACGGAAGAAGAAGAATTCCGTAGTATTTACAATATGAATGTTATCGTAATTCCAACGAACAAAGATATTATTCGTGATGACCGTGCTGATTTAATCTTCAAATCAATGGAAGGCAAATTCAATGCAGTTGTTGAGGATATTGTAAATCGTCATAAACAAGGGCAACCTATTCTTGTTGGTACAGTTGCAATTGAAACGTCAGAGCTTATTTCAAAAATGTTAACACGTAAAGGTGTACGCCATAACATTTTAAACGCGAAAAACCATGCGCGTGAAGCAGATATCATTGCAGAAGCTGGT
The DNA here is from genome assembly GCF_044908765.1 of Bacillus sp. RC251. NCBI lineage: Bacteria > Bacillati > Bacillota > Bacilli > Caryophanales > Bacillaceae > Bacillus > Bacillus sp. RC251. The sequence continues at coordinate 57,502 of NZ_JBIYDP010000005.1, read as the reverse complement.
ATGAAAGGTGCTGTAACGATTGCGACGAATATGGCTGGTCGTGGTACGGATATTAAGCTTGGAGACGATATTAAAAACGTTGGTCTAGCAGTTATCGGTACAGAGCGTCACGAAAGCCGTCGTATTGATAATCAGTTACGTGGTCGTGCTGGTCGTCAAGGGGACCCTGGTGTAACGCAGTTCTACTTGTCTATGGAAGATGAACTAATGCGCCGATTCGGTTCTGACAATATGAAAGCGATGATGGATCGTCTTGGTATGGATGATTCACAGCCGATTGAAAGTAAAATGGTTTCTCGTGCGGTAGAATCTGCACAAAAACGTGTAGAAGGAAATAACTATGATGCACGTAAGCAGTTACTGCAGTACGATGATGTACTTCGTCAGCAACGTGAAGTTATTTACAAACAGCGTCAAGAAGTAATGGATTCTGAGAACTTACGCAGTATTATTGAAGGTATGATGAAATCTACAGTAGAACGTGCTGTTGCGCTTCATACACAAGAGGAAATTGAAGAAGATTGGAACATTAAAGGTCTTGTTGACTACTTAAATGCCAACCTTCTGCAAGAAGGCGATATAAAAGAAGAAGAGTTACGTCGTCTTGCTCCAGAGGAAATGAGCGAGCCAATTATCGCGAAATTAATAGAGCGTTACAACGACAAAGAAAAGCTTCTGCCAGAAGAGCAAATGCGTGAGTTTGAAAAAGTTGTTGTATTCCGTGTAGTAGATACGAAATGGACAGAGCATATTGATGCGATGGATCATCTTCGTGAAGGTATTCATTTACGTGCTTACGGTCAAATTGATCCACTTCGTGAGTATCAAATGGAAGGATTCGCAATGTTCGAGTCAATGATTGCTTCTATTGAAGAGGAAATTTCTCGTTACATTATGAAAGCTGAAATTGAACAAAACTTAGAGCGTCAAGAAGTTGTTCAAGGTGAAGCTGTTCATCCATCTAGCGATGGCGAAGAAGCGAAGAAAAAACCAGTTGTAAAAGGTGACCAAGTAGGCCGCAACGATTTATGTAAATGTGGTAGCGGTAAAAAATATAAAAACTGCTGTGGTATCGGGAAGTAATACAGGGCGGTAGCCCAGATTACTTTGCAAAATTTTACATTAAAAATGTATAATTAAGAAAGATTAAACTCTCTCCGTCATAAGTGGAGAGAGTTTCCCTTGTTTTCATAAGAAAGTAACAGCAATTACATAGAGGTGAAGGAAATGGAATTAGTAGAAATTAGACAAGAATTAGAGAAAATGGCTAAGCGATTAGCGGCTTTTAGGGGGTCTCTTTGACCTTCCTACTAAGGAGAAACAAATTGCAGATTTAGAAGAGACAATGATGGGTGCAGGATTTTGGGATGACCAACAAGGCGCACAAGCTGTAATTAACGAAGCTAATGCACTGAAAGAGATGGTTGGAAAGTTCCGTCAGTTAGATGAGACGTTTGAAAATTTAGAAATCACGCATGAGCTTTTAAAAGAAGAGTATGATGAAGATTTACATGAGGAGCTTGAATCAGAAGTGAAGGGTTTAATTCAAGAAATGAATGAGTATGAGCTTCAGTTACTACTAAGCGATCCTTATGATAAAAATAACGCTATTTTAGAATTACACCCAGGTGCTGGTGGAACAGAGTCACAAGACTGGGGTTCTATGTTATTACGTATGTACACACGTTGGGCTGAAAAACGTGGGTTTAAAGTAGAAACGGTTGACTACTTACCAGGTGATGAAGCAGGTATTAAGAGTGTTACTTTATTAATTAAAGGTCATAACGCTTACGGTTATTTAAAGGCAGAGAAAGGTGTACACCGTCTTGTACGTATTTCGCCATTCGATTCTTCAGGCCGTCGTCATACATCGTTTGTATCTTGTGAAGTTGTACCTGAGTTCAATGATGAAGTTGAAATCGAAATACGTTCAGAAGACTTAAAAGTTGATACGTACCGTGCAAGTGGTGCAGGTGGACAGCATATTAATACGACAGACTCAGCAGTTCGTATTACACATACACCAACAAACACAGTTGTAACATGTCAGTCAGAGCGTTCACAAATTAAAAACCGTGAGCACGCGATGAAAATGTTAAAAGCGAAATTATACCAAAAGAAATTAGAAGAGCAACAAGCGGAGTTAGATGAAATTCGCGGTGAACAAAAAGAAATCGGATGGGGTAGCCAAATTCGTTCTTACGTATTCCACCCGTATTCTCTTGTGAAAGACCACCGTACAAATACAGAGGTTGGTAACGTACAAGCAGTTATGGATGGAGAAATTGATCCATTTATTGATGCTTACTTACGTTCTCGCATCTAATAAGCGAAAAAAAGCCAACAAAGTTGTCGGCGTATGCTGAGGATAATCGAGGATATAAAGAATTTGATTTTATTTCTATAGATGAAATAAAGAGGAAGAGAAGTTGGAAACGACAACTTCTCTTTTTGATGAGATTATATGTAGCATACAATGTTGTATATTGTATTGTAAAAAGTAGAGAATAGTAAAACAGAGCGGCAATAGAGTAAGACTTGAACAGAACTTTTCTGATTTTCTGTTCAACAAGAATTCTTTATAGAAGTTTTTACGTTGTTCACAGAATTGAAACAAATTATGAAAGCTTTATATTACCAGGGTTCTTACTGTATTTTTGAAAAATATGAAATATACCTTAGTTTTTCTATATAAAGATAATGCTTATAATGAAAATGAGTGTGTTAGGAATGAAAAGAATATCAACAATGGGGAGCGATAGAAGTGAAAAAGAAATTGTTGGCTATTGCGTTAGGAACATCAGTCGTTTTTGCTTTAGGAGCATGTGGAAATAAAGAAGAGAGTAAGCCTTCGAAACAATCTGCAAGCACAGATAGCGCAGAGCAAATTTACCAAAAAAGTTGTATAGGTTGTCATGCGAAAGATTTATCGGGAGCAACTGGACCGGATTTACGAAAAGTGGGACAGAAATATGATGCAGCAGAGATTGAAAAGATTATTGAAAAAGGTCGCGGTTCCATGTCACCAGGAATCATTCAAGGTGAGGATGCGAAAAAAGTAGCTGAGTGGTTAGCTGAACATAAATAAAAAAGGTAAAGTGGACGAGTTGGTTATATAATCTTATTCCAAAATGATTTTGGGTAAGAACTATGACGACTCGTTTCCTTTTTTTTTGAGTGTAACATAACTGTAACAAAAATGTATCCGAACTGGAAACCGTTTGATGTTACAATGGGGTTTGTAGAATTTTGCTGAAATATATTACATAGAGTAGCGCTGCTAATAAAAAGCATGAATAGAAGCTACCTTCAACAAGAATGGTTAAGTGAGAATAAAGTTTTTATTTTCAGATGTACAGAAAAGTATTTCGAAAAAAATCATTAAGTATTGGGTGATAAATAATGATAAAAATGACGAATGTTTATAAGGAGTACCCGAATGGTATGAAAGCCATTGCTGGTCTCACAGTTAACATTAAACAAGGTGAGTTTGTATACGTAGTTGGACCGAGTGGAGCCGGGAAATCTACATTTATTAAAATGATGTATCGTGAAGAGAAGCCATCTACAGGATCAATTAATGTAAATGGACTTGTTATTGAAACATTAGCAGAAAGAGATGTTCCATATTTCCGTCGTCAATTAGGCGTAATTTTCCAAGATTTTAAATTACTACCTAAGTTAACGGTATATGAGAATGTTGCGTTTGCCTTAGAAGTAATTGAAGAAGAAAAAGAAGCCATTCGTGAGCGTGTAACAGAAGTTTTAGGTCTTGTCGGTCTTGAGGATCGTGCAGACGCACTACCAAGTGAACTTTCGGGTGGAGAGCAGCAACGTGTTGCGATTGCGAGAGCAATTGTTAATAGACCAAAGGTTGTAATTGCCGATGAGCCAACAGGTAACTTAGATATTGAAACAGCTCTTGATATTATGAAGATTTTTACGCGTATTAACGAGCGTGGTACAACGATTGTTATGGCGACACATAACTCAGATATCGTAAATACAATTCGTCATCGTGTAATCGCGATTGAAGGCGGAAAAATTGTTCGAGATGAGATTGAGGGAGGATACGGATATGAAGGCTAAGACCCTTAGTCGACATTTGCGAGAAGGTGTAAAGAATCTATCACGTAACGGATGGATGACATTTGCTTCTGTTAGTGCAGTAACAGTTACATTATTACTTGTAGGTGTCTTTTTAACAGCGATTATGAATATGAACCATTTTGCGACGAAAGTAGAGCAAGATGTAGAAATTCGTGTACACATTGATCCAGCAGCAAAAGAAGCTGATCAAAAGAAATTAGAAGATGATATGAGTAAGATTGCAAAAGTAGAATCTATTAAATATTCTTCTAAAGAAGAAGAGCTAAAACGCTTAATTAAAAGCTTAGGTGATAGCGGAAAAACGTTTGAGTTATTTGAACAAGATAACCCACTTAAAAACGTATTCATTGTAAAAGCAAAAGAACCAACAGATACAGCGACAATCGCGAAAAAGATTGAGAAAATGCAGTTTGTAAGTAATGTTCAATACGGTAAAGGTCAAGTTGAAAAATTATTTGATACTGTAAAAACAGGACGTAATATCGGGATTGCGTTAATTGCAGGTCTTTTATTCACAGCGATGTTCTTAATCTCTAATACAATTAAAATTACAATTTATGCTCGTAGTACAGAAATCGAAATTATGAAACTGGTAGGTGCAACAAACTGGTTTATTCGTTGGCCGTTCTTATTAGAGGGATTATTCCTAGGAGTATTAGGATCAATTATTCCAATTGGCTTAATTCTAGTTACGTATAATTCACTACAAAGTGTGTTTAACGAAAAACTTGGCGGAACAATTTTCGAACTTCTACCATACAGTCCTTTCGTATTCCAATTAGCTGGTTTACTAGTGTTAATCGGGGCTTTAATCGGTATGTGGGGAAGTGTAATGTCAATTCGTCGCTTCTTAAAAGTATAAAAAGTTGCAAACATAATTCGTACAAGCTTATCATATAGTAGAAATAGGTAAAGGCATCACACACTGTGTGATGCCTTTTGCTACACCACCTGTGTGTTTTGGAAAGGGGAATTCCGCATTGAAACGTAGAGTTGCAATTATTGGAATGGTTGTTGCATTTTTAATTGGTGCTGGCGGAATGTTTGCAGGTATGTCTTTATTTGGGGTTAACCCAGCAGAAGTAACGCAAACGATTTCGAGTGGAAACGCTAGCACCTCACAAGGGAATTTGGCAAAAATTAATGAGGCGTATGCACTAATTGATTCACGTTATGTGGAAGACGTGAAGGATGACAAGTTAGTCGAAGGTGCAATACAAGGCATGTTGTCTACGCTGAAGGACCCTTATTCCACGTATATGGATAAAGAAACGGCTAAACAGTTTAGTGAATCACTTGATCCTGAGCTAGAGGGGATCGGGGCTGAGGTGAACAAAACGGACGGTAAGCTTATTATCGTATCTCCAATTAAAGGCTCACCGGCAGAAAAGATTGGAATTAAACCGAATGACCAAATTTTATCTGTAGATGGAAATAGTGTGAAAGATTTATCACGTGAAGAAGCAGTATTAAAGATTCGTGGTAAAAAAGGAACGACTGTCGCGATTGAAATTAAGCGTGCAGGAGTAGCTGATCCGATTGTATTTAAAATTAAGCGTGAAAAAATTCCAATCTTCACGGTGTTTAGTTCTGTGAAACAAGAGAGCGGAAAAGATATCGGTTATATGCAAATCACTTCTTTTGCTGAAAATACAGCGAAAGAATTTAAGGATCAGTTAAAAGAGTTAGAGAAGAAAAACATAAAAGGCTTAGTTATTGACGTGCGTGGTAATCCTGGTGGCTACTTAAATAGTGTAGAAGAGATACTAGGGGAAATTATGACGGATAAAAAGCCGATGCTACAAGTAGAGCAACGAAATGGTGAGAAAAAGAAATTCTCTACGGAACTGAAAGAGAAAAAGCCATATCCAATTTCAGTATTAATTGATAACGGAAGTGCTTCTGCTTCAGAGATTTTAGCGGGTGCGCTCAAAGAGGGAGAAGGATACGATTTAATTGGTGAAAAAACGTTTGGTAAAGGTACTGTTCAGCAAGCCGTTCCATTTAAAGATGGCAGCAACATTAAATTAACGATGTTTAAATGGTTAACACCGGATGGAAACTGGATTCATAAAAAAGGAATCGTGCCAACAGTAGAAGTGAAGCAACCAGATTATTATCATGCGACACCAATTCAAATTGAAAAAACACTTTCATACAATTCAAATGATGTGCAAGTAAAACACGCGCAAGAAATGCTTAAGAGTTTAGGATATGTACCGGGGCGTGAAGATGGATACTTTAGTAAAGAGACAGAATCAGCGCTGAAAGCATTCCAAAATGCGAATGAGATGGAAGCGACAGGACAGCTGGATAAAAAGACAGCTGAGGCGATTCAAACTAAAATTATTGAAAAAATCCGTTCTGGAGAAAATGATCTACAATTACAGTCCGCATTAAAATTAATAGTGAAATAAAGTGAAACTTTAATCAGTGGGGGTTTGCTTCATCCCAACTGATTATTAGTTGAACCAATCGGACTTTTATGGGCAGTGGATCCCCCACCTAAATTCTTTGCTTTCGCTAAATTTTGAGGTGGGGGTCCTACTGCCCATTAAAGCGGGATAAAAAGAAATACAGGCAGTTTGCTGCCTGTATTTTTTTGTGTTAAACAAACGTTTGTCCAGTTATGATAATATAAAAAGAAAGAATGATATAAATGGTGGTGAATGGATTCGTGGAGGCATGGATTTTTGAAATAATGCGGGCGGTTGGACGTTTTTTCTTACACCCTGCTGTCTATGTATTTTTAATAAGTAGTATCTTCGTTGGATACTTACGTATGTTACGAGAACGAAAGGATTTTTCCTTTAAAGTTTATGATATTTGGTTTGAACTGCGAACATCTCTATTTGCGGGAGTTGGATACGGATTAATCGTATCTATTATTACAATTGGACTTGGCCTTGTCATTTCCAAAGCGAGCTTATGGGTCATCTTACTTTGGACGTTATTATTTGGATTAACTGCTATGTATCGATATTTATCAGCAGCTTATACATTTAGTATCGCGATTGTATGTGTTCTATTATCTTCTAAGCTACCAGTTTCCTTCTTACAGCTTGGAGAAGGGGAAGAGAGTACGATTGTATCTCTTGCTATTTTACTAGGCGTCATGCTTGTTGTAGAGGGCTTGTTGATTTCTAAAAATGCAGTAGGATATTCTACGCCGAAGGTTAGGAAGGGTAAGCGTGGGCTAAAGATTGGTTTACACGAATCAAAGCGTTTATGGGTTGTGCCTATTTTTATTCTTGTACCAGGTGATGCAGTAACGCAGTTTATTTCATGGTGGCCTGTCGTTTCAATTGGTTCACATACATATTCTTTATTCCTCGTTCCATTTTTAATTGGATTTATGAGAAGGATTAGAAGTTATGAACCGACGGAAGCTTTATTATTTACAGGAAGACGTGTATACGGATTAGCAGGACTTGTGCTAGTTTTAGGAATCGCAAGTTATTGGTGGCATGTACTTGCAATTATTGCGATGGGCGTTGCGATGCTTGGACGTTTCACAATTTCCATGCAAGAGAAAATTGCGGATGAAACAAGACCAGCGTACTTCGCTGCACGTAATGATGGACTCGTTGTATTAGATACAATCCCGAATACAATTGGGGCAGAGCTGAATTTACTACCTGGAGAAATGATTACGAAAGTAAATGGAGTCATTCCAAGAAGCACAGAAGAGTTTTATGATGCACTTCAAACGAAGACGACAGGAGCATTTTGTAAATTAGAAGTATTAGATACAAACGGAGAGCTTCGCCTTGCTCAAACGGCGTTATACGCCGGAGGACATCACGAATTAGGTATTGTATTTGTTCAGCAGGAGCATGAGTGGGATTCGGAAGCTATGTAATAGAAGTGGGGTGTCACCAATAGGTGATACCCTTTTTGTATTGGATGAGGGCAGTAGAGTAGTAAACGAAATTTATATCGGCGATTATTGGGAGATATCAGCGTAACTTGAATTATATCGGCGATTATCGGGATATATCAGCGCAACTCGAATTATATCAGCGATTATTCAAATATATCGACTTTCCGGCAAAAAACGACAACTATCGCAAACCTTCTTTTGAAGTTTCATAGACGGATAACTTGAATAATTATTTGATAATGGTTATCATTTAGGGAGTCTTTTTAATTTTGGAAAATGGAGGTAAGATATGCTACGTAAATTTTTTTCTTACTATAAACCGTATAAAGGTTTATTTATACTCGACTTTTCTTGCGCAGTTGTCGCAGGGTTACTAGAACTTGGCTTCCCGCTTATCGTAAATCAATTTATTGATAAGTTATTGCCAGGACAAAACTGGACGCTTATTTTATGGGCTTGTTTCGGTTTACTTGCAGTGTATATATTAAATGCAGGCTTACAATATGTCGTTACATATTGGGGACATATGCTTGGTGTTAACATTGAAACGGATATGAGACAGAAATTATTTGATCACATTCAAAAGCTATCATTCAGATTTTTTGACAATAATAAAACAGGTCATTTAATTTCACGTCTTACAAACGACTTAATGGAAATTGGGGAAATTGCTCACCATGGGCCAGAAGATTTATTTATCGCTGTTATGACTTTAGTTGGGGCATTCTCATTTATGATGATGATCAACTGGAAGTTAGCGTTATTAACGTTCTTCGTTATTCCATTCCTATTGTGGTTGGCACTTTACTTCAATAAAAAAATGACAGGTACGTTTAGACGTTTATTCTCAGACGTTGCTGATTTCAATGCATGTATTGAGAACAACGTTGGCGGTATCCGTGTTGTACAAGCATTCGGAAATGAAAAGTTTGAGAAAGAGCAATTTGCTGTAAACAATGCTCGTTTCCGTACAACGAAATTAATGGCGTATAAAATTATGGCGTTAAATTCATCGATTAGTTATATGCTCATGCGTCTCGTAACGCTCTTCGTCTTAATATGCGGTACATGGTTTGTTCTGCAAGGTGAATTAACGTACGGTGGATTTATCGGATTCGTTCTATTAACGAATATTTTCTTCCGTCCAATTGAAAAAATTAATGCGGTAATCGAAAGCTATCCGAAAGGGATCGCTGGTTTTAAGAGATATGTAGAGCTTCTTGAAACAGAGCCAGATATTGTAGACTCTAAAGATGCGATGGAAGTTAAACATGTACATGGTGATATTCAATATAGCAACATTACATTCGGATATGAAAATAAAGAACCGATTTTAAATGATATTAGTTTGAAAATACATGCAGGTGAAACAGTTGCTTTCGTAGGACCATCAGGAGCTGGAAAAACGACGTTATGTAGTCTATTACCACGTTTTTATGAACAATCGTCTGGATCGATTCAAATTGATGGTATTGATACGAAAGATATGACGTTATCTTCACTTCGTAAGCAAATTGGAATTGTGCAGCAAGATGTGTTCTTATTCTCAGGAACAATTCGTGAAAATATTGCTTACGGAAACTTAAAGGCGTCAGAAGCTGAAATTTGGCAGGCAGTAAAACGTGCACAGTTAGAAGACTTAATTTACTCACAACCAGACGGTTTAGATACCGTTATCGGTGAGCGTGGGGTGAAACTTTCTGGTGGACAGAAGCAGCGTCTAGCGATTGCTCGTATGTTCTTGAAAAACCCGCCAATTTTAATATTAGATGAAGCGACTTCCGCATTAGATACAGAGACGGAACTGGCGATTCAAAAATCACTTGCTGAACTATCTGTGGGCCGTACAACATTAGTTATCGCTCACAGACTTGCAACGATTAAAAATGCAGATCGTATCGTCGTTGTAAATAAAGATGGTATTGCAGAACAAGGTTCACATGAGGAACTAATTGAACAAGGCGGAGGATACAGCAGGTTATACGAAGCACAGTTCAGTTCGTAAATATAATTTCTGCTGAATTAGTGCACCATAAGTAAGTGAAAATCTTATATGGGAGGCTATGAAGCATGATTGTAACAACAACGTCTACAATTCAAGGAAAAGAAATTATTGAGTATATCGATATCGTCAATGGAGAAGCGATTATGGGCGCGAATATCGTTCGTGACCTTTTTGCCTCTGTCCGTGACGTTGTCGGCGGTCGTGCGGGCGCTTATGAAAGTAAATTAAAAGAAGCGCGCGACATTGCAATGGAAGAGATGAAAACTTTCGCAAGACAAAAAAATGCGAATGCAATTGTTGGTATCGACGTGGATTACGAAGTAGTTCGTGAAGGAATGCTAATGGTTGCGGTGAGCGGGACTGCTGTCCGTATTTAAAGTAAAAAGCCGTGCATTAGCACGGCTTTTTACTGTTATTGATGCTATTCTATGTCGAAGTTCCAATATTTCTTGGGAAATGCGGAAGGCCCTGTCGATATATAGGGAAGACATTAGAGCGCTTCTTTACATTTCTGGATTTGAACTAATAATGTTTCGTATTCTTGTTCGAGAGATGGGATATCATCGTGATGATTTGGCATGGAAATTCGGCCGATAATTTCTGTTAATTTTGTTTGTAATCGTAATAATTCTTGTTCAGTTACGTTTACAGAATCCCCGGTGGTTCTTTTTGTGTATTGCTCGTAATTACCGTGGAATATTTTTGGTTCACTCTCATCTACTTGTAGAATATGGTCTGCAACAGAGCGAATAAAGGCACGGTCATGGCTAATGAAAAGTATTGTGCCAGGATATTCTTGTAACAGGATTTCTAATTCTTCTTGCGTCGCTAAGTCTAAATAGTTTGTCGGTTCATCGAGCAGAAGCATATTATAGTTTCCTAAAAATACTTTTGCGAGTGCGACCTTCATTCGTTCGCCGCCACTTAAGACATGTACAGGTTTATGAACATCTTCACGGCGGAATAAAAGCCGTGCAAGTATTGTTCGAACGAATGCTTCTGTATAGTTGGTTTCTTCTAGAACGTTCTCTAAAATGGTTTTATCTGTTTTTAAAATTGATAGTGTTTGTTCAAAGTATCCAATTTTACAACTTTTCGAAAGCTGAATGCCACGCTCGTTTGCGAGAAGCATGTTGAACAAAGTTGTTTTGCCGCTTCCGTTTGCACCTAAAATAGCAAGTTTTGCACCAGGGGTAATAGTTCCATTCATATTTTTAAATAGTGTGCGGTCGCCTATTTTCTTTGTTGCTTTATTGAACTGTACTGCCACTTTACTATGAATGGGTGTATGGTATTGCACGTCAAACTGAGTCTGAGAAAGATCCTTTGGCTTTTCTTTCTTTTCTAGTTTTTCGAGACGTGTTTCTAATGCTTTCGCTGCTTTGCTAACCTGTTCTTGGCCATGAGCCCCGCTTAACTTATAAAGTTTAGATTCAGATGAACTGAAGCGAGTTGGGATTTTTGTCATATTAGAAGCACGTTGCTTTTTTTGTGAAATTGATTGCTCTAAACGATTTTTTTCTTGTATATATTGATCATATTCTGCTTGTTTTTGTGTTCGTTCACGTTCTTTTTGCTTTCGATAGTTGGAATAGTTTCCTTTATACTCTTGAATCGTCCCGTCTTCAATTTCAATAATTTTTGTACATATATTATCTAGAAATTCACGATCATGTGATATTAAAACAAGTGACCCTTTATAAGATAAAAGTGCCTTTTCTAATTGCTCTGTACCAACCATATCTAAGTGGCTTGTTGGTTCATCAGCAAATAAAATTCCTGCATCTTGTTCGAGAGCATGAGCAATCTTTAGCCGCATTCGTTCACCACCGCTCATTGCATCTGTAACGTTTGAAATACTCCATTTTCCTTTTGCGAGAGCAGAAGTGGTTTCCGGTAGTTCCTCGCTAAGTTGAGGAATGATGCTGATAGAACTATGATGAGTTACTATGCCTTTTTCAGCTTCTATTTCTTTACTTAATATTTGTAATAACGTAGATTTACCAGCTCCGTTGACTCCGACAATCCCTATGCGATCCTGTGCTTGAATTTCCAGTGACGGTAACGTAAATAGTGTGCGATCACCAAAGCTCTTTTCAATATTGCGTGCGAATAAAATAGTCATAAAAAAACCTCCCTAGTTTCACTAGAGAGGATAAACGTCGCCCTTGCATGTAAAAAATCGTACATAAATAAACGATTTTTTTACATGATCGTTTCGAAAGAAAGTATCGACAAATGGACAGACTAATCCTCTGCTAGTTTTCATCATTTTTTGTTCACTATTTGTGATGGATGAAATAAATAAGAGAATTAGAACTTCATTGGTCAAAGTACCTTCCTTTCATAATGTTACTTTTATTGTATGCGCATACAAAATGGTTTGTCAAACTTATTTCTATTTACTATTTTTGAACTTATTATTATACAATTGTACTTTTGCTAGAGCCTCAGCATCATTTTTGATTTCATCCAATCCATTCGCATCCCCAATAACATACCCTTCAAATGATGAACCAACAAAATCAAAGATATATTGGAACTGAGCAATAAGCGGTAATGCTTTCAGCTTTGGATTGTCTCCGCCAACGATGACAACGTACATTTTTTTACCTTTCATTTTTTCTTTGAAATGAAGAGATGTATCGCGCAAGCTTTGTGACCAGCGATCGACGAAGTTTTTCATATGACCGCTCATTCCATACCAGTATAGCGGTGTAGCAAAGATAATTGTGTCGTGCTCTAACATACGCTCGATTAACTGCTCGTAGTCATCATTTACAGGTTGGAATCCTTCTGCATCATGGCGCTGATCTATGATTGGGTGGACGATATGATCACGCAAGTAAATTTGTTCTGTTTCAATTCCATCAATCACCATATGTGTTAAAGCTTCTGTATTTCCGTTTTGTCTTGAACTGCCATGTATAACAAACATGTAATCATCCCTTTTCTTTTGTTTGCTTTAGGAGTGAAACGTGTTTTTGCAAATTCGTTTGAATGCTAGAAAGTAATGAGATTTGCTTCGTTACTTCATTAAGTTTATCTTCATAAAGCGTAAGGATACTGCTGCAAGGATTTTCGTACAGGTGCGGCTCTATTTCGAGGCAGCGCAGCATCCTTGCCGTCTCTTCTAAATTTAAGCCAATTTGTAAGTACATTTGAATAAGCTCCACTTTTTCAATGGCACTTTCATCAAAATCACGATAGCCATTTGCGAGGCGCTTCGAAGGGAGTAATCCCTTTTCTTCGTAATGTCTTAGTGATCTTTCGCTAACGCCAGTTTCTTTTGATAACTCCCCGATTCGCAATGCGTTTCACTCCTTCTACATGTATTGTAAACCTTCACACTAATGTGAGGGTCAACTCTGTTTTTTCGCAAAAGAATCTACATGATTTAAAAACACTTGAATAGCTTTAGACGGGATGAAGTATTTGCCGCGCACGATGGAGAATGGACGGATGAGTTGTTCATTTGGAACTTCGACGTGGAATAGCTCTTTTGCCAGTAACTCTTTCCGTACAGTCCAATCAGAAAGTATAGCGATGCCAAGCCCAGCACTAACTGCTTCTTTCACGCTTTGGATACTACTGAATGTAAAGAAGCGCTTCAATTTTAAATGGTGTTGATGAATAAAGCGGTCACTATAAGCGCGTGTTCCAGAACCACTTTCTCTTAATACCCATACTTGATCTTGGAGTGTGCTTTCATTTATTTCATTTGTGCGGAGCAGTGGATGATTTGGCGGGACGACGAGCTTCATTTCATCTTGCATAAACGTTTCAACGTCCACGTCGGCGTATACGACTTGCCCTTCGACTAAGCCGATATCGATTTGATTAGAGCGAAGGCTTTGCAAAACGTCTTCTGTATTTGAGATAAAGGTATGAACTTCAACGTGTGGATTTTCATTCGCATAGTTAGCCAGTATTTTTGGAAGTAAGTATTCGCCAATTGTGAAACTAGCACCGATGCGAAGAGTTCCTGTTACAACGTTATGTAGCTCGTTAATTTCTTGCTTAGCATCTTCATAAAGAGAGAGCATTTGTTTTGCGTGTATATATAATATGTTTCCAGCTTCCGTCACTTGAACGTGCTTCGGAGAGCGCTGAATAAGTGTAGTGCCAAATTCGTTTTCTAAGTTGCGTATATGCATACTTACGCCAGGCTGTGAAAGGTTTAATAATTCTGCTGCACGGGAGAAATGCTTCTGTTCAACGACAGTAACAAATATTTTTAAAATGTCTACGTTCATGTAATGGGCTCCTTTCTTTTTCTATCATCTTATCATAAGTATTTCTAATGATAGAGATTCAATATTGATATTAAACTTATTATAGAAACTCTCTTATAATATAAGTAGAAAGAACATGCATGTTCCAATACGATTATTGGGGTGGTACAAAGTGGAACAAACACTTGTTATACAAAAGAAGAAGGGCTTTGGATTTTCACAAGGAATTGGGATTACATTATTAATCGCAATTGCTGCGAAATATTTAGCAGAGCTTCCATTTTTAAATATTATGGGACAATTAGTGATTGCTATTCTAATTGGGATGGTTTGGCGTGCGGCAATTGGAGTTCCTCATGATGCGATTGCCGGGACGAACTTTGCGAGTAAGAAGTTGCTTCGCTTTGGGATTATCTTACTTGGAATGCGGTTAAATCTTGTTGATATTGCGAAGGCAGGGCCGAAAGTATTGGTCATCGCTGCCGCTGTTATTACATTTACGATTTTCGTTGTATATGGGCTAACGAAAGTATTTAAGGTAGAAAAGAAACTCGGAATTTTAACAGCGTGCGGAACAGCAATTTGCGGCGCGGCTGCGGTCGTGGCAATTGCACCGCAAGTGAAAGCGAAGGATGAAGAAACGGCAGTTGGGGCAGCGATTATTGCAATTTTAGGTACAATATTTACACTTATTTATACGCTATTATACCCAGTGCTTGGCTTCTCACCGTATGGATACGGTGTATTCTCAGGTGCGACGCTGCATGAAATCGCCCATGTCATCGCAGCTGCGGCACCAGGAGGAAGTACGGCTGTAGACATCGCAGTTATCGTGAAATTAACGCGCGTTGCAATGCTTGTGCCAGTAGCGATTTTAATTGGATTATGGTTTGGTAAGAGTGAAGGTAGCGAGGAAAAAAAATCGTGGCGCGACCTTCCAATTCCGTGGTTCATCTTCGGGTTTTTAGCAATGAGTGCAGTGCATTCGCTCGGGGTTATACCAGAAGTTGTTGCTGGATATATTGTTGTTCTTGCTTACATGCTTATTGCAATGGCGATGGCGGGGCTTGGTTTAAATGTAGAGTTTAAAACGTTCCGTAAGTTAGGAAGTAAGGCATTCGTGGCGGGGCTGATCGGCTCGGTTTTCCTTTCTATTCTTGGATACGTTCTTGTATATGCATTAGGATTTATGTAGTAGGACGAAGAAGCTGTTCCAAAAGATATTTTTGGACAGCTTTTTTATGTTTATAGTGCTACGGGTGTCGATATATTAAAAAAATAGCTGATATAAATTTAATTACGCTTGTACTTTGTTAGAGAAGGTGATCCGTGAAACGTTTTTCTAAAATTTGTAAAGATATCTTTACTTATAATTGGAAAATATTTATAATTAAAGTAAAGATATCTTTACTTTCGAAGGTGGAGCCTATGGGTGTGAAAAATAAAATAAAAGAGTTAAGAAAGCAACATCATATAACGCAAGTTGAAATGGCAAAGGCGATGCAGGTGACGCGGCAGACGATTGTGGCGATTGAAAACCATCATTATAACCCGAGTCTAGAGTTATCCCTAAAAATCGCCAAATATTTTGGGGTGAAGGTGGAGGAAATATTTACGCTAGAGTAAGGGGAGAAAAAATGAACGATACTAAAAAGTTATTTATCGGTGCGACTTTTGGATTGTTTTTGGGAGACATTGTAGTTCATAGTATGAATCCGGCTATACCAATTTTACCGCTCGTCGTGAGTAACGTTTTAGCAATTGTATTTTTAATGGTGTATTCGTATTACAAAAAGCGTAAGTACAAAAAAGAAGAACTTCCAGATATAGATGAGCGAGTAAATGAAAATAAAAAAAAATATGTAAATGTCTCATTTATATTCGCGTTTCTATTGCTTATTGTTTATATTGTTGCGAGTAAAGCGATAGGCAGAGCTGTTATACCAGTGCAAGAAATATTTATGATATGTAGTTCCTTATTTGCGGGTAGTCTCATCATAGGAGTCATGATAGGGAAACGAGCATAGCGATAGGAGGAATGAAAAATGCAAGATGAGTTTGAGAGATTTCAGTCAGATAAAGCGTTTAAATATGTAGGGTTATTTTTTTCGATTAGTTTAGCGATATGGAGTTTATATAATTTAATTGTTGATGGAAATGCTGGTATGCCGTTTGTTTTATTTGTACTAGGGCAGTGGGTGTATTTTCTCGTAAACTATTGGCCGAAGTGGAAATATAGAAATCAAAAAGAGGCTGATCATGTATGAGTAAACAAGATATTATACGGTTCATAGGCAGTTTATTTTTAGCGGGTCTTATTTTAAATGTGAGTTTAATGATTTTAAGTATTTCGTGGGGAACAATCTTCATATCGAATGTAGCACTAGTCATTTTATATAGTATTGCGGAATATAGAGAACAGAAGCGTTTGAAAGAAGAGGGAGTACCGTCGATTGATGAGCGAGTTGTGAATAAGATGAAGTCATATTTTACGATTAGTATTACAAGCTTCGTGTTCTTGTTCATTATGTATCTTTGTGTAAATAAGTATTTAGATAGGCAAGCAGTACATGTAAATGAGTTATTATATATTGTCATTTTTGGTTTATTAATAAGTATGGCATCGACGAGTGTGTTAGCAACAAGGAATAGGTAGAAAAAAGGGGAACTGGGATGGGATTACCGGTATTATGTGTCGCTACGGCTATTTTTGCTTTGTTTTGGGGAATGCAGAATTTCTCTCGTAATCCAGTACCGAGTATTTTTATTATGCTTGGTACTGTAGGTTTATCATATTATTTATTAGTTTCAGCTCATTATCATAAAACAGCAACGAGTGTTGTTGTTGGCGCACTTATTTTATTTTGTGGGCGTGCTGTACAAAAAGGGTTATTTCCGTAAAAGCTGTTTATACGAAGAGTATAAACAGCTTTTTGTATTTTTTTTACAAAAGGCTTGAAAGTGACGTTACGTCATCTTTTATAATGAAGAGGAAGAGGTGATGGTAGTGATTTCAATACAACAATTGACGAAAGAAACAGGGGTAACAGTACGTACATTACGTTATTATGATCAAATAGATTTATTAAAGCCGAGCGGGAAAACAGAAGGCGGGCATCGTTTATATAGTGAAGCTGACGTAATAAGGCTGCAACAAATTTTATTTTTAAAGGAAATGGGATTTTCATTAAAAGAGTCTGCGAATATGTTAGTAAAAGGTGAGCTTAACTTAAAGGATTCGCTTGAAAAACAACTTAGATTTGTAAAGGAAGAACAAAAGAAATTCAATCGAATGGAGCGCGTATTACAAGCTGTTGTTTATTCGGTAGATGTGGAAGGGGAACTTGATTGGAAAGTTATGTTTGAACTGATCCAGCTTTCGAAACAGTCGTCTCGTATACGTGAAATATTTCAAAATGAAGTATTTTCAAAGGAAGAACAAAAATTGCTTCATAACTTGCCAAATATGAGTGAAGAAGATCCGAATGTTTTAGAATGGGTAGATTTATTAAAGCAATTACGTACTTTTATGAAAGACGGCAAAGAAGCAGCGAGTGATGAGGTACAAGGGGCAACGAAGAGATTAATGCAGAAATGTTTAGAAATGGCCAATGGTGACGAAGCGTTTTTAGATAAGTTATGGGAAGTTAGAAAATCGAAGGAAGATTCACAGAAAATGAGCATGTATCCAATTGAAGAAGAACTTTTATTATATATGGAAGAAGCTTTTCGTATATATGATGAAAAGGAGATGGATAAATGAGTATACTTGCAGAATATCGTTGGTATTTTTTAATTGGGGCAGAGATTGTATTTTGGTTATCGGCTATCGGCTTCTTTTTACTTCGTTACGGATTCCGTTTGAAGAAGGCGAGCTTTATTATGGGGATTGTACTCCTCGTAAATGAAGTGTTTATTTTAACCTTAGGGGTAGTGGACTATTATCAAACAGGGAAGTTCTCTAACTTTCAAATCATTACGGTAATTATTTTATTGTATGCAGTTTTCTACGGGAAAAAGGATTTGAAGAAGCTTGATATGTTTGCGCAAAAGCTAGTTGCGAAATGGCGGAATGAACCAGCGCCAACTATGGAAGAGCACGTAGAATTAACAGGTATGGCCTATGCGAAACAGGAAATAAAAAATTGGTTATTACATCTTGTTTTATTCGTTGTTGCGCATATTTTCTTTTTCTTTCTGTACGGTTTTGTCCCGTTTGAACAATGGCATAATTGGTTAGAAACGGGGATTGTTTTAAATGAAAAAGCAAGTCGTGTTAGCCAAGTTTGGGCGATTATACTTTTAGTGGATACAGTTATTTCATTTTCATATGTTCTTTTCCCGAAGAAGGAAAAAGAAAAAGAGAAGCTACTTTCATAGAGGAAAGTAGCTTTTTCTAGTATACCAATAGTTTGTATAGGAGAGGATAACAATAGGAAAAACAGGTTTTATATGCTTATTTCTCTTTAGTTTAGTAGCATGCTCACAACCTAACATTGACATTGATAAGAAGAATGATGTCATTGTAAAGAGAGCAGTAATTTCCAATCTAGATAATTTTGAAAAGTTCGTTTTGAATGTTGACCAAGGGAAAGTTGATAAAATAAGAATTGTGCAGTATACCCATGAAGGTGATCCGATTTTTCAAACGGTAGAGCATAGTGAGAACGATATACTTTATGTGTTAGATAATAGAAAAGACCAATTTGCTGGTGAGCATAAAGGATTACATAAAGATAGTTGCAAAAGTATTGTTAAAGAGCAGGGAGAATTAGAAATCACTTATAGGTTAATAGATTGTACGAGTAAAAATGGGCGCAATGGATATGATTTATTATATGTACCTAAAAAATAGAGTTAGTAGAGGAAGGAAGTTTTTACTCCTTCCTTTTTCTATGTATATATTGTCGAAAATTTTACCGAATATCTGTTCGTTTTCTTGGTTTTTTTATGAGCATTCGTGGTAAAATGGGAATACAGATTTTTTACGAGGAGGTCGGTTTTGTTTGGAACATCAATTTGAAATTATCTCAGCTTATTCCCCGCAAGGTGATCAGCCGGTAGCTATAGAAAAGCTTGTAGAGGGAATTAATAGTGGGAAGAAAAAGCAAGTGTTGCTTGGAGCAACAGGAACGGGTAAGACATTTACGATTTCAAATGTCATTAAAGAAGTGCAGAAGCCAACACTTGTTATGGCTCATAATAAAACGTTAGCAGGACAGTTATATAGTGAGCTGAAAGATTTTTTTCCGAATAATGCAGTTGAATATTTTGTTAGTTATTACGATTATTATCAGCCAGAAGCGTATGTGCCTCAAACAGATACGTTTATTGAAAAAGATGCGCAGATTAATGATGAAATCGATAAATTGCGTCACTCAGCAACATCTGCACTATTTGAACGGGATGATGTGATTATTGTTGCGAGTGTTTCGTGTATATATGGTTTAGGTTCTCCAGAAGAATACCGCGAGTTAGTTGTTTCACTTAGAGTTGGTATGGAAAAGGACCGCAATCAATTGCTTCGTGAACTTGTTGATGTACAATATGGACGTAATGACATTGATTTCAAGCGTGGTACATTCCGTGTGCGCGGAGATGTAGTTGAAATCTTCCCAGCATCACTTGATGAGCATTGTATTCGAATTGAATTTTTTGGCGATGAAATCGATCGTATTCGCGAAGTAAATGCGTTAACAGGTGAAGTATTAGCAGAACGTGATCATGTAGCAATCTTCCCAGCATCTCACTTCGTTACACGTGAGGAAAAAATGAAGGTCGCTATTGAAAATATAGAAAAAGAATTAGAAGAACGTTTAAAGGAATTAAATGATAATGGCAAGTTGTTAGAAGCGCAGCGTATAGAACAGCGTACACGTTATGATTTAGAAATGATGCGTGAGATGGGCTTTTGTTCAGGGATTGAAAATTATTCCCGTCATTTAACACTTCGTCCGGCGGGTGCAACGCCATATACGTTAATAGACTATTTCCCGGAAGATTTCTTAATTGTTATGGATGAGTCACACGTATCAGTACCACAAGTAAGAGCGATGTATAACGGGGACCAAGCACGTAAGCAAGTACTTGTGGATCATGGGTTCCGTTTGCCATCAGCTTTAGATAATAGACCGCTTACGTTTGATGAGTTTGAAGGAAAAACGAATCAAGTTATTTACGTTTCGGCAACGCCAGGACCGTACGAGTTAGAGCAGGCACCGGAAGTAATAGAACAAATTATTCGTCCAACAGGGCTTTTAGATCCACCAATTGATATACGACCAATTGAAGGGCAAATTGATGATTTATTAGGAGAAATTCAAGATCGCATTGCCAAAAATGAACGTGTATTAATTACGACTTTAACGAAGAAAATGTCAGAGGATTTAACAGACTACTTAAAAGATGTAGGAATTAAAGTGAATTATCTCCACTCTGAAATTAAAACGTTAGAACGTATTGAAATTATCCGTGACCTTCGCCTTGGTAAGTTTGACGTACTTGTCGGTATTAACTTATTACGAGAAGGATTAGATATTCCAGAAGTATCACTTGTAGCTATTTTAGATGCTGATAAGGAAGGGTTCTTGCGTTCAGAGCGTTCATTAATTCAAACAATCGGTCGTGCAGCACGTAATGAAAACGGACGCGTTATTATGTATGCAGATCGTATAACAAGATCAATGGGAATTGCAATTGAAGAAACACAGCGTCGTCGTACTATACAAGAAGCTTACAATAAAGAGCATGGTATTACGCCGAAAACGATTCAAAAAGGCGTGCGTGATGTTATCCGTGCAACGACAGCTGCTGAAGAGCCGGAAATGTATGAAGCGGCACCAGCTAAGAAGATGACGAAAAAAGAGCGTGAAAAGACAATTGCGAAGATGGAAGCAGAGATGAAAGAAGCAGCAAAAGCGTTAGATTTCGAGCGTGCAGCTGAATTAAGAGATTTACTATTAGAATTAAAAGCGGAAGGGTGAACAGAGTGAGCATAAGCAAGGATTTTATTGTCGTAAAAGGTGCTAGAGCACATAACTTAAAAAATATTGATGTAACCATTCCGAGAAATCAGCTTGTTGTTGTGACGGGATTGTCTGGTTCAGGGAAATCATCATTAGCGTTTGATACGATTTATGCAGAAGGGCAACGCAGATACGTAGAATCGTTATCTGCGTATGCGCGCCAGTTTTTAGGACAAATGGATAAACCTGACGTGGATACGATTGAAGGTTTATCTCCAGCGATTTCAATCGATCAAAAAACGACAAGTCGTAATCCACGTTCAACAGTTGGAACGGTAACGGAGATTTATGATTATTTACGTTTATTATTTGCGCGAATTGGTACGCCAATTTGTCCGAATCATGGTATTGAAATTACATCACAAACAGTAGAGCAGATGGTAGACCGTGTACTTGAATATCCTGAACGTACGAAATTACAAGTGTTAGCTCCTATCGTTTCTGGGCGTAAAGGTGCACATGTGAAAGTGCTTGAAGATATTAAGAAGCAAGGGTATGTTCGTGTACGTGTTGATGGTGAAATGTTAGATGTATCTGAAGATATTGCGCTAGATAAAAATAAGAAGCATTCCATTGAAGTTGTAATTGACCGTATTGTTGTAAAAGAAGGGATTGCAAGCCGTCTTGCGGATTCTCTTGAAAGTGCATTAAAGCTTGGCGGGGGCCGAGTGTTAATTGATGTAATGGGAGAAGAGGAACTTCTATTTAGTGAACATCATGCTTGTCCGCATTGTGGTTTTTCAATCGGAGAATTAGAGCCGCGCATGTTCTCATTCAACAGTCCATTCGGGGCATGTCCTTCTTGTGATGGACTTGGTTCAAAGTTAGAGGTAGATTTAGAACTTGTCATTCCGAATTGGGATTTATCATTAAATGAACATGCGATTGCGCCTTGGGAGCCGACAAGCTCACAATATTACCCGCAGCTTTTACAATCTGTATGTAATCATTACGGTGTTGATATGGATATACCTGTGAAAGATATACCGAAAGATTTATTTGATAAAGTGTTGTACGGAAGCGGAGAAGAAAAAGTTTATTTCCGCTATGTAAATGAATTTGGTCAAGTAAAGGAAAATGAGATTTTATTTGAAGGTGTTATTCCAAATATCGAACGTCGTTATCGTGAAACGAGTTCTGATTATGTTCGTGAGCAAATGGAGAAATATATGGCAGAGCAAGCTTGTCCGAAGTGTAAAGGTGGACGCTTAAAGCCAGAGAGTTTAGCTGTTTTCGTTGGTGATAAAACGATTGCTGATGTAACGAAGTATTCTGTTCAAGAAGTACAGGAATTCTTCTCGAATGTGGAGCTAACGGAGAAACAACAAAAAATTGCTCATTTAATTTTAAGAGAAATCCAGGAGCGCGTTGGATTCTTAGTGAACGTCGGTTTAGATTATTTAACGTTAAGTCGTGCCGCAGGAACTTTATCAGGTGGTGAGGCGCAGCGTATTCGTTTAGCGACACAAATCGGTTCTCGTCTTACTGGCGTACTTTACATTCTTGATGAGCCTTCAATCGGCTTGCATCAGCGCGATAACGATCGTCTTATTCGTACGTTGCAAGAGATGCGTGATTTAGGGAATACGTTAATTGTCGTTGAACATGATGAAGATACGATGATGGCTGCTGATTATTTACTTGATATCGGACCTGGTGCAGGTATTCACGGTGGTCAAGTTGTATCAGCGGGTACGCCAGCTGAAGTGATGCAAGATGAGAATTCGCTAACAGGGAAGTATTTAAGCGGTAAAGAGTTTATTCCAGTTCCACTTGAAAGACGTAAAGGTGACGGACGTAAAGTGGAAATTGTCGGTGCAAAAGAGAATAACTTAAAGAATGCAAAGATGTCATTCCCGCTTGGTACGTTTGTAGCGATAACTGGTGTATCTGGTTCCGGTAAAAGTACGATGATTAATGAAGTACTATATAAATCATTAGCGCAAAAGTTATATAAAGCGAAAGCGAAGCCAGGTACGCATAAAGAAATTAAAGGTCTTGAGCATTTAGATAAAGTAATCGATATTGATCAATCGCCAATCGGGCGTACACCACGTTCTAATCCAGCGACGTATACAGGTGTATTCGATGATATTCGTGATGTGTTTGCACAAACGAATGAAGCGAAAGTGCGTGGATATCAAAAAGGACGTTTCAGCTTTAATGTAAAAGGTGGACGTTGTGAAGCGTGCCGTGGTGATGGAATTATTAAAATCGAAATGCACTTCTTACCAGACGTATACGTTCCGTGTGAAGTTTGTCATGGTAAACGTTATAACCGCGAAACGTTAGAAGTGAAGTATAAAGATAAGAACATTTCTGAAGTGTTAGGGATGACAATTGAAGATGGAGTAGAGTTCTTCGCTAATATCCCAAAAATTAAGCGTAAACTTCAAACGCTTGTAGATGTAGGTCTTGGTTATATGAAATTAGGACAGCCAGCTACGACGTTATCTGGTGGTGAAGCGCAGCGCGTGAAGCTAGCTTCTGAATTACACCGTCGTTCTACTGGGCGTACGTTATATATTTTAGATGAGCCAACGACTGGTTTGCATGCACATGATATCGCGCGTCTTCTAGAAGTGCTGCAACGCCTTGTTGAAAGTGGCGAGACAGTTCTTGTTATTGAACATAATTTAGATGTAATTAAAACAGCTGATTATATCGTTGACCTTGGACCAGAGGGCGGAGATAAAGGTGGGCAAATCGTTGCTTCCGGAACGCCAGAGCAAGTAGTAAAAGAAGAACGCTCGTATACAGGTAAGTATTTAAAAGAGATTTTAAATCGCGATAAAGCAAGAATGAAAGAGAAAATAAAAGAAGTAGAGTTATCTCAATAAGTGTATTACGAAAAACCGAGTGGAAATGACACTCGGTTTTTCGTTCATAGGGGGAAAAGATGGAGTTTACAGATGTTTTAAGAAAGAAAAACATGAAGGTAAGAGAGTTTCAAAGTTGGGGTGTTTATTTTCGCAAGCGCTGGGAGGATCATTTTGCAAACCATGTAAGTGATGAGGAAAAGGAAGACATCTTTCTGTATGGAGATAAGTATGCATGTGGGTATCTTTGGCACATATTTAGTTATGAGAAAAAGAAGTGTTTAGAGGGTGAAGAAGCGGAGAACACGTTTCATAATGTAGTGAAAAGGGATTGCTATATATTCTATCAAAATTGTGATGATGTACTGCTAATAAAAGATACGAGGTTGTTACATATGGAGGATATATTGTGTGAGCGGAACGATATGTATAAAGGCGATATCTATATTGTAGATAAAGAGTTCACTTGGACTTTTGTAAAAACTCATGAACATAGATGGTGTGGTCCCTATTTCACAAAGAAATGTTAGTAGGTATACAAGCATGAAGAGTAGAATAAGTTGATATAAGTGTTTGCATGATACTTGCGTTTCTTATCTATTAGCGTATGATGAAATATATATGTTTAAAAGGATGTGTAACGAAATGAGATGGATTGTATCACTTCTTGTAAATAGCGTTGTGTTAATCGCTGTATCGGGACTTTTAAAAGGGATTGCGCCAGACGCGTTTTACGTAGCAAATATACAAACTGCAATTATTGCGAGTATTATCTTGGCTGTTTTAAATGTGTTCGTAAAACCGTTTTTAATTTTAATTACGCTACCGATTACTCTTGTAACTTTCGGATTCTTCTTAATTGTTATTAATGCGATTACGTTAAAAATAGCAGATTCATTATTAGGAGATGCGTTTAATATATCAGGGTTTGGCGTAGCAATCGTTGCGGCAATTTGTATTTCAATTTTTAATATGATTATTGAAAAGGCAATTGTGGAACCTTTATATGAAAAAAAGAGAAAATGACAAAAAGAAAAACATTTCATGATGTATATGAAATGTTTTTTTCTATTTATTAGAAACCGTATTTCTTGTTTCCAGAAAAAAATGGTACAATATCCGGTAGAATGGAATTTTACATCAAATGAGACTGAACCCGCAGCGGAGTGGAGGTTTATACATATGCCGAAAGTAAGGACAAAAGATTTAATTGAACAATTTCAATTGGAGTTAATAAGTGGTGAAGAAGGAATTCATCGTCCGATTGATACAAGTGATTTATCACGACCTGGAATTGAAATGGCAGGATTTTTCACATATTATCCAGCTGATCGTGTGCAGCTTCTTGGAAAGACGGAGCTTACGTTCTTTGACACGTTAACGTCAGAGCAAAAACAAGAGAGAATGAAAGCGCTTTGTACTGAGGAGACGCCATGTATTATTATAACTCGTAATCAAGATGTACCAGATGAGTTACTGCATGCATCGCGTGAATCAGGCATGCCTTTATTACGTTCTGCTCAAACGACAACAAGATTATCAAGTCGTTTAACAAATTATTTAGAAGGTAAGTTAGCACCAACAACAGCTGTACATGGTGTGTTAGTAGATATTTACGGTGTTGGTGTTTTAATTACAGGTCAAAGTGGTGTCGGTAAAAGTGAGACAGCTCTTGAGCTTGTAAAACGTGGTCACCGTCTTGTTGCGGATGATAGTGTAGAAATTCGCCAAGAAGATGAAGACACATTAGTAGGAAGCTCACCAGATTTAATTGAGCATTTATTAGAAATTCGTGGTCTAGGTATCATTAACGTTATGACGTTATTCGGTGCAGGGGCAGTGCGAAATTATAAGCGTATTACACTTGTTATTAATCTTGAAATTTGGGATCAAAAGAAAAATTACGATCGCTTAGGTCTTGATGAAGAGAAGATGAAGATTATTGATACAGAGCTTACGAAGATTACACTTCCAGTTCGTCCTGGTCGAAACTTGGCTGTTATTATTGAAGTAGCAGCGATGAACTTCCGTTTAAAACGTATGGGAGTCAATGCAGCACAACAGTTCTCTGAACGATTAATGAGTGCGATTGAGTTAGGAAATCAGGAGTAAACTTTGGAGAGGGAGGTCATACATATGCTGTTAGGTTCTGTACCACAGCTTGACCGTGTAGCGATCCAACTTGGGCCGTTTCCTGTATATTGGTACGGGATTATTATCGGTACAGGCGTGCTATTAGGTCTTTGGCTAGCAACTCGCGAGGGAGAAAGACTAGGTATTCCAAAAGATACATTTGTTGACCTTGTATTAATTGCAGTACCGATCGCTATTCTATTTGCGAGAATGTACTATGTTATTTTTGAATGGGAATATTACGCGCAAAACCCGAGTCAAATTATTAATATTCGTCAAGGTGGCTTGGCGATTCATGGTGGTTTAATCGGGGCTGTTATTACAGGGATTCTTTTTGCGAAACGACGCGGGGTTTCATTCTGGAAGTTGGCTGATATTGCTGCGCCAAGTATTTTACTAGGACAAGCAATTGGTCGATGGGGAAACTTTATGAACCAAGAGGCGCATGGTGATGAAGTAACGAGACAGTTTTTAGAAGGACTTCATTTACCGGATTTCATTATTAATCAAATGTATATTGAGGGTGTGTACTATCACCCAACGTTTTTATATGAGTCATTATGGAATTTTGCAGGTGTCATTTTATTACTTGCATTACGAAAAGTGAATTTACGACGCGGGGAATTATTCTTCACATATTTAATTTGGTATTCAATAGGGCGCTTCTTCGTAGAAGGCTTACGTACAGATAGTTTAATGTTAGGACCACTTCGTATCGCACAAGTAATGTCAATTGGACTTGTTGTTATTTCTATTATTTTCATTATCGTGAGACGAAAAATGGGGCAAGCTGATAAAAGATATTCGGAAAATTAGAGAAAAGTAGCATCTTATTATAAGATGCTGCTTCTTTCATATTCAGGAAAGAGAAGGGACTAAGGCAATGAGAATAAATACAGTGTTATTTGATTTAGATGGAACTTTAATTAATACAAACGAACTTATTATTTCTTCTTTTTTACATACGTTACATACATATTATCCAAGTCAATATAAGCGTGAAGATGTATTGTCATTTATTGGCCCTTCTTTACATGATACTTTCAGCAAGATTGATGAAAACAAGGTTGAAGAGATGATTACATGTTATCGTCAATTTAACCATGATCATCACGATGAATTAGTGGAAGAATATGAAACTGTATATGAAACAGTTCAAGAGTTGAAGAAGCAAGGCTATAAAGTTGGTATTGTTACAACGAAAGCGAGACAAACAGTTGAGATGGGATTAAAGTTGTCAAAGCTTGATGAATTTTTTGATGTGGTCGTGACAATTGATGATGTGGAGCATGTGAAACCACATCCAGAACCACTTCAAAAAGCGCTTGAGTTATTAGATGCGAAACCGGAAGAAGCATTGATGGTTGGGGATAATCACCATGATATTGTTGGTGGACAAAATGCGGGCACGAAAACAGCTGCTGTCTCATGGACGTTGAAAGGTAGAGCGTATTTAGAGGCTTACAAGCCGGACTTTATGTTAGATAAAATGAGTGATTTGCTACCGATTTTGTCTGATATGAACCGTTCATAAAGGTCCAAGTAAGTTAGTAGGGGTCTGTTTCCCTACTAACTTACAGTTTCACTTTTTAGTAGAGGAGCGAGTTAAGTGCGACGGACAACGCGCTATCCTGTTTCGGGAGAAAATTCATTATGGAATGTGTATAAAACAGTTTCTTTTTGGAAGGTAATGAAAAACTTTATTATTATCCAAATTGCGCGTTATACACCATTTTTATCCGTCAAGAATTGGTTGTACCGTACATTTTTACGGATGAAAGTCGGAAAGAAAACATCAATTGCGCTTATGGTAGTGCCGGATATTATGTTCCCAGAAAAGATAACTGTGGGAGAGAATTCAATTATTGGCTATAATACAACGCTTTTAGCACATGAATATTTAATTCGCGAATATCGACTTGGAGAGATCGTCATAGGAAATGAAGTGATGATTGGAGCAAATACGACTATATTACCAGGTGTGAAAATTGGAGATGGCGCGATTGTTTCAGCTGGCACACTTGTTCATAGAGATGTCCCAAGTGGTGCTTTCGTGGGTGGAAATCCAATGCGTGTTATTTATACGAAAGAAGAAATGGATGCTAGAGAAGGTTGATGCTAAAAATGTAACATTTCTCTTCTTTTTTAATGAATAAAAAGGAAATAATTGAGTATAATATACTGTTTTGTTTTTTACGGAATCGTTTATACTTATAGATAGAAGAATGTGTGAACGAAGAAAACAAAAAACTGGAGGATATATGGGGAAAAATCAAGGAATATATAAGGAGAACGGACAAGTTATCTCTTTTAATCAATTATCGGACTTCTTTTATAAAAAAGGGATGAGGGCTTACAAAGGACAGAAATTGCAAGATGCAATTAAATATTTTCGAAGAGCGGCACAAAGTGAGAAGGAGCCGTTTATTTTATGCCAATTAGCAACAGTATTATCTGAGGCTGGTGAATATCAAGAGTCGAATCAAATCTTCTTTAAGCTTGTTAGATCTAATCCAGAACTTGAACAATGCTATTATTTTATTGCAAATAATTATGCATATATGGGGCTATTTCAGCAGGCGAAAAAGTATGCGGATCGCTATTTAGAAGTTGCAGAAGAGAAGGAATTTGTAGAAGATACATTAGAATTACTTGAAATTATGGAAGAAGAAGCGATGGGTGAGGAAGAGATTGAGGATGAGGACGATCTAATTGTTATGCAAGAAGAAGCGAATCGTTATATTCGTAACGGACAATTGGAAGAAGCAATTGCTACATTGGAAATTGTTACAAAAGATTATCCGGAATTTTGGTCGGGTCATAATAATTTAGCTATTGCACATTTTCAATCTGGTAATGTAGATAAAGCTCTGAAGTTAACGGAAATGATTTTAGAGAAAAATCCTGGTAATATACATGCGCTTTGTAATACGCTTATTTTCCTATATTCAATTGGAGAGCATAAACAAGTAGAAGCGTTAGCGGAGCAGTTAGTTTCAGTATATCCGATTTCGTTCGAGCATCGTTTGAAACTTGGAACGACACTTGCAACAATTGGTCATTTTGAGCCTGCATATAAATGGTTCAAAGTATTAAAGCGTCAAGGATATGAGGGAGACGTTAGTTTTTATTATTGGTTTGCATATTCTGCTTATATGGTGAAAGATCAGCAAGTAGCTGAAAAAATGTGGCAGCATGTTGTAGAATTGCACCCTGATAAAAAGGGAAAAGAACCGTGGAATGCGCTGAATTTAGCAGATGAAGGACAAAACGTATTATTTGAAGAATTACGAAAATCATTTCAACAAAGTGCGACGCTAGAGGAACAAATGCTAGCTTTATATTTAATGAATGAATTATCAACGCCAGAGAAGGTGGGATTCTTCTTTGATGTAACGCAGGCGAAGAACGGTGTTCCAATCGTATCGCAACTTGCAAAGTATTTCTTTTTACTTAATAGCCATAAGAGCATTCCAGCTGATTTACAGCAATTTGAACAGTGCGCGCAAATTGCGGATGCTTTATATAATTATACGAAAAAAGATGATGAATTAATCGAAGAGTGTTTACAATTTTGGTTTTGTACGTTCATACGTTTATATACATCTGGGGCAGTTTTTACAAATGTATACGGCTGGTCAGCTGCTGTTGAATATATTGTACGCAGCGAACAAGGAAATAAGATGACACAGTCGGAGCTTGGGGATGTATATAATGTATCTGTAGCGACTGTTCGAAAGTATGTGCAGGCTGTTAAACGTACGCACACATAGGGTAAGCAAATCATTGGGAAAAAAATGATGCTAACAGTATAATGAGGGTAACTTAATTGTGTAGGAATGAATAGGAGTGAATAGTGTGTCAGAAGAAAAAATTTATGATGTCATTATTATTGGTGCAGGACCAGCTGGTATGACAGCTGCAGTATATACATCTCGTGCGAATTTAAGCACATTAATGCTTGAGCGTGGTATCCCAGGTGGCCAAATGGCAAACACAGAGGATGTAGAGAACTACCCAGGTTATGAGTCTATTTTAGGACCAGACTTATCAAATAAAATGTTCGAGCATGCGAAGAAATTTGGTGCTGAATATGCATACGGTGATGTGAAAGCAGTCATCGATGGTAAAGAATACAAAACAATTATTGCTGGTAAAAAAGAATATAAAGCACGTGCAATTATCGTTGCAAGCGGTGCAGAATATAAAAAAATTGGTGTGCCAGGCGAAACAGAACTTGGCGGCCGTGGTGTATCATATTGTGCAGTATGTGATGGGGCTTTCTTTAAAGGAAAAGAACTTGTAGTTATTGGTGGTGGAGATTCTGCTGTTGAAGAGGGTGTATTCTTAACACGCTTCGCATCAAAGGTAACAATCGTTCACCGTCGTGACACTCTTCGTGCACAGAAAATTTTACAAGATCGTGCTTTCCAAAACGAGAAAGTTGATTTCATTTGGAATCACACTATAAAAGAAATTAACGATGCAAATGGTAAAGTGGGAAGCGTAACACTTGTAGACGTAAACAGTGGAGAAGAGAAAGAAGTCAAAACTGATGGCGTGTTCATATACATCGGTATGTTACCACTATCAAAACCATTTGTTGAACTAGGTATTACAAATGAAAATGGTTACCTTGAAACAAATGAGCGTATGGAAACGAAAGTTCCTGGTATTTTCGCAGCTGGAGATGTTCGTGAAAAAATGCTACGTCAAATTGTAACTGCAACAGGTGATGGTAGTATCGCAGCACAAAGTGCACAACATTACGTAGAAGAATTATTAGAAGAACTAAAAACAGTATCAGAAAAATAAGGGATAATATGCCTTTTGAGAAGAAAGCTACCGATAGGAGCTTTCTTTTTTTATGAAAATGTCAAAGTTTTGTCAAAAAATATTGGGATTATAAGCTTTCTTATTGATATACTGGACTTTACGGAAAAATCACTATAAGAAATGAGGAATTTATTCAGTATGGAATGGCGTAATATATATCGTGGGTTTTGTATGGGCGTTAGTGATTTAATTCCTGGTGTGAGCGGCGGTACAATCGCTGTTGTGTTAGGGATTTATGAACAATTGCTTGCGGCAATTAGTGGATTCTTTAGTCGTGAATGGAAAAAACATTTAGGGTTTTTAATTCCCCTTGCAGCTGGTGTGGCAGCAGCGTTTTTAACGCTAAGTCACGTTATTAAATATTTACTTGCAAATCATTATGAACCGACTCAATTTTTCTTCCTCGGTTTAATTATTAGTATATTACCGATGTTAATGAGAGAAGCTGATGCAAAGTCGTCGTTTAAAGGTAAGCACATTGTTTTATTAATAGTTGCAGCAATTCTTGTTGCGATCACAGCTTTCTTTAAACCAGATAAGGCAGCAGATCCAATTACGACGTTAACAATTTTAAATGCAATTGGCTTATTTTTCGCGGGCTGGATGGCTAGTATGGCTATGTTGCTTCCTGGAATTAGCGGATCATTTATTTTATTAATTATTGGTGTGTATCCGACAGCAATTAATGCTTTAACTACACTGAACTTACCTTTAATCGTAGTTATCGGTGCTGGTGTTATGGCGGGGTTTGTTGTAAGTAGTAAAGGAATTAGTTTCTTGTTAGATCGTTATAAAAGTATGACATTTGCGGCAATTATTGGACTTGTTATCGGCTCGATTGTAATTGTGTTCCCTGGTATTCCAACTGGAGGATTTTCAATTATAAGTTCAATTATTACCTTTATTTTAGGATTTGCGATTGTTACTTATTTCGGTAAGAAATAAGTACTTTAATCCCCTTGGCGATAAAAATCGTTAAGGGGATTTTTCATGCTATTCATTGAAAGTCTAAGCATTTACATTGCTTGTTCTAGAAAGCTTTTTTAAAATTGTTGAGTGGCATGTGCTTAGCGAAAGAGGACTGGCTCCTTCGTTGTAGCAAACTGTTTTTGATAGTATAATGAAATGAGTATGCAGTGAGAAATTTACTGCAAGTAGCTGAGGTGAAGAAACATGCAAAGAGTGACAAACTGTGTGTTAATTAGAGATAATGAAGTACTCTTACTCCAAAAACCTCGCCGAAATTGGTGGGTTGCACCAGGCGGGAAAATGGAGCGTGGTGAGACAGTAAGAGATTCCGTTGTTCGCGAGTATCGTGAAGAAACAGGTATTTATTTAAAGAACCCAGCGTTAAAAGGGGTCTTCACCTTTGTCATCCAAGAAGGTGATAAAGTTGTTTCTGAATGGATGATGTTCTCCTTTTTAGCGACAGATTTTGCAGGAGAAAACAAACTAGAGAGCGAAGAAGGCATCATTGGTTGGCATACATTTGACAAAATTGATGATTTAGCAATGGCACCAGGAGATTATCACATTATTGATTATTTAATTAAAGGAAATGGCATAATCTACGGTACATTTGTATATACCCCAGATTTTGAGTTGCTTTCATATCGATTAGATCCGAGTTAAACCGTCAAGGAGAGGATACGATGACAGAGAATAATGATATAAAAATGGTAATTATTACAGGAATGTCTGGAGCTGGAAAGACAGTAGCTTTACAAAGTTTTGAAGATTTAGGATATTTCTGTGTAGATAATTTACCACCGATGTTATTGCCGAAGTTTATTGAACTTATGGCGGATTCAAAAGGGAAAATGAATAAAGTGGCACTTGGCGTTGATTTACGTGGCCGAGAGTTTTTCGAACATTTATGGGGAGCACTTGATGATTTATCAGAACGTACATGGATTATTCCTCATATTTTATTCTTAGATGCGAAAGATGGCACGCTTGTAACTCGTTATAAAGAAACGAGACGTTCGCATCCACTTGCACCAACTGGTTTACCGTTAAAGGGAATTGAGATGGAGCGTGGCTTATTAACTGATATGAAGGCACGAGCGAATATTGTGCTGGATACATCGGATTTAAAACCGAAAGAATTACGTGAAAAAATTGTTCACCTGTTTTCAACTGAAACTGAGCAAGCATTTCGTGTAAATGTTATGTCGTTTGGATTTAAGTACGGTATTCCAATTGATGCAGATTTAGTATTTGATGTTCGTTTTTTACCAAATCCATATTACATTCCACATATGAAGCCATTAACAGGACTAGATGAAGAAGTTTCATCGTATGTGCTGAAATTTAATGAGACACATAAGTTTTTAGAAAAATTGACGGATCTTATTACTTTCATGCTGCCTCATTATAAAAGAGAAGGCAAGAGTCAACTTGTAATTGCGATTGGATGTACAGGTGGACAGCATCGTTCTGTTACGCTTACAGAATACCTTGGGAAACATTTGAAACCAGAGTATAGCGTTCATGTATCTCATCGTGATGTGGAGAAGAGAAAGGGCCATTAAGGGATGAAAAAAGAGAGAAAACCTAAAATTGTTATCATGGGAGGCGGTACTGGACTCTCTGTTTTATTAAGAGGATTAAAACAATATCCAGTTGATATTACAGCAGTTGTTACAATCGCTGATGATGGTGGCAGTTCAGGTAGATTACGTGATGAGCTCGAAATTCCACCCCCAGGTGACATTCGTAACGTACTTGTTGCATTATCAGATGTAGAGCCGCTGGTGGAAGCTTTATTTCAGCATCGTTTCACAACGGGAGACGGGCTGAAAGGTCATGCGTTAGGAAATTTATTATTAGCGGGTATGACCTCGATTACAGGAGACTTCTTCCATGCGATTACGGAAACGAGTAAAGTGTTAAATGTCAGAGGACGTGTGTTACCTGCAGCGAACCAAAGTGCGGTACTTCATGCGGAACTAGAAGATGGAGAAATTGTAACAGGTGAATCAAAGATTCCTTATTCTGGGAAGAAGATTAACCGCGTCTTTTTAACTCCAGAAGATGTAGAGCCTTTACATGAAACGTTGGCTGAGATTAAACGAGCTGATTTACTTGTTTTTGGTCCAGGAAGTTTGTATACGAGTATATTACCGAATTTAGTTGTTAACAAAATCGGGGACGCTGTTCTTGCTGCAAAAGCGAAGAAGGTATATGTCTGTAATGTTATGACGCAAGCTGGTGAAACGATGGGATATACTGCGTTTGACCATGTGCAGGCGTTACATGATCATTTAGGTAAACCATTTATCGATACTGCAATTGTAAATAACCGTGATATTCCTTGTGAATTACGTCAGTTGTATGAGGAAGAAATGTCGGCACCAGTTGTAGTAGATGAAGAGCGTTTTACAGAGAGCAATATTGATGTCATTCAAGATCAATTAGCGAAGTATGATGATCGTGTTGTAAGGCACGATACATTAAAACTAGCTTCTATTTTATATTCACTGTTGTAGATGTGCGTTGCCTCTTTTGAGGTAACGCTCATCATTTCATATAGGACAAGATTTTTGTTCCAAAGTAATCGTATAAGGAGGTGTTGACTGTGTCATTTGCATCAGAAACAAAGAAAGAGCTAACGAATCTTGAGGTGAAGGAATGCTGTGAGAAAGCAGAATTATCAGCGTTACTTCGAATGAACGGATCGCTTTCTTTTTCAAACCGTCGTCTATCTATCGATATTCAAACGGAGAATGCGGCAATTGCAAGAAGGATTTATACGCTTTTGAAAAAAGGATATGACGTGACGGTAGAATTACTTGTTCGTAAAAAAATGCGATTGAAGAAAAATAATGTATATATTGTGCGGCTTGTTGAGAAGTCTCGCGAAATATTAGCTGATCTTCATATTGTTCGAGACGACTTTTCGTTAATTCGAAATATATCCCAGGAATTAATCGAGAAGAAATGTTGTAAACGATCGTATTTACGAGGTGCATTTTTAGCAGGTGGTTCAGTAAATAACCCAGAAACATCATCTTATCATTTAGAGGTCTTTTCGTTATATAAGGAACATAATGATGCTATATGTGAATTGATGAACGGATTTGATTTAAATAGTAAGACGTTGGAAAGAAGAAAAGGGTACATTACGTATTTGAAAGAAGCAGAAAAGATTACGGAGTTTTTAAATATTATAGGCGCTCATAATGCACTTTTAAGATTTGAAGACATTCGAATCGTTCGCGATATGCGTAATTCAGTAAATCGTTTAGTGAACTGCGAAACAGCCAATTTAAATAAAACAATTGGTGCAGCGCTAAGGCAGATTGAAAATATCCGTTATATTGATGAGACAGTTGGTCTTGATATATTACCAGATAAACTGCGAGAAATTGCACAATTACGAAGAGATTATCAAGATGTAACATTGAAAGAGTTAGGCGAGATGGTATCCGGGGGGAAAATTAGTAAATCGGGTATTAATCATCGTTTGCGTAAAATCGATGAGATTGCAGAGAAATTACGCGCGGGGGAAGCTGTAGCAAAAAAATAAGAGGTTAAAGGGGAAATGGAGCTGTGGTTCAAAAACGAGTTAAAGTTTCATTAAAAAACGGTTTACAAGCACGTCCGGCTGCGTTGTTTGTACAAGAGGCCAATCGCTTTCATGCAGATATCTTCATCGAGAAAGATGGAAAGACAGTGAATGCAAAGAGCATAATGGGGATTATGAGCTTAGCAATTGGAACTGGTAGCATGATAACAATTACAACAGAAGGTTCAGATGCAGAAGAAGCTTTAGAAGCATTAGCTGCATATATACAATAAGAAGCTATCGCGCATGTGCGATAGCTTTTTTGTTTTGTTATTTGGTGTTGGGAGTCGGGTATGTAGGGGGCGCGTGCTTGTCGAGGGTTGTCGGTAAGTCGATAAGTTGTGTCGAATCGTCGATATATTAAAATAATCGCCGATATAATTGGAGTTACGGTCGATATATTTGAAAAATCGCCGATATATTTAGGGGTATACTAGGTGGGGTATGTGAGCGGGGGACAATATATAAAAGAAGCGCCCAATTATAGGGCGCTTCCGCTTTAAATCTATCCAGCTCCAGCGGCTAGAATGGTCGGTGGCTTCGCTTCTTCCGACGAGGTAAAAAGCACCTCTTTGTCAGAAGCTCCATCCTCCTCCCATTCTAAACGAGCCGCTTCCGCTTTAAATCTATTAACGATTTGTAAAGATCTTATCGATTAAGCCGTATTCTAGAGCTCTTTCAGCTGTCATGAAGTTGTCGCGGTCTGTGTCGCGTTGTAGTACTTCAAGTGGTTGACCTGTGCGGTCAGCAAGAATTTGGTTTAGTTTTTCACGTAAGAATAGGATACGTTTTGCAGCGATTTCGATTTCAGTCGCTTGGCCTTGTGCTCCGCCAAGTGGTTGGTGAATCATTACTTCACTGTTTGGAAGTGCATAACGTTTTCCTTTTTCACCTGCTGCAAGTAAGAATGCACCCATAGATGCAGCCATACCGATACAGATTGTTGATACTTGTGGTTTAATAAATTGCATTGTATCGTAAATTGCCATACCTGCTGTGATAGAACCACCAGGGCTATTGATGTAGATGTGAATATCTTTTTCTGGATCTTGAGATTCCAAGAATAAAAGCTGGGAAACGATTGAGTTAGCTACGTTGTCATCAATTGCACTACCAAGCATAATGATGCGGTCTTTTAATAGTCGAGAGTAAATATCGTAAGCGCGTTCTCCACGATTTGTTTGTTCAATTACTGTAGGAATTAAATTCATCTGTTATTTCCTCCTTCTAAAGCTTTCTTAGTCTTATAATACAATTATGGTCAATAAAGGTCAAACGAAACCACTTTAAATCAAAAAAATATGTAGTTGTACCATGAATTATTCGCTATGTTTTTGAAATTCCCTGCTTATGTATCTTCAACATCATAACCGAATTACATAAATTTAAACGTCATGAAATCTGTAGTAAAAAGAAAAGAACGCCTTTTTACTGAAGCGTTCTTGTGATATCTATTCTTTTAAAAGATAGGTTACTTTATTTAAAATCTTTTCGATGTGTTTCGCGTTTTTACTATACATTTCGCTTGCTGATTTCGACTTTGTTTCTAGGGAAAATAGTTCAAGATCAGCATGACATTTTTTTAAAGATGCTAATAATAAAGGCTTGTTTTGAGGAGAAGGCATTTGTAGTTTGTCATTATAAATGTCGATAGTAAGTTGTCCGTATGAATCCACTTGACCGAGAAAGACATTTTCAATAACAACACCGAGCTTTTCTAGTTCAGAATGTAACCAAGCGCGGTTATGTCCACTAGAGGATAGAGGTTCATCTAAGACATTGCCATCCATAATAACAGTTTGTGGTTCTTTTTCATTCGGTACTTTTAAGCCAACGTCTTTTGCTGTAAGTGGTTGGCGATCTTTCTTCAATAATACATTTAATTCTCCGCTCGGTTCTAGTACGGCAAATTCAACATCAGCTACGCTGAAAGCATTTTTTCCACGGAGTAGTTCCAGTAATTCGTCACTTGTATATTTTTCTTTCTTTAAGTTATCTTCGAGTATTTTTCCATCTTTTATTAATACGGTAGATTTCCCTTCAAAGAAGTCGCGAGCTGTTTTGTTCTTTAAGGAGAGGATTCCTGTGAAAAAAGGTACCACAGCGAAAATGAGTATCGCAAAGACGCCGTGGAAAAATTTTGAATCGAGCCCTGTAGATACTTGGGCAGCGATGTCACCGATTGTCATTCCGGCTATGTATTCAAAAAAGGAGAGCTGAGAGATTTGTCTTTTCCCTAACCATTTCGTAATAGCGAATAAAATAATTAATATGAATACAGAGCGAAGAATGACAAGTGTCCATTCCGGCAGGTGAGACATAGTCATTTCCTCCAGTCTACTTAAAACCCTTTATATTGAGGTTCTTCACGTTCTAATAATGAAACTCTATTCTGTAAATCAGCGATGATGCTGTCCATTTCTAACATACATTCATGAAATACGCGTTTTGATTCCGCGTCCTGTGAATGTAGTGAAAGGGAGCTTAAACTTGCTTGAGCGCCCCTTACACTAGCAAGGCAGGTTTTAACGCTAGCGATAACTGTCATACAAACACCTCTTATCCTTTCGGTTTGAATAGTAATGCACCAATGAATCCGAATATGATAGCAGCAGAAATACCAGCGCTTGTTACTTTAAACATTCCGGTAATGACGCCAACGATGCCGTGTTTTGCAGCTTCTTCCATTGCGCCGTGAACGAGAGCATTACCGAAACTTGTAATAGGTACAGTTGCCCCGGCTCCAGCAAAATCGATTAATGGTTCATACAGGTTGAATCCGTCCAGTATAGCACCGGCAACAACAAGTGTTGCCATTGTATGAGCGGGTGTTAGCTTGCCAACATCAAACATAAGTTGGCCAATTACACATATGAGTCCGCCGATGACGAAAGCCCAGAAAAAAATCATTGCGTTGCACCTCCAAATTCAATCGAAACGGCGTGAGCGATACACGGAATCGTTTCTTCTTGTTGGAATGTAAGTGGAGATAGTAAAGCGCCTGTCGCAACGACAAGTATTTTTTTGAACTCTCCTCTTTTCATTCGGTTTAATAAATGACCGTACACGACTGTTGCGGAACATCCCGGTCCGCTAGCACCAGCTATGACAGGTTGCCCTTCTCTATAAATGAGTATGCCGCAATCTTGAAACTGTTCGCTCGTTACTTTCGTTCCGTGTTTATGTAGTAAGTCATAAGCAATTTCGCGACCGACATGTCCTAGGTCGCCTGTTACGATTAAATCGTAGTAAGAGGCATCAATTTGTCGTTCGCGCAAGTGGGCTTCAATTGTATCGACGGCAGCTGGAGCCATCGCACCGCCCATATTAAACGGATCCGTTAGTCCCATATCAACCACTCGTCCGATTGTTGCAGATGTTACTCTAGGACCATGTCCAGTGTCGCTTAAAATAGCTGCGCCAGCTCCAGTTACTGTCCATTGTGCGGTAGGAGGTTTTTGACCGCCGTATTCAGTTGGATATCGGAACTGCTTCTCTACAGCGGTGTTATGACTAGATGCCCCGGTTAATAAATATTTTGCGCCTTTTGCATTTACAATACTTGCCCCGAGCGCTAATCCTTCCATGGAAGTAGAACATGCTCCGAATAATCCGAGATATGGTGTTCCGAGTGTACGGCAGGCAAAGCTTGTTGGAGTGATTTGATTAATTAAATCTCCTGCAAGTACGAATTGAATATCGTCTTTACGAAGCTTGGCTTTTTCAGTAGCGCGGCTACAAGCTTCTTCGAATAAAATTTTATGTGCTTTTTCATAGGAATCCTGGCCGAGCCATAAATCTTCATGGAGGATATCGAAGTCTTCTGGAATGTTTCCTTTTGCTTCAAACGGTCCACCAACGACTCCTGTCGAAATAATAACGGGTTTATTTTCAAATACCCACGTTCGGTGTCCTTGTAACATTTATAGCCCTCCCCATTGAACGAGAATCGTTTTAATAAGTGCGATGACGAAAGCTGAAAATACACCAAACAAAATAACAGAGCCGGCTAATTTAAACATATTTCCTCCAACGCCGAGTACGAACCCTTCTGTTCGGTGTTCGATACATGCGGCAATAACAGAGTTACCAAATCCAGTAACGGGTACAGCTGTGCCTGCTCCAGCAAACTGCCCAAAACGGTCATATATACCGAAACCAGTTAGTAACATGGAAATGAAAATGAGAGTTGCGACTGTTGGATTTCCTGCTGAACGCTCAGTGAAGTCAAAATATGTGATATAAAACGTAGAAATGAGTTGTCCGATGAAGCAAATAAAACCACCGACGAAAAAGGCTTTAATACAATTTTTCAAGACAGGGCGCTTCGGTTCGCGTTCTTGCTCGAATTTTTTATACTCTTGTTGCACAGGGGTTAAGTTCTTATCTTTACTAGACATTGCGATCCTTCCTTTTCTATTAAAAAGCGTTAAGTGTTAGACTCCATTTTTTTCCCAATGAGTTTTAATTGCTTATTGATCTCGTCTTTAGATACTTCTTTTTTCTTAATTTTGTTCTCAAGCTTTTCGAGTAACATAAAGATTTTTTTATCAGTACTTACACGAACATCGAAAGTAGGATGCTCATCACTTAGCTGCTTTTGAAGCTTCTTACGCAGAGGCTTTAATCCAAACCTTTCGTGATGCTCAGGCAGAACTGCTATGTAGAGATCCAAATTTGAATTCACCGCTGTGCTTTTTGTAATTTCATCCATAGCGAGAGCCCTTTTCTTGGCTCCTTGTGATATAGATTGATTAAAGGATTCTGTACTCGTCTTTGTTAGTTTGGGACCTTTTTCTTTCTCCGTTCGTTTTGCTTCTTCTTTCACTTTTTTATCTAAGGGACTATTATCACATCCGGCAAAAGAGCTACATAGAAGGGCAAATAACGCGGTTATGAGGCCGAGTTTTCGCATGATTATCATTCCATTTCTGTTGCAATATGTAATGTGATAGAAAAAGGATGACTGCATATCATCCTTTTTCTATTTCACAGCATGACTAATTCGTTATTGCTGTGAGTATTGTGGTTCTTCTTGTTGGACTTCTTCAACGCGTGGATTTAAAGAATCGATAATCGTTTGCGTTTGCTCTGCAGCTGTTTGGAAAAGTTGCTTAGCTTGTTGGTTATCCGTATCAAGAGCGAATCCCTCTAAGCTAGCTTGTGCACTTTTTAATCCAGAAACAGTTTGCTTTAATTTTGTAATTACAGTCATTGAATGAAGCCCCCTTTGGAATATCAATTCAAAGATTATAATTTGTGAGTTGGGGTGAATTTATGATTGGAAAATTTAGGAGTGTTACATGTGTGGATTACAATTTTGTAATGAATATGTAAGGAAAAGCGATAGTGGAAAAAAACTTTTTCTCCTAGAATAAAGAAAGTAAAGCAAGTCAAAAGGACATTTGAAGGAGAGAAAAATGAAGAA
Source organism: Bacillus sp. RC251 (assembly GCF_044908765.1). Taxonomy (NCBI): domain Bacteria; kingdom Bacillati; phylum Bacillota; class Bacilli; order Caryophanales; family Bacillaceae; genus Bacillus; species Bacillus sp. RC251. The sequence continues at coordinate 16,458 of NZ_JBIYDP010000005.1, read as the reverse complement.
ATTATTATTAGGTTTAATTGGACTTTTTATATTAGTTATTGGTGTGGCAAGCTTTTCTCATAATGAGGTGACTGATAGATATAATCCGCTTGTGAAAGAAGACTTTGTATATGTAAAAGCGAAAGAATCTGGCCGACTATCTACAGTTGGAGAGGTAGCTGGAGACTATAAACTTACCGGTTATTACACTTCGGGCGAAGGAAGAGATGTTAAGTTTTATGCACCTCGTGGGCTTAGAGAAGGAGCATATGTAAAAGTTAAAACGAAAGGTGAGTATATCGAAACGTACCAAGAAGTACAACCGGATGAAATTCCAAAAGAGATTAAAGAGAAACTAGATAAATAAGACCGTTAAGAATTGCCTCCTAAATGTAGAAAATAGGGGGCATTTTTATGCAGAAAATATCGTATATACAATGTGCTATCAAAGAGTTTTTATTGATTTAAATGGTTTTTATTGCTATTATTATGGAGAGAAAATGAAGTATATTTTATAATCATGCGCCCATAGCTCAGTCGGATAGAGCGGTGGTTTCCGGTACCACGTCTGCCGGGGGTTCGAATCCCTCTGGGCGCGTTATGTATTGTTGGTGTTACGTGTTGAAAATAAATAGTAAATTTAAAACAACCTCTTGTATGTGATTAGAAATAATCGTGTATAGGGGGTTTTTGTTATGGTCCAACAAGGTACTTCTGTTAATTTTGTAATGAGTTTATACTAAAATTATCTAAAAATTATAGTATGAGGGGATTGCAGGTGCGTAAAATTAGTGGATATTTAAGTATTTTAGGGGATAACGAACGTAGAACCGTTGCTGTATCTGATTCTGGTGAAATTACAGGCGATGAAATGTTGAAATTCATGTTAAATATGGAATTGCAATATAAAGGAATTGATAGGGATTGTTTTGGACCTAGTCACTATTTGCCTAGCGGAGACTACCATAAGGATTTAATAGCGATTGTCTTTACGGCTGAAATGATGTTAGACGACATGGAATTAGAAGGTGAATGGCCTGCTGAAGAAGGGGATGTTATATTTAACGAAGCATAATGAATCTATCTGCATAAAAAGGTCTGCACTTACAAATATAAGTGCAGACCTTTTTTATTAACACTTGTTATATCTGATAATAAGATTTACTATTAGTATGTGGTAATAATTATATCGCGCTATTATTTTCTTTCAATATTATTCAAATTTCGGTTGTAAGTTGTAAATCTCATTAATACATATAAATTAATAATATTTTGGAATGGGTGTCTGTGATAGCATTCTCCTTTTACCAAACTTATTGTACAATAGAAACAAGGGGGAGATTAGTTTGAAGGCAAGTCTTTTACAAGAACAAAGCTTACGTTTGGCAATGACACAAGAGTTAAGGCAAGCGATTACAATGCTCCAGTATAATGTACAAGAATTATCGGAGTTTTTGTATGAGCAATCGTTAGAGAATCCCCTTATTGAGTTAGGTGGTTTTGAGAGGGAGAAGAAAAAGAGCTCTAACAACAGTAAAAGTACCAGCAAACAAGTCGAGAATCAGATGGAAATCTACAGTGTGGATTCAACAACGATTCAGCAACATTTATTAAATCAAATACAGTATTATAAAATAGATGAAGAAGAGCGAAAAATAGCTTCTTTCATTATTATGAACATGGATGGAAATGGGTATTTACAAGAAACGAACGAAGAGTTAGCGGATCTCCTTTCCGCACCGATTCATGAAGTCGCCCGCTTTGTAGAGCTTGTCCAATCACTCGAGCCAGCAGGGGTAGGGGCGCGTAATATTCAGGAATGTCTAACTTTACAATTGAAGCGCTTACAAAGACGGAATGGATTAGCGGAAGAGGTTATAGAGGATCACTTCGCTTATTTCGTGAAGAAAGATTGGCGAAAGCTCGTTCAAGTGTTGAAGTGTAGTAATGAAGAATTGCAATCGGCGGTGAACTGTATTACGTCATTACAGCCGAAACCAGGTCTTGCGTTTTCTTCTGATAAACCGCTTTATATTGTGCCTGATATGGCGGTGAAAAAAGATGGTGATCGTCTCGTTTTACAAATGAACGAGAGAAATATGCCGAGAATTGAAATTCATTCTGAGTATAGTGCGCTTCTGAATAATAGTGAAAGTGAAGTAGCATCTTATGTATCAGAAAAGTATCAGCATGTGCAGTGGATTATGCGCAGTTTAAAACAGAGAAAACAAACGCTTCTGCAAGTGATGACTATTATTATGGAAAAACAACGTGATTTTTTCTGGGAAGGGCCAGAATATTTAAAACCGCTTGCTTTAAAAGAGGTAGCGGAAGAGTTAAGTGTGCATGAATCTACAATTAGTCGTGCAACGCGAAATAAATATGTGCAAACACCACATGGTTTATTTGAGATGAAATCTTTCTTTAGTAATGCTATTTCGACTACTGAAGATGAAGCAGTTTCTACAAAGCGTGTGAAACGATTTATCCAAACGCTTGTTGAGGCGGAGAATAAGAAAAAGCCACTTTCAGATCAAAAGATTTCAAAATTATTAGAAGAAGAGCATGAAATCGTTATTTCTCGAAGAACAGTGGCGAAGTATAGAGAACAAATGCACATTCCAGCGTCATCATTACGAAAAACGATCGGATAGGTGAAGAATATGAAAGTTGTACTGTATACAAAAAAAGATTGTGGCCTTTGCGTGCAGGCGAAACAAGTTTTAGAGGAAGTACAATGTGAATATTCTTTTCAAATCGAGGAAATAAATATATATGAAGATAATGACCTTTTAGAAAAATATCACCTAATGATTCCGGTGGTAGAAATAGGCGGAAAACAAGTAGAATATGGTAACATTCACAAAGGTGTCATAATAAACTATATAAAGAATGCAGTTAAGAGTTGAATAAGTTTCTATCTCCTGTTACAATAATACACGTAGCAGGGATTATTTTTTTAACCTATGTGGGACACAAAATGTCACTATGGGACGTAAAGTGACCATGAGGAAAAATGAACCAATGTAGTGAGGAGAAAAGATATGCGCTCATGGATTCAGAACACAAAAAAATTATTACCTGATCTGCTACCTGTTATGCAAACGAGAATGCAAATTCTTCAATACATTAGGCTCATGCAGCCGATTGGAAGAAGAAACTTGTCAGCAAGTCTCGGTATGACAGAACGAGTATTGCGAAGTGAAGTTCAAGTTTTGAAAGAACAAAACTTAGTTCACGTCGCTTCTTCTGGAATGACTTTGACAGAAGAAGGAACAGCTTTAGTTCTTGCTTTGGAAGACTTTATGAAAGAAATTTCCGGGTTAAAGGTTTTAGAAAAGCAACTTAAGGAAACATTAGACTTGGATGAAGTTTTCGTTGTCCCTGGTGATAGTGATGAATCACCTTGGGTCAAACTGGAGATGGGCCGTGCTTGTGTGACTTGTATAAAAGACCGTCTGACAGCGAATAATATCGTTGCTGTGGCTGGAGGAACTACGCTAGCTGCTGCTGCGGACATGATGCAGCTTGATTGCAAAGATTTACATATGCTATTTGTCCCAGCGCGTGGTGGAATTGGAGAGGGTGTCGAATTAGAAGCCAATACCATTTGTGCCAAGATGGCACAAAATACGATGAGTAATTATCGCTTATTGTATGTTCCAGACCATGTTAGTAGCGAAGCATATGCGTCTATTGTGACAGAGCCTTCCGTGAAAGAAGTTCTTGAGTTGATTCGATCTTCCAATATCGTCATTCATGGAATAGGTGATGCGTTAACAATGGCACGTCGCAGAAATACTTCAGAAGCAGATTGGTTAAAGATTCAAGCAAGCGAAGCAGTAGGCGAAGCTTTCGGTTACTACTTTAATGAACAAGGAAGTGTTGTTCATAAAGTAAGAACAGTTGGTATGCAACTTGAGGATTTACAACATGTATCTCACGTTGTTGCAGTCGCTGGAGGTTCTTCAAAGGCAAAGGCAATACAGGCTGTAATTAAACAAGGGCACACTTCAATTCTAATTACAGATGAAGGTGCAGCAAAACAGTTAACAAAGGGTATTACCCTTTAATATAATCCCCCAAGGAGGAAATTCAAATGACTAAAATTGGTATTAATGGATTTGGACGTATCGGACGTAACGTATTCCGCGCAGCTCTTAACAACTCTGAGGTAGAAGTAGTAGCAATCAACGACTTAACAGATGCTAAAACATTAGCTCACCTTTTAAAATATGACACAGTTCACGGAACTTTAAATGCAGAAGTATCTGCTAACGAAAACAGCATCGTTGTTAACGGTAAAGAAATTAAAGTTATCGCTGAGCGTGACCCAGCTCAATTACCATGGAGCGACTACGGAGTAGAAGTAGTAGTAGAATCTACTGGCCGTTTCACTAAAAAATCAGACGCTGAAAAACACTTAGGTGGATCAGTTAAGAAAGTTATCATCTCAGCTCCAGCTTCTGACGAAGATATCACTGTAGTTATGGGTGTTAACCACGAACAATATGATGCAGCTAACCACAACGTAGTATCTAACGCTTCTTGTACTACAAACTGTCTAGCTCCATTCGCTAAAGTATTAAACGAAAAATTCGGCGTAAAACGCGGAATGATGACAACAATTCACTCTTACACTAACGACCAACAAATCTTAGACTTACCACACAAAGATTTACGTCGTGCTCGTGCAGCAGCTGAAAACATGATCCCAACATCTACTGGTGCAGCTAAAGCTGTAGCATTAGTATTACCAGAACTTAAAGGTAAATTAAACGGTGGCGCTGTACGTGTTCCAACTGCTAACGTTTCTCTTGTTGACTTAGTTGTTGAACTTGACAAAGAAGTAACAGTTGAAGATGTAAACGCAGCATTCAAAGCAGCAGCTGAAGGCGAATTAAAAGGTATCCTTGGATACAGCGAAGAGCCATTAGTATCTATCGACTATAACGGATGTACAGCTTCTTCTACAATCGATGCATTATCTACAATGGTAATGGAAGGTAACATGGTTAAAGTACTTTCTTGGTACGATAACGAAACTGGTTACTCTAACCGCGTAGTAGACCTAGCAGCATACATGACTTCTAAAGGTCTTTAATTCTTAATTATATAAGTAATCAATGACAAAACGAGGGAGAGGGTTTGTTCCCTCTCTCTCTTCTTTCGTTTTAAAAGCAAATGTGTTAAGCTTTTGAGTGGGTTTTGTCAATCCTAACTAGTAGTCGGAGGGAAATCCAATGAACAAAAAATCAATTCGTGACGTAGATTTAAAAGGTAAGCGTGTATTTTGCCGCGTTGATTTCAACGTACCTATGAAAGAAGGCAAAATTACAGATGAAACTCGTATCCGTGCAGCTCTTCCTACAATTCAATATTTAGTAGAGCAAGGTGCGAAAGTTATTTTAGCAAGTCACTTAGGCCGTCCAAAAGGTCAAGCAGTAGAAGAATTACGTCTTACTCCAGTAGCAGCACGTTTAGGCGAGCTTCTTGGTAAAGATGTTAAAAAAGCAGACGAAGCATTCGGACCAGTTGCACAAGAAATGGTTGCAGCAATGAACGAAGGCGACGTATTAGTTCTTGAAAACGTACGTTTCTATGCGGGCGAAGAAAAGAACGATGCAGAACTTGCGAAAGAATTTGCAGCTCTTGCTGATATCTTCGTAAACGATGCATTCGGTGCAGCTCACCGTGCTCACGCTTCTACAGCAGGTATCGCAGACTACCTACCAGCAGTATCTGGATTATTAATGGAAAAAGAGTTAGATGTACTTGGAAAAGCACTTTCTAACCCAGAACGTCCATTCACAGCTATCATCGGTGGTGCGAAAGTAAAAGATAAAATCGGTGTAATTCGTCATCTATTAGACAAAGTAGATAACTTAATCATCGGTGGCGGACTTGCTTACACATTCGTTAAAGCTTTAGGTCATGAAATTGGTCTATCTCTATGTGAAAACGACAAAATTGAACTAGCTAAAGAATTTATGCAACTTGCAAAAGAAAAAGGCGTAAACTTCTACATGCCAGTTGATGTTGTAATCACAGAGGAATTCTCTGAAACTGCAACAACTCAAATCGTAGGTATCGACTCTATTCCTTCTACATGGGAAGGCGTGGACATCGGTCCTAAAACACGTGAAATTTATGCAGATGTAATTAAAAATTCTAAGCTTGTTGTATGGAATGGACCAATGGGTGTATTCGAAATGACTCCATTCGCAGAAGGTACAAAAGCAGTAGGACAAGCATTAGCAGATGCAGAAGATACATACTCTGTTATCGGCGGTGGTGACTCTGCAGCAGCTGTTGAAAAATTCGGTATGGCTGATAAAATGAGCCACATTTCTACTGGCGGCGGTGCGTCATTAGAATTCATGGAAGGTAAAGAGCTTCCAGGTGTAGTTTGTCTTAACGACAAATAAGTAGCAGCCAAAGAAAAAGGACGGTGCAAAGCATGCGTAAACCAATTATCGCAGGTAACTGGAAAATGAATAAAACTCTATCTGAAGCAGTTAGCTTCGTAGAGGAAGTTAAAGGTCAAATCCCAGCAGCTTCAGCTGTTGATGCAGTAGTTTGCTCTCCAGCTCTATTCTTAGAGCGTTTAGTAGCAGCAACTGAAGGAACTGATTTACAAGTAGGTGCACAAAACATGCACTTCGAAAAAAATGGTGCATTCACTGGCGAAATTAGCCCAGTAGCACTTAGCGACTTAAAAGTAGGCTACGTAGTACTTGGCCACTCTGAGCGTCGTGAAATGTTTGCTGAAACAGACGAGTCAGTAAACAAAAAGACTCTTGCAGCATTTGAACATGGTTTAACACCAATTGTATGTTGTGGTGAGACTTTAGAAGAGCGCGAAAGCGGAAAAACATTTGATCTAGTAGCAGGTCAAGTGACAAAAGCACTTGCAGGTTTAACAGAAGAGCAAGTTAAAGCAACTGTTATCGCTTATGAGCCAATCTGGGCTATCGGTACAGGTAAATCTTCTTCTTCTGCAGATGCAAACGAAGTATGTGCGCACATCCGTAAAGTTGTTGCAGAAGCTGTTTCTCCAGAAGCTGCAGAAGCTGTTCGTATTCAATACGGCGGTAGCGTAAAACCAGAAAACATTAAAGAGTATATGGCACAATCTGACATCGACGGCGCTTTAGTTGGCGGTGCTAGCTTAGAGCCTGCTTCGTTCTTAGGTCTTCTGGGGGCGGTAAAATGAGAAAGCCAACAGCTTTAATCATTCTTGATGGTTTCGGACTACGTGAAGAAACTCATGGGAATGCTGTAGCACAAGCTAAGAAACCTAATTTTGATGGTTACTGGAACAAATTCCCTCATACAACGCTTACAGCTTGTGGTGAGGAAGTAGGTCTTCCAGAAGGTCAAATGGGTAACTCTGAGGTTGGTCACTTAAATATCGGTGCTGGCCGCATTGTATATCAAAGCTTAACACGCGTAAACGTTGCAATTCGTGAAGGTGAGTTCGATCAGAACGAAACTTTCCAAAATGCAATTAAAAGCGTAAAAGAAAAAGGTACTGCTCTTCATTTATTCGGTTTACTTTCTGATGGTGGTGTGCACAGTCACATGAACCATATGTTTGCTCTTCTTCGCTTAGCAGCAAAAGAAGGCGTGGAGAAAGTTTATATCCATGCATTCTTAGACGGCCGCGATGTTGGACCACAAACAGCAAAAGGTTATATCGATGCAACAAATGAAGTAATTAAAGAAACAGGAGTAGGACAATTCGCGACTATCTCTGGTCGTTATTACTCTATGGACCGTGACAAGCGTTGGGATCGCGTAGAAAAATGTTACAGTGCTATGGTGAATGGTGAAGGCCCTACTTATAAATCAGCAGAAGAGTGTGTAGAAGACTCTTATGCGAACGGTATCTATGATGAATTCGTATTGCCGTCTGTAATTGTTAACGAAGATAACACGCCAGTTGCAACAATCAATGATGATGATGCAGTTATCTTCTATAACTTCCGTCCAGACCGTGCAATTCAAATTGCTCGTGTATTTACAAACGAAGACTTCCGTGAGTTCGATCGTGGTGAAAAAGTACCTCACATTCCTGAATTCGTTTGTATGACACATTTCAGTGAAACTGTAGATGGTTACGTGGCATTCAAGCCAATGAACCTTGATAACACATTAGGTGAAGTTGTTGCGCAAGCGGGATTAAAGCAACTTCGCATCGCGGAAACTGAAAAGTATCCGCACGTTACATTCTTCTTTAGCGGTGGTCGTGAGGCTGAATTCCCAGGAGAAGAGCGTATTTTAATTAACTCACCGAAGGTTGCAACGTATGACTTGAAACCTGAAATGAGCATTTACGAAGTAACGGACGCTTTAGTAAATGAAATCGAAAATGATAAACATGATGTTATCATTCTTAACTTTGCAAACTGTGATATGGTTGGCCATTCTGGGATGATGGAACCAACAATTAAAGCAGTAGAAGCAACTGACGAATGTTTAGGAAAAGTTGTAGAAGCGATTCTTGCAAAAGATGGTGTAGCACTTATTACTGCTGACCATGGTAATGCTGATCAGGAGTTAACTGCTGATGGTGGACCAATGACAGCTCATACAACTAACCCGGTTCCTTTCATCGTTACAAAAAATGATGTAGAGCTTCGTGAAGGTGGTATTTTAGGAGATATCGCTCCAACAATGCTTACGCTTTTAAATGTGGAACAACCGAAAGAAATGACAGGTAAAACAATTATTAAATAATTTGCTTATATAAAAAGGAGAGAATTTATTATGTCAACAATTATTGATGTTTATGCTCGCGAAGTCCTTGACTCTCGTGGTAACCCAACTGTAGAAGTAGAAGTTTACACAGAAAGCGGCGCTTTCGGACGCGCTATCGTACCAAGTGGTGCATCTACTGGTGAGCACGAAGCAGTAGAATTACGTGACGGTGACAAATCTCGTTACCTTGGTAAAGGTGTTCTAAATGCAGTAAACAACGTTAACGAAGCAATCGCTCCAGAAATCGTTGGTTTCGACGTAACTGACCAAGCTGGTATCGACCGTGCTATGATCGAATTAGATGGCACTCCAAACAAAGGTAAACTAGGCGCTAACGCTATCCTTGGTGTATCTATGGCAGTAGCTCACGCAGCAGCTGACTTCGTAGGTCTTCCATTATACCGTTACCTTGGTGGATTCAATGCAAAACAATTACCAACTCCAATGATGAACATCATCAACGGTGGTTCTCACGCTGATAACAACGTAGACTTCCAAGAGTTCATGATCTTACCAGTTGGTGCTCCAACATTCAAAGAATCAATCCGTATGGGTGCTGAAGTATTCCATGCACTTAAAGCTGTATTACATGACAAAGGTCTTAACACTGCAGTAGGTGACGAAGGTGGATTCGCTCCAAACCTTGGTTCTAACCGTGAAGCATTAGAAGTAATCATCGAAGCTATCGAAAAAGCTGGTTACAAAGCTGGCGAGAACGTATTCTTAGGAATGGACGTTGCTTCTTCTGAGTTCTACAACAAAGAAACTGGTAAATATGACCTTGCGGGCGAAGGCCGTACTGGCTTAACTTCTGCAGAAATGGTTGATTTCTACGAAGAGCTTTGCAAAGACTTCCCAATCATCTCTATCGAAGATGGTTTAGACGAAAACGACTGGGATGGTCACAAATTATTAACTGAGCGTATCGGTGATAAAGTACAATTAGTTGGTGACGACTTATTCGTAACTAACACTCAAAAACTTGCTGAAGGTATCGAAAAAGGTATCTCTAACTCAATCTTAATTAAAGTTAACCAAATCGGTACTTTAACTGAGACTTTCGAAGCTATCGAAATGGCTAAACGTGCTGGTTACACAGCAGTTGTATCTCACCGTTCTGGTGAAACTGAAGATGCTACAATCGCTGACATCGCAGTTGCAACTAACGCTGGCCAAATCAAAACTGGTTCTATGAGCCGTACTGACCGTATTGCTAAGTACAACCAATTATTACGCATCGAAGACGAACTAGGCGAAATCGCTGTTTACGATGGTATCAAATCTTTCTACAACATCAAACGATAATTGTAGAAAATAACGACAGACCGTGAGAAATCACGGTCTGTTTTTTTTATCCCGCGTTAACGGACAGTAAAACCCCCACTGATTAAAGTTTCACTTTATGTTAAAATTGCTCACCCGTCATAAGTGACATGAAATGTTTAAAGAAGCGGTTATAATCAAAATCAATTGCGATTTGATGACTCGGCCAATCAATAAATGGCTTAGATTCTCCTAAAGAACGAAATTCCCCTATGCTTGTTCCTTGTGCATAAGATTCTGTCATGACAACGATAGGTGACTTGTGATATGTAAACATAGAGTTATCAAGTAAAGCGAGTATTGGCATTGTGTCATGGAAGGGGCTCCCCTTTAAATGCGGTAAGGCGTCTTTATAATATCCGTAGTAATAATGATTGAATAACGGTTTGACGAGTGGAGCTTTTCCTTTTGCTTCAATGTATTCAGCCATTTCTGGTGTAATGATGGAATACTGAGTGACGTTTAATGGATAGATGTACATGTTAGGTGAGGATTGAAGGACTATATTAGCAGCAGTAGGATCGCCATAAAAGTTTGCTTCGGAAATAGGGGTAACATTACCAGGATGTAAAAAGGCACCGCCCATTACGTAGTAAGATTTAACTTGCTTCATGAGCTGTTTACATAAGATGAATAAAATTGCTAGGGAGGTAAGTCTGCCTAAACTAACAATGATTAATTCATCTTTATACTGTTCAATAAGAGGAATAACTTCGAAAAAATTCTCCATTTCTCCGTTAGTCACATGTCCCTTGGGAATAATTGGCCCGAGCCCCTGTTTCCCGTGTACTTCCGTAAAGAAAGTAGGAGGGGCGCCAGTAAGTGGGCGTTCTGATCCACCAAATATCTTGATATTTCTATCCTTTGCTTCGTTCTTAAGAAAATGAGCGTTTTGTACGGCCATTTCTTTTGGAACATTGCCGTAATCAGCAACGATGCCGACGATTTCTATTTCATCAATAAAGAATGCTAAGAGGAGAGCCATCGTATCATCAATGCCAGGATCACAAAAAATAAGAACTTTTTTTGGCATATGTTCACCACCTATCTTGTTTATCCCGTAAAAGTCCGATTGTGGGGATGAAGAAAACCACCACTAATGAAAGTTTCACTTTATATATATGTAAGCTTAAGGATAAAAAGATTATTTTATTGAAATAACAACGTTATAAATTCAGAAAATAAAAACTTTTTATATTAGGTCAAGGTTTTTGACTTAATTTCTATGTGGAAATCCAGTCATATCAAGGTTGTAAGCGTCTAACATAAGCTGTTTTTGCTGTCAAGTTGATAAATTGCAGCTTTTTACAATTTATACTATGATAAAGATATTAAGAGAAGATCGTATAAACATGAGGGATGATGAACATGAAATTTACAAAGATTCTTGTCCAAATTGCAGCTCTTTACGTTTTTTATATGGTTGGAAATTGGGTACAAGAAGTGTTAAATATTCCGATTCCAGGAAGTTTGATTGGAATGTTCCTCTTACTTGTTTTACTTAGCCTAAAAGTCCTTCCAGTGAAATGGTTCGATTTAGGAGCAGAAACACTCGTTGCTATTATGCCGTTTTTATTAATTCCGCCAACGCTTGGCCTAATGAATTACGGTGCTTTTTTTATGAGTAAAGGAATTTCTCTTTTCATTACAATTGTAGCGAGTACATTTTTAATTATTATTGTCGCAGGACATACAGGACAATATCTTGCGAATAGAAAGGAAAGAGAGTCGCGATGAGCCAAATATTAATCGGAATCGGTTGGGTTCTTTTTACGGTGCTATTATACCAATTATCTAAAAAAATCTATAAATTATTTCCAACACCATTCACCATTCCAATGCTTGTAGCAACAGGGTTAATGGCTTTCTTATTTATCATGCTTGATATACCATATCAACATTATATGGAAAGCGGTGGTGGCTGGATTGCAAAACTGCTCGGACCCGGTGTTGTAGCATTTGCAATTCCTCTTTATAAACAACGTCACGTTCTACAAAAATATGTTGTACCGATTGCTGGTGGCGTATTAGTAGGGACAACAGTTGCAATCGCAAGTGATTTTGCCATTGCATCACTTATGGGAACAGATAAAAGCTTAATTTTATCTTCTTTACCAAAATCGGTGACAATGCCAGTTGCGATGAGTGTTTCAGAGCAAGTTGGTGGTGTACCGTCATTAACAGCAGCTTTCGTTGTTATCGCAGGTATTACTGGAACGATTACCGGCCCACTTTTATTAAAATGGAGCCGTGTTACAAACTCAGTTGGTAAAGGTATCGGATTTGGATGTGCTTCTCATATTATGGGTGTAATGAGAGCGATGAAAAATAATGAACATGAAGGTGTTATTGGATCGGTAACAATGACATTAACAGCAATTTTGACATGTTTGCTCGGGCCGTTATTTGCAATGATGTTTATGTAATAGAAGAAAAGCGAGAGCAACCCTATAGCTCTCGCTTTTCTATAGAATTTATGCTACAGTTAAAATAACTGAATCTTTGTAGGAGGTACGCCAAGTGCATACGTTATTATCCGTTTTACTTATTATTGTATCGATTTTAATGATTGTTATGGTACTTATGCAGTCTAGTAATAGCTCAGGCCTTTCAGGTGCAATTTCAGGCGGTGCAGAGCAATTATTTGGTAAGCAAAAAGCACGTGGAATTGAAGCGGTATTAAACCGTATTACAATTGTTTTAGCTGTATTGTTCTTTGTATTAACAATTGGTGTTACGTACTTCAATTTATAGAATTGAAAGAAGAAGCGTTAGTAAGATGTACTAATGGTTCTTCTTTTTTTTATTTTGCCATTTGAAAGATGTTTCTAATTAGATTATAGAAATATAAATATGGTACACTAGATATAGAAAGAATACGACTAGATTACAGAAGAGAAAGAGGAGAAGTACATGATGAAATTAGCATCTCCGAAACCATTTACATTTGAGGGTGGAGACCGCGCTGTTTTATTACTACATGGTTTCACAGGAAACTCAGCTGATGTACGTATGTTAGGGCGTTTCTTAGAGAAGAAAGGCTATACTTGTCATGCGCCAATTTTTAAAGGGCACGGTGTACCACCAGAAGAGCTTGTTCATACAGGTCCTGAAGATTGGTGGCAAGACGTAATGGAAGCATATCAGCTTTTAAAAGATAAAGGCTTTGAGAAAATTGCTGTTGCTGGATTATCACTTGGCGGCGTATTTTCTTTAAAATTAGGTTATACAGTACCGGTTTTAGGTGTAGTGCCAATGTGTGCACCAATGTATATTAAGAGTGAAGAAACGATGTACCAAGGTATATTGGCATATGCCCGCGAATATAAAAAACGTGAGCAAAAATCACCAGAGCAAATTGAACAAGAAATGTTGGAATTCCAAAAGACACCGATGAATACATTAAAAGCATTACAACAATTAATTGCTGACGTACGTAACAATGTGGATATGATTTATGCCCCAACATTTGTTGTACAAGCGCGTCATGATGAAATGATTAATACAGATAGTGCTAACATTATTTATAACGGTGTAGAATCTACGTTAAAAGACATTAAATGGTATGAAGACTCTACGCATGTCATTACACTTGATAAAGAGCGTGACGAGCTACATGAGGATGTATATAACTTCTTGGAGCAACTAGATTGGTAAGATCTAGTTGCCTCTTTTTTTCATAAGGAATTTTTTGTGAAAACTGTAAAAATCATTAGGGGAGTATTAAAGTTTCGCTTTATACATCCCCGGTCTTTCGGATACACTAAATAATATAAGGGTTTAAAGGAGGTATTTCTGCTTGGAAGAAATCATACAAGAAAATATTGATAAGTTGTTATTATTTATGAGAGAAGAAGCGTATAAACCGCTAACGATACAAGAGTTAGAAGAGGCATTTGGAATTGAAGGTTCTGAGGGCTTTAAAGATTTTGTAAAGGCACTTGTAACGATGGAAGAGAAGGGACTTGTTATTCGCACACGTAGTAACCGTTACGGTCTTCCTGAAAAGATGAATTTAGTACGCGGTAAATTAATTGGACATGCACGTGGCTTTGCATTCGTTGTACCAGAAGAGAAGAAAACCGGAGACGATGATCTTTTCATCCCACCTACAGAGTTAAACGGTGCACTTCATGGCGATACAGTATTAGCGCGTGTTAGCGCACAATCAAGTGGATCACGCCAAGAAGGTTCAATTGTACGTATTTTAGAGCGCGGCACGAAAGAACTAGTTGGTACATATACAGAATCGAAAAACTTTGGATTTGTTGTACCTGACAATAAGCGCTGGACGAGTGATATCTTTATCTTGAAAAGTGCATCAATGGGTGCTGTAGAAGGCCATAAAGTAGTTGTGAAAATTACGAGCTATCCAGAGAATCGTTTAAGTGCAGAAGGTGAAGTTATTCAAATTCTAGGTCATAAAAATGATCCAGGAGTAGATATTTTATCAGTTATCCATAAACATCATCTACCTTTAGCATTCCCTGAAGAAGTGATGGAGCATGCAAACAGTGTACCAGAAACGATTTCAGAAGAAGATTTAAAAGATCGCCGTGACCTGCGTGACCAAATGATCGTAACGATTGACGGTGCAGACGCGAAAGATTTAGATGACGCTGTTACAGTAACGAAGCTCGAGAATGGTAACTACAAGCTTGGCGTTCATATTGCGGATGTAAGTCATTACGTTCAAGAAGGTTCTCCAATTGATGTAGAAGCAGCGGAAAGAGCAACGAGTGTATATCTTGTTGACCGTGTAATTCCGATGATTCCGCATCGTCTATCTAACGGTATTTGTTCGTTAAACCCGAAAGTAGACCGTTTGACGTTATCTTGTGAAATGGAAATTAACAACTTAGGTGATGTTGTAAAGCATGAGATTTTCCAAAGTGTGATTAAAACGACAGAGCGTATGACGTATGCTGACGTAAGAAGCATTTTAGAAGATGAGGACGAAGAGTTAATCAAACGCTATGAGCCGCTCGTACCGATGTTTAAAGAGATGGGTCAATTGGCACAGATTTTACGTGAAAAACGTATGCGCCGCGGTGCAATCGACTTTGACTTTAAAGAAGCGAAAGTATTAGTAGATGAAGAAGGTAAACCGACAGATGTTGTCATGCGTGATCGTTCTGTATCAGAGAAGCTAATTGAAGAATTTATGCTTGTTGCGAACGAAACAGTAGCAGAGCATTTCCACTGGATGAACGTACCATTCATGTACCGTGTCCATGAAGATCCGAAAGAAGATAAGCTGGAACGTTTCTTCGAGTTTGTAACAAACTTCGGATATGCAGTAAAAGGACGTGCGAATGAAATACATCCTCGTGCGCTGCAACAAATTCTTGAAATGGTTCAAGGACAGCCGGAAGAAGTAGTTATTTCAACAGTAATGCTTCGTTCAATGAAGCAAGCGCGTTACGATGCGGATAGCTTAGGACATTTCGGTTTATCAACTGAGTTCTACACACATTTCACATCACCAATTCGTCGTTACCCAGATACAATCGTTCATAGATTAATTCGTGAATACATCATTAACGGTAAAGTCGATAACGAAACACAAGCAAAATGGCGTGAAAACTTACCTGAAATTGCAGAGCATTCTTCTAATATGGAACGTCGTGCTGTTGAAGCAGAACGTGAAACAGACGAAATGAAAAAAGCAGAGTATATGGTTGATAAGATTGGCGAAGAGTATGACGGTATGATTAGCTCTGTAACAAACTTCGGTTTATTCGTAGAGCTTCCAAATACGATTGAAGGTCTTGTACACGTTAGCTACTTAACGGATGATTACTACCGTTATGACGAGAAACATTTCGCAATGATCGGAGAACGTACAGGTAACGTATTCCGCATCGGAGACGAAATCACAATTCGCGTTATTAACGTAAACAAAGACGAGCGTGCAATCGACTTTGAAATCGTTGGCATGAAAGGTACGCCTCGTCGTAAGTTTAAAGATCGCCCAGTCGTTATCGAACAGCCAAGAACAGGCAGAAAGAAACGCGGTGGACGTAGCGAGCGTAGTGATGAGCGCGGCGGAGAACGTGGTACAGGTAGAAAATCCGACCGTGGTGGCAAAGGAAAAGGAAGAGGATCAGCGTCTGCGTCCTCATCTGCATCCTCATCTGCTAGTCAGCCAGGAAAAAAAGATGGTAACGGCAAGAAGAAAAAAGCATTCTTCGAAAATGTACCAGGATTCAAGAAGAAAAAGAAAAAGCGTAAGTAAGAAAAGGAGGGCTTCGCTTTGATGAAAAGCGGGGCTTTTTCTTTTTTATTGGTGGCTTGAGAGCGAGCCACTTTCGCTTTTTGTTGGAATCCAGCTACAGTGGCTAGAATGTTCGGCGGCTTCGCTTCTTCCCGAGAGGCAAAGAGCGCCTCAAG